>PKCK01000081.1 GCA_002862085.1 Planctomycetota bacterium | reverse complement strand
GGCGGAGAGTTCCTGGGGGCTGAAGCGCTTGCCGCGCACCTCGATCTGCACCAGGCCGCGCTCGGTCTCGGACACGCCGTAGGGCAGGCGAGCCAGGTCCGCGTCGTCGATGTCGGAGAGGCTGCGCCCCATGAAGCGCTTGACGCTGTGGACGGTGTGGGCGGGGTCGTCGAGGGACCGCGCGCGCGCCGAGCGACCGACGATCGCGGTGCCGTCTTCCTTGACGTGCACGACGGAGGGCACGAGCGCCGCCTCGCCCTCGATACGGAGCACCTCCGGCCGTCCGTCCTTCCAGATCGCCGGGAGGGAGTTGGTCGTGCCGAGGTCGATGCCGATGACGACGCGCTTCGGCGACGAGTCGAGGACGTCGAGTTCGATGTAGCCCACGGGATCGGAGTCCGGTTCAGGTGGTCAGCGGGGAGGCGCCTGGCCAGCGGCGCGGGCGAGGGCGCGGTCCACGTAGCGCAGGGCGTTGAGGTCCTTGCGCACGGCGCCGAGGGAATCGTCGCCGGGGGAGGGGAGGGGGGTGAGGGCGGCGGTGATGGCGCTGACGAGGCCTTCGCGGTGCTCCCCGAGTTCGCGTGCGAGCGCGGCGAGGCAGGGACTCCCCGGGGCGTTCTCCTCGAGCACCTCGTTCCACTCCATGACCTCCATCAGGAAGGTCTGGGGCATCGCTCCCAGCTCTTTCTCGGAGGGTCCCCCGAGGTGCCGCACCAGCCAGTCGGCGCGGGCGCTGAAGTCGGCGACGAGGTCGTGAGCCGCGTTCAGCCGCGCGCCGGCGGCTTCCGCGAGGGCGACCTGGTCCTCGCCCGCGAGAGCGAAGAAGTCGGGGTGAACCAGCCGGGTGAAGCGGCGCAGCCGCTTGCGAGCGTCCTCGGCGTCCACGTCGATCGACGGCGCGAGTCCCAGCACCTCGAAGGGGCCAGGGTCCTCGTCGATCTGGATCAAGACCCCGCAGGCGCCGCACGCCAGCGGGGTCTCGAGTCCCTCGCCGCAGTTGGGGCAAGGAGTGGGCATCCTCTTCAGCGAAGCGTCGTCAGACGGAGAAGGACTCCCCGCAGCCGCAGCTCTTCGAGGCGTTGGGGTTCGTGAACTTGAAGCCACGGCCCATCAGGCTCTCCTCGAAGTCGACGACCGTGCCGTTGAGGTAGAGGAAGCTCTTGGGGTCGCAGATGACCTTGACCCCGTCCTCCTCGTTGATCTGATCGGTGGCCTTGACCTCGTCGTCGAAGCCCAGGGTGTAGGAGAAGCCCGAGCACCCGCCCCCCTTGACGCCGACGCGAAGCGCCGTGCCGTCGGGCAGGTTCTGGTCCTCGATGATGCGATTGACTTCCTTCTTCGCGCGTTCGGTGATGCCGACAGCCATGGTGCGATTCTCGGAGAGGGATCTCGTGGTCGCCGCCCCCTGGGGGAGGCGGCGGCGGGGTCAGGCGTTCTGGGCCTCGGCGGCCGCCTCGGACTCCTCGCCCTGCTTCTGCTTGTAGTCCGTGATGGCCGCCTTGATGGCGTCCTCGGCGAGCACCGAGCAGTGGATCTTGACGGGCGGCAGCGAGAGCTCCTCGACGATCTCGGTGTTCGAGATCGCCATGGCCTCGTCGACCTTCTTGCCCTTGATCCACTCGGTCGCGAGCGACGAGGAGGCGATGGCGGAGCCGCAGCCGAAGGTCTTGAACTTGGCGTCCACGATGGTGTCGCCCTCGACCTGGATCTGGAGCTTCATCACGTCGCCGCACTCGGGCGCGCCGACGATGCCGGTGCCGACGGTGTCGGAGTTCTTGTCGAGCGAGCCGACGTTGCGCGGGTTCTCGTAGTGGTCGAGGACTTTGTCGCTGTAAGCCATGATTCGAAACGGTGTGGTGGCCCGTCTGCGGGCCTCGGTGGAGCATTGTCGGGGGTTCGCAGTCCCCCGTGTTCGGAAGGGCGGACGCTGTCGCGTCGGGTCTTGGTCAGTGGCCGGTCCAGGCGATGGTGGAGAGGTCGATGCCCTCCTGGACCATCTCGTAGAGGGGCGAGAGCTCGCGGAGCTTCTTGACGGCTTCGATCACCTGGTTGGCGGCGAAGTCGATGTCCTCCTCCGTCGTCAGGCGGCCGAAGCCGAAGCGGATCGAGCTGTGGGCGAGCTCGTCACCGACGCCCATGCACTGGAGGACATGGCTGGGCTCGAGGCTGGCCGACGTGCAGGCGGAGCCCGACGAGACCGCGAGATCCTTGAAGCCCATGATCAGCGACTCGCCCTCGACGTAGGCGAAGGAGAGGTTCGAGCACCCGGGCAGGCGGGCGTTCTCGTCGCCGTTGATCTCGACGTAGTCGAGCGCGGCGAAGATCTTCGACTCGAAGCGCTCGCGCAGGGCGTTCGCGTGGGCGATGTCCTTCTCGAGGTCCTGCTCGGCGACCGCGCAGGCGGCGCCCAGGCCGACGATGCCAGGGACGTTCAGCGTGCCGGAGCGCATGCCGCGCTCGTGGCCGCCGCCGTCCATCTGGGCGACGAGGCGGACCCGCGGCTTGCGGCGGCGTACGTAGAGGCAGCCCACGCCCTTCGGTCCGTAGACCTTGTGTCCCGACAGGCAGAGCATGTCGATGTTGTCGGCCTCGACGTCCACCGGGATCTTGCCGACGGCCTGGGTGGCGTCCGTGAAGAACAGCACCCCACGCTCGCGGCACACGGCGCCGATCTCGCGGATCGGGTTGATCGTGCCGACCTCGTTGTTCGCCCACATGAGCGAGACGAGGATGGTGTCCTCGCGGATGGCCTCGGCCACCTGCTCCGCGGTCACCTTGCCGGTGGCGTCGGGCTTCAGGTAAGTGACCTCGAAGCCCTCCTTCTCCAGGTGCTTGGCGGTGTCGAGCACGGCCTTGTGCTCGGCCAGGCTCGTGATCATGTGCTTGCCCTTCGCGCCGTACATGTCCCCGACGCCCTTCATCGCGAGGTTGATCGCCTCCGTGGAGCCGGAGGTGAACACGACCTCCTTCGCGGTCGCGTTGATGAGGCTCGCGATCTGTTCCCTGGAGAGATCGACGGCCTCCTCGGCTTTCCACCCGAACGCGTGGCTGCGGCTCGCCGCGTTTCCGAAGGCGTCGGTGAAATAGGGGAGCATCGCGTCGAGGACGCGCTTGTCCACGGGAGTCGTGGCCTGGTAGTCGAGGTAGATGGGGTTGGTCATTTGAGTGATGAGCTCTTGCCCGCCGCGAGGTCGAGGGACGCGTCGCAGTGGTGTGCTAGGAGGCGGGAGAAACGAACTCCGCCGGATCGATCGAGCGGGAAGCGATGCTCTCCAGGGTCACGCCGTCCAGGAGGGCCCAGATGCCCATGCGGACCCGTGCGAGCGGTGACCTGATGCGGCAGACGCTCTCCATCTCGCAGGAGTGCTCCTCGCCGCCGGCGGGGCCGTCGCAGGTGGTCAGCATCGGGCTGCCCTCGAGCGCTCCCACGACGTCGCGGAGGGAGATCTCCGACGCGGGCTTGGCGAGCCGGTAGCCGCCCTGCGCCCCGCGCGTCGACTCCACGATCCCGTCGGCCTGGAGGGCCTTCAGGGCCTCGGCCAGCAGGCGCTTCGGCACCGGGAACTGGTCTCCGATCGCACGGGCGCTGACCACCTCCACCTCCGAGCCCGCGGGGGCTTCGGCGGCCTTGTCGGCCAGGTGAACCAGGGCGATCAGCCCGTATTCGGTGCGCTTGGTGAGCTTCAGCATCGTTCGCGGCGATCAATCCGCACAACTTTAGTGCTGTTTCGGAGGCCATCAACCCGCAGCTTGCGTAATTCACCCCGTTCTGGTGCGAATTCCCACGAGGGCGTCAGCCCGCCGCTCCCCTGCGCTCGCAGCGCTCAAGGAGCCCGGGCGGACGTGTCGATCCATTGGGGGCGATGGAACATCCTGAGACACGCTGTATCGAGTGCGGAGGGGTCGTCGACTCGCTCAACGAGGACGAGAACGGCGTGCCCTGCCCCGCCTGCGCAGAGCGCCTGCTGGAGACCCTGCCAGGGGTCTTCCACGCGCCCTGGGTCGCGACCGGCGCGACCGGCGCGACCGCCGAGGTGGAGGGCCGCGACGGATCCGCTCCGGAGCCCCTCGAGAGCGAGGAGGCCTGACGCCCTCTCGCCAGGCAGCTCGATCGGAGCCCGGCGCGGCGCTCTCGGGAGAGCGGCCAGCCCGGTCCCTCGGGCGTCCGCAGTCGAGCGCGCGAGGCGAGTCGCTCCGCGCCGGAGCGAGGTCTTCGCGTGACGCGCGAGGGCCCGGCGATGACCTGCGCCGCCGCGGCGCGCCTCCGGGTGTAATGGGGACCAGCTCTCCAAGCGTGCACCCACGATGATCCGATCGCTTCGTTCCGACGGACGACGCGCGCTCCACGCGCGCCTGCCCGTCGCGCTGTTCCTCCTGGCCCCGGCAGCGCCGGCCCAGGACGCCCCCGACCCCGCGCCGCGCCTCGAGCGCGCCGCCGCGCTGATCCTCGACGGCGACACCCCGGCGCTGCGCAGGGCCTTCGCCGAGTGGATCCCTGCCGCGGACGCGGAGGACACCGCCGAACTCGAGGCGGTCCTCGCCCTCGCGGCCCTCGCGGTCGGCCCTCCCTTCCCCGGCGCGTACGAAGCCTGGTTCGGTGATGTCCAGGCTCCCGCCGCGGCGCACTCCCTGCGCGCGCGCCTCGCCTGGCTCCGCGGGGACGCCGCGGAGCTCTTCCCCCTCGTCGACTGGCAGTTCGCCGGGCCCTTCGACAACGAACGCGGCCGCGGCATGCGTCGCAGGACCCCCGCGGAGCGCGACCCCGTCGCGGGCCCCTACGACGGCAAGGGCGCCGCGGACGACGTGCGCTGGCGCGAGGCGCCCGCTCCCGGTCCGCTCGGTGCGATGGAGGTGCACGAGCTGTTCCACACGGACGAGCAGATCTGCTTCGTCGCCCGCACCTGGGTCCTCGCTCGTGAAGCCTGCGAGGCCGTCCTCCTCCTGGGGGCGACCGAGGAGATCCGCGTGTGGCACGACGGGACGCCGGTCTACGAGGCTCTCGACGCGCACTCCTTCGGCTTCGACGGTCACGGCGCTCTCCTCTCCCTGCGCGCCGGCTGGAACGAGCTCTTCTTGAAGGTGGGGGGAGAGGACGTCCCTCCGACCTTCATCGCGCGGCTCGTCGAGCCGGAGAGCGGGAGGCCCCTCGCTTTCGAGACCGCGGGGGCGGCGCCCGAGGGCGTCGAGCCCGCCCCTCCCCGGAGTCCGGGCCGCAGGCTCGAGGACGAGCGCGGGGTCTTTCCGCCCGGGCCGCGCGCCCTGGTGGAGGGCTCGACCGATGCGCACGACGTCCTCGTCCGCGCGCTCCTCGACGCGCGCCGCGAGGCCGGGCCGCGCAAGCAGCGTCCGGGGTACGAAGACGCCGCCGCCGCGCATGCCGCCCTCCCTGCCAGCGCTGCCGCCGCGCTCGCGCATCTCGCGACCGTGCGCGTCGTCGACGCCCTCGACATCGAGGAGGACGTGAATCCCTGGCTCGAGGTGCTCCGCGGCGCGGTCGAGGTCCACGGTCCCCGCTTCGCGCTCATGCGCTCCCACGCCCTGCACGCCGCGTCGGCTCAGGGGCGCGTCGATCGCGCTCTCGAGCTCGTCGGCAGGACTCTGACCGCCGAGCCGGCCTCCATCCCGGCGCGCGCGCTGCGGATCGAGCTGCTGGAGAGGCTCGGCCAGGGCCGCGTGGCGGAGTTCGAGGCGCGCGCTCTCGCAGCGGACGCTGCGCTCACGGATCATCCGGGGCTGGCGGTGATGGTCGCACTCTGGATCGACGCCGCGGAGCCCGCGCGAGCTGCGCTGCTGAGCGCGGCGCAGCGTGGAGGCTCGACGGTGCCGCGGAGCCTCGAGCTCGAGGCCGCTGCGGCGTCCTCGGGCGATGAGGCACGCGAGATCCTGTTCGAGCGCTACAGGGAGAAGGTCGCGAAGGAGCCCTTCGACGTCAGCGCGCGTGTGGCCGTCGCCCGCGCGCTGCTCGCGGCGGGCGAGGCGGACCGAGCGCGGGCCTTCCTCGACGAGGCGGCGTCCCTCGCGCCGGACCGCGCCGACGTCAACGGCTGGCGCGCCCGCGCCCTCGCGCTCACCGGCGACGTCGCCGGGGCGATCGAGGCCCTCGAGCACGTGCTCCGATTCGACGCGAGCGCCGCCGACGAGGCGCGACTCGCTGACTTCCTTCGCGCGCGCGCGAGCGGTGGCGCCGCCGGCGCCGAGGACTTCCAGGACGCTTATCGCGCCCCGCTCGCGGACATCGTGGCGCGCGCGGGCGATCCGGGGAGCGGCGTGCCGCGCGAGGTGCTGCACCGCATGCTCGTGATCGACGCGGGAGCGGACGGCACCGCCCGCCGGTGGGGGCGCACCGTCGAGCGCGTCCTGACGCCCGCCGGCGCTCGCGAACTCGACCGCATTCCGTTCCGCGCCTACCCCGGGGACGAGGAGGTTCGCGTGCTCAGCGCGAGCGTCCGTCGCGCCGACGGCACCTCGCTCGACGCGCGCACGGGACGCACCGGTGGTCGGGGCGTCTTCGTCGTGGATCTTCCGCCGCTCGAGGTCGGTGACATCGTCGACGTCGAATGGCGCCGTGACGACCTCGCGCCGACGATCTTCGGTGACTACCTGGGGATCGACGCGCCGCTGCGCAGCGACTCGCGGCTGCCGGTGGTGGAGTCGACGGTCGTGCTGCTCGAGCCCGAGGGGGTCTCGCTCATGACTCACATGACGGCTGCGCCCGAAGAGGTCGAGGTGGCGCGCGAGGACCTCGAGAGCGGCCGGCGCGAGACGCGATGGACCCTTCGAGACGTCGAGCCGCGGCGCCGCGAGCACCTCGAGCCGCCGTCCGCGGAGCTGGAGCCTCGCGTTCAGGCGAGCACCTACGCGAGCTGGGAGTCCTTCGGCGAGTGGTGGTGGAACCTCATCTCCGAGGAGATCGACACCAGCGAGGAGATACGAGGGAAGGTCGCGGAGCTGACGGAGAGGGCGTCCACGCCCCTGGAGCGGCTGCGCGCGATCTACGACTTCGTCGTGACCGACGTGCGCTACAACGCCTGGGAGTTCGGCGTGCACGGTTACCAGCCCTACAGCGCGCCCGTGATCTTCAGCAGGCGGTTCGGCGACTGCAAGGACAAGGCGATCCTGATGAAGGCCATGCTCGCCGAGGTCGGGATCGAGGCCTGGCCGGTGATCATCCAGGCGGAGGGCCGCAGGCACGAGGAGGACCTCTCGCTCGCGATGGTGGGTCACTTCAACCACTGCATCGCCTACGTCCCCGCGCAGGAGGGCATCCCCGAGATGTTCCTCGACGGCACGGCTCGCTACCACCCGCTCGAGGTCCTGCCGGACTCGGACCGCGGTGCGAAGGTCGTCGTCGTACGCGACGACGGTGTCGACGTGCGCCGCGTGCCCTTCCCCGCGGCCGCCGACAATCACATCCTCGACGAGACCGTCGTGGACATGACGAGCGAGGGCCCCGCCCGGGTCGAGGTCGTCCAGCGTCCGGGCGGGCGCTGGGACCCGATCCTGCGGCGGACCTACGGAGGTGACGAGACGGCGCGCGCGGCCGCGGTCGAGCGCACGCTGTCGCGGCGCTTCGGCGCCGTCGTGGGGACGCCGCAGGCGACACACCCCGACTACGAGGCGCTCGACATGGGGCTCGAGCTGCGTCTGAGCGCGGCGGTGGAGAAGGTGGGGCGGCCCTCCGACGGCGGGCTGGAACTACCCTCGTCGCTCGCGCCGGACGAGCTGCTCACGAAGGCGGCCCCCGAGTCGACGCGGGACACCGACCTCCTGCTCGGCATGCCCTGGCTCGCCGAGCGACGCATCGTCTATCGACTTCCACGTGATTCCCGCGTGTTCGACCTGCCGGGCTCGCTGGAGCTGGAGAACGAGGACGTGGGCTATTCCCGCGCGGTGAGCGCGGTTCCCACCGAGACCGCTCTCGAGATCGTCGTCGTCGAGCGCTTCGAGCAGCGATCGCACCGCGTGCCGGCCGCGCGCTACGAGGCCTTCCGCGAGGCCGCGCGCGCCATCGACCGCGCCCAGGCCGAGTCCATCGAAGTGGAGGTGGTCCGATGAGCTCGCTGCTGATCACCGCCGCGCTGCTCGCGGCGCCGACGGGGCTCCAGGACGGCGACCTGCGCGCCGTGGCGGCTCCGCCGGGGATGTTCGAGGGGGACTTCGCCGCCGCCTACGAGGCGCTTCTCTCCCGGCTCGAGGAGGGGCGCGGGCCGGAGGCCGAGATCGTCTCGCGGCTGCGTGACCTCGACCTCGACGGCGATGTTCGCCACCGCACGGCTGCCGCAGCTCGCCGCCTCGAGGCCGCTGCCCGTGGCCTCGCTGACGCGGAGGCGTCGTATCAGCTGCGCCGCATGGCTCGCCGCGCCTTCGACACGGCGGCCTTCGCCGAACCCGGCGCTGTCCCCTCGGACGATCTCTTCGGCGACTTCCTCGAGCAGTGGTACGTCGTCGGGCCCCTCGGGTCCGCGGACGAGCTCTTCCCGGTGCTGGGACCGGTGCCCGAGTCCTCTCCCGCCGCGGATCTCGCGCGCGGGACCTTCGCCGGGACCTACCGCGGCGTGGACGGTGACGAGCGCCGCTGGCAGCCCGTGCGTCGCGAGCGAAACGAAGCGTTCATCCGCGCCGCCGCCGATCTCCATCCCGACACGGGATACGTCTTCGCGGCGGCCTTCGTTCGCTCGACGGCGGACGCCGACGTGCAGCGCTGCCTCGAGGTGCGAAGTCCCGGAGCCTTCCGGGCGTGGTGGAACGGCGACGCGGTCATCGAGGAGCCTCGCGTCCTCGCATCGGACGTCGGCGACGCGCGCCGTGTCCTCGTCGAGCTGCGGCCTGGCTGGAACGCGCTGCTCGTCTGCTTGCCAGGCAGCGACGCCGGGACGTTGGGCGCGCGGCTCACCGCGGCCGACGGCGGCATCTCCGCGCCCGAGTGGAGCCAGGGCGGTCCCGACGGGGCTCCGGCGCCCCCGACCACGGCGTGGGCGAAGGGTCTCGGCGACGTCGCGCCGTGGCCCGGGGTGGTCCCGCACGACGCTGGGCTCCGCTACGACGGAGATCTCGGCGCCGAGCTCGAGGGCGGGGTCGCGCGGCTCCTGGCGATGCTGCGTGCGCAGCGCGCCGGGCGCCACGACGTCGTCCTCACGATGCCCGCACCGACCGAAGGTGGGGACCTGGAGAGGGCCTGGCACCACGCGCGCCTGCGCGCGATCGAGGCCGCGCCGCACCTCTCGAGCGATGTGAGGCGGCGTCTGCTCGTCGGGTCGCTCGACGCGCTGCGCGAGAGCGGTGATCTGCCAGCGCTGCCGCGCTGGTCGGAGATCCGGCTGCTGCTCGCGGAGGACCGACCGCTGGAGGCGCTCGAGCGAGCCGAGGAGTGGCGCGCGCTCTTCCCCGAGAAGGCTCTCCCGCGCTTCGCGGAGATCGCGTGTCTGCGCCGCGTCGACCGGACGGGGACGCTGGCCCAGCCCCCCCTCGAGGCGCTCGTGCGCGACCACCCCACCCACGTGGGGGCGCGAGCCATCCTGATGGAGCACCTCGCCCGGCAGGGCGACGTCGCCGGGGCCCTCGCAGAGGCCGAGGCGATCCTTCGTCGCGACGCGACGCACGAGGCCGCCTTCGAACGGATCGTCGAGTCTCTCGAGGGCTCCGACGCGCCGCTGCTGAAGGAGCTGGCGACGGCGGCCGAGGCGCGCCGCCGTGCGATGCCGGGCTCGAGGTTCTGGCGCGGGCGGGTGCGGCGGCTGCGGGATGTCCTCGGCGACCGCGTCGGACTCCTCGCGCTGGCGGAGGAGCGCGTCGAGGCGGCGCCGCACCGTCCGGAGTCGTGGTGGAGTCTCGCGGGTGCGCGCCTGCGTCTCGGCGATCGTGACGGCGCCCTCGAAGCGCTGGAGGAGGAGCTCCTCCTCGAGCCGGGCGATCCAGCGACCACCGAGCTCCTCTCGCACCTCGGGGTGGAGGGACCCGCGCAGCGCTTCTTCGAGGCCTTCGCGCCCGACCTCGATACGGCGCTCGATCGCGCGCGCTCCGTGACGGATGCGAGCGTGGTCGAGGCCCTCGACGACGGGCTCGTCTACTACTACCCCAGCGGCGCGAGCCTGACGCGTAGCCATACGCTCTCCATCGCTCGCGACCGCGCCGGGACCGAGGCGCTCTCCCGGACGGCCGCGGCAGGACGGACGCGGGAGAAGCGCGTGCTGACCCTCGACGGCCGCGAGCTCGAACCGGTGCTGACGGAGGGGGAGTGGGTCCTGCCCTCGCTGGAGCCCGGGGACGTGGTCGAGTCCGCGTGGGAGAACCACGCCGACGCGAACCGCGGCGGGCCCCCCGCGACGGCCGGTTGGCGCTTCGCCTCCTTCGAGAAGGCCTTCCCGACCTCGCGGTGGGCCGTCTTCGTCCCCGAGGGACTCCCGCGTGGCCGCATCGAGCTGGGTGCTTTCGACGGACGCATCGAGACGATCCCGTGGGAGAACGGCACGGTCCACGTGTACGAGGAGTCGAGTCCGCGCCAGCAGCCGGAGCCCTGGCAGCCGTCCTATCGCGAAGTGCTGCCCTGGGCGGCCTTCGGTGACGACCTGCCGCGGGGTCCGGAGCTGCGAGCGTGGCGCGCCCGGACCGCAGGCCTCGCGCATCTGCCGGCCGATCTGATCGGGGAGGTGGAGGCCTTCACGCTCGCCGCCGCCGGTGACCGCGAGGGCATCGCACGAGCGCGCGCCATCCACGACGCGCTCGAGGAGCGTCTGCAGGACCACCAGGGCCCGCCCGACGCGGCGCGGACCTGGCTGACGCGGAGCGGCGACCCGCTCTGCCTGCTCGCCGCGATGTACGACCTCGCGGACGTCGACTTCCGGTGGGCGGTGATCGAACGCGCGGTGTCACCCGAGCTGAACGGGGAGCCCATCGAGGCGTTCCGCGGAGAGCAGCGCATGGATCGCGCGGCGCTCTTCGTGCCCACCGAGGGAAGCGAGGGCTCATGGATCCTCCCGCTCGGCGCGCCGGGGATGCCGTTCGGCAGCCTCCCGGCGGCGCTCGGCGGCGCGTCCGCCCACATCCTCGAGCCCGACGGGACGACCCGGCCGGTGTCCCTCCCGAGGCGCGACGACGCCTGGGATCTGGAGGTCGAGCTGGTCTATCGCATCGCGCCGGACGGATCGGCGGAGGTGATGGGGCGGACCATCGAAGGGTCGCCCCAGGGTTTCGTGATGGCCCGTCGCATCGCCGAGGCGACCGATGAGCAGCGCCGCGGCTACGCGTTGAGCGTCGCCTCGCGCTTCGCGCCCGGTGCGGACATCGCCGCGGCGGAGGTCGTCGTCGACGGCAGCGAGGGGCCAGGCGTGGTGGTGCTCTTCGAGGGCGCGCTGCCAGGGTTCCTCCAGCCCCGCGGCGAGGAGTCGGTCGCCTTCCTGCCCTTCGTCCCCCTGCAGCTCTCGCAGCGCTTCGGCCCCGCGGAGCGCAAATGGCCCCTGGCTCTCCGCCAGTCGGTGCGGCTCCGCGCCCGGATCGAGGTGCAGCACGGCGCCGAGTGGGAGGTGGTCGACGGCCCGCGGCCCGGCGTCGAGGGCCGCGAGGGTCTCACGGTGTCTCTCGCCGTGGATGACGCCGATCCGGCCGTCACGAAGCTGACGCAGACCTTCGTCCAGCACGGCGCGGTCGTCGAACCTGACGACATGCCAGGCTTCCTCGAGGCCATGGCGCGCCTCCAGGCCGAGTTCCAGCGGCCGCTTCAGCTGCGACGCTGACCCACCTCCCGATCACCACGAGACCGTGCCATGGACCGGCTTCTCCGGATCGCCCTCTACCTGAGCGCTGCCGTCAACATCGCCTGGGGCCTCTTCGCTCTCCTCGCGCCCGCTCGAGCCGCGGAGATCCTCCACCTCGAGATCACCTCGGGGCGAGGCTCGAGCGAGCTGCGCGCGGTCTACGGCGGCGCGGTCGCCACGCTCGGGGCGATGACCGTCTGGGGGCTCAAGCGCCCGGACGGCGCGAGCTGGTTCGAGCTGCTCGCCTACGGCTTCTTCGGCTTGTGCGCGGGGCGAGCGCTGAGCTGCGCTCTCGATCCGAACAAGCTGTACTCCGGCGGAGTGCTCGTCCTCGAGCTGGCCTTCGGCGCGCTGCTCCTCGGCGCGTCCTGCAGACTCAGGGCGGCGTGAGGGGAGCGGCGACCCACGTCGCCGCGCGCCACCAGACGCTCACGTCGGCCGTGACGGGGCCGTGGTTCGTCGCCTGATCGCTCCTGTGTCCACGGGCGTTCGCGGCCCCGGGGACGTGCAGGTGCACGTGAGGCTCTTCGTCGTGTGCGCGCGGGTGCGCGTGGGCGATGAAGCCACGGGCCCTTCGCAGGGCCGTGAGTCCGAGCGCGATCAGCACGACTCCGAACAGACGCCCGACCCGGAGGTTCATGACCCCGAAACCGCTCGCGGTGATCAGCGTCCGGCCCACGAGGCGAACAGCGACGACGCCCTGACGGTGTCCAGGGCCCCGGGTGAGACTGATCCGATCGGCGCGGATGCGGCGGCTCGGTCGGTCCACGGCGATCGGGCGATGCCGATCAGGAGATCGGGCCCGCTGACGACATGGTCCAGTCCAGCGAGGATCCCTCCGACGCGGTCATGGGAAGGGCGCCGCGCCAGGAGCCGAGGAGGGCCCACCAGCGGCTGCGGCGGGCGCGGGGCGATATGAGGCACACGGGGGCTCGGGCGCTCCCCTTCCTCTCACGACTCGCACGATTTCATGCGTCACCTTGTCGGCGTCCTCTCGCATGCGTCACGAAGGGGGCGTCCTCTGGTCGCACAGCAGCTTCCACCTGTTGCGCAATCGCACGGGCGCCCTTAGCGTCCGTAAAGGACGAGCCGTGGAATCTCCGCCGCGTCCCCATCTCCTGCGCCGGCCCGCCTCGGATCGGCGCCGCATCCCTTCCCTGTTTGGTTCGCCGGTGAGTCCGGCGCACGGACGACCCATGACTCGACCCCACGGTCGTGGCCTCGACGCACCGTCTGAGGTGACTGCCGGCTGCATCGCCCCGCGGCCGGCGCCGAGATCTCCGTCGGTTCGCCGCTGCTCGAGCGCGGATCGAACTTGGTGGAGCGCGGGGCGCGCGGCCAGTCACGCGATCCGTCCGGAGGCGCGATGACGCCGACCGGGCCGCTCGTCGCCTCGCGTGTCCTCGTGACGGGCTCCATCGCGGGTTCGGGCTTCGAGAGCTTCGTCGACGGACTCGCGAGCGAGCTGGGCCTGTCCGGTCGAGTGGGGCAGGGGCTGCGCGGAGTCGAGATCCACGTCGAAGGAGGGGAGCTTCGCTGCTCGGCGTTCCTCGGCCGGCTCCGCCGCGAAGCGCCGCAGGAAGCGAGGATCACGGGGATCCAGGTCACTCGGTGCGCTCCGATCGGTATGCAGGAGTTCAAGAGCGGCTCTGTGGCCACCGAGGTCGTCGCGCCGCTCGCGCTCCAGCCCGACGCCGCGGTCTGCATGAACTGCGAAGCGACGCTCTTCGACCCGGGCTCGAGGCGGTTCCGCGATCCCTTCATCCGCTGCGACGCGTGCGGTCCGCGCTACGCGGTCGCGTCCCCCGGTTGGGAGCCGGAGAACCCGTTCCCTGGTTTCGTCGCGTGCGACGAGTGCACGGCGGAGCGTGAGGTCGCCGCGGAGACGGAGCGTGACGCGCTCGCGCCTGGCTGTCCCCGCTGCGGACCCGAGATCTCGATCGTCGATCGCTCCGGGAACCGGGTCGCCCGCGGCGAAGAGGCGCTGCGGGCCGCGCAGATCGCGCTCGAAGCCGGGAGGATCGCGGCCGTGAAAGGGGTCAGCGGCTTCCACCTCATGGTCCGCGCCGACGACACCGCCGCGGTCGCGGAGCTCCGGCGCCGCGCCGGCTGCGGAGATCGGCCGTTCCCGGTGCTCTTCCGGGATCAGCTCGCCATCCGGAGCGTCCTCGGCCCGGGAGTGCTGAGCAGCAGCGAGCTCGAGGAATTGAGCTCCCCGGCGGCGCCCGTCGTCCTGGTGCGTCCACCCGGCGCGCAGCTGCGGTGTGGGATCTCCGCCGAGGTCGCCCCCTACGCGCCCGATCTCGGATGCATGCTCGCGTCGAGCCCGCTCCACAAGCTGCTGCTCGCGGAGGTCGACGCCCCCGTCGTCGCATGGGCCGGCGCGCTCGATGGCGGCCCGCCGGCCGCTGACCTCGACGAGGCCCGTCGCATGTTCGGCGAGGTCGCCGACCTCTTCCTCGACCACGAGGTCTCCATCGTCCACGCGACGCCGGACTCGGTCGTCCGGATCGTCGAGGGAGAGAGGGTTGTCCTGAAGGCGGGCAAGGGCCTCGCCCCTCGCTGGATCGACGCCGAGGCGCTCCTCGGATCCGATCCGGAGGGGGCCGCGGTCGATCTCGCTCTGGGCTCGCCCCGGTCCGGGTCCATCGCGCTCCGCGAGGGGCATCGCGTGCTGTTGGCCCCGTCGATCGGCGACCTCAGCTCGGAGCGGGTCGTGGGGGAAGGAGCGCTCAGGGGCCTCGAGTCCGGGACGGGGCGGAGCGCACGCCGCGTCGTCACGGACGGGACCGCGGACGCGGCTCGCGCGGCGCGCGTCCTCGGCGTTCGGACGATCAGCGCGCCGCCGCAGGTGGCCCGGGCGCTCGGCGCCGCACTCGATGCAGGGCTGGCGGCGCCGCACGCGGCGCTCGTATGGCAGGCCTGCGAGGCCGACGGGCGGAGCGCCAGCTCGGGCTGTGACCTGTTCCTCATGACGCCCCTCGACGGGCGAGGCCTCGAGGTCGAGCGCGTGGGCGCCGTCGACGACATCCCGCTCCTCGGCGCCGCGGGCGTGCCCTCGCCGCCGTGGCAGCTCGCGCTGGGCCTCCTCCGGCGCGCGTTCGGCTGGGCGCCGCCGCCCCTGCTCCTGGAGCGATCGTTCGAGGCCGCTGCGGCCGCTCGGTGTGGCCGGGAGGCCAGGGCGGAGTGGCAGGGCGTCAGGCCGCCCGGCGCGGTCGAGACGGCCAGCGCGGGCCAGGTCTTCGAGGCCGCGACCGCGCTCCTCGGCGTCTGTTCCGCCGAGGAATTCGGCGGCGACGCAGCGCTGCGTCTCGAGCAGCTGGCGGTGCGCGCGCTGGGGACCGGCGCCGCGCTGGACCCCTACCCGCTCGCCGCGCGTCGGGGAGAGGCCGGCTGCACGGTCTTCGATCACAACTCCTGGCTCGCCGCTCTCGCCGCCGATCTCGAGCGAGGGACGGCGGCGGACACCGTTTCGCTCCGGATCCACGACACGTTCGCGACGCTCGCTGCGCGCCTGGTACAGGCCTCAGGACTCGAGCCCGGGTCGGACGTCACGCTGAGCGGCGGGCTCTTCGAGAACCGCCTGCTCCTGGAGCGCACGCACGCGACGCTGGGCGCTCTGGGTTACGCGACGATCTGGTCCGCCGACCTCCCCGTCGGCAGCGGCGGGCTCGCGGTCGGGCAGCTGGTGTGGGCAGCCGGACGCTGACCGCGAGCGGCCACGCTCACAAGCGGTCCTCGGCGCGGTAGACCTCTTCGTTGAAGACGCCCTCCCACTTGCCGACGGCGGTCGCGACCGCGGCGTCGCCCGTGACGTTCGTCAGGGTACGCATCATGTCCAGCAGGCGATCGAAGGGGTAGATGAAGCCGATCACGAGGATCGACTGCTCCGCGCTGAGGCCGACTTGCTCGAGGGCCGCGGCGGAGAGGAGAAGACCCGCGCTGGGGATACCAGCCGCGCCGATCGACACGAGGGTCGCCATGATCGCCACCAGGAAGTAGTGGCCCGGTGTCACCGCGACGTCGAGGGCCTGTGCTCCGAAGAGGGCGACGAGGCCGATGTAGATCGCCGTGCCGTCCATGTTGATCGTCGCGCCCAGGGGGAGCACCGAGGAGGCCACGGACTTGTCGACGCCCAGGTTCTCGTTGACGCACGTGATGGTCACGGGGAGCGTCGCGCCGCTGGACGAGGTCGAGTAGGCGACGGCCTGGGCGTCGGTGACGCCCCGGTAGAACGGCTTGAGCGGGAGCCGGAGGATGCCCTTGATGATCCCGCCGTAGGTGATCGCGATGTGGAGCACGCAGGAGAGGTAGAGCGCGAGCGTGAGCAGGCCGAGGCTCTGGAGGATGCTGAAGCCCTTGTCGGCCATCACCACGGCCATCAGGGCGAAGACGCCGAAGGGCGCGGTCTCCATCACGATCACCGTCATCTTCATGATCGCCTCGGCGGCGGCGTCGAAGAAGTTGGCAGCGGGCTTGCCCTTGTCGCGGGCCATCAGGATCCCGATGCCCAGCATGATCGAGAAGAAGATCACCTGGAGCACGTCACCGTTCCCCAGGGCCTCGAAGGGGTTCGTCGGGACGACGCGCAGGAGACGATCGACCAGCCCGCCGGCGGCCTCGGCGCTGGCCTGCTTCGCCTCGACCGCCGAGACGTCCACCGCCTGGAACATCTCGGGCTCGAGGCTCGCGCCGGGCTGCATCACCGTGCCCATGAGCAGGCCGATGGTCACCGCGACCGCCGTGGTGCCGAGGTACATCCCCATGGCTCGCCCGCCGAGCGAGCCGAGCTTCTTCGGATCGCCCATGGCGATCACGCCGGAGACGAGGGTGAAGAAGACCAGCGGGATGATCATCATCTTGATCATCCGCAGGAACAGCTCGCCCAGCCATCCGATCCAGAGCTTGGCGAAGGCGCCGCTCTCCTCGGGCCCCATTCCGTAGCGCAGTGCGATACCGACGCCGAGTCCGAGCACGAGCGCGACCATCACGCGCTTCCACAGATCGATCTTGAACCAGCTCTTCATGAAGCGCAGAGCCTAACCGCGTGGCGCCGTCCGGCGCACGTGGGTGAGGGGGCTGCGGGGCGGGTCGGGCAGCGCTTCGCCAGGGAAGCGCGAGCGCCCTGGCGACGCGGGCCCGGTCGTGCACACTGGGGCGATGGACGCAAGACGTGACGACGCTCGCCCTCCGCGCAGGCCGGCCCTCGCGAGCGGACGCGCGCTCGCGCTCCTGGGGACGCTGCTCGTGGCCTTCCAGGCGGCGGAGGAGGAGGAGATCTTCCGGTACGACGAGCCGAAGGCCGTCATCGAGGGGCTCGAGGTGCGAGCACCGGACGCTGGACGCCTCGAGCGGCTCGAGGAGTCGCTCGGCGCGCGCGCGTGGGGTCGTGTCACTCGCTATCTCGCGGCGCGGCGCGTCGATCACCTCGGCGACTTCGACGTGGCCGGAGGCTGGCTCGTGTGGGACGAGGCCTTCGAGGGGAACTTCGACGTCCTCGCCGTGGCGCTCGACGAGGTCCTCGAGGAAGGGACCGTGCCCGTCGTCATCGCGGTCGCTGTGGGCCCTGAACACGCGGTGAGGCCCCGGGCGGTCGCGGCCTCCGACGGAGGCGCGTGGATCACCTGGGAGGAGGGACCGTCACTGTGGGGGCGGACGTACCGCTCGGTCGATCGGCTCTGGAACAACGTCACCTCGGAGCGCGGCCCGCTGCACTCGTGGTCGACCCTGCGCCTCGCCCGGCTGCGCCGGCCCGTGCAGGACGTCGATCATCTCGCGCAGCTCGAGTTCGTCGACGTCCCCATGCCCGCGATCGTCGCCTCGGCCGCGGACGAGGAGCGGAGGCCCGGTACGGAGGGGCTCGGAGTCCACTACGAGCGGCCCGAGCTCGCCATCGACGGGGAGGGCGCGCTGTGGCTGGCCTACCGGCACGTGCAGCAGGCGCAGCTGGCGCGCAAGGGAAAGACCCGCACGCACATCGAGCGGGGCTTCGCGGTGGATCTGCTCCGGCTGACGGGCGACGGCTTCGACGGCCCGTACCGACTCGCCGACCGTCAGCGCGACGGCAACCAGCAGGTCCTGCTCCTGCCGATGGAGAAGGGCGTCCGCGTGCTCGCCGAGGTCGGCCGCCGCGACAGGGTGAAGCGAGAGGGCGAGCCCCATTGGCTGGCGCACGAGGTGCGCTCCGGAGCCCGCCGCGCGAGAGCGCTCGATTCGCTCCGACGACGCGAACAGGTCCTCTTCCCCACGTCGGGCCCGCGCGAGCGGGCCGAGACGGACTTCGAGGGCCGCGTGATCCGGACCGGCGAAGGGGCGTTCACCCTGCTCCACGGCGACCTGCACCGTCACACGGACCTGTCGCTGTGCTTCCCCTTCTACGACGGCTCCCTCGACGACGCCTACCGCTACGCCCGCGGCCCCGGCGGCCTCGACTTCGTCGCGATCACCGACCACGCCCGCGATCTCGATCGAGGGAACGTCGGCGGCTTGCCCTGGGACCTCTCCGTGCGCGCGGCCGACCGCCACCACGAGCCCGGCCGCTTCGCCGCGTT
This sequence comes from Planctomycetota bacterium, assembly GCA_002862085.1. Classification (GTDB taxonomy): domain Bacteria; phylum Planctomycetota; class UBA1135; order UBA1135; genus Saltatorellus. Next base: position 63,942 of record PKCK01000081.1, on the reverse strand, counting down.
CTACTCCTACGAGCGCAGTCAGGGAGACACCGATCACAACGTCATCTCCCTCGACGCGGACGTGCTCCGCCCGCACCAGCCGCCCCTGCGCACCTTCTGGGAGGCGTACCCGGGGGACCGCGTCATCACGATCCCGCACGCGACGAGCCACAGCGCCGGCGCGCGCTTCTGCGGGAACGTGTGGACGAAGCGCGACGACGACCGGCGGATGCTCGCGGAGGTCTATCAGTCCTTCCGGGACGTCGAGTCCTTCGTCGAGGTGACCGAGAAGGCCCACGCGGCTGGCCATCCCCTCGGCTTCATCGCGAGCTCCGACCACCTCTCGACCTCGGCGGCCTACGCCTCCGTCTGGGCGAAAGGTGACGGCGCAGCGGCCATCGACCGCGAGCCCATCTTCGAGGGCCTGCGTGCGCGTCGAACGTTCGGCGCGACGGCGAAGGTCGTGGTCGCTGCGCGGTCGGCGGACGCCTGGATGGGGGAGGAGCTCGAGGGTGACGGTCCCTTCCCGATCTCCGTGGAAGCCCGCGGCGACGCGCCGGTCGCGCGCGTCGAGTTCTGGGCGAACGGCGCGCTGGCCCATGCTGTCGAGCGGCCCGCGGAGGGCCGCGCCGCATGGGAGTGGCCCGGCGCGCCCGAGGACACCTTCGGATGGTGCTCGGTCGTGGTGCGCTTCGAGGACGGCGAGCGAGCGTGGGCTTCGCCCTTCTTCGCGCGCTGGGATCGCGCGGGCGCGCGGAAGCGCTGAGCCGCCGCGCGACCGGCGACGGATCCGGGGAGGAGCTGGCTACGCCTGCCGGCACCGCAGCGTAGGCGGCGGAGGACTTCCGGCTTCACGTTCGGAGTCAATCACTGTGCGTATCGACCCTTCGACCGAGGCGAACGGCGGTCTCGAAGAGAATCCGGAGGCGCCCCTGGACGCGCGGCCAGGATTCCGGATCGATGCCCGCCGCCCGGTGATCGCGCAGCAGTGGGTCCGCACGCTCGAGTTCGGCCAGGGCGCGGGCGCAATCTTCGGGGTGGATCCGAGGGCTTCGGTAGTACTGGCCGTGGATGCGCTGGAGCACGGGGCAACGCAGCCCCGAGCGAGCCACGACGTCGAGGAACCACTCTTCATCGTGGTCGATCCACGCGTCGTGCTCGGTGGCGGCGCCTCGACCTTCGGGGCGGATGAAGAGGTAGAAGGCCATGGCCAGATCAGCCGCCGTGAGCGCGCAGGAACTCCTGCAGCTCGTAGGGGAAGACCTGGGGTCGACGGGAGGCGAGGTCGATGCAGGCCAGCTCGACGGTCGCCCGCGCGACGGTGTCCGCGCCGCCGCCCTCGTTCTCCCGCTCGATCGCGTAGCCGAAGGTCATCGACGCGGAGCGGTGCCTCTCGATCCACACGTGGACGAGCAGGACGTCCTCGTAGAAGGCGGGGGTGAGGTACCTGAGGTCGACCCGCCGGACGGGAAGGGCGACCCCGCGCCGTTCCAGCTCGCCGTAGGGCAGCCCGTGGGCGCGCAGCATCGCCGTGCGCGCGTCCTCCAGGTAGAGGAGGAAGCTGGCGTGGTGGCACACGCCCATCTGGTCGGTCTCGGCGTAGCGGACCATGACCTCGTGGGCGTAGCGGGGCGGCGCGTCGTCCCGGCTCCGGGCCGGATCCTCGGGGGTGGGGGTGGCACTCATGGACGGCGCGGGATCGTCGCCCTTCCAGGCCCCACGCCCCCGGGGAAAATGGCCGATTCGACCTCGCGGCTCTGTTAGAACCTCCGGCCCGATGGCCTCCGCAGCCTCACAGACCGCCCCCGGGGCGCCGCCCAGCGCGAACGCCTGCGCCCTGGCCACCTGGCTCGTACCAGGAGCGGGTCACTTCATGCTCGGGGATCGCAGGACGGCGCTGATCGGCTTCCTGCTCATCCAGGGCCTGTACCTCGCCGGAGTGATGCTCTCCGACGGCATGTTCCTCCAGGTCCTGCCGCCGGAGATGCGCGGCCGCTTCGCCGGCGCTCTCACGCCCGAGGCCGGCAACCTCGGCGCGCTTCTTCTCCAGGGACGCCAGGTCGGGTTCGGCAACGGCGTTCCGCGTCCGTTCCCTGAAGGGCTTCACGTCGGGATGATCCTCACCTCGACGGCTGGCATCCTGAACCTGCTCCTCGCGGCGCGCGCTCACTTCGACGCCCGCGCGCGGAGCGGCGCCGTGATCGAAGGCGCGGCTCGTCATCCCGGCACGTGCGTGCTCCTCGGCTGGCTCGTCCCCGGCCTCGGCCACCTGCTACAGGGCCGCGTGGCCCGCGGTCTCGTCGCCTTCGTGCTGATCGTCGGGCTCTTCGGCCTGGGAACGGCGCTCGCCGAGGGCACCAACCTCGACCGCACCCGCCACTTCTACTACTGGGCAGGCCAGGCCTTCCTCGGGCCCATCGCCTTCGGCGCGGAGCTCGCGAACGGCCACGCGATGATGACCGAGCGCCCCGAGTACGCGGACGCGGGCGTCATGCTCGCCTCCGTCGCCGGGATGCTCAACGTGATGCTCCTCCTCGACGTGTACGGTTTCAGCGACGCCAAGCTCTTCGGCCGTCCGCTGTTCAACGAGGGATCACGCGGCGGGGCGGGGGAGGCCGCGCGATGAACGATCTCGGACTCCACATCGGGCTGTTCCTGCTCGTCACCGCGGTCGTCGTCGCCGTGAGCTGCATGTTCACCGAGGCGGACGACGCGCGCGCCCTTCGTCTGTTCCCGAGACGGTACGCGACGTTCGTGGTGATCTCGGCCGTGGTCGTCGCGGTCATGCTCGTCGCCGAGCACACCTTCGCCTCGGTGAGCTGAGCCTTCAGGGCAGCCCGTAGAGGCCCCCCGGACGTCGCACCACGCGCCCGTCGAGCTCGAGGGTCGTGAGCTCCGCGAGGACCTCGCCCACCCCGAGCCCGAGCCTGTCCGCGAGCTCCGCCGCGCCGAGGGTCTCGCCGCGCAGAGCCACCAGCAGTGCGCGCTCCTCGTCGGGGAGGGAGTCCGCACACGTCTCGGCAGGGTCCGCGCCCGGCCCGTAGACGTCCTCCACGAGCATGCCGGGACCGCCGACGGGGGTCGCCCCCTCCCGGATCACCCGGAGGATCCCGAGCGCCATGGGGTGATCGACCCGGCCGGGGAGAGCGAAGACGTCCTGACCCTGATCCGCGGCCCAGCGCGCGGTGATCAGGGATCCCGAGGACTCAGCTGCCTCGATCACGAGCACCGCGTCGGCGAGCGCCGCGATCAGCCGGTTCCGCAGCGGGAAGTGGTGTCGACGCGGGCGGGTCCCGGGCTCGAACTCGGAGAGGAGCAACCCCTGGACCCCCATGCAGGCGGCGAGCGGACCCTCGGGCCAGGGGCGGTCGACGCCCGAGCCGAGGACCGCGATCGTCGGTCCTCCCGCGGCGAGCGCGCCCTCGTGTGCAGCGGCGTCGACGCCTCGCGCGAGACCGCTGACGACGGTGATGCCGCGCGCGGCGAGCTCGTACCCGAAGCGGCGCGCCTGGGTCTCACCGTAGTGGGTCGGGGCGCGGCTCCCGACGACGGCGATCCGTGGCCGCGGCCGCAGCAGCTCCACCCGGCCCCTCGCCCACAGCGACTGCGGCTCCAGCTCGAGGGAGGTGAAGCCCTCCGGCCAGCTCGCCGAACCCCGCGGGATCCTGGTCGTGTCCCCGTTCCTCTCCGTCTCGTCGTCCACGAGATCCGACACGCGGGAGGCGCGCGGAGGTGACGGAGGTCGAGCGCGATCCTTCCCCGGGCCCGGGGGTCGCCGACCGGCCCGTTCGGATGGATGCGCGGCGCGCTCAGCCCCGGTCGCCGCGGCGCCGCTGGCGGGGCCGCTCGCGGTCCTCGCCCCAGAACCTGCTCCACGCCTCGAGCATCTGCCCCGAGAGGGTGGGGGCCTTCTCCGGCAGCTCGAACCCCTTGCGGTTCTCGCGCCACCACCGGAGCCACGAGCGCATGCTCTCGCCCTGGTCCGTTCCGGTCAGGTGGACGAGGGCCGTTCGCAGGTCCTCGCGCGACGCGTCGGTCCGGCGGAGATCCTGTTTCCCCAGGGCGTCGAAGATCGCCTCCAGGGTCTCGACCGTGCGGGTTCGCGCCGCCGAGAAGATCCGCGCGCGGCGCACGCTGCGCTCCTTCTCGACGAAGACCCCGTCGAGGAGCCAGCGGACCTGGTCCTGGTCCTCGTGCAGCCCGATGGAGCGCAGCACGGCCACGTGGCGCCCGGGGTCCAGGGAGAGGGCTCTCTTCGCGCGCCGCGCGTACTTGCGGAGGGCCGAGACGGACTCGGGGAGGTCCATGAGCCCCAGCAGCACGACCGTGTGCGTCGAGACGCCCGCGTCACGATCGTCGAGCGCCCGGGCCATCGCCTTCACGACCTTCGGATGCACGACCTCCGAGGCGTCGGTGAGGACGGCGCGGCGCTCGTTCGGATCCTCGGCGCGGAGCCCCGTCGACAGGGCCTTCACGGCTTCCTTCGCCCGCGCCTCGAGGGCGGCCCGCGCCGCAGCCTCGGCCTCGGTCTCGTCCGCGACCGGACGCGGGACGGGCGCGGCCGCGGGCGCCGGCGAGACCGCGGCGGCGAGGAGGAGCGTGATGAGGGCGCGGACGGGCATGGTGAGAGGCTACTGCAAGGCCGCGGAGAGGGCCTCGGAGGGTGGGAGGTTCCACGCGGCGAGGCGCCAGCTGTCTCGCCCGGGTTCGAAGAGGAGCACTCCGTAGTGGCCCGTGCGGACCTTGAAGCCTCCCTCCGCGATGGCGCGCTCGAGGGCTCCGTCCATCAGCCCGAGGAACCAGCGCAGGAGCCCGTTGCTCGAGCAGGCCAGCACCCGCTCTCCGAGGGCTCCGGAGGCCACGTCCGCGGCGAACGCCGACGCGCGCGCCTCCAGGTCGCGGCGATCCTCGGGCCACCCCGCGTCCGTGGGGATCTCGCTGCGCTCGTTCCACGCCGCGACGCTCTCGGCGCCGAAGCGCTCCTCGATCTCGGCGGTCGTCAGTCCGCCCCACGCCCCGTAGTCCACCTCGTCGAGGCGTTCGTCCACTCGCGGGGCAGGGATCCCGCCGGTGGCGATGGAGAGGTGCTCGGTCTGCCGGGCGAGGGCGCCCGAGACCGCGGCCGTGGGGGACCAGCCGGCGGCCTTCAGGGTCGCGCCCAGGGCGCTGGCCTGCGCGCGGCCGCTCTCGACCAGCGGCAGGTCCTCGCCGCGCCCGACCCACGAGACCCGATCGCCGGGGCCGAAGGTGTTGCCGTGGCGGACGAGGAGGAGCTCGATGCGCGCGCCGCTCATCGGATCGGCTCCGTGAGCTCTCCGTCCTCGGCGAGCAGCGCCTCGACGCGCCTCAGGTCCTCCGGGCTGTCGATCGCCAGGTGGCGCCGGCCGCGGTAGTCGACCTCGACGACGCGGATCCCCATGCCGTTCTCGAGGGCGCGGAGCTGCTCGAGCCCCTCGGTCAGCTCCAGAGGGCTCGGCGGCAGGTCCATGAACCTCGCGAGCCCAGCCGTCGAGTAGCCGTAGAGTCCGATGTGCCGGAAGGTCGGCGCGCCGCCCTGCGCGTCGCGCACGAAGGGGATCAGGGCCTTCGAGAAGTAGAGCGCGTCCCCGTTCGCGTCGAAGACCACCGAGGTGCCGCCCACCTCGCCGGCGGCCTTGGCCTCCCGCAGGAGCGCGAGGGAGCCCTCGTCGAGGCGCGCTGCGGGCGTGACGATCGGCAGCTCGGGGTGAGCCTTCATCTCCTCGACGACCGCCTCGAGCACCCAGGGCGGCGTGAGCGCAGCGTCGCCCTGGAGGTTGATCACGCGCGCGGGCGCCACATCCAGGGCCTGGACCGCGGCGTGCACGCGCTCCGTGCCGTTGCGGCAGGCGGGATCGGTCATGGCCACGCGGCCCCCGAAGCCCTCCACGTGCTCGGCGATGCGCGCGTCGTCGGTCGCGACGATCACCTCGTCGACGCCCTGCGCCGCGCGACCGATCTCGAAGACGCGCTGAACCAGTGAGCGCCCGGCCACGTCGGCGAGGGGCTTCCCGGGGAAGCGCGTCGATCCGTATCGCGACGGGATCACGCAGACTGTCTTTCCGTCGTTGCTCATCACTTGCCGCAGCACTTCTTGAACTTCTTGCCGCTCCCGCAGATGCACGGGTCGTTGCGGCCGGTCTTGTTCGCCTTGTGCTGGAAGGTGTCCTGCGGGGCACGCCGTCCGTGCCCCTGGGGTGCGCTGCCCTCGCGGACCGTGCGCAGGAAGTCGTCGACGCCCGTCTCGAAGCCGTTGCGCACCTCGAAGGAGTTCGCCACGACCTCCGTGGCCTCCACGTGTGCGAGGAATGCTCGCAAAACGTCCGGAGCCACCTCCGCGAGCTCCTCGCCGCGCTTGAAACGACCTGGCAGGAGCTGCGTCAGGGCCGCTTCGACGTGGTGCCCGTCGAGCCGCTTCGGCTCGATCCCGAGATCGTCGTAGCACACGCCCAGGAAGCGGCTGACGATCTCGCGGACGTCCTCACCGGGTCGATCCAGGGCGGCCCGCTCGGGGCTGTCCATGAAGGCCGCGAGGGCCAGGGTGACCTGTTTGGACGGAGCCATGGGGGGAGGGTAGCGCGCCCCGAGGGCCCGGGCGGCGCGCTCTTCGGCGCTTCCCCCTTTCCGCAGGGCCGCCTGGCGGGCATCGTCACGCGCCGATGAGCGAACACGCGCGAGACGTCGCCGGGGCCGGAGGGCCCGCGGAGCAGGGCTTCGAGGCCCTGGGCCTCTCCGCGCCCGTCCTCGCAGGCGTCCGCGCGGCTGGTTTCGCCGCGCCGCGGCCCATCCAGGCCCGCGCGCTCCCCGCCGCTCTCGCCGGCCGCGACGTGCTGGGGCTGGCGCGCACGGGGACGGGCAAGACGGCCGCCTTCGCCCTCCCGCTCCTCGAGGCGGTCGGGCGCCGCGAGCCCGGGCCCGCACCGGTGGCCCTCGTCCTCGCTCCGACGCGCGAACTCGCGACCCAGATCGCCGCCGAGTGCGAGCGTCTCGGCAGCGCGCTGGCTCCGCGCGTGACGCTCTTGATCGGCGGCGTGAAGTCAGCGGCCCAGGAGGCGCGCCTCGCTGCGGGCGCCGACGTCGTGGTCGCGACGGTCGGACGCCTCCTCGACCACCTTCGATCGGGCGCGCTCTCCCTGGACGACGTGGAGACGCTCGTCCTCGACGAGGCGGACCGCATGGTCGACATGGGGTTCCTGCCCGACGTCCAGCGCGTCCTCGATCGGCTCCCGGCGGAGCGCCAGACGATGATGTTCTCGGCGACGATGCCCGAGAGCGTCCAGGCTCTCGCGCAGCGCCGGCTCCGGGAACCGGAGATCATCGACCTCGGTCACACGATGCCCGCCGAGACCATCGATCACGTCGTGGTCACCGTCCGCGAGTCAGCGAAGCCCAAGCTCCTGCGCGCGCTGCTCGACGAGGCCGAGGGCCAGAGCGTCCTCGTCTTCGTGCGGACCAAGCAGCGCGCCAAGTCGGTCTCGTACGGCCTGCAGAAGCGCGGGCTCGAGGTCGAGCTGCTCCACGGCGACAAGAAGCAGGGGGCGCGGACGCGCGCGCTCGATCGCTTCCGAAGCGGCGAGGCGGCGGTGCTCGTCGCCACCGACCTCGCCTCCCGGGGCCTCGACGTGGAGGGCGTGGGGCGCGTGCTCAACTACGACGTGCCGACCGACCCGGACACCTACGTCCACCGCATCGGGCGCACGGGCCGCGCGGAGCGCGCCGGCGTGGCGTTCACCTTCGTCGCGCCCGGCGACCTGCCGGAGCTGCGCGCCATCGAGCACCGCATCGGCGAGCGGATCCAGCGCATCGAGATCCCCGGCTTCGCCGCGCTCGACGTCGAGGAGCTCAGCGGCGGACGCGCGCCCCGCCGCGGCGGCCGCCGCCGCCGGCGTTGACGTCCTCCGAGGCGCGCGGCGCGCGCCCCTCCCTGACGGCCGCCGACCGGGCGGCGAGACCGAAGACGATGACCAACGACGGATCGGAGGCCCTGCGAAGGGCGGCCGCGCACGCCCAGCGCCACCTCGCGGGCATGGACCTTCGCGGCGTCGCGCCGACGGTGGGGGGCGCCGCGCTCATCGAGCGTCTCGGGCGCGCGCTGCCGGAGCGGGGCACCGACGCGGCCGCGGTCGTGGACGAGCTCGCGCGGGCGGCGGAGGGCGGGCTGATGGGCTCCGGGACCGGTCGCTTCTTCGCCTGGGTCATCGGCGGCGCGGTCGAGTCCTCGGTCGCCGCGGACTGGCTGGTGTCGGCCTGGGATCAGAACGCTGCGCTGGCCGTCACGAGTCCCTTCGCCGCGGCGGTCGAGGAGGTCGTCGGGGGCTGGCTCCTCGAGCTCCTCGACCTGCCGCGGGACGCCTCCTTCGCGCTCACGACCGGCTGTCAGATGGCCCACGCGACCTGCCTGGCCGCGGCGCGAGGGGCACTCCTCTCGGGGGAGGACTGGGACGTGGAGGAGGACGGGCTCGCGGGCGCGCCGCGGCTGCGCGTGCTCACGAGCGCGGCGCGTCACGGCTCCGTCGACCGCGCGGTGCGCCTGCTCGGGCTCGGCCGGCGCGCGATCGAGGTCGTCGACGGGGACGATCACGGGCGGCTCGACGCGGCCGCTCTCCGCGCCGCCCTCGACCGCGGCGGCCCGGCGGTCGTCGTGCTCGCGGCCGGGGAGATCAACACGGGCGCCTGCGACGACTTCGAGCGGCTCGTCCCGATCGCGAAGGAGCGCGGCGCGTGGGTCCACGTGGACGGAGCCTTCGGGCTGATCGCGAGGGCGGGCCGCTCCTGCGCCCATCTGCTCGAAGGGGTGGACGGCGCGGACAGCTGGGCGAGCGACGCCCACAAGTGGCTCAACGTCCCCTTCGACTGCGGGCTGGCGTTCGTGCGGGATCGAGCGGCGCACCGGGCAGCCATGACCGGCGGCGGGGCCTACGTGGCCTCGTCCGAGGAGGTCCGAGACCAGATCGACTGGAACACCGAGTGGTCGCGGCGCGCCCGCGCGGTCCCCCTCTACGCGGCCCTGCGCGAGCTCGGCCGCGAGGGCGTCGCGGCGATGCTCGATCGCAGCTGCGAGCGAGCCGCCGCGCTCGCTCGCGGGCTGGGGGAGATCGAGGGCGTCGAGGTGCTCGTCGAGCCGGTCATGAACCAGTTCGTGTTCCGCGCCGCCGGCGAGGGGGACCTCGACCGGCGCACCCACGAGCTGATGGAGCGGATCAACGCGAGCGGGGAGGCGTACTTCAGCGGGACGGTCTGGAGGGGTGTGCGCGCCATCCGGGTCAGCGTCGTGAACTTCCGTACGTCCGAGGACGACGTCGCGCGGACCCTCGCGGCGGTGCGGGAAGCCGCCTCGTGAACGAACGGGGCCCGTTGCCGGCGTTCGCCGGCAACGGGCCCCGAGGTGAAGCGCGGGGGCGTGGCCCGTGAGCTCACTCCTTCACGAGCCGCGGCGGGAGCTCCTCGTCCGCCGGGACGAAGGCCATCGACACCGAGTTCACGCAGTGCCGCGTGTTCTTCTCCGTGAAGCGCTCGCCGAGGAAGACGTGACCGAGGTGGCCGCCGCAGTTCATGCAGAGGATCTCGGTGCGCCGACCGTCCGCGTCCGTCTCGCGGCGCACCGCGCCCTCGATCTCGTCGTCGAAGCTCGGCCAGCCGCAGTGGCTCTCGAACTTGTCGGTCGAGCGGTACAGCGCCGCGTTGCACTGGCGGCAGATGTACGTGCCCTCGGCCTTGTTGTTCAGGAGCGCGCCGGTGCCGCGCCACTCCGTCCCCTTCTTCAGGATGATGCGCTTCTCGTCCTTGTTGAGGGCGTTGTAGGCGCCGACGTTCTTGGAGGTCTGCATGGCGACGTGGTCCTTGGTCTCGGGGGCGGTCGGGGTCGTGGGGGGCTCTTCGTCGGCGGTGGCGATCGGGGCACTGGCAGGGGCCGGCGCCGCCGCCTCGACGGGAGCGAGGTCCGCTGGCGCGGCCGGTGCGTCGCCGGGTGCCGGTGCGTCGCTGACGGCCCGGGCGAGGCCGGGGCCGGCGGGGTCGCCGGCGTCGGTCTCCGCCGCCGTGCTGCAAGCGGCGAGGAGGAGGAGGGGGAGAGCGGCTCGGATCGTCTTCATGGTCGTCATCGGTGCCTGAATCCTGGTGCCAGTACGTACGCGCTTGAGTGTTCTTCGGGACGGGAAGACGTCTCCTGGCCGTGAAGTTGTTCGCTGGCGCTGCCCGGGCCGACGCACGGGCTGGTCGCGGCACCGGGTCGCGGCCCTAGCCACGAGCCCCGCCCTTGCGCAGGCGGTCGAGGGCCACCGCGGTGACGATGATCCCGCCGATGAGGATCTCCTGCACGTAGTTCGGGACGCCGCTGAGGTTGCAGCCGTTCGCGAGGGTCGCCATGAGCAGCGCGCCCACGAGCGTGCCCGGGATCGTCCCCGAGCCGCCCGAGAGGGAGGCGCCGCCGATCACGACGGCGGCGATCACGTCGAGCTCCTTGCCGGTCGCGGTCGTGGGGTCGCCGACGGTGAGCCGGCCGAACTGGAGGACGCCCGCGAGGCCGGCGGCCGCTCCCATGAGGACGTAGATCCAGACCTTCGTCCGGCGCACCGGGACGCCGCAGAGCAGCGCCGCGCGCTCGTTCGAGCCGATGGCGGTGGTCCAGACGCCGAAGACCGTGCGACGCAGGACGAAGGCCGCCGCGACGGCGCCCAGGAGCATCAGCCAGATGCCGGGGGCGAGGCCGAGGGGAGCGTCCGAGCTCTTCGACATGGCCTGCTCGAACCAGCCGCTCGGCGCGTCGACCTTCTGCTCACCGGCGATCCACTTGGCCGCGCCGCGGGCCGCGCCCAGGGTGCCGAGCGTGACGATGAAGGGGGGCAGGGCCAGCCCCGCGATCAGGCCGCCGTTGATCGCGCCCACGGCGGCGCCGGCCGCGACGCCCGCGAGCGTCGCGACGGCCGCCGAGCTGGTGGCCTTCATGGTCAGGGCCGTCACCACCGACGCGAAGGCGATCGCCGAGCCGACCGAGAGGTCGATGCCGCCGGAGCGGATCACGAAGGTCATGCCGAGGGCGCAGACGCCGACGATGACCGACTGCGTCAGGATCGTCTTCGCGTTGTAGACCGAGGCGAAGCCCGACGGGGCGACGGCGGCGAAGAGGCCGGCGACGACGAGGAGCCCCAGGAAGGGGCCGAAGCGGTCGAAGAGGCGTGCCAGGCGACCTGAGCCGTTGTCATCCATGGAGAACCTCCGCGGGGGTCGCGCCGCTCGCGGCGGCGATGAGGGACTCCTCGTCCCACGCGGCGGTGGGTCGGATCTCGGCGAGACGGCCGCGGTGCATCACGCCCACCCGGTCGCAGACACGCAGGAGCTCGGGGACGTAGCTGGAGACCACGAGGACGGCGCGGCCCTCGCCGCGGAGACGGTCGAGGAGCGCGTAGATCTCCTCCTTCGCGCCGACGTCGATCCCACGGGTCGGCTCGTCGAGGAGGAGGACGCGGACGTCGTGGTGGAGGAGGCGCGCGATGGCGAGCTTCTGCTGGTTGCCGCCCGAGAGGGTGCGCGCCGCGTCGCTCGACGCCCCTGCGCGCACGCCCAGCTCCACGCGCCAGCGCTCGAAGGCCTCGCCCCGGCGGCCGATGGGGCGCGGGGAGGAGGCGGTGACGTTCTCCGCGAGCGAGAGGTCGAGGTGGAGCCCCTCGAGGGCGCGGTCCTCGCTCAGGAGGCCGACGCCGCGCGCGAGCCACCGGCGCGGGGAGAGGGGCGGGCCGTGGTGGTCGAGGTGACGGACCGCGCCGGAGCGGACCGGGTCGAGCCCGAAGATCGCCCGGAGGAGCTCGGTCCGGCCCGCGCCGACGAGCCCGAAGAGGCCGAGGACCTCTCCCTCGTGGAGGCCGAGCGTCACCCGGTCGGGGACCCCGTCCGGTCCCGAGAGCTCTTCGAGCTCCAGAGCGGCGGGGCCAGCGGAGGAGCGCGGGGCCCGCGCAGCCTGGGCGGCTCCGGCGCGGCGCGACATGAGCGCGACCCACTCCTCGGGAGTGCTCTCCGCGACCGCGCCGCCGCCCACGGACTCACCGTCGCGCAGGATCGTGAAGCGATCGCAGACGGCCTCGACCTCGTTCAGGAAGTGGCTGATCCATATCGCGGTGACACCTCGCGACGCGAGGTCCCGGACCACGCCGAACAGGCGCTCCACCTCGGGGGGGGAGAGGCTGCTCGTGGGCTCGTCGAAGACCACGACGCGCGCGTCGGCCATCAGCGCGCGCGCGATCTCCACGAGCTGGCGGTCGCCCGGCCCCAGGTCGCGCACCGGCGTGTCCGGGCCGAACTCCGCGACGCCGAGGCCCGCGAGCACCTCGGAGAGCCTCGCGCGCTGTCCCGCGCTCTGCACGACTCCCGCGCGGGCCGTCTCCTCCCCGAGCGTCACGTTCTCGAGCACCGTGAGGTCGGCGCAGAGGTTCAGCTCCTGGTAGATCATGGCGACGCCGCTCCGCCGGGCGTCGCGGGGGCCGGTGGGCGCGAAGGGCGCGCCGTCGAGGGTCATGCGTCCCTCGTCCGGACGGACCGCGCCGCTCAGCACCTTCATCAGCGTGCTCTTCCCCGCGCCGTTCTCGCCGAGCAGGGCGTGGACCTCCCCGGCGGCCACCTCGAGGTCGACGCCGCGGAGCGCGCGCACGCCGCCGAAGCGCTTCCTCGCCCCGGCGATGGTCAGGCGCGGCGCGGTCACTGTCCGAGGATCGAGAGGTCCGGCCTCAGGAGCGCCTGGACCGCCGGGTCGTCGACCTCGGCGCTGCGCACCACGGTGACGCCCGTGTCGATGACCTCGTCGGGCGTGCCGCCGCGGGCCGCCTCGACGCAGGCCCGCACCGCGAGCTCCCCCATGCGGACGGGACTCTGCAGGACGAGCGCGTCGATCTCGCCCTCGCGCAGGGCCTCGACCAGCTTGTCGTTGGAGTCGAAGCCCACGAAGTGCAGGCCGTCGGCGCGCCCGGCGTCCTGGAGCGCTCGGAGCATCCCGAAGACGCTGGGTTCGGAGGGGCAGAAGACGCCGTCGACCTCGGCGAAGCTGTTCAGGAGGTTCTCGGCCGCCTGGTAGGCGCCCTCGGGCTGGGGGCCCGCGTACTGGTTCGAGGAGAGCACCTCGATGCCGCTGGACTCGGCGATCTTCGCGAGGAACCCCTCCTCACGGGCGTGGGTGCTGGCGGAGCCCTCCATGTGACGCAGGACGAGGATCTTGCCCATCCCGCCGAGCATGTCGGCGAGCGCCTCCGCGGCGAGCTCGCCGCCGCGGCGGTTGTCGGTGGCCACGTAGCTGGCGCGGCCGTCCCACTCGAGGTCACTGTCCGCGACGACGACGGGGATCCCGCGGCCGTCGGCCTCCTTGACCGGCGGGACGAGGGCCTTGCTGTCGAGGGGGACGAGCACGAGGCCGTCGACGCCGCGCACGACGAGGTCCTCGACGACCTTCTGCTGGGCCTCGCGGTCGTTCTCCTGGAGCGGGCCCTTCCACACGATGCGGACGCCCAGTTCCTGCGCGGCGGCCTCGGCCCCGGCGTGGAGCGCCTTCCAGTACTCGTTCGTCGTTCCCTTCGGCACGACCGCGATCTCCAGGGTGCCGTCGTCGGCCGCGCCCGAGCAGCCGCCGAGGGCGGGGAGGAGCAGAGCTGCGAGGGCGGCCGAGACGCGGGCGGATCGGTGGATGCGCATGCCAGGAGGCTAGCAACTCGCCGCAGGCTGCTACCTTCCCGCCATGCGGATCGATGCCCACCAGCACTTCTGGAGCTACTCGGCGGAGCACTACGGCTGGATCGTCGACAACGGTCTGACCGCGCTGGAGCGCGACTTCCTCCCCGGCGATCTGCGGCCGCTGCTCGATGCGCACGGCATCGACGGCACCGTCGCCGTGCAGGCGCAGCAGAGAGAGGAGGAGACGCGCTGGCTCCTCGGGCTCGCCGACGATCACGACTGGATCCGCGGCGTCGTGGGCTGGACCGACCTGCGCTCGCCGGATCGCGCCGAACGGATCGCGGCTCTCGCCCACCCCCGGCTCGTGGGGATCCGGCACGTCGTGCAGGACGAGGCGGACGGGTTCATGGAGGGACAGGAGTTCCGAGACGGCGTTCGGGCGGTGGGCGCGGCGGGCCTCGTCTACGACGTGCTGATCCTCGGTCGCCAGATGCGGGAGGCGGCCGAGCTCTGCGCTGCTCTCGAAGGCCAGCGCCTCGTCCTCGATCACGTGGGCAAGCCCGACATCGCCGGCGGCGCCGGGATGGAGGCGTGGGGGAAGGCCCTCGCGGCGCTCGGCGCGATGGACCACGTCACGGTGAAGCTCTCCGGACTCGTGACCGAGGCGGACCGGGGAGGATGGACCGAGGCCGACCTCGTCCCCGTGCTCGACGCGGCGCTCGAGGCCTTCGGCCCGGGACGCGTCATGTTCGGGAGCGACTGGCCCGTGTGCACCCTCGCGGCGAGCTACGACCGCGTGCACGGGGTGGTGGAGCGCTGGGCGAGCGGGCTCTCGGAGGACGAGCGCGCGGCCCTCTTCGGCGGGACGGCGGCGAAGATCTACCTGGGAGCGTGAGAGCGCGAGAGGCTCCGGCGCCGCGGCGGGTTTGCTCCCTGCTGGCTCCAAGGCCGGCCAGGGAGGCTCGGCTCCCGGGGCGGCTCAGCCGCTGACGCGCGGCAGCTCGCGCAGCCACGGTCCGAGGGCGCCCTCGTCCAGGAGCAGCGGGTAGCCCTCGCCGCCCATGGGTTCGCCGAGGGCGACGCGGGGGTACGACGTCGTGCCGGGGAAGTCGCGCTCGGTCATGTTCGACTTCACCCCGTCGGCGAAGAGGTTCACCAGGGTCGCGCGCCGCGATCTCCCCGAGCGGTTCTCGTGGCTCCCGTGGACGACCAGCGGGTGGTGGAAGCTCGCCTCGCCCCGGCGCAGCCGGACGGGCACGCTGCGGCCGAGCTCGGCCTTCTGCTCACCGGCGAGCTGCTCCGCGAGCGCGGCCATGTCCCCGCCGAGGGCGGGCCGCTCGAGGAGTCCCCAGCGATGGCTCCCGCGCACGTAGCGCAGGCACCCGTTCTCCTCGTCCACGTCGTCGAGCGCCATCCAGCAGGTCAGGTGGGCCATCGGCGCGGTCCAGGTCCAGTAGGCGTAGTCCTGGTGCCACGCGACCACTCCGCCGGTGCGCGCCGGCTTGGCGAAGAGCTGGTCGTGGAAGAAGCGCGGCGACGCGCCGAGCAGCTGGTAAGCCGCCATGCGCAGCGCCGGGCTCCAGAGCACGTCGTGGAAGGCCGGCCGGACGCGCCATGCTCCGAGGGCGTGGAAGAGCACGCGTTCGGGGTCCTCGGACTCGTTCGAGTGGTACTCGTAGAAGTGCTCCTGGCCCGCGTGCCCGGGCGTCATGAGCTCTTCGAGCTCCGCGTCGAGGGCTTCGAGCTGCGCGTCCGAGAGCACGCGGACCCCGAGCAGGAATCCGTCCCGCTCGAAGGCCTCGACCTGCGCGGCGGAGAGGACGTGGGGCGCCCACTCCTCGGGGGTCGACGGGAGGTCGATCAGCCCCGAGACGGGGTGGTGGATCGGGCCGAGGTCCTTCACACCGACGATCGTAATGCCGGGCCGCACCCCGGCGAGGCGAATCGGGCGCGCGTCGCCGCTCGATGTCCTCCCGACCCTGCGCCGCGTGTTCGGAGCGGTTAGCTTGCGCACCCATGAGCGACCGCACCTTCCTCGTCACCGGCGCCCTCGGCTGCATCGGAGCCTGGGTCGTCGAGCGCCTGCTGGCCCGCGGCGACCGCCCGGTGGTCTTCGACCTCGGCAGCGAGCCCCGTCGGATCCGGGACCTGGTGGGGGACGAGGGCCTCCAGCGCGTGGGCTTCTTCCAGGGCGACATCGCCGATCCCACCGAGCTCGGGCGCTGCATGGACGAGCACAGCGTCCAGCACGTGGTGCACCTCGCCGGACTCCAGGTGCCCTTCTGCCGCGCCGATCCCATGGCGGGGGCGACCGTCAACGTGCTCGGCACGGTCAACGTCTTCGAACAGGCGGCGAGGCGCGGGATCGGCCGCGTCGCCTACGCCTCGAGCGCGGCGGTCTACGAGCGCGACGACGAGGTCCGGGCCGGACGGGCGCCGGGCGAGGAGCAGGCGCCGCACCCGAACACCCACTACGGGGTCTACAAGCTCTGCAACGAGGGCACGGCGCGGGTCTCCTTCCTCGAGCACGGCACCTCGAGCATCGGGTTGCGCCCGCTCACCGTCTACGGCGTCGGCCGGGACCAGGGAATGACCAGCGGCCCGACCAAGGCGATCAAGGCCGCCGTCGTCGGCCGTCCGTACACCATCGGGTTCAGCGGGCGGACGGACTTCCTCTACGCGGCGGACTGCGCCGAGGCGTTCATCGCGGCCGCCGAGGGGGGGCCCGAGGGCGCCCACGTCTTCAACATCGCGGGCGAGTCCCTGGAGGTCTCCGCCTTCCGCGAGGAGCTCGTGCGCCAGTGCCCCGAGGCCGCCGAGCTCGTCTCGGTCGAAGGGCCCGAGCTGCCCGTCCCCGGCGCCATCGACGGCGACGCCCTCGGCGGGGCGATCGACGGACTCACGCACACGCCCCTCTCCGACGGCATCGCTCGAACCTTCGAGCGCTTCCGGGCGCTCCACGGGGCGAGCGAGCTCCACGTCGCCGACCTCGACGCCTGATCGAGCACACCCTCTCTTCCCAGCAGCATCGAAGGACCATGCCCCGCATCACCAAGGTCGAGACCGCGTTCCTGCGCGTGCCCCTCGGACAGCGTCAGATCAACGACTCCCAGACCCGCGTCGAGGCGGTCGAGTTCCTGACGGTCCGGCTCCACACGGACGCGGGCATCGTCGGCGTCGGCACCAACTGGAGCTACACCCCGGGCCTTCGCGCGGCGCAGGTGATGGTCGAGGAGAACTACGCGCCCGTCCTGATCGGCAAGGACACGACGATGCGCAAGGACGTCGTCCGTGAGCTCTTCCTGACGAACCACTTCGTCGGCCGGGTGGGCGCCTCGCGCGTGGGCATCGCCGCCGTCGAGTTCGCGCTCTGGGACGTCCAGTGCAAGCGCGCCGGCATGCCCCTGTGGCACTACCTCGGCGCCGCGCGTGACAAGGTCCTCGCCTACAGCACCGACGGCGGCTGGCTCGACTGGAGCGTCGAGGATCTCGTGCGCGACGCGACGGCGCTGGTCGATCGCGGCTTCCACGCGGTCAAGATCAAGCTCGGCCGCGAGGACCCGCGCGAGGACTACGACCGCATCGGCGCGGTGCGCGAGGCCGTCGGCCCGAAGATCCGGATCATGACCGACGTGAACTGCGCGTGGACCCTCAACCAGGCGCGCTTCTGGGGCGGGAAGCTCGCTGACTTCGACGTGTACTGGCTCGAGGAGCCGCTGGTGCCAGAGAACGTGAAGGCCCACGCCGAGCTCCAGCGCTCCATCTCGATCCCGGTCGCGGTGGGGGAGACGATCTTCACGAAGTACGCCTTCCGGGACTACATCGAACAGGGGGCCGTGGGCATCGTCCAGGCGGACGCGACGAAGCTCCTGGGGATCGACGAGTGGCTCGAGGTCGCCGCGCTCGCCGGAGCGCACGATCTGCCGATCGTCCCGCACACCAACGTGCAGCAGAAGCTCCACGCCCAGCTCGCGGCGGCGACTCCCCACTGCCCGATGCTCGAGAACTGCTACGAGTCCATCAAGGGCATCTGGGTCGAGCCCATCGACGTGATCGACGGCCACTACCAGCTGCCCCAGGAGCCCGGTGTCGGGCTCGAGCTGAACGAGGAGACTCTCTCCAAGTACACCGTCCACACCTCCTCCCTCGCTCACTGAGACCGGACATCGACCGATGAAGTTCGTCACCTTCGTCCGCGACGACGCGGTTCACACCGGGGCGCTGCTCACCGGCGCACTCGCTCCCGAGGGCGATCTGATCCTCGACTTCGACGACGGCGGCTCCGGGCTGCCGGTCGCCGCAGGGCCCCTCGACTGGGCCGACACCGGTGCCGAGCCCTTCCACGCGGCTGCGCGCCTCGTGGCGGAGCTCGACGCCGAGCGCGTCGGGACGCTGGCGGACCAAGGCGCGGTCGTGCCGGCCGTCGAGGTCGAGCTGCTCGCCCCCATCCCTCGCCCGGGGAAGGTCATCTGCATCGGGCTGAACTACCGCGACCACGCCGAGGAGAGCGGCCTCGACGTGCCCGAGTGGCCCCTCGTGTTCAGCAAGTTCTCCAGCTGCGTCGTCGGCCCGGGCGTGCCCGTGGTCCTGCCGCCGGGGGACGACGAGATCGACTACGAGGCGGAGCTCGGCGTCGTGATCGGACGCGAGGCGACCCACGTCTCCCAGGAGCGCGCCATGGAGCACGTGCTCGGTTACTGCAACGTCAACGACGTCAGCGCGCGGGGCTTCCAGTTCAAGGACGGCCAGTGGCAGCGCGGCAAGTCCTGCGACACCTTCTGCCCCGCCGGGCCCTTCATCGCGACGCGGGACGAGATCGGCGATCCCCACGCCCTGCGGATCTCCTTCCGCATGAACGGCGAGACGCTCCAGGACTCGAGCACCGACCAGCTCATCTTCAACGTCCCCCAGCTCATCGCTCATCTCTCGAGCTTCGTGACCCTCGAGCCCGGAGACCTGATCTCCACGGGCACGCCCCCCGGCGTGGGGTTCGCGCGCAAGCCGCCGGTGTACCTGCGGAGCGGCGACCGGATGGAGGTCGAGGTCGAGGGGCTCGGCGTGCTGGCGAATCCCGTCGCCTGAGGCTGGCTCCGCCGGCGCCCTGAAGGCTCTCCGTTGTCGCGCCAGCGGAGGTGTGATCTGCTCCGCTCATGGAGACGTCCGGCCACCACGGATCGCAGGGCGGCGCCGCAGGGCCGGCCGGGTCGGAGCGGGCCGACGCCTCGGATCCGGAGATCTCCTTCGACCCTCTGCCCGGGGGGAGCTTCGAGGGTCACGACGAGCCGCCGCGCACCGCGCGGGGCTGGTTCTTCCTCTGGGGAGTGGTCGCGCCCTGGCTCACGGTGCTGATCGGGATCAGCGGCGGCCTCCAGCCGTTCTCCCGGCGCGACGAGTTCCCTGAGCTCGCACAGATGCTCCTCGGCGGGCCTCCGTTCCTCGTGATGCTCCCGCTGATCGTGATCGGGCTCTCCGCGGTCCTGCGGGACTTCGCGAGAAAGGAGCCGGCTGTCACTCGCCCCTCGCCCTGGTTCCGCGCGGCGCTCGGGATCGGCGTGGCGTGCGGGGTCTGGTTCCAGCTCGTGGTCTTCGCCTCGGAGCGGTGGTGGGGCTTCGCCGCCCTCGGCGCCTCGCTCGCGGTCTTCGCCCTGCCCTTCGCGAAGGAGCACCTCGGGGATCGAGGAGTGGTGCCGATCCGCGCGGCGGCCCTCGGCTCCCTCGGTGTCACGGGCCTCGTCGCGATGGTCCGCGGAGAGGAGATCCAGATGCTGCTCCTCTGGCCCGTCTACGCGGCCTTCGCGGGGTCGCCGGCGATGCTGGCCCTCTGCTGCGCAACGGTCCTGCGGCGCATCGGACGCGAACACGGCCGCGCGCTGAGGGACGGAAGCCTCGGCCTCTCCGCGACGGCGGCGACCGCTTTCCCGGTTTGGGTCCTTCTCTCCGTCCGGCGGGGGCTGGCCGACTACGCCGCGCTCCCGCCGAGCGAGGGGGACTGCTTCGTCGCCACGGCGGCTTCGCGCGGGCACCGCGAACTCGTGGGGGAGCGATCGGGCTCGCTCACGCGCCAGCTCGCGACCTTCAAGGCCGGAGAGCTCGCGCTCAGGGCGATGCGCCCCGCGTGGCACCGCGCGCTCCGCCGGGTCTACGACCGTTCGGGACCGGCTGCTGCGCGTCTGCTCACCGGACCCTGGCGCGCGGACATCGCCCACGTGCTCCTGTCCCCGGCCGCCGCGCTCGTGCGGCTCGCGCTGGCGGTCGCGCTGCCGGGCTGGGACGAGGGAAGGCGCCGCAGCTGAGCGCCGACCCATGGACCGTGGAGGCTCTCGGGAGTTCCTCCACGAACTCGTCGCCCCCCGCGAGAGAGCGGAGCTCCACAGGAGCCGCTCCGGAGTGGGGGCGCACAGCCGGCGCCATCGGTCCACGTGAAGCGACCCCATGGGGAGCCACCACGTCCGGACGATCGAGGAACGCTGGGGGTGGCCTCGTGCTCGAGGCCGCAGCGGCGATCACCGCTGTCGATGTCGGGCTCGATCGAGCCCGAACTCGCGGACGCGCCGTCGCCGGGGTCCGTGCGAGCTGGTCCTGGAGCAGCGCGTCTCGAGGCGCGCTGCTCCCCTGGACCGATGGTCAACGGCGGGGCTTGCGCTCCTTGGCCTCGTTGACGTTGATGGTGCGGCCGTCCAGGTCGGTGCCGTCGAGGTCCTCGATGGCGGCCTGGGCCTCCTCGTCGGTGGAGAGTTCGACGAAGCCGAAGCCGCGCGGACGACCGGTGTCACGGTCGATCATCACGTGGACGTCGGTCACGGTGCGGCCGCCGGCGCTGAACGCGTCGCGGATGGTCTGTTGATCGGTGTCGTAGGAGAGGTTTCCCACGAAGAGGCGCTTGCCCATGGAGTCGGATACAGGGGTTCGAAGTTCGAGAGGACGGGCCACAGGGGGCGGCCGAGGGACGCTCTCGCGCCACGAGGTTAGGGCATGCCGCTCTCGATGCTGGGTGAGGAATCCCAACTTCCCTCGACTTCGAGCCGCCCGAGAGCGCCGGAGCAGCGACAGGAGTTCCCGAGCAGCGGGCCTCCGGGGAGCATCCTGATGCGAGGACGTGCCCTCCGGAGTCCTGCTCGGAGGGCCACCTGCGTGGCGGATTCGGCCGTAAAACAGCGCGCCCGCGCCGCTTCGGTGAGCGGCGCGGGCGCGCGAGCGGTGCCTCCAGGCGGAGACTCAGTCGTTGGCTGCCTTCATCGCCTCTCGGACGATGGGGGCCTCGTCGAGGAAGACGAGCGTGGCGTCCTCGTCGCCCTCGGGATGCTCGCTGCGGTCGATCCAGACCTTGGCCTTGTCCTCGAACTTCCCGCGGAGCAGCTCCTCGGCGAGCGGGTCCTCGATGTGACGCTCGATCGCTCGACGGAGCGGGCGCGCGCCGTAGTCCTCGTGGAAGCCCTTGGTGATCAGGAAGTCCGTCGCGGCGTGCGTGAGCTCGACGATGATCTCGTGCTCGGCCAGGCGCGCGCGGACCTCGTCCAGCTGGAGGTGGACGATGCGCTTGAGATCGTCGTTCGTCAGCGGGTTGAAGACGACGCACTCGTCGACCCGGTTGAGGAACTCGGGACGGAAGTGGCGCTCGACCTCGACCATGACGTCGGCGCGCATGCGCTTCTTGCGATCACCGAGATCCGACGAGGCCTGGTCGAAGCGGCCGAAGCCGAGCTGCGCGCCCGCCTTCATGGTGTGGCTGCCCAGGTTGCTCGTCATGATCAGGATGACGTTCTTGAAGTCGACGTGGCGACCGAAGGAGTCGGTCAGGCGGCCCTCCTCCATGATCTGGAGGAGCATGTTGAAGACGTCGGGGTGTGCCTTCTCGATCTCGTCGAGGAGCACGACGCTGTAGGGCCGGCGGCGCACCTTCTCGGTGAGCTGGCCGCCCTCCTCGTAGCCGACGTAGCCCGGAGGCGCGCCGACGAGTCGTGAGGCGTTGTGCTTCTCCATGTACTCGCTCATGTCCATGGTGATGACGGCGTCCTCGTCGCCGAACATGAACTTCGCGAGCTGCTTGCAGAGGTAGGTCTTGCCGACGCCGGAGGGGCCGAGGAACAGGAACGTCCCCATGGGCCGGCGCGGGTCCTTCAGGCCGGAGCGGCTACGGCGCACCGAGCGGGCGATCGCCTTGATCGCGTCGTTCTGGTTGATGACCACGCTGCCGAGCTCGTTCTCCATCTGGAGGAGGCGCTCGGCCTCCGCCTTCTCGAGACGCGTGAGCGGGATGCCGGTCATCTTGGAGACCGTCTCCTGGATGACGTCGACGTCCACCTCGCCGATGGACTCCTTCTCCTCCTGCTCGGAGCGCCAGTCGTCCTGGACCTGCTCCTTCCTCTTCTTGAGCTGGTAGGCCTGGTCGCGCAGCTGGGCCGCACGCTCGAAGTCCTGGGAGGCCACGGCCTCGTCCTTCTCGAGGTCGAGCTTCTCGATCTCGACGGTGATCTCGCGGAGGTCCGGCGGGGGCACCATGGACTTGATGCGGACGCGGGCGCCGGCCTCGTCCATCACGTCGATGGCCTTGTCCGGGAGGAAGCGGTTGTTGATGTAGCGAGTCGACAGCTCGACCGCGGTCTCCAGCGCCGTGTCCGTGTAGTTGACGCGGTGGTGCGCCTCGTAGCGGTCGCGGAGGCCCTTGAGGATCGCGACGGCTTGCTCGGGGCTCGGCGGGTCGACGTTCACCGACTGGAAGCGACGCTCCAGCGCGCCGTCCTTCTCGATGTGCTTGCGGTACTCGTCGAGGGTCGTGGCGCCGATGCACTGGATCTCGCCGCGGGAGAGCGCCGGCTTCAGCACGTTCGACGCGTCGATCGCACCCTCCGCGCCCCCCGCGCCGACCAGCGTGTGGAGCTCGTCGATGAACAGCACGACGTCCTTCACGCGACGCACTTCCGTCATGACCGCCTTGATGCGCTCCTCGAACTGGCCGCGGTACTTCGTACCCGCGACCATCAGAGCGAGGTCGAGGACGACGATGCGCTTGCCGCGCAGGATCTCGGGAACGGTGCCGTCGATGATCTGCTGGGCGAGGCCCTCGACGATGGCCGTCTTGCCGACGCCCGGCTCGCCGAGGAGCACGGGGTTGTTCTTGGTGCGGCGCGAGAGGATCTGGACCACGCGCTCGATCTCGTGCTCGCGGCCGATGACGACGTCGAGCTTGCCCTCGGAGGCGAGCTCGGTCAGGTCGCGGCCGAAGCTGTCGAGGGCCGGGGTCTTGGACTTCGAGTTGGAGGCCTGACCGGCAGAGCCTTCCTCGCCGCCGCCGACTTCCTCGTCCTCCTCGTCGCTCGTGTCCGCGCCGAGGAAGTCGAGGACCTCCTCGCGCACGTCCTCGAGCTTGACGCCGAGGTTCAGGAGCACCTGGGCGGCGATGCCCTCGTTCTCCTTGATCAGGCCCAGCAGGAGGTGCTCGGTCCCGATGTAGTTGTGCCCGAGATTCCCGGCCTCCTCCATGGAGAGCTCGAGGACCTTCTTCGCGCGCGGGGTGAAGGGCAGCTGCCCCATGGTCACCATGGAGGGACCGGTCTTCACGATCTTCTCCACCTCCATGCGGATCTTGTTCAGGTCGATCCCCATGTTCTTGAGGACGTTGGCGGCGACGCCACTGCCCTCCTGAACGAGCCCGAGCAGGATGTGCTCGGTCCCGAGGTATTCGTGGTTGAACCTCTGCGCCTCCTGGCGGGCGAGGTTCATCACCTTCTTGGCGCGATCCGTGAAGCGATCGAACATGTGGAATCGGTTCCGTATGGGTCCCGCGAAAGAGCGGGGCCGGGAGTCGGGGGCGCCTGCCAGAGGCGAAGCGGCGCTCCCGAAGGAGTGCGTGCGGTTGAAAAGGGTCCGGGACGGTCGGTGAAGAGCGCACCTGCTCTTCGGATCCTACTCATCGGCCTTCAAGGGCGATGAGTTGACCGGGGAGCAATAGGACGTGAGCGGGAGGCCTCCCTGGGTCCCTCAGCGGGGGGAGGGCCGGTGGCCCCTGCGACATTTGCGAAGGAAATCGCAAAAGGGCCATATGCGGTGCGGGCGACCGATCAGGCGAGCTGCGCGCCTCCATCCTCCGGCGTGCGAGGCTCGCCGCCGTCGTCGAAGAGGTCCGAAAGGCGGTCTCGAAGCTCGGCCGCTCGCTCGAACTCCTCGGCGGCCACGGCCTCCTCGAGGGCCACTCGGGCCTCCTCGATCTCGCGTTTTCGCCGGGCCTCGGCCGGGTCGACGCCGGGGGTGCGCCCGCGGTGTTCGCTGGAGCCGTGCATGCGCTCGAGCAGGCCCTCGAGGTACTGCGAGAAGGAGCTGTAGCACTCCTCACAGCCGATGCGGCCCTTGCGCCTGAGCTGCTCCAGCGTCATTCCGCACCCGCCGCAGGTGGGGACCGGCTTGGTGCTCTTCCGCTCCCGCGCGCTGGCCGCGGATTTCTGGAGGAGCTTCCAGACCTCGTCCTTGGCGTGCTGGGGCACCCCCAGGGTCGGTAGCTGGAGCGACTGGGCGCAGGCTTCGCAGAGGAGGTGCTGTTCGACCTCGTTCCCCTCCGCGCCGTGGTGCTCGAAGGCCTTCACGTCGTCCACGCGGACGGTCGCAGGAGCTTTTTTGCAGTGCTGACAGATCATTGGAGAGGGAAGGGCGCGTCGCCGCGTCCCTGTCTTAGGCGCAGGTCGGACCTCGGTCAATCCTGTGAAAGAGAGCCTTCGGCGTCGTTCTCCCCCAGAGCCTCGCGGAAGGCCCGGGCTCGCGCCTGGAAGTTGGGGTACCCGTCGAAGCTCGCGCAGGCGGGAGAGAGGAGCACGAGGGCCGGCCGGGGTGCCCCCGCCGCGGAGCCGAGAGACCCCCGCAGAGCGTCCGCCACGGCCTCGTGATGGGGGGGGCAGGGGTCCACGGGGACCACCTCTGCGCCTGCGTCCCGCCCGGCCCGGGACAGCGCTTCGGCGGCTTCGCCGAAAGGGACCAGGGCCCACTTCGAGGCCGCAGCAGCCGCCGCGAGGCCTTCGAAGCCGAGACCCTGCTTCGGTGCTCCGCCGCAGAGCAAGAATCGCTGGTCCGTCGCGGCAGCGCGGCCCGAGAGCGCCTCCAGGGCCGCGACGGTCGACTCGGGAGTCGTCGAGACGCCGTTGTCGACGAGATCCATGCGCCCGCGCCCGATGTCGCGCACCCCCAGGGGCTCGAGGCGATGGGGCAGGCCCCGGAAGCGGGCGACGGACGACGCGGCCTCCTCTGCCGTCACCCCGAGTCGCCTCGCCGCCGCGAGGGCGACGGCGGCGTTCTCGCGCTGGAAAGCACCGAGCGCGGTGAGGTGTCGAAGATCGCCGAGTTGCTCTCCGTTCAGCCAGACGCGCCCGTCGTCCTCGACCTCGAGCGCGCCGCCACGACCGTGATCGACGATCGTCACGTCGGGCCGCAGCTCGCGCGCGGCCGTGGCGAGGGGACCCGCCGGCACGATCGCGGTCCCTCCGGTCTCGAGCAGATCCAGGATTCGCATCTTGGCGATGCGGTAGGCGTCGACCGAGCCGTGCCAGGCGAGGTGATCGCGCTCGATGTTCGTGATGGCCGCCACGCGCAAGGCCGCTCGTGTCCCGGCCGCCATGTGCTCGAGCTGGAACGAGGAGAGCTCCAGGACCACGTCGTCGCCGGCGTCCATCGACTCCGCCCCGTCGAGGAGTGAGCCGCCGATGTTCCCGCCGAGGTGGGTGCGCCGCCCGGAGGCGCGCAGGGCCTGGTCGAGGAAGGTCACCGTCGAGGACTTGCCGTTGGTGCCCGTCACGCCGGCTGCTGCGCAGGGAAGCGCGTCCAGGAGGAGCGAGATCGCCGTGGTCCGTGGGATCGCGGCCGCTCGCGCCACCTCGAGCATCTCGGCCCGCGGCGGGATCCCTGGGTTGACGACGAGCAGGTCAGCGGCCTCCACGTCGGATCGCTCGTGCCGACCGAGGACGAAGCGCAGCCTCCCCCCCGCGCCTCTCGCCTCGGCCCACGCCGCGAGGGCCGCGGCCTGCTCTCCGAGGACCTCCCCGCCGCGCAGGTCGGTGACCGTCACGTCGGCTCCGCGGGCGAGGACCCAGCGAGTCGCCCCGGCGCCGCCGCCGAACAGTCCGAGCCCCAGCACGACGACCCGTTTCCCCGCGAGCTCTTCGGACGAGGTCAATGCTCCGGGGGCTCGTGGGGTTCGTCCTCGCCAGCGATGGGGACGCCCTTGAGGGATTCGCCATCGCGGGCGCGCTCGGCGTGGTCGTGGAACTCCTGGATCGCGACGGCGGCCTCGGACCCCGTGTCCTCGACGAGGTCGATCCGCATCGTGCGGACGTCGTCCAGCCCGAGGGGCAGGATCACCTCGGTGAGCATGTCCATCGGCCAGCGGGCGAACCAAGGTGCGTCCAGCGCGAGGGGTTCCGAGTAGGTGCGGTACCCTGTTCGGTAGAGGGCGAGCCGCCGCTGGCCGTAGTGCAGGAACTCGACGTCGAGCGGGGTCACGCCGATGACCCGATCGTCGAGCCGCACGGTGGCTCCGGGCGGGTCGGACTCGATGCGCAGGATGCGATCGCCCATGCACGAGGACGCTCCGAGCGCCGAGGCCATCAGCGCGAGCGCGCCGAGGACGCGTCGCCCCCGGTCCACAGGATCTGCGCTCTCATCCATCGGCCCGAGTGTGCGCGACACCCGCAGCGGATACCAGCGGCCACGGGCGCGTGAGATCGCTCGGATCCGGCGGGCGCGTTCCAGCCACGCCAGCGGGGGCAGCGCGCGTCCGATGCGCTGCCGGCACGCCGATGCCAGGACCGGACTCGGCCGAGGGGGCGGGGGTGGCGGAGAGAGAGGGATTCGAACCCTCGGGACCCGAATAGTGGGCCCACGGCATTAGCAATGCCGCGCATTCGGCCACTCTGCCATCTCTCCGCGCGGTTCCGCGCCCGACGCGTGGGCGCCGGACGGGTGCTGTCTCCCGGTTGGGAGGGCGAGGAGCATAGCTGCGGCCCCATCCGGGTCGCCAGAGGGTGCGACAGGGAAATCGGCGTCAGGAGGGCCTCCACATTCGAGATCCGTCAGGCCCTGAAATCCCCCTGGCGCCCCCCCTCCGGCTTCTCCGGATCGAGCGTTCGTCAGGTTCGCCTTCGATCCGGCACAATCTTGCGTCAATCCGGCAAGGTCGAGGGCGGTGCTCCCAACGACGTCGGTGGGAACGATGGGTACGACGGAGCAGGTGCGATCGGGGGGGCGAGGATCCCGCTGGAGCCCCTCCCGCAGGGCGCTGCGGGAAGGTCTGTTCCGCCTGTGGCTCCTGAACGTGCTGGCGGGGACCCTGGTGGGTTCTCTGTGGTTCTTCGACGCCCCCGCCGACCGCGCCCCCTGGATCCGGGCCTACGTGTCCCTGGCGCTCGTCTCGTCCGTGGCGGTCCTGGCCCTCGTGCCGGGGGTGATGTTCTTCGCGATCGAGCGCTGGGTGAGGCGCTGGTGGCTCGCCGCGCTGGCCTGCGGCTTCGTCGGCGCCTTCTTCCTCGCGGTGCTCTACACGGACACGATCGTCTACCGCCTGCTGCGCTATCACTTCTTCGACACGGCGGTCCTCAACGTCGCGCTCACCGAGGGCAGCGGCGACTCGATCATCCTCGGCCCCTACGTCTGGACCACCGCCGCGGCGGTGATCGGCGCGGTGACGCTCGTCCAGCTGCTCTTCGCGGTCT
This sequence comes from Planctomycetota bacterium, assembly GCA_002862085.1. Taxonomy (GTDB): domain Bacteria; phylum Planctomycetota; class UBA1135; order UBA1135; genus Saltatorellus. The sequence goes on along the minus strand of PKCK01000081.1, from coordinate 36,607 downwards.
GGTCCACGCTCAGGACCCAGCGCCTGCTCGACGCGGGCGAGCGACTCCACTGGATGCTGCAGCCGCGCACGGTCGCGCTGGTCGGCTTCCTCCCCTCGCTCCTGTTCAGCCAGTCGGTGAGCGCCGCCGCGGACGTCGCGCAGAATCGTGAGGCGCTGCGGGCCATCCAGCCGATCCCCGCGGTCCCGCGGGTCCGCCTCGGCCAGCTCATCGAGGGTGACGACCCGCGGCCGCCCGCGATGGATCTGCTGCCGAACAACGTGGAACTCGACTGGCCGCGTACGCGGCCCACGCTTCCGGCGGGCGGGCCACGGCCGAACGTGTTGATCCTCGTGCTCGACTCCTGGCGACGCGACATGTTCACGCCCGAGTTGACGCCGAACATCCACCGCTTCTCGGAAGACGCGGCGGTCTTCGAGGATCACCTCTCCGGCGGCAACGGCACCCGCTATGGGCTCTTCACGATGCTGTACGGCCTGCACGGGTCGTACTGGTTCCCCGCCCTCGAGAAGCGCACGACCCCCGTGCTGGTGGACGCGCTCCAGGAGGCGGACTACGACATCCGCGTGTTCTCCAGCGCATCGATGAACTTCCCCGAGTTCAGGGACACGGCCTGGGCCGGGATCCCCGACGAGGCGATCCTCGACACCTTCCCGCCCGATCTCGTGTCCTTCGAGAAGGACGAGATGCTGGCGGACGCCTACGACGGGTGGCTCGCGAGTCGCCGTCGAGAGCGCGATGCGCGCCCGTTCTTCTCCTTCGTCCTGATCGATGCGCCGCACCAGCCCTACCACAACCCCGGTGGGCCCTACGCGCCGGCGATCGACTCCCTCGACTACATCGAGCTCGGTCGGACCACGGAGGGCCCCGCCCTCGGGGACCTCCAGCTCCGGGTGAAGAACGCCTACCGCAACTCGGTCCACCACGCCGACCTCACCGCGGCGCGCTTCCTGCGCGCGCTCGAGGCCGCGGGCGTCGACGAGGAGACGATCGTCATCGTCACCGGCGACCACGGCGAGGAGTTCTTCGAGTGCGGCTTCTGGGGCCACACCTCGAACTTCTCGCCCGAGCAGGTCGAGGTTCCATTCATCATGCGCGCACCGGGGGTCGATGCCCGGCACGAGACGCGGCCGACCTCGCACCTCGACATCTCGAACACGCTCCTCGAGCTGCTCGGCGCGGACCCGGCCGCGCGCCCGGGCTACAGCCTGGGCGAGGACCTCTTCGACCCACCGGCGAGTCGCGAGCGAGTGATGGCCGGCTGGAGTGACATCGGGCTCTGGACCGACGCCGGGATCTTCGACCTGCCGCTCTCGGCTCCGGCCCTCGCCGGTTTCGGCGACGAGGTCGAGTGCTACGACCGCCAGTGGCGCCCCCTGCCCGACGTGGGGGAGCGATGCCGCGCGGAACGCGCGGCGCTCGAGCGCATGGCCGAGGAGTGCCAGCGCTTCCTGCGTACACGCTGACCCGACGGCCAGCGGGCCTCCGTAGCATGGCGCGCCCATGAACGGGCCGAAGGCACGCATCGTCCTCCTCGCCATCGCGACCACCGCGGCCGTGGCCGCGTTCGTGGTCAGGGGCCGCCCGGGGATCGCGAGGGTGGCGGATCCTTCCGGGGCCCCCGGCGGGAGCGCGGCGGCGGTCCTCGTCGAGCCCGACGCGCTCTACCGAGCCGTTCGCGTGGCGCGGGCCGTGGAGGGGCACGGTTGGGTGGCCGCGCGGGAGGACGGGCTGGGTCCCGCGCTGCTCGCCGAGGGGGCGCCCCCGGCCGACGAGGACCTGGGCGCGCCGATCCCCTGGGCCCCCGGATACGACCTCTTCCTCACCGCTGTCCACCGCCGCGCGTCGCCCTCCCTCGCGCACCTCCTCGCCGACGAGTCGGCCCGCGTACCCGCCGCACCGCCCGGCGCGGAGGAGCGCGCGCGTATCGAGCGCTGGGTCGCAGCGGCTCCGCCGCTCCTCGCGGCGCTGACCGCCCTGCTCGCGGCGCTGCTCGCCGCGCTCGTGACGCCGGGCGCCGGTGCCTCCGCCGCCGCTGCGGTCGCCGGGCTCGGAGTGGCCTTCGCGACGACCCACGTCGAGGCCAGCGCGCGCGGCAGCGGCAGCGCCGCGGGCTGGGTCGCGCTGCTCCTCACGGGCGCTCTCCTCGTGACCGTCCGGGGCTGGATGCAGCCTCGCATCAACCAGCCCTTCTGGAGCTCCGTGCGTGGAGGGGTCGCCGGGCTCCTGGCGGGGCTGGCGGTGGCCTCGGACGCGGCGGCGCTGCTCCCGGTGGCGCTGCTCCAGCTCGCCTTCCTCGCCCGCCTCCTCCTGCCCTTCCGCGACGCCGAGGGCCGCGCGGTCCCCGCGCGTTCGTTCCCCGTGTTCGTGACCTCGTTCCACAAGGTCGCGCTGCTCGTGCTCCTCCCCGCGACCGTGGAGAATCCGTTCGTGACGAGGGATCCCATGGGCATGGTCGGCGTGACCTGGCTCCCGCTGGCACTCCTCGGCGCGGGCTGGCTCGCCTTCGCGCCCTTCGCGCTCGTGCCGCGCCTCGTCGGACGGCGTCCTGTCATGGCGCTGATCCCGGCCGCGCTCCTCGCGGGCGCTGTCCTCTTCGGGACGGCCGCCCCCGCGCGGGTCGCGTCCCTCCTGGGCGCGGCGCAGTGGTCGAGCCCCCTCGCGCTCTCCTGGCTCGTCGCGCTCCCGGCGGCGCTCCTGCTCGGCGGGGGGGCCGCCGTGCGCCGGCCCGAACTCGCGCCCGTGCTCTTCGTCGGCCTCGGCCTGACCCTGCTCTCGGGCTTCGGAGGCGTCGAGGCCGCTTGGGCCGTACCGCCAGCGGCGATGCTGCTCGCGGCGCTGCTCGTGCCGCTCGTCCTGCGGCGGTCGAGGGGCGCTCCCGCGTGGGCCGTCGCGGCGGCCCTCGGCCTGTGCATGGTGCTCGCATCGGCGCACCCCGGCACGCTCGCGCCCGACCCGCCCGAGGCCGCGGCGGACCGCTCCCTCGACCCGTCGGCCCTCGAGACCTTCATCGTCGCGGTCGAGGGCCGGGACTCCCCGCGCGCCGCCCTGAACGACCCCTCGCTCGGCCCGCTCCTGCTCTGGCGCTCCGACGTCGCGCCGTCGAGCGTGGGCCTCGGCGCCGGCACGCTCGTGCGCGACGGCTCCGACCTCGAGGAGCCGCGTGACGTGCTCGTGGAGCGCGCCCTCCGCGCAGGCTACGGCTGGACCCTCGAGCTCCCCGCGGGCGGCGCCTCGCGGTACCCCTTCCAGGTCGGACGTCTCGAGCGCTGAGCGGCGCCAGCCGGCGCGCTGAGTTCGAGCCTCGTGTCGCTACCATCGCGTCCATGCCTGCCCCGATCTGCCGCGTCGAGTTCCTCGGCCGCTCCGCTCCGGGGGGGTCGCTGCTGGCTCGCGCGGCGGCGCACCTGGTGGAGGACCTCGATGGGCCCCTCGACCTCGGCGATGTTCTCGTCGCGGTGCCCGGTGCGCGCGCCGGTCGTGCGCTGCTCGGGCACCTCGCTCACGCCATGGCCGCGCGCGGATGGACCGGGTTCTTCCCGCCGCGGGTGCTGACCCAGGGCCGGCTGGTCGACGAGCTGGTGGAGCTCGACCTCCCCGTCGCTGATCGGGTGACGCGTACGCTGGCCTGGGAGCGCGCCCTGCGCGGCGCGCCCTGGTCGACCCTCGGCCCGATCGCGGCCCACCCGCCCGCCGCCACCGACGCGAGCGGGTGGTGGCGCCTCGCCGAGCAGGTCCGATCGGTGCACGCAGAGCTCGCCGTGGAGGCCCGCGACTTCGCGGGCGTCGCGGCCCAGCTCGAGGCCGAGGGCGCGAGCGGCAGCGAGGTGCGCCGCTGGCGCGCCCTGGCCGAGGTGCAGGACGCGTGGCGCGTGTCCCTCGACGAGTGCGGCCTGCTCGATCCCCACGAGGGCCGGCGCGCCGCCGTCGACTCGGGCGCTGTCCGACGCGACGCGCGCGTCGTGACGGTGGGGGTCGTCGAGGTGGGGGACATGCTGCGGGCCGCCCTCTCGGCCCTGCGTGAGCCGGCGCGTGCCCTCGTGTTCGCGGAGGAGAGCGAGGCCTCTCTCTTCGACGGCGCGGGCGCGCTGCTCCCCGAGGCGTGGGCGCGGCGCGACGTGCCGCTGCCTCTCGAACGCTGGCACGTCGCGGGCGGCCCGGACGAGCAGGCGCGGCGCGCTGTGTCGCTGGCTGCGCGGGAGGGCGGCCCCACCCGCGCGGACGAACTGGTCGTCGGCGTGCCGGACGACGAGGTGATCCCGTACCTCGAGCGCCGCCTCGCCGCCACGGGCATCCGGGCGCGCGACGCGGCGGGCACCCCCTTCGACCGGACCGCGCCCGCGCGGCTGATCAGCCTGCTCGAGGCGTTCCTGCGGACGCGCTCCTTCGAGGACCTCGCCGCGCTCCTGCGCCATGCGGACCTCGATCGCGTCCTCGCGGCGCAGCTCGACCACGACCCCGTCGCGCGCCTCGACGCCTACCGCGCCGCCGCGCTGCCGCGCCGCGTGGTCGAGGGGCCGGCCGACGTCCCGCCGCGGGTGCGGCGTCGCGCGGACCCGCGCGAGCTGCTCGAGGCGCTGGGGGGCCTGCTCGGCGGGCTGGTGGCCTCCGGGCCGACGGAGGCCCTCGAGCTCCCGCGTCAGGTCGAGCAGCTCGCGGCCTTCCTCGAGCGCGTCTACGGCGAGCACCCGCTGCTGGACCCCGACGCCTCCTTCGAGGGGGAGCGCGCCGAGCACGCCCGGGCCCTGCGCGCCAGCTGGGCCGCGGTGCGCGGCGCCCTGCGCGCGCTGCCCGAGCTCCCGCCGCGTCTCGCGGGGCGCGTCACGGCGGCGGCCTGCTGCGACCTCGTGCGCCGCGCGGCGGCGGCCGACGGCGACGTGCCGCCGGCGCCGTCCGGCGCGGACGAGCCGACGGTCGAGCTCCTCGGGTGGCTCGAGCTGCTGCTCGACGACGCGCCCTTCGCGGTCGTCACGGGCTTCAACGAGGGCCGCGTGCCGGAGTCCTCGGACACGGACTCGCTCCTGCCGGACTCGCTCCGCGCGCGGCTCGGGCTCCCCTGCGACGAGCGGCGTCAGGCCCGGGACCATCACCTGCTCGCGGGTCTGCTCGCGTCGGGGAAGGACGTGCACTTCGTCAGCGGACGGCGCACGCGCGACGGCGACCCGCTCTTCCCGAGCCGCCTCGCCTTCGCGGCGCCCGAGGCGGAGGCCGTGGAGCGCGTCCGTCACGCCCAGAGGGAGGCGCGCTTCGCGCCGACCGAGCGCGAGGACGCGGGGCCCGTGACGCTGCCGCCGGTGGTCCAGCCGCGGGAGGCGCCCGAGGTCTTCACCGTCACGTCCTTCTCGCAGCACCTGGAGTCGCCGATCCTCTTCCACCTCCGGCGCCAGCTGCGCCTCGAGACGGTGGACGACCGGGCCGCGGAGCTGGACCCGCTGGGCTTCGGCAACCTCGCCCACGACGTGCTCGAGGCGTTCGGCCGGAGCGCGCTCAAGGCGTCGCCCGACGCGGAGGCGATCGAGGGCTTCCTCGTCGACCGGCTCCACCGGGCGCGCGCCGAGCGGTTCCCCGCCAGCGTGCTCGCGTCCGTCCCGCTCCAGATGCGCCAGCTCGAGCGCCGCTTCCAGGAGTTCGCGGCCTTCCAGGCGCGTCGCGCGCGAGAAGGGTGGAGCATCGAGGCGGTGGAGTGGTCGCCGGGACTCGACGTGCCCGAGGGCGAGGAGATCGACGGCCGGCGACGGGGGATGGTGCGGCTGGACATGGGCGCGGACGAGGCGCCCGTCTGGATCAAGGGCAAGATCGACCGCATCGAGCGGCACACGAACGGGTCCTGGTCGGTCATCGACTACAAGACCGGCCACAAGGCGAAGAAGCCGAAGGACGTGCGGACCAGGGACGGGGCCTGGAGGGATCTCCAGCTCCCGCTCTACGCGCTGCTCGTCCAGGAACTCACTGGCGGGGCGCTCCCGGAGCTCGGCTACGTCAACCTCCCGGGGGACGGGACCCGGGCGGGGCTGGAGGTCCTGAGCGGCTCCTGGTGGCACCTCGACGAGCTCGACCGGGCGCTCGACGCGGCGCGGGACGTCGTGCGGGCGGTGCGCGCGGGCGAGCTCTCTGAACACGGCAAGCTGCGCAGGCTGCCAGCCCTCGAGGAGGAGCTGCTCGGCGTCGGCCTCGTGGTGGCGCCGAGCACGGACGACGACGAGGAGGAGGGCGCGTGATCGACGGCCCTGGACTCTTCGACGAGGAGCCGCCCGCCGAGGTCGGCGGCCCCGCCGCGCGCAAGCTGCTCTTGGCCTCCGCGGGCACGGGGAAGACCTACGCCCTCGCCGGCCAGTTCGCGACGCTGCTGGTGCTCGGCGTGCCCCCGGAGCGCGTCCTCGCGACGACCTTCACCCGCAAAGCGGCGGGGGAGATCCTCGACCGCGTGCTGGCGCGCGTGGCGGACGCCGCCGAGGAGAGCGAGGCGGGCGAGGAGGCGCGGGCGCAGATCCGCGACATCGCCGAGGACCTCGTGCCCGGCGGCGCGGAGATCGTGAACACCGCGCACTGCCGCGGCGTCCTCGCGCGGCTCCTGCGGGGCATCGGCCGCTTCCAGGTCCGCACCCTCGACGCCTTCTTCGTGCGGCTCGCGGGCCTCTTCGGGGACCAGCTCGAGATCGCGCCGGGCTGGCGGATCACGAGCGAGGTGGAGGAGAAGGCGCTCACCCTCGAGGCCATCGCGCGTCTCCTGGAGGTCGCCGAGGACGACGAGCAGCTCGAGCTCCTGCGCGGCATCGCCCGCGGCGGGGCCGAGCGGAGCGCGGCGGCTTCGATGGCGACGGTCGTCGAGGACGCCGACGAGCTGGCCCGGCAGGCCGTCGACGGGGCGTGGGGGAGGATCGCTCCGCTCGAGCGGCCGGCCGACGTCGCGCTCTCGGAGGCGATCCGCGCCGTGCTGGACTTCCAGGTGCCCACCACGAGCAAGGGCAAGCCGGACTCGCGCTGGGCCAAGGCCCATCAGACCCTGAAAGACCCCCTCGAGAGCTTCGACCTCGACCTCGACCGCGCGGCGCTCGAGGAGGCGATGGGCAAGGGCTTCGCCGTGAAGGCCCTCGACCCGGTTCCGGAGTACTACAAGGCGCCGCTCCCCGACGACCTCGTCGACGCGCTCCTGATCCTCCACCAGCTCCTGGCGTCGGTGCGGGTCGAGGACCTGCGCGAGCGCAACGCGGCCACGGGCCGGCTCCTCACCGGCTACCACAGCGCCGAGCGCGCCCTCCGCACGGAGCTCTCGGCGTGGCGCTTCAGCGACTTCCAGGGCGCGCTCCTCGACGGCCCGGCGCGCGGCGAGCGCGCCACCTGGCTGCGCGACGTCACCTTCCGGCTCGACGGTCGTATCGACCACCTCCTGCTCGACGAGTTCCAGGACACCGCGCCCGGCCAGTGGCGGCTGCTCCTGCCCCTCGCCGAGGAGATCCTCGCCGGCGGCGACGAGCTGCGGACCTTCTTCTGCGTCGGGGACGTCAAGCAGTCGATCTACGGCTGGCGCGGCGGCGAGCCGCGGCTCCTCGGGCGGATGGGGGAGCGGCATCCCGGCCTCGTCAGCGAGCCGCTGCAGCGCAGCTACCGCTCCTCGCCGGTCGTGCTCGACGCGGTCAACCGCGTCTTCGACGGGATGGAGCGCCGCGTGGTGTTCACCTCGGCGGGGCGCGAGGCGGCGCACCGGGCCACGGAGGAGTGGGTCTCGTCCTTCGCCCCCCACGAGTCCGCGCTCACGGACCTCCCCGGCGCGGCGCGGCTCTGGCTGGCGCCGCGCAAGCGCGACGGCGACCGCGACCTCGACAGCGCGGTGCGCTTCGCGGTCGACCGCATCGAGGAGCTGTACCACGAGCACCCCGAGGCGTCGATCGGGGTGCTCCTGCGCACGAAGAAGGAGCTCGCGGCCCTGCGCTTCGCCCTCGGCGCGCGGAGGATCGAGGCGAGCGACGAGGGCGGCAAGCCCCTCACCGACACGGCCGCGGTGACCTGGGTGCTCGCGCTCCTCCACCTCGCGGATCACCCCGAGGACGGCGTGGCGCGGCTCCAGGTGGCGCGCTCACCGGTGGCGGAGGAGCTCGGCCTCTCCGCGTCCGAGCTGGACGTCGAGGGCGAGGAGGCCGCGCGCGCCGCGGAGGTCGCGGGGCGGCGGCTGCGTGCCGAGCTGACCCACGGCGGGCTCGGCGCCTTCGTCCGGACCTGGGCGGAGCGCATCGCCCCGGGCCTCGCCGCGTGGGACTCGCGACGCCTCGACCAGCTCGTCGAGCTGGCGCAGGCCACGGAGGCGAGCGGCGCCGCCGGCCGGCCCAAGGACTTCGCCGATCTGGTGCGCTCGAAGGCGATCGCCGACCCGTCCGCGGCGCGGGTCAAGGTGATGACGATCCACGCCTCCAAGGGCCTCGAGTACGACATCGTCGTGCTCCCGGACCTCGGCCGGAGGATCGAGCTCACCCCCAAGGGCATCCTGCGCGAGAGCGCCGACGAGACCGCGCCGCCCCACGTGCTCTCGGTCACGCCGAAGAAGGATCTCTGCGAGCACCATCCCCAGCTCCGTGATCTCTTCGAGGGGGCCAAGGAGCGGTCGATGACCGATGCGCTCTCGACGCTCTACGTGGCCCTGACCCGCGCGGTGCACGGCCTCGAGATGATCGTTCCCTTCGAGCAGATGAGCGGCGACGCCTTCAGCTTCGCGCGCCTCTTCGCGGTCGAGCTCGCGGACGGGACCGATCTCGGCGACGGCTCCGAACCCCTTCTCGCCTGGGAGCACCCGGACTCCACCGGCGACTTCGGGAACGCCGCCGCGCGGGAGAAGAGCGACGAGGTCGTGGAGGAGCGCCCCCTCTCCCTCGAGCCCGGCCCGCCCCCGGTCCAGCACCTCCGGCCCACCGGCCCGGGCGCCTCCGAGGATCGGAGGACGCGCCGCGGGAGCCTCGTCCATGCGCTTCTCGAGGGGATCGAGTGGCTGGCGGACGCGGCGGCGGGGGATCCCCGCTCCGACGATCAGCTGCGCGCCGCCTGCGCGCGCGTGGACGGCCGCCCGGACGCGCCCACGGCCGAGGCCATCGCGATCCACCGCGCCGCCCTCGAGACGGACGTCATGCGCTCGCTCCTCACCCGGCCGCCGGGCGACTGGCGCCTCGAGCGCGAGCGCGCCTTCGACGTGGAGATGACCGACCTCGACGGCGGCCCGCGCCGCATGCGCGGCGCGATCGACCGCCTCGTCCTCCGGTTGGAGGAGGGGCGCGCCGTCGCCGCCACGATCCTCGACTTCAAGGTCGTCGAGGAGCTCGACGCCGCCGCCCTCGTCGCGCGCTCGCGCCAGCAGCTCGGCGCCTACCGCAGCGCCGTCGAATCACTCCTCGGGCTCGAGCCGGACCGCGTGACCGCGCAGGTCGTGGCGGTCACGCCCTCCGGAGCGGTCCAGCTCCTCGACGTCGACTGAGGGTCGCGCTCTCCGAAGAGGGAGTGGCGGAGGCGGAGGGATTCGAACCCCCGGTGGGTTGCCCCACGTCGGTTTTCAAAACCGGTGCATTCAGCCAGACTCTGCCACACCTCCGCGGCGCGCCGTCCGGTGGGCGCGTGGGCGGATGTTAGCGACTGAGCGCGTGCAGCGAGAGCGCGGGGCCGGGTCGCTGGACGCGCCACAGGTCGACCAGCGGGAAGGCCAGGGTCGCCGGGAGGTGGCCGTCGCGGGCCGCGGCGGCGTCGGGCGTCGCCGGGTCGGACCAGGCCGGGTGCAGGCGCCAGAGGGCCGGGCCCACCGCGAGGGGGCCGAGCTTCGGGACGGGCGGCGCGCCGGGGCCGTCGAACTCGTTCGGGAGCGAGGGCTCGGGATCGATCAGGAGCGGCGGCCGGCCGTCGTCCGGCGTGCGATCCACGAGCAGGACGTGGGTCGCGCCGAGGGCGGCGAGGACCTCGCCGGCGTCCTGGGTCTCGGGCAGCGGGGGGCGCGCGCTCCCGTCGAGGCGCGGGGGCAGCTGGCGCACCTCGGAGCCGCGGTGGCGGGGATCGAAGAGCATCGCGTCCTCGATGCGGAAGGCGTCGACGCCCGGGGTCCGGGCCGTTCCCGCCAAGAGCTGGCCGGCGCGGAAGGCCTCGCGTGCGTAGAGGTCGCGCAGGCGGTCCGTCGTCTCGAGCCCCGCACGCGTCTGCTCGACGATCGGGCCGTAGACGTCGATGGCCACCCGGGCGCCCTCGGGCAGCTCGGCGAGCAGCTCCTCCGCCGCGGCGCGGGTGTCGGGCTGGCGCAGGATCGTTCCGAGGCGCAGCGCCTGGACGAGGGGGAGGAGCAGGAGCACACCCGCGGCGATCCGGAGCGGCGTCGAGGTGGCGAAGCGCTCGACGGCGAAGCCCGCCGGGAGCGCGAGCAGGACGGCCATGGGAAGGAGGTAGCGCGTGTGCTCGCCCCCGTTCGTCATGAAGAACGCGCCCCAACCGAGGACGAAGACGAGCGCGGGGATCATGACGCGCTGGCGGAACGCGGCCGCGGCGCCCACGAGACCGAGGGCGAGGATCACGGGGTCGTATCCCGCGAAGGCGCGCGCGAGCGCCGGGAAGGACGCCCAGCGGATCCAGAGCTGGAGCTGCTGGTTGCCGATCTGGATGGTCGTCATTCCCTGCTTCACGAACTCCGCGCCCGCGGCGGCGGTCTCCGGACGGCCGTGGACCAGCACGTAGGGATGGCCGAGGAGGAGGACCACGGCGGCGAACGCGGCGACGGTGAGCACGCCGCCGACGATGCGCGCGGTGAGCGGCCCGACGAGGTCCCGCGGGGCGAGGGCCCACGCGAGCCCGGCGAGGCCGAGGAAGGGCATGCCGCCCTGGTGCATCGCGCCCGCCACGCCGGCGGCCACGCCCGAGAGGACGAGCGCGCGGCGCCGACCCGTGCGGACGTGCACGATCGCCGCCCACAGGCTCGCCGCGAGGGGGGCCATCATCGGACCCCATGGCCGCTCCTGGACGGAGAGCTGGACGTGGAGCAAGCAGGTCGCCGTCAGCCATCCGGCGACCCAGGCCCCGGCGCCGAGGCCCGCTGCCCGCGCCGCGAGGAAGACGAGGAGCGGCGTGAGGGAGGCGATGATCGCGAAGACGATCCGCGCCAGCCGGTGCGCGCGCCACGGGCGTTCGCGCAGATGATCGCCGTAGCCGGCGCCGTCGCTCCACTCGCCGGTGACCTTGCCCGCGACGAAGTCCGCCGCGTAGACGGGCACGAGGGTGTAGGCCAGCAGGTAGGGATAGGTCGAGTAGGCGCCGCCGGGCGGGACCAGGTCGCGGTCCTTCGCCATGTGGAGCGCGTTGCGAACGACGTGCGTGTCCGGCACGTACTCCGTCCGGGGCGCGCCGTGTCCCACGGGCCACAGGCGCAGGAAGCCCGGGACCACGATGAGGAGCAGCAGGGCCGCCGCCCGGATCCGCGCCCGGCCCGCGTTCGTTCCCTCGTCCGTCAAAGGTCGGGGAAGGGGTCCTCGGGCCCGAAGGTCTCGCCCTCGTCCGCGTCGCCGTCCGTTCCGGGGAGCGGGTCGGTGGCGTCGTCGGTGCGCACCTCCTCGAGGAGCGCCTCCGGGACGCGGATCGGAGCGCCCACACGCAAGGCGAGGGCGAGGGCGTCGCTCGGGCGCGCGTCCACGAGGATCTCCTCCGCGCCGGTCGGGTCGTTGGTGTCGCCCGCCGCTGTACGGGGGGCCTCCAGCCGGAGCTGCGCGTAGAAGGTGTTCGAGCGCAGGTCGACGATGTCGACGCCGACCAACCGCGAGCCGAGGGCGTCCACGAGATGTCCGGCGAGCTCGTGGGTGAGGGGCCGGGGCGTGTCCTCGCTGTGGAGGACCCGATGGATCTCGAAGGCCTCCCCGGAGCCGATCACGATCGGGAAGCCGCGGGGCTCGGCGCCCTCGCGCGGGTGAGCCTCCTGGAGGAAGACCCACTGCTGGGGCGAGCGCTCGCGCAGGACCACGCGGGCCACGCGCAGCTGCACCTCCGGTCGTGTCTCGGGTGCGGACATCGCGGGAAGGGTACCGCGCCAGGGGCCCCGGCGTTCACGGCGAGCGGTGCGGACCGCCGGGACCCCTGCAGCGACGCCCCGCGCGCTCCCTAGAATCTCTTCGATGACGGCTCCTCCCGAGGCGAGCGGCAGCGCCTACCCCGACAACCCCGTCCTGGTCCGGGCCTGGCGCGGGGACGGCGTGGAGTCCGTCCACCGCGGTGCCTTCTGCCTCGTCGACACGGCGGGGAACGTGCTGGAGTCCGCGGGCGCCGTGGATCACCCCTTCTTCGCGCGGAGCTCGGTCAAGTGCCTCCAGGTGCTCCCCCTGCTCGAGACCGGCGCCGCCGACAGGATCGGCCTGACCGACGAGGAGCTCTGCCTCGCCGTCTCGAGCCACAACGCCGAGGACGCCCACGTCCGCACGGCCCGAGGCCTGCTCGGCCGGCTCGAACTGGCCGAGGAGCACCTGGGATGCGGGCCACAGCCGCCGGGCGACCCGGCCGCGCGCCGCGCGCTCCAGGAGAGCGGTCACGAGCCGGGTCGGATCCACAACAACTGCTCGGGCAAGCACGCGGGGTTCCTGGCCCTCACCCGCTTCCTCGGCGCGGATCCCGCGAGCTACCTCGAGTTCGACTCTCCCGGTCAGACGCTCGTCAGGGCGGCCGTGGCGGACATGACGGACCGCACGCCGGAGGAGCTCGGGGTCGCCGTCGACGGCTGCTCCGCGCCGACCTTCCGCACGCCCCTCAGCGCGCTGGCCCTCGGCTTCGCGCGCGTCACGAATCCGGACGGCCTGGCGCCCGAGCGCCGGACTGCTGCGGAGCGGATCCAGCGGGCCGTCGCGGCGCACCCCGTCCTCCTCGCGGGAGAGCACAGGCGCCTCTGCACCGCCATCGTGCGCGCCTCCGGGGGGCGGCTCTTCCCGAAGATCGGCGCGGAGGCGATCTACGCCGTCGGCGTGCCGGGCGAGGACGTGGCCCTCGCCGTGAAGATGGACGACGGCGGGCTGCGCGGGCTCCACGCCGTCGTCGTCGAGCTCCTCCGGCGCTTCGAACTCATCGACGACGCGGGTGCGAGAGCCCTCGAGCGCTTCCGCGCGTCGGTGCTGCGCAACTGGGCGGGGATCGAGGTGGGGCGGGTCGAGGTCCTGTGAAGCGGCTCCTGCTGACCCTCCTCGTCGGCGCGATCGCTGCGCCGGCCGCGATCGCTGCTCAGGAGCTCGCCGTGGACCGCGAGCTCGCGCTGCGCGCCCTGGCCGCGGAGCGCGGGCTCGAGGGCGTCACGACCGCGGCTGCGGAGGGCGCTCTCCTCTCGATCGGCGGTCCCGACTGGGCCCGGGAGTTCGCTGCGCTGGACGCGGTGTATCGCGCAGGCGGCCTGCACGGCGACGGGTTCAGCCCTGCGCGCCGCGAGGTGGGCGGGCCCGCCCTTCGGATCCTCGTCGAGCCCGATCCGGGCCGCCTCACCGAGAGGCTCCTCGCCGCCCTCGACGCGCCTCACCTCGCGTGGCGTGAAGCCGCGCTCGACCGTCTCGCCCGCGCACTCCTCGATGACCCCGCGTTCCGCGGCGTGTTCGCACGCCGTGTCCTCGAGCTCGAGCGCCCGCCCATCGCTGCGAGCGCTCTCGTCGAACTCTTGACGCGCATCGGGCTGCACGGCGGAACGGCCGCGGCCCTGGAGCGGCTGCGGACGCTGGGGGGAAGCACGCTCGATGCGTCCTGGGAGGAGTGGATGCCCGCGGTGCTCCCGCTGCCCTTCGACCGGGAGGCGATCGGCGCTGTCGGCTCGTACGGCCTCCCTTCCGCGTTGATGCAGCTGGTGGGCGCGGCCCGCGCCGAGCCGCGGATCGCCGTCGCGGCTCCCGCCTGGGCGCGGCTGGCCCCCGAGCTCGACGAGGATCAGGTGGAGCTCGTCCGCATCGCGGCGGAGGAGCTGCAGGCGCGCCGCGCGTCGCGCGCCCTCGGCTCGGCGGAGGCCATCGACGAGGTGGCGCGCGCGCTGCTCACCTCGCCCGCGTCCGGGGCAGGGCTGCGGATGCTCGACCCCCTGGAGGGGCTCGCCGCGGTCCTCTCGGCCGAGGAGCCGGAGCGGGTGGACGCGTTGGAGGCCGTCGACGGGACGGCATCGCCGCTCCCGCCAGCGGGACTCCTGGCCTGCGTCGAGCGTGGCGACGAGGACCTCGCGATGACGGCGCTCTACATCGCCGGTCGGCGCTTCGCGTACGGGGATGAGCGCGAGCTCCTCGGCGTCGTGCTGCGCGCGCTGGCGAGCGGGGACGATGATCTGGTCCCGCGGGCCTTCGACTGGATCTCCACGCACGCCCCGGAGGCCGACGGTGCGTTGCTCGACTCCTGGCGCGCGGCAGCGGACGTCGGGGAGCGGCGCCAGCTCGACCTCCTGAGGAGGCTGACGCGGGAGCGTCGGTCACCGCTCTTCAGGGACGACCTGCTCGAGCTCCTGCTGGCGAGCCGCGCGCCCGATCCGTCGGTGATCGAACTGTGCGGGCTGTTCGAGGACGATGCGGAGGTCCAGGCCGCGCTCCGTGGGGTCCTGTCCCGCGCGCTCGACGCGCTGGTGACGGCGCCGAGCTATCCGGAGGCGCTGGCCCACGACGGCGTGGCGTCGCAGCTCGCGCGAGCGCTCGGGCGGTCGCCGGACGGGGCCACCGTCGAGCTCCTCGCCGACGGACTGCGCCGCACGATGGACCTTTTGCACGGGGACGAGGCGCGCGGCGACGCGCGGCCCAAGTTCCCCAAGCGCGCCGTGCTCGAGCTGGCGCGCGTCAGCAGCGAGGAGATGGCGGACCTGCTCGACGCCGGTGTTCCACGGCGGGTGCGCGTCGAGGCCGGCCTGCAGATCCTCGCCCACGGGGCGGAGCCCGAGCTGGCGACGGCGGCGGGGGAGGCACTGCTCCGGGACTTCAGCGGCGTCGACGGCACGCTGCGCCTGCGGATCCTGCGCGCGCTCTCGCTGGTGCCGGCCGGCCGTCTCGTGCCCGGGCTCGACGGGTTGATCGCCGCCCAGCTGCGCACGGGCGCGACGCCCGAGGCCCGGGCCGCCATCGAACTCGCGGCGGCGAGAGGGCGCTGGCGTCCGTTGGATTCGATCCTCCGCATGGCGATCGACCGCCCCGCCGCGGACGAGGAGGTCTTCGAGCTCGCCCGCGAGGTGGCGGTGCGCCGCGCGGACGACGGCGCGGAGGCCCTCGAGGTGGGGGCGCAGTTCCTCGTTCGCTGCGACGGCCGTATCGCCGCCGCCCCGGCGCCGGACCTCCGCGAGGCGCTGGTGGCGCTGCGCGGGGGGCTGCTGCAGTCGTGCGCGCGCGGGCTCGCGGCGGACCTTCGTCGGACCGGCGCCGGTCAGGAGTCCGAGCGTCGGGTGGGGCCCGCTGGCCGCGCCGTACTCGTCGCCGTTCTCGCGCGCCCGCTGGCCGCGGCGCGCGGGGATCTCGCGGCGCGGCTCGAGGGCCGTGAACTCCTGCGCGTGGATTTCCGGTGGGCTGCGGAGGTGGAGGCCTTCACGACCCTCGCCGCGGTCGGCCTCGGCCCTGCGGTGCTCGAGGCGACGCCGGGGTGGTCCGGCATCGACGGGCGCGTCCTCGTCTCCCTCGGTCGCGGAGCCAGGGGGGCAGCGGTGGCGCCGACGCTGATCGAGGTCGGGCTCTTCGGACTCGGAGGCGAGCGACCGGGGCGCGGGTGGGAACGCGCGCGCGCCGCCGGTTGGCTGGCGCTGGCCGGCGAGCTCCCGGAGGCCGAGCGCTGGCGGGCGGCGCGAGGGCTCTGCCTGGATCTCTGGACGGGGCGGGTGCGACAGCAGGTCGTCGGCGCCCTCGAGGGCGAGACGGCGGAGGCGGGGCCCGTGCTGGTCCGGGTCACGGCGGCGGCGCTCCAGGGACGGCCGGGCTTCGCCGCGGAGCGGGCGATCTGGCTGCGCGCTCTGCCGACGCGCCCCTGAGAGCATCGAGGGGTGTGCTCAGGAGCCGCCCACGGAACCGGGGCGCAGGCGGAGGGTCCGGGCTTCCTGGTCGCTAGAATGCCTCGATGGCCGTGACAGCGATCGATCAACCGGAGGGCGCCATCGACGCCCTGGGGGACAACATCGGTTTCGTCGCGCTGGTGGACCGGATGGCGCAGGACCCCGCGCTGAAAGTCGTCAACAGCGCGCGGATCTCCTACGACAAGCAGAAGGAGGGCTTCGACGAGCGCGACAAGAAGCTCTGCTCGTTCCTGTGGGAGCACGGCCACACCTCGCCGTACCGGCACAGCTTCTACACCTTCCACTGGAAGGCTCCGCTGTTCGTCTTCCGCCAGGCCTTCAAGTACCAGGTGGGGAGCGGCTGGCGCACCTACGAGGTCGAGGGTGAGGAGGTCTCGCTCGAGGTGTTCGACATGATGTTCGACACCGACAAGGGCTGCTCCTGGAACGAGGTCTCGGGTCGCTACGTCAAGTGGACGCCGGAGTTCTACGTCCCCAGCGTGATGCGTGCGAACCCGCCCCACGGCAACAAGCAGGCCTCCTTCGACCTGCCGCCGGACTTCGATCACGAGGGCGAGCGCGACGTGATGCTGGCGGAGTGCCGCGAGGCCTTCGAGCGCTACGAGGCGCGCATCGAGCGAGGCGTCGCCAAGGAGATCGCGCGGATGATCCTGCCCCAGAGCCTCTACAGTCAGGCCTACTGGACGGTTTCGCTCCAGGGAGTGCTCCACTTCCTGGACCAGCGGCTCAAGCCCGACGCGCAGTACGAGATCCGCGCCTTCGCGCGCGCGATCGCCGAGCTCGTCAAGGACGACCTCGAGCGCGTCGGCGTCACGTTCGAACTCTGATGGTGGAGGCGCTCGAAGGAGCGCTCGAAGAGGGTCACTCCCACCGGCGTTTGCGAGCCGCTGACGGTGATGCGTACGCCCTCCCGCGGTGGGAGACGCTGCGCGACGCGTCGGAGTGCTCCCTCGGCGCGCCGGACGAGGACCCCGGGGACGTGACCCGAGGCCGACCGCGGGCGCTTCGAGCCTGCCTTCGACCGCGTGCTCGCCGCGTTCACCGCCCGCTGGCCTAGCTGCTGCGAGCGGATCCCCGCCGTGCCCGGACCCCGATCGGCACCCCATGACCTGCACCCTCGCCACCTCGCTCCTCCTCGCCGCGTCGTTCGTCCGCCCGCCGGGCGGCGAGCTCCCCGATCCCGATGGCCGGCCCGCTGACATGGGGAAGCCGGTCAAGGTGTTCGTGCTCCTCGGGCAGTCGAACATGCTCGGCTTCGGCAAGGTCGCCGGCGAGAAGCCCGGGACCCTGGAGCACGCGGTGCGTGAGCAGTCGCGCTATCCCTTCCTCGTGGACGACGAAGGGGCCTGGACCACGCGCAAGGACGTGCGCAACGTCCGCGTGATGGTGGCCCGCGGCGGCGGGATGCGCGTGCACGCCAACGACTGGCTCACGGTCGAGGGCAAGAAGATCGGGCCCGAGGTGGGCATCGGCCACCAGCTCGGCCACGCGCTCGAGGAGCCCGTGCTGATCCTGAAGAGCTGCATCGGGAACCGCAGCCTCGGCTGGGACCTGCTCCCGCCGGGGAGCCCCGGCTACGAGTTCGAGGACGGCGGCAAGACCTGGGTCTACGCGGGCTCCGGTGAATCGCCGCACCGCTGGGAGAAGGGAACGGAGCCGAAGAAGATCGGCTGGTACGCGGGCAAGCAGTACGACGACGACGTGGCGAACGCGAAGAAGGTCCTCGAGGAGCTCTCCACCTACTACCCGGGCGCGACGCGCTTCGAGGTCGCCGGCTTCTTCTGGTGGCAGGGTGACAAGGACCGCTACGACCGCGGGCACGCCGCCATGTACGAGCGGAACCTCCTGCGCTTGATCGAGGCCCTGCGCGCCGACTTCGAGGCGCCTGAGGCGAAGTTCGTGTGCGCCAGCCTCGGCCAGACCGAGGAAGGCGCGAACGGCGTGGAGGGGCAGATCCTCGCGGCGATGCTGGCCGTCGACGGGAGGAGCCAGGCGCACCCCGCGCTGAAGGACGACGTGCGCGCGGTCTACACCCACCCCCTCAGCCAGGGCGGCGCGTCGAACGGCCACTACGGCGGAGACGCGCGGACCTACATGGACGTCGGCCTCGCCATGGGCGGGGCGATGGTGGAGCTGCTCCGCCTCGAGGCGAAGGAGCCCCGCGCGACGAAGCGCTGAGCTCCGCATCCCGCAGCGGCGCCGCGCCTCGCAGCGGCCGCGATGAAGAAGCCGGCCCGGCTCCACCTTCGAAGGTGGCGCCGGGCCGGCCTCGATCCGCGCCCTCGAACGAGCGGAGCTCTCCGCTCCTCAGAGCTCCGTGGCGGCGCGCCAGGCGAGCGCGCCGCCGACGACCGGGAGGGTGATCGAGCACCCCTCGAGGTCGAACAGGAGGCGGGTCCCCTTCTCCGGCTTGAGGGTGAAGTCGGCGTCGCTGGAGAAGACCATCAGGCCGATCCGGGCGCCGACGGGGATCACCTGATCGTCGGGCTGGAGGTCGAAGGCGAGGTCGACGAAGCCGTTCGGCTCGAGGGGCTTCGACGTTCGGATCGACTCGGCGTTCTGCGGGTCGGCCCAGCCGCGGCTGATGATGTTCTCGTTGATCGTCGCGCCGTCGATCCAGGGGAGGGACACGAGCCAGACGCTCAGGTTGGCCGCCGGTTTGTCGGCGGCCAAGCGCAGGGTGACCCGGTAGGTCCCCGAGAGGTGCACCGGGGCCTGGAGTTCGGGGGTCGCGAAGAGCAGGCGGTGGTCGCTGGCGCCAGCGGAAGCGAGCGCGGCGCCGGTGATGGACACGTCGTCGATGACCGGCTGGCGGCCGCTCACGGGACCCGCCTCGACGAGCTGGCCGACCTGATTGCCGGGGCCCGCGGGGAAGAGCGTCACGTCCGCAGCCGCGGGGTTGGGCCAGTCCGCGTAAGCGGTGGGGGCCGACCGCTTGTCGCCCTCGCGCACGATGTAAGCGCGCGGCCCGTCCTCCACGCCGTTCTCGACGCCGTAGAGGTAGCGCGTGAACCAGCGGACCAGGAGGTCCATGGGCGGATCGCCGCCGTGGCCGCCCTGGTGGTAGTAGCAGATCGTCTCGATCCCCTTGGCCTTGAGCGCCTCCCGCACGCGGACGCTGTGCTCCGGCATCACGTTCCAGTCGTTGAAGCCATGGGCCATCAAGACCGAGCAACGGACCTTCTCCAGCTGGTTGACGTAGTCACGCGCCGCCCACCAATCGCTGTAGTCACCGGTCACGCGGTCGAGGTTCGCCTCGAGGATCTTCTCGCGCACGTTCTCGTTGCACCACGGCCGGCGGTCCTCGGCGCCGGAATGCACGAAGTCGTAGAGCACGTCGATGTCCTCGCCCATGTAGCCACCGGGGTGACGGACGAGGCCGTTGGAGCGGTAGTAGTGGTAGTAGGACGTGTTCGGCGCGACGGGGACGATCGTCTCGAGGCCCTCCACGCCCGTCGTCGCAGCGGCGACGGGGAGGGTGCCGTTGTAGGACGTACCGATCATCCCGATCTTGCCGTTGCACCAGTCGCAGACGACCTCTTCGCCGCCGACCGGCGCGTCGAAGCCCTTCGCGCGGCCGCACATCCAGTCGATCACGGCCTTGGGCGCGAGGGACTCGTTCTGGCCGCCGATGGTGGGGCAGCCCTGGCTTGGTCCGGTGCCGGGCGACGCGGAGTGGACCACCGCGAAACCGCGGCGCACGAACGTGCCGATGTAGCTCGACGAGTTGAGCATGCGCTCCTTCTGCGGGCCGATGTTCGGCGCGTCGGGGCGCTCGGGGGGCTGGCCGCCCAGCTCGTGGCGCGGGTCCCAGAAGAAGTCCGTGCCGAAGCCGGCGACGCCCCAGTAGTACGGGCTGGTCTCGTAGATCGCGGCGACCTTGACCGCGCCGCCCTCCGTGACCTTCGGGCGGGTGACGTCGACGTACACGCGGTCCCTGGAGCCGTCGCCGTCGGAGTCGAACTCGGTCTCGACCCAGAGCGCCTCCTGGATCCTGTTGCGGCGCCCGCTGAAGGCGCTCGCCGGCTGGGCGGCGCCGTCCTCGATGACGAGGCCGGGCGGGAGGTCGTCGGGCAGCGCCGCCGGGGCGGCGTCCTGGGCGAGGGCTCCCGGGGCGGAGAGCAGGGCGAGGGTGTGGAGGAGGAGCTTCTTCATGGCTGAGGCGGTCCGCGCAGGATACGCGGCGCCGCCCGGGCCGCACCCCGCCCACGTCTCACTCCGTTCTCGGCTTACAGGATCGGTGCGAACAGGCGCGCTGCGCGGGCCTTGAGGCGGAACCACGGGCTCAGCCCCGCCAGGCGCTCGCGTGTGACCTCTCCCGATGCCTCGAAGTCCCGCTGGAGCATGTCCTCCACCTCGCCGGCGAAGACCGGGCACTCGACCAGCAGCGAGATCTCGAAGTTCAGCCGCATCGAGCGGTTGTCGAGGTTCTTCGTCCCGACCATCGCCCACCGGTCGTCCACCAGCAGCACCTTCTGGTGCATGAAGCCGTTCGTGTAGCGGAAGATCCGGCACCCCGACTCGAGGACGCGGCTGTGGTAGGACCATCCCGCGTAGTACGCCATGGCGTGATCCGCGCGCTCGGGCACCAGCACGCGCACGTCCACGCCTCGCAGCGCGGCGAGCTGCAAGGCCGCCATGATCTGCGCGTCGAAGACGAAGTAGGGCGTCGCGATCCAGAGCCGATCCTCGGCGGCGTCGATGAGGGCGACGAAGGCGAGGCTGCAGGTCTCGAAGGGGTCGGCGGGACCGGTGGGGAGCGCGATGGCGTGGCCCGCGCGGCCGTCCTCCGTCGCGTCCGGCGCGGCGAGAACGGGCCAGGGCCAGTCGGGGACCTGGTCGGTCGCCCAGTGCCAGTCCTCCAGGAAGGAGAGCTGGAGCGCGGCCACGACCGGGCCGCGCACGCGCACGAAGGTGTCGCGCCAGGGAGAGAGCTCGGGATCGAGGCCGAGATACTCGTCGCCGATGTTCAGGCCGCCCACGAAGCCGAGCGCCCCGTCGATGACCACGACCTTGCGGTGATTGCGGAAGTTGAGCTGGAAGCGATGAGAGCGACGCGAGGCGCCGAAGGGCTGGATCTGGACGCCCGCGCTCCGCAGGCGGCGGATGAAGCGCCGTGTCAGGCCGTGGCTTCCGATCTCGTCGTAGATGAAGCACACGCGGACGCCGCGCGCGCGCGCGGCCTCAAGCCGGGCGCTGAGGCCCTGGCCGAAGCCGTCGTCGCGGACGATGAAGAACTGCAGCAGGACGGTCTGCCGCGCGGCGTCGATGGCCTCGAAGATCGCGGCGCGCGTGGCCTCGCCGTCGACGAGCAGCTCGGCGCGGTTGCCGCTGGTCAGTGGCAGCCGGACGAGCCGCTCGAGGGCGACGATGAGCGGCGCCTCCTCGTCTCGCTCCACGATCATCGGCACCGCCTCCTCGCGCAGGGTCTCGACCACGCCGTGGAACGGCGCGGCCGTGGTGCGTCGAGCGTCGATGTACCCGTCGTACTTGTGCGGCCCGAAGATCCAGTAGAGGGGGACCGCGAAGATCGGGAGCACCAGCAGGAAGAAGGACCACGCGAGCACGCCCTGGGGCGTGGGACCGCGCATCAGCACGTGGAGCACCGAGACCACTCCCGCGGTCTCCAAGGCGATGAGCAGCAGAGCGAGGGTCCAGTGGTCGAGCATCGAGGGCGCGGCGGAGCCGGACGGTGCATTCTGTGTGAACCGGGGCCACGTCGGCTACGTTTCACGGTCCATGGACCGTGCCAGCCAGAACCAGATCGCCACGAGGTGCCGCCTCGGCGCCACCGGCGTCCTCGTGACCGTCCTCGCAGGAGCCGCCGCGGCGACCCTCGCCCTCGCCGGTCCCGTACCGGTGGAGCGCTCGGCCGTCATCCAGGACGAGGCCGAGGCGGCTCTGACCGCGGCATTCGCTCGCGCCGGGGTCCTCGTCGAGCGAGACGCCGGCCTCTTGGCCTTCCCCGCCCGCGTCGAGGTCCGGCACGACGCCCTCGAGTACCTGCTCGTCAATCCGCACGGCGCCGTGCACGAGGCGCTCTTCGTGACGGAGACCGACGCCGAGGTGCTGAGCGCTGCCTTCCTCGCCGCGGGCGCTGAGCCTGGCGAGAACGTGACCTTCGAGGCGATCGACCCCCCTCCCTCCCGCGAGGAGGTGCGGGCCGGCGCGCCGACCCACGACGTCGAGATCCCTTCCGGCAAGCCGGTCTACCTCCACGCGGCCTGGCGGGAGGCGGCCGGCGCGTTCGACGAGAAGACCGCAGCTTTCCCGGCGGAGTCCGTTCACTTCCACCGTCTCGAGGATCTGGTGATCGATCTCGAGCGCGATCGCACGATGCGTCGTCACGGCCTCGTCTGGCTCGGCTCGCGGATGGTCGAGTCCGAGCACGAAGGCGGGCCCGAGCGCTTCGCGGCGAAGGCCACCGGTAACCTCATGTGCGTGTCTTTCTTCTCCCAGGGCGACACGCTCCTGACGACGGCGATCCCCGAGTGTGTCTCGCAGACGGCGTGGATCCCCAACGGCTGGCTCATGCCGGAGCCCGGGGCGCCTGTCCTGCTGATCGCGAGCGCCTCGCCGCTCGAGCGTGTTCCCGACTCCCTGCGTGACGCCCTCCCCCTCGCTCCCGAACCCGCGCGCCAGCCGGCCGAGGGGCGCTGAGACCGCACGTCGTGGAGCGAGCGACGCGTAGAGTGCGTGGACGGGTGCGCGCGCTGGCGAGGGCCGCGCGACAGGCGGTCCAGGCCCGGGCGGTGTGCTGCGGGCTCGGGGCGTCGCTCGTGACGCTGGCGCTGGTGATCGGCGCCGGTCACGGGCTTCGAGATCTGGAGGGCGTCGCGCTCGCTGCGCTCGTCGGGACGCTCGCGGGCGCGGCCTGGATCGCGGCGGTGCGCGTCGAGGAGGCGAGCATCGCGCGCCGTCTCGATCGCGGGCTCGATCTCGAGGGCGCTCTGCTCGCGGCCTACGAGAACGCCGCGAGGCCGGAGAATCCGATGGCGGAGCTGGGGGCGGAGCGGATCGTCGACAGAGAGTGCTGGAGCCTCGCGAAGCAGGTGGTCGTTCCGCACTACGCTGGTTTCCTCGCGGTCCCGCTGATCGCGGCGGTGGCGCTGTTGCAGACCGTGGCGGCAGCGGACGCCCGCGGCGTGCGCGCGGACCTGGAGCTTCGCCGGGTGCGCGGCGTGGCGAGCGGCGTGGAGCGTGCGCTCTCCGCCCACGTCGGCGCGCTCGGTGAGGAGGAGCTCGCAGCCCTCGGCGCGGCCCTCGCGACGGCGCGCGACGCGTCGTCGGACGGTGGCGGCGCAGGCGATGCGATGGACGTCGTCTCGGAGACCCTCGAGGACCTCGCGGCGGAGCTGCCGGCCGGCTCCGACGCGGCCCGCGAGCTGCGCGAACTCGCTCTCCGCGCCGAGGTCCTCGGCGTCGGATCGGCCGCGGACTCCGCCTCCGACGGTCGGTCGCCGTCGGACCCGGAAGCGGCGGTGGAGAGGGGGAGCGCCGGGCCCGCGCCCGAGGAGGGAGCTGGCGGTCCCGGCGGAGCGCAGTCGAGCCCTGATCGGGGGACGGGAGACGGTTCCGGGGCGAGCGGGGAGACCCGCCAGGGCTCGGAGGCGATCGCCGGAGTGGACGCGGCCCCTGGCAGTCCTGGCGCTGCGATGGAGCCCGTCGCAGGCGAGATCCCGCCGGTCGCTCCGCCGCCCCCGCGCAGCGCTGCCAGCGCCCGCTGGTGGACCGATCGCGACGATGGCCTCGTGCGCCGCTGGCTCGCGCGCGGTCCCGTGGATGGCCGCTGAGGACCGGTCAGAGCCTCCAGACCGATCATCGCGGGGCTCCTGGCCCCGCCCGCGCGGGATTTTGCTTCCAGCCCCAGATCGCTCGCCCACAATCCTGCCCCTCGTTTTGGAAACGCCCCCTCAGACAAGCAACGGAGCCGCCCCCCAGGAGGGGCGTGAGCGGACCGGTCTCTGGCTCGTCGGCGCCCGCGGCGCCATCGCCACGTGCGTGGCCTACGGCGTCGCCGGCCTGCGTCGCGGCCTCGTCCCGCCCGTCGGGCTGCCGAGCGCGGCGCCGCCCCTGTCGGAGCTGGACCTCGTGGAGCCCGAGGACATCGTGCTCGGCGGCCACGACATCTGCACGCGCGACCTCTCGACCTCCGCGGGCGAGCTGGTGGCGGCGGGCATCCTGCCGGCCGACCTCGTGGCGGCGGTGAGCGACGACGCCGCGCGCTACGAGGCCGAGCTGCGCCCGGGGATCCTCGACGCTCCCGAGACGGGCTTCGCCGACCTCGACCCGCGCGCCGCCGACCGCGGCAGCCGGTCGCCGCGAGAGCAGATCGCGGCGATCGCCCGGGACCTCGACGACTTCCAGGAGCGCAACGGGCTGGCACGGGTGGTGGTCGTGTTCGTCGCGAGCGTCGAGGGGGAGATCACTCGCCAGGAGGCCTGGGACAGCGCGGCGGCCTTCGAGGCCGCCCTCGACGCGGGGACGTCGCAGCCCGCTTCGCTGCTGTACGCCTACGCCGCCATCGCGAGCGGACGGCCCTTCGTGAACTTCACGCCGAGCCTCGGCGCCTCGGTGCCGGCGCTGCTGGAGCTGGCGGAGGCACGCGGCGTCCCGGTGGCCGGCAACGACGGGAAGACGGGCGAGACCCTGGTGAAGACGGTCCTCGCGCCGATGTTCCGCGCACGCGCCCTGCGGGTCCTCGCCTGGCAGGGCTACAACATGCTCGGGAACCGTGACGGCGAGGTCCTTCGTGACCCCGCGCACAAGTCGGGCAAGCTGCGGACGAAGGACGATGCGTTGCGCTCGCTCCTCGGCGACGACTCCGGCGAGCTGCACACGAAGGTCGGGATCGACTACGTGCCGTCGCTGGGGGACTGGAAGACGGCCTGGGACTTCATCCACTTCGAGGGTTTCCTCGGCGCCAAGATGTCCATGCAGTTCACGTGGTCGGGGTGCGACTCGGCCCTGGCCGCGCCCCTCGTGATCGACCTGGCGCGGCTGGCGGATCACGCCGCGCGCCGCGGAGAGGCGGGGGTGCTCGAGCACCTCGCCTGCTACTTCAAGGCTCCGATGGGGGACGTGGAGCACGACTTCCACCGCCAGCACGAGCGCGTCGTGCGCTACGTCGAGCGCTCGAGGCGCTGATCGGCTCCGGGGGCGCCCGGACTCTCCACCGCAGGTCCCGCCGACCGCGCGGACTCGCTCGCGGGCCTCGTGCCCGCACAATCGCCATGACCAATCACACCGCCGACTCGCTCCGCCAGCTCCTCGACTGCCAGCTCGCCGAGGCGAAGGCGAAGCTGGACGAGCTCCATGGTCTTCCCGTCGCGGCGGCGCCCGAGACCGTGGCTCGCACCTACGACGCCATCGGCCGTGCCCTCGGCGACGTCCATGGCTTCTCCGAGCTCTTCATGGCGGTGCACCCTGACAAGGCCGTGCGCTCCTGCGCAGAGGAAGTGAGCCAGGCCATCTCCACGTTCTCCACGACCCTCGGCCTCGATCGCGAGGCCTACGAGGCCTTCGCGCGCCTCGAGCTCCCCGCCGGCGCCGACGAGGGGCTCGCGCGCTTCGTCGAGCACACCCTGCGGGACTTCCGGCGCAGCGGCGTCGACCAGGACGAGGCCGGACGCGCCGAGATCAAGGCGCTCCAGGAGAAGCTGACCCTGGTGGGCCAGGCCTTCGATCGCAACATCATGGCGGGCGGCCGGAGCCTGCGCCTCGAGGAGGGCCACGCGGCGCTCTCCGGGCTGCCCCAGGACTTCCTCGACGCCCACCCCGAGGACGAGGACGGCTCTGTCACCCTCTCGACCGACCCCACGGACTTCCTCCCCGTCCTTCTCTACGCCCAGCGCGACGACGTGCGGCGGGATCTCTTCATGGAGTTCCACACGCGCGCCTACCCGGAGAACCAGGAGGTCCTCGCGGACCTGCTCGCGACGCGGCACGAGCTGGCGGTCAAGCTCGGCTACGAGCACTGGGCCCACTGGGTCTGCGAGGACAAGATGATCCGCACCGCCGACGCGGCGCGGGAGTTCATCGAGTCGGTGGCGAAGCGGGCGCGGCCTTTCGGGGAGAAGGAGCTCGCAGAGCTGCTGGCGGAGCTCCGCACGACGGATCCCGAGGCGGAGCGGATCGAGCCCTGGCAGTCGCGCCATCTGATGGAGCGGGTCAAGAAGAGCCGCTTCCAGTTCGACAGCCAGTCGGTGCGCCCCTACTTCGGCTACCGCAAGGTCATCGAGGGGGTGCTCGCCACGACCGAGGCGCTCTACGGCGTCGAGGTCCGTCGCAACGAGAGCGAGCCGGTCTGGCACGCGTCGGTCGAGTGCTACGACGTGTTCGAGAGCGGCGAGCTCACGGCGCGCTTCTACCTCGACATGTTCCCGCGCGAGGGCAAGTACAAGCACGCGGCGATGTTCAACCTCGTCGGCGGTGTGCGCGGCGAGGCGCTGCCCCAGGCGGCGCTCGTCTGCAACTTCCCCGAGCCCAAGGACGGTGACCCCGCGCTCCTCCTGCACGATCAGGTCACGACCATCTTCCACGAGTTCGGCCACCTCCTGCACCACCTCTTCGCCGTGCAGCCCTGGGGCCGCTTCGCAGGGATCGGCTGCGAGTGGGACTTCGTCGAGGTGCCCTCGCAGCTCTACGAGGAGTGGGCGTGGAGCGCAGGCGTGCTCCAGCGCTTCGCCACGCATCACGAGACGGGTGAGCCGATCCCGGACGCGCTCGTCGATCAGCTGCGGGCCGCCGAGGAGTACGGCAAGGGCCTCGGCGTCATGGGGCAGATGCTCTACGCGATGTTCGCGCTGTCGCTCTACGACCGCGACCCGTCCTCGATCTCGGCGGGCGACCTCCTGGAGCGCCTGCAGAAGGAGATGACCTTCTTCGAGCGCGTGCCCGGGACCGCGATGGAGTGCGCCTTCGGCCATCTCCACGGGTACTCCGCGAGCTACTACACGTACATGTGGTCGCTGGTCATCGCGAAGGACTTCTTCGGGGCCTTCGACGGCGACCTCATGGACGCCGAGCGGGCGCGGCGCTATCGCGAGGCGGTGCTCGCGCCTGGCGGCGCCCGGGACGCCGAGGCCATGGCCGCGGATTTCCTGGGGCGCCCGGTGGCCTTCGAGGCCTGGGAAGCCTGGCTCGCGCGGGCCTGATCCGCGGAAATCCCGGTGCGACGGAGGCGTGCGACCCAGTGCCCCGTTTTGGGCTCCCGGATCCTTTCGGAGCCTTCAGGAGGGGTTTTTGGGGCTCCCCCGGAGAAACCGCGGAAGGTCGGCTGCCTTGTCACGGAAGAAAGGAGAGGGGCGAGGGTCCTCCAGGACGCATTCCCCGACGAATGGTCTGCTGCCCGGCCCGCTCCGAAGATCCATGACGACAGCCTCCACAGAAGCCCGGTCCGCATCCCAGAGTCCCTCCGCAGGGCGCCTGCTCGCCGCCGTGGGCATGGTGCTCGGCGCGACGGCGTTCACCGTGCAGGCGTTCGTCCAGAGCACGGGCGGTGAGGGGAACGGGCCCGATCAGGCAGCCCACCGAACCGACGCGGTCCCGGCGCCCGGGCCCTGCTCCGAGCAGCCCTTGGAGCTCACCCTGGCGACCGAGCGGCACCAGCTCAGCGAGGGCGACGCTCTTCCGCTCGCGCCCCGCGAGCTGCGTCCCGCGAGCGCGGAGGGCTGAGGGCCGCGGGCTTCAAAGCGCCCCGTCG
Source organism: Planctomycetota bacterium (assembly GCA_002862085.1). Taxonomy (GTDB): domain Bacteria; phylum Planctomycetota; class UBA1135; order UBA1135; genus Saltatorellus. The sequence continues at coordinate 8,912 of PKCK01000081.1, read as the reverse complement.
GCCCAGGTGGCCACAGCGGCTGCGATCTCCCCGATGACCTCGGAGGGAGCGCGGCCGCTTCGCTTGAGCACGTTGAACGAGTGATCACCGTCCTCGATCACGCACACCGTCGGGCGGCCCGCGAAGGACGGCAGCGCTGCTTCGAGGAGGGTGAGGTCACAGAGCGGATCGCGGGTGCCCTGGACGAACAGCGCGGGGACGTCGAGGTCGGGGAAATGGTCCGTGCGCAGACGATCCTTCTTCCCGGGAGGATGGAGCGGGTAGCCGAGGAAGCACAGGCCGGCGGTCGGCTCGCCCTCGGCGACCATGAGGCTGGCGATGCGACCGCCGAGGGACTTGCCCCCCAGGATCACCGGGAGATCGGGAAGGACGCTCCTGGCGTGGGCGATGGCGGCGCGGTGGACGACCTCGAGCGCAGGACGCCGCTCCGGCGGGCGGGGTTTGCCGCTGCGGATCATCAGCTCCGCGTAGCCGTAGTTGAAGCGGAGCACCGCGAGTCCCGCGGAGTCCGCGATGGCGGGCGCGACAGCCTCGAGGAAGTCGGAGCAGAGCGGCGCTCCGGATCCGTGCGCGAGGACGAAGGCCCCCCGCGGCGCGCCCTCCTCGGGTGCGTCGAGGACGGCGTGGACGTGCTCCACGCCCTGGTGGGGGACGGGGAGGCGAAGCTCGGTCTTCTGGCTCACGGGACGATGGTAGCGGTCGAGGGGCGGCCTCCACGAGGAGCGCTTCTCCAGCTGGAGTTCTCGCCTTCTGCCGCGTCCCGCGCCGCCGCGGCTACCATCCCGCCATGACGAGGCGCGGAACCAGGCGCGGCGCGCCCCGCCGCGGGGGGTACGGGCGGCCACAGCGGCCGCCCATCAGGCTGCAGACGACGACCCTCTGGTACTACCCGTCCCAGCAGTACACGGACACTCCCATGGGGACGCCCGGCTACGAGGGGCGGACCCCGGCGTGGGTCATCTGGAACGTGCTCACGCGCTACACGCGCGAAGGCGACCTCGTCGTCGATCCCTTCTGCGGGGGAGGGACCACGGTGGACGTGGCGCGGGACCTGAAGCGGCGCCCCCTCGGCTACGACCTGCGGCCCCTCCGCGACGACGTACACGCCGCCGACGCGCGGGATCTCCCCCTGCAGGACGGCGAGGCGGACTTCGTGTTCATGGATCCGCCGTACTCGACGCACATCGAGTACTCCGACGACCCGCGCTGCATCGGCAAGCAGAGCGCGTTCGGAGACGGCGGCTACTTCGAAGCGATGTACGCGGCCCTCGACGAGGCGATCCGTGTCCTCGGGGATCGGCGCTATCTCGCGGTCTACGTCAGCGACAGCTTCGAGAAGAAGAAGGGCTTCGCGCCCATCGGTATCCAGCTCGGCGCGCATCTGCTCGGGCGCGGGCTGCGCCCCATCGATCACGTGAGCGTCGTCCGCGGGAACCGCAAGCTGGAGAAGCCCGCGTTCCACCGGGCCGCGGCGGAGGGGAACTTCTTCCTGCGCGGTTTCCAGCACCTCATGATCTTCAAGAAGGAGCTCGAGGGGCAGGCGTGAGCGCGGAGCTCCTCGACGCCCTGAAGAGCGGAGCGCAGGCCGCAGCGCCGCGTCTGCTCGGGGTCGAGGTGGTGACCCGCATCGGCGGTGCGCTGGCGCGTGGCCGCATCGTCGAGACCGAGGCGTACCTCGCGGAGGGCGACGCGGCGTCCCACTCGGCGCGCGGGCCGACGCGCCGCAACGCCTCGATGTTCGAGGCCGCGGGCGCGGGCTACGTCTACCTGATCTACGGCATGCACCTGTGCTTCAACGTGGTGACGGGCGCTGCGGGCGAGGGAGAGGCCGTCCTGATCCGCGCGCTGGAGCCGCTCGAGGGGCTGGAGGCGATGCGGAGCCGCCGCGGCGATCGCGTCGGTGACCGCGATCTTTGCCGCGGCCCCGGCCGCCTCGCTCAGGCCCTCGGCATCGAGCGGGAGGACGACGGCGGCGCGCTCCTCGCCGGCGGGCGGATCCAGCTGATCGACCGGTCCGCCGCGCCCTCAGCCGTCGAGGTCGGACCCCGGATCGGGATCACGAAGAGCGCGGAGCTGCCCCTGCGCTTCCGGGACGCCGCGGCGCTCGCCTGGTGCTCCTGACGACGGCCCGGGGTCAGCGCGGTCGCCGGGCCCTGACGAGGCTCCAGTAGCCGGCGGTCCGGACGCGCTCGACGCCCTCGAAGCCAGCCGCGGTCAAGAGCTCGGCCAGCTCCAGGAGTCGGTACTGCTGACCCTCGGTCCACACGAGCATGTCCAGGTGGACGAGGGCGTTCGCCAGGGGCGCATCGGCGTCGTCCTCCACGAGCTTCTCGTGGAGGAGGACCTGGCCGCCGGGGGGGAGCGCGGCGAAGGCGCGCGCGAGCAGCTCGGCGCCCCTCTCGAAGCCCCAGTCGTGGAGGATCTGGGAGTAGAGGACCGCGTCGTATCCCCGCGGAAGGGGCGGGCCGAACATGTCCCCGACCTCGACGCCGATCCGATCGGAGAGGCCGGCGTCTTCGATGTACTCGCGGGCGAGGGGCTCGACCGCCGCGATGTCGAAGATGGTCGCGCGCAGCGCCGGGTTCGCGCCGCAGAGCGCGATGGAGAGCGCACCGCTCCCCCCGCCGACGTCGAGCAGGCTCTTCACGTCGCCGAGGTCCACGAACTCGGCGACGCCCGCGGCGGGCCGCTCCGAGACGCTGTGCATGGCCGCGGTAAACGCCCGCGCCCGCTTGGGGTCCTCGTCGTGCGCTTCCCACGGGTCGGCCTCGCCGTAGACGCTCGAGTCGTCCTTCTCCAGGGCGTCCATGAGGGCGCGGGGCGACAGGAAGTGGTCGACCTCCATGTCCACGAGGCCCCAGAGGGAGCCCGGGGTCCCTCGGGTGAGGTAGGCGGCCGCGTCCGCGCTCACGCGCAGGCCGTCGTCGCCGCGCACGATGAGCCCCATGGCGCACAGCGCGGAGACCATGGAGCGCGTTCCGCGCTCGCTCCAGCCGGTCCGCGCGGCGACGGCCTCGAGGCTCGCCCCGGCTCCCTCGCTCGCGAGCCAGTCGAACAGGCCCGCGCGCACCGCGACGCACATGGCTGCGGACTGGCGGCCCGCCACGTAGGCGTCGTAGACGCGCTTGTCGTCGAGGGGGAAGCGCGCGGGCTGGACCCGTCGCGCTCCCCCGTCGTCAGCGGGCGTGGCTCCCACCGGAGAGGCTCACTGGACCGCGAGCAGGTCGACGTAGAACACGAGGGTCGAGCCGGGCGTGATGATGCCCGTGCTGCGGTTGCCGTAGCCCAGCTCGGCCGGGATCACGAAGATGGCGGCGCCGCCCTCCTTCAGGAGCTGCAGACCCTCGGTCCAGCCGGGCACGACGCGCCTCAAGGGGAACGCCGCGGGCGCCCCGCGCTTGTGGGAGCTGTCGAAGCTGCGGCCGTCCGTGAGCCAGCCGCTGTAATGGGCGAGGACGGTGTTGGACGCCTTCGGGGCGCGGCCGCTGCCCTCGCGGACCACGGCGTACTTGAGACCGCTCGCGGTGGTGGTGAGCTCCTCGTCGGCCGGGATGCGGAACTCGGGCATCGGATAGGCGTCGACTGTGGGGAACTCGATCATCCAGATCTCGTTCGCGCCGTCGGGGATCGTGTCGATCGGGAAGCGTGACTTGAGCCCGAGGCTGGAGGGCACGCGCACCTGGAGGCGAGCGCCGGCCTTCGCATAGGGGAGGAGGCTGCGCATGAAGGGCAGGGGCTGCCCCGTGGCGCCGAGCGTGCGCCAAGTGGCCACCATCTGCGGCTGCTGGACGAAGCTGTGGACGAAGGCGAACTTGCCGGATTCGGTCCAGCAAGAGCTCTTCATCATCGCCACGCGCTCGTCCGAGACCGGCTCGCCGGTCCCGGCCTCGAGGACGCGCAGCTCGACGCCGGCGTCGAGCTTCTCGATGCTCGCCGCCTCCTCGGACTCCGCCGCGGGCCACGCGACGAAGGAGGGCGCGCTGTCGAGCACGGCGTGGAGCTCCATGTCGAACACGAGGGCCGCGTTCGGACCGATGTTGGGGGGGCTGCCCTTTTCGCCGTAGGCGAGGTCGGAGGGGATCGTGACGAGCACGCGGTCGCCGGGGACCATCAGCGTGAGCATCTCGTTCCAGCCGTCGATGAGCATGCCGAGCTGGAACTCGGCGGGCTCCACCTTCCGGCCCGGGAACCGCGGGATGCGCGAGGAGTCGAAGCTCTTCCCATCGAGGGTCCAGCCCGTGTAGTCGACGCGCACGGTGTCGCCCATGCCGGGGTGGTCCTCGCCGTTGCCGCGCGCGAGGTAGCAGTACTTCAGGCCGGAGGGCGTGTTGAACTCCTCGCCGTCGCACTCGGGGATCTCGGGGTCCTCGCCTTGCTGTGCGGGTACGAAGCCGGCGGTCGGATCAACGGGCTCCGCCTCGCTGCAGGCGGCGGAGAGAGGGGCGGCCAGGAGGGGCGCGAGGAGGAAGGAGAGCATCGGTCTGGAGTTCTGTTGGCTTGCTGCGCTCATGGACGGGCGGCCGCAGAGGGTAAGGGGCCCCGGGTTCCTCGACGGGTGAGGATCGGATGCAAGGGGTGGTCTCGCCGGGTTCCGACCCGGAGGTCAGACGCCCATCATGTGGTAGCCGCCGTCCACGTGGAGGGTCGTACCCGTGATCCCTCGGGAGTGGGGCCCCACGAGGAAGAGACAGGCGTCGCCGACCTCCTCGGCCGTGACGTTCCGGCGCAGGGGGGACTTCTCGGCGATCTGATCGAGGATCGAGTTGAAGTCCCGGATGCCGGCTGCGGAGAGGGTGCGGATCGGGCCGGCGCTGATCGCGTTGACGCGGATCCCACGCGGGCCGACGTCGTTGGCGAGGTAGCGCACGGAGGCCTCGAGGGCTGCCTTGGCGATGCCCATCACGTTGTAGTTGGGCACGACGCGCTCGGCTCCGATGTAGCTGAGGGTCACGATCGAGCCCTCACGGTCCTCCATCAGCGGCAGGGCTGCGCGTGTCACCGCGGTGAGCGAGTACGCGGAGACCTCGTGGGCGATCATGTAGCCCTCCTTCGACGTGTTGAAGAAGTCACCCTGCAGCTCCTCACGCTTCGCGTAGGCGATCGCGTGGACGAGCGAGTCGAGGCCGCCGAACTCCTCGCCGATCGCGGCGAAGGTGTCCTCGATCTCCTCCTTCTTCGTGACGTCGCAGGGAAGACAGATCGAGCCCTCGCACTCCTCGCTGAGCTTCTTGACCGCGCTCTCGAGGCGCTCACCGGCGTAGGTGAACGCGAGTCGCATCCCCGCGTCGGCGAGGGAGCGGGCGCAGCCCCAGGCGATGGAGCGCTTGTTGGCGACGCCGAGGATGACGCCGGTCTTGCCTTCGAGCAGACGAGGGTTGGGGTTGGGGTCTTGGGTCATGATGCGGTCGAGCCCGCGGGTGCATCGGGGAGCGGGAGTCGAGCCGAAGAGAGTAGTGACTCGGGCCCCACGAACGGGTCGGGTTCGGCCGCCTCTCGGTCATTTGCATGGTTGGCCAGCCGTACGGGGTCGCGAGGCCAGGGGTTCTCCACATCGCCGCGTCGTGACACCGTTCGCGGATCAGGGGAATTCTGAGTTCCGCGTGAGTGCGCCGCGGCACGAAGGCGCGCCCGGGGCGAGGTGCAGCGAGATCCATCGTGAGCGCCTAGGGTCGGCGAGGCTCCTCCATCGACGAGCACGGCCCATGGATCGAGAACCCCGATGCCTCCACGCGCGCCCCCGCAGCGATCCGGCCGCCTGGTCGCTGCCCGCCGGATGGCAGACGCACGTCGCGACCCGCGAGAGGGACGCGCTCGCCCGGGCGTTCGCGGAGGCCGACCCCCTGGGGCTGCGCGCTCTCTGTGGCGAGCGCGCCGTCGCGCGCTCGTTCCTCCTCGACCTCGACGACCTCCAGCGGCGCCTGATCCTCCGCCTCGCGCGCGCCCTCGCGGCGGACGGCAGTCCGTCGCCGTCGATCCCCATGCCGGGCAGCACGCACGCGGTGGAGGTCTGGCTCCGTGCGCTGACCGACGAGATCGTGGACGAGGCCGTGGAGCGGCGGGAGGAGCGGTCGGATCCCGCGGCGCGTGATGTCTTCGCGCTCCTCGGCGCGCCGCTCGGGTTGGACGCTTCCCTGCTGCGCGAGGGATGCGCGCGGTTCAACCGCGCCGCGGAGAGCGATCGCCGCGCGTACCTCGCGCTGCTGCGAGGTGGGTGCACGCTCGAGAGCGCGGCGGCGCGTGAGGGGGTGAGTGCGCTGATCTTCGCCGCCCGCGCGCGACGCGCCCTCGAGGGGCTCGCTGGTGCGGACGCGGGGGCGGCGCGTGGTTGACTCGAGCCACGGAACGTCCGCCCGAGACGCTCTCGAAGCGCTCCTCGGCGGCTGGAGTCCAGAGCGCGCGGAGACCGCCCGGGGCCTCGCCCACGCGGCACGGCTCCTGGACGCGGACCTGATGGGCGCGCGGTCGCCGTCCTCCGCTGTGATGCGCGGCGTGGAGCCCGAGCCGGCCCGCGCGCTCGACGGGGCGTCGGGGCTCGAGGAGGTCGCCTTGCACCTCGCGCGACGCGCTCGGCCTCGGACCGCTCACGGCGCCCTTCCCTCGCCGGCCCACGTGTCGCCGCGCGCCGTGCCCGACGAGAAGGCGCAGCGCGCCCTTGGTCTCCTCATCGCCTCGGCGCGCCGCGGAGCAGAGGACACGGGGCCTCTGGCGGAGCAGCGCTGGCACCTTTGGACCGCGCGTCTCGCGCGCTGGTCGGGGGCCTGGAGCGCAGCGCGCCGCGCGCTCGACGAGCTCGAGGCGGGCGCCGCTCGCCGCACGGACCCTCCCGGGGTCTGGCTGGCGGCGGCGGCCTTCGAGGAGCGGCTCGCCCTCGCGCTCGACCGCGGCGATCGGCGCAGCGCGCGGGAGCTCCTCGCGGAACGTCCGGAGCACGACGGTCCGACGGGGGCGCTCCTCCGGTGGGCAGCCGGCGACGACGAGGCCGCCCACCGGATCGGAGACGCCGACCCCGGCGACTGGGCGGGTCGCGCGCTCCGCGGTGAACCCAAAGCTCCGCTCCTGGTGGAGCTGGATCTCGATGGCGCGGCCGCCGCGGAGGGGCTCGAGCGCGCGCGCGTCGGCGCGCGCGCCGTGGTGCTCGCCGCGCTCGAGGAGCGCGGGGGACGCATCATCAGCGCGGACGTCGCTCCTGGACTCGCGGAGGCTCTTCAGCCGTGGAGCGCCCGGGCGCGCGACGCGCACCTCGACGTCTCCGGGCCGCTGCGAAGGGCGCGACCGGGCGCGCAGGCGGCGGTTCTCGTACGCGGCGCGATGCGGCCTCGCGACGGAATCGCCATCGAGGCGAGCTGTCTGGGCGGCGCCGCCTCCGCGGCGCGCGCGATTCTCTGCGTCCCTCTCCCGGGAGCCGGCGGGATCGGGGGGTGGCTCTGGGTCGAGTTCGACCATCGCCTGCTGCCGCCGCCGTGCCAGATCGCCTCCCTCGCGGTCGCCGCGGAGGCGGCCCTCGCCCGGCAGCGGGGCCGTGACGCACGGGCGTGGGGGAGCTCCATCGAGTCAGCGCTCGGGAAGCTCGCCAGGCGTCGCTGGGCCCTGCTCACGCCGAGTGGCGCGCCGCGCGGTGCGCCCGCCTCGAGCGGCGGCGCGGGCGCGCTGGGTGGGCTTCGGGACCGTGAGGCGTGGCCCGCGAGTCGCGCGCTGCGGGAGGGGACTCCCGTTCGCTACGGACCGGTGCTGCGGTCGCGCGCTCACCGGCAGCCTTCGGACCGCGGCGCGGACACGCTGTTCGAGCGATCCTCGTCCGGCGCGGCGATCCCGCTCCGGGTCGGGGCGGTGCCCGTCGCGGCGGTGGTCGTCGAGTCGACCCGCCGCGGGGACGCGCGGCCGGAGAACGTGGAGCGCTGGGAGCGAGGCCTCGGCCGCGCCGCGCACGAGGTCTTCGCGGCGGCGCTCGACGAGCAGCTCCGCAGGCGCGGCGGATTCGGGGTCGACGTCGAAGCGCCGGACGGAAGGGCGTTCGTCGAATGGCTGGCGCGGGCAGGCGTCGCGAGCGGGGCGCAGGTGTTCGAGATCGCCGGGCCGCCCGGGGCGGGCAGGATGACAGCGGCGGCGGCGTTGCACGAGGCGCGCGTCTGGTTCGGGGCTCGTGGTCCGCTGACGCTCGTGGCGCCGCACCCATGCATGTCCGCGCTGGGGCGTGCCATCGGCCGGGCGACGCGGCCTGGCGCGACCGTGGTCGTCTCCGAGCTGGAAGGGCGCTCGACGCTCGAGCGCGGGGTCGCGGAGCGATGGCGGAGCGGAGCAGCGAAGCAGAACACCGCGCTCGTCCTGATCACGCGGCCGAGGGGGGAGGCGGAAGAGGAGGGCAGCCCGCGAGCCAATGCTCGCTGGGACCTGCCGGCGCTGGAGGGGCGTCGCCACTGGATCCCCTCGGTGGCGCGGGCCATGACGCGCGCGATCGAAGGGCGTCACGTCACGCCGCCTCTTCCGGAGGCGGCGCTCGCCGCGCTCTGGCGTCAGCGATGGGGGCGAGGCGTTCGTGGCCTCGCCGGTCTCTTGCGGTCCGCCGCGGCCGCAGGTCCGATCACCGCGCAGAGTCTCGGAGCGGCTGCGAGGGAGCTCGACCTCGAATGGCGCGAGCGGATTCCGCCGCGCGAGGCGACCGTCCGTGATTTGGCGGCTGCCGCCTGGACGGCGCGGACGTCACGGGGTCGTCGGAACGCGGCCGGCGCCGCACGCCTCATGGGTTGGGACCCGTCGACCTTCGCCGCGCGCGCGCGAGCGGCGGGGCTCCAGGGCATCGAGGCAGCGAGGCGGACGCTCGCCTGACTCCGGCGGTTCGCGCCCGGGCACGGGCGAGAGGATGGAGGGCCCAGCGCGTGTGCGGCACGCTGGACCCTCCGAGGAGCTCTTCCCTG
>PKCK01000082.1 GCA_002862085.1 Planctomycetota bacterium | reverse complement strand
CGAAGCCGCCGACCTGGATGAGGTAGGTCGTGCCTGCGGTCGCGGTGAAGGACAGGAAGCTCGCGCTCGTCTTCACCGCACCTCCGTCGTCGTTGCAGTCGACCTGCGTCAGCGCTCCGCAGTTCCCGCTGTAGACGGCAGCTGCCGTGTCGTAGGAGCTACCGAACAGATCGATCGTGACGGAGCAGGCACCGATCGCGGTGTAGCTGAACCAGACGTCGGACGCCTCGCCGTTCGAGACGCAGCTCATGTTGACGCCGCTGTCCCCGGCGCCCACGTTGCTGTAGACCGTCTCTCCGATCCCGATCGGGATCGCACCGGAGCAGTCGTCGTTGGCGACCGGAAGTGGAGTCAGGTTCTCGTACCAGGCGATCTTGTTGTCGTTTTGGGAAGCCGAGAGGACGTCGGCGTCGCCGTCTCCGTCCAGGTCCGTGGCATACACGGACCGGGGGCGGTCTACGGCGGTCGAGATCACCTGCTGCGGCCCGAAGGAGCCGCCGCCCAGGTTCTCGTACCAGGCGATCGTATTGTCGCTTGCCGAAGCCGAGAGGACGTCGGCGTCGCCGTCTCCATCCAGGTCCGTGGCGTACACGGACCCGGCGCCGTTCGCAGAGGTCGTGATGATCTGCTGCACGCTGAAGGCGCCGCCGCCGAGGTTCTCGTACCACGCGATCTTGGCGTCGTTTTCGGAAGCCGAGAGGACGTCGGCGTCGCCGTCTCCGTCCAGGTCCGTGGCGTACACGCAACGGGCGCCGTCCGCGGAGGTCGTGATCACCGCCTGCGGGCCGAAGGAGCCGCCGCCAAGGTTCTCGTACCAGGCGATCTTGTCGTCGTTCGACGCCGAGAGGACGTCGGCGTCACCGTCTCCGTCCAGGTCCGTGGCGTACACGGACCTGGGCTGCTTTCCGAACCTCGTGATCACCTGTTCATCGCCGAAGGCGCCGCCAACGTTCTCGTACCAGGCGATCTTGTTCTCGTTGGTGAGGGCGTCCAAGCCCGAAGCCGAGAGGACGTCGGCGTCGCCGTCTCCGTCAAGGTCCGTGGCGTACACGGAGGTGGCATAGTTCGCCGAGCCCCAGATCACCCGTTGCACGCCGAAGGAGCCGCCGCCAAGGTTCTCGTACCAGGCGATCTTCTCGTCGAAGAGCGAAGCCGAGAGCACGTCGGCGTCGCCGTCTCCGTCCAGGTCCGTGGCGTACACGGAGAAGGCGCCGTCCGCGGAGGTCGTGATCACCTGCTGGGCGCCGAAGAAGCCGCCGCCGAGGTTCTCGTACCAGGCGATCTTGTCGTCGAACTGGGAAGCCGAGAGAACGTCGGCGTCGCCGTCTCCGTCCAGGTCCGTGGCGTACACGGACTTGGCCTTCGGGGTCGAGTTCGTGATCACCTCCTGCGGGCCGAACGAGATCGATTGCGCCGCGGCCGATGACGAACCGATCGAAGCGGCGATCGCGAAGAGACCGGGGACGAGCAACCGTCGGGAAGTGACACGCTCGATGACGAGGCGGGGAAGGAGGAGAGACGTCATGGAGAGTAAGAGGTGGCAGCTGGATGAATCGGTCGCCGCGTGAAGCCGGCGATCGAGTACACGGCCGAGCTGTTCGAGGCCGTGACACGGGAAGCGGATCGAACCGAGGTTAGAGCGTGGCTGGAGCTTGCGCCTCCCTGGAAATTTCCTTTACGCAAGAGCCCTCTGGAGCGGTCGAGGGCAACGCCCGAGGACAGCACGCGCACCACGCGATCGCACCGATGTAAGGCGAAGGCCGCGCCCCCCAGCAGGAGCGCGGTCAGCCCGATCCACCGACCGCCGCTCATCCGTCCTTGCCGACGAGGGTCACGAGCTTGTCGCCCGCCCCCACCGCGGTGCCGGGCTCCGCGTGCAGCTCCTTGACGACGCCGTCGCCGGGCGCGCCGATCTCGTTCTGCATCTTCATGGCCTCCAGGATCAGGAGGGGCTCGCCCTCGCTGACCTCCTGGCCGGGCTCCACGAGGAGCTCCACCACCACGCCGGGCATGACGGCCTTGACCGTGCCGCCGCCCTTGGCCGCCGCCTTCGCGGCGAGGTTCGCCGCGCGCTCGCGCTCGTCCTCCAGGGAGAGGTCGTAGCGGTGGCCCGCGATGGTCACCGCGACCTCGTGGGTCGAGCCCTCGATCGACATCGCGTAGCTCTTGCCGCCGTGGATGAGGACGATCTGGCCGTAGGTGTCGACCTCGTCGTAGCTCACCTCGCAGGGCTCGCCGTCGAGGGTCACGCGCAGCTCGCCGTGGTGCTCGGTGATCTCCGTCTCGTAGGTGCGCTCGCCGATCTGGACGTAGGTGATCATCGCGCCACCTCCATGCCGGCACGCTGGACGAGAGACGTGGTCTCGGAGCGGCTGCGCGCGGCCCACCCCTCGCGGGAGCCGGCGGCGGGGCCGAGGGCGCGGCGCTTCGCCAGCTTGTGTCGATAGATCGCCGCCGCCACGGCGGCGAATCCCTCGTACTCCTCGGGCGATCGGATCTCCATCCCCTCGAGGAAGTGCGTGTCGAAGTCGCCCTCGACGAACTTCTCGTGCTCGAGCACCTGGAGCGCCGCGGGCAGCGCGGTGTGCACACCGCCGACGTTCATCTCCTGGATGGCGCGGATCATGCGCCGGATCGCCTGATCGCGATCGGCGCCCCACACGATGAGCTTGCCGAGCATGGGGTCGTACTCGAGCCCGACCTCGAGGCCGCGGTACATGGCGGTGTCGAGGCGCACCCAGGGGCCGCCGGGCGCGCGCAGGTTGTGGAGCGTGCCCGTCGAGGGGAGGAAGCCGGCGAAGGGATTCTCCGCGTTGATCCGCACCTCGATGGAGTGGCCGCGGATGGAGAGGGCGTCCTGCTCGTAGCCGAGGGGCTCGCCGGCGGCGACCCGGAGCTGCTCGCGCACGAGGTCGACGCCGGTGATCATCTCGGTGACCGGGTGCTCCACCTGCAGGCGCGTGTTCATCTCCAGGAAGAAGATCTCACCGCCGGACCAGAGGAACTCGACCGTGCCCGCGCCCTCGTAGTCCACGGCCCGGCCCGCGCGCAGGGCGATCTCCCCCACCTTCGCGCGCATCTCGTCGTCGAGGACGACCGACGGGGCCTCCTCCACGAGCTTCTGGTGGCGCCGCTGGATCGAGCACTCGCGCTCGAAGAAGTGCACGCCGTGGCCGTGCTGGTCGAACATGACCTGCACCTCGATGTGGCGCGGCCGGTCGAGGTAGCGCTCGAGGTAGAGGCGTCCGTCGCCGAAGGCCGCGACGGCCTCGCCGCTCGCGGTCCGGAAGGCGGACTCCATCTCGGAGGCCGCGCGCACGACGCGGATGCCCTTGCCGCCGCCGCCGGCGGCGGCCTTGATCGCGATCGGGTAGCCAATGGCCTCGGCCTCCTGCACGGCCGTGGCCACGTCGTCCACGGGATCGACGAGCCCGGGCACGGTCGGAACCCCCGCCTCCTTCATGGCGCGGCGGGAGATGATCTTGTCCCCCATGGTCGTGATGGCGCCCTCCGGCGGACCGATCCACGCGAGGCCGGCCTCCTTGACCTTCCTGGCGAAGGCCGCGTTCTCGCTGAGGAAGCCGTAGCCGGGATGGATCGCCTCCGCGCCGGTCTCCTGGGCCGCCGCGATCACCTTGTCCATGTCGAGGTAGCTCTCCGAGGGGAGCTTCCCGCCGAGGGGGACGGCCACGTGGGCCATCCGGGTGTGGAGGGCGGCGGAGTCGACGTCCGAATAGACGGCGACGCACTCGATGCCCATCTCGCGGGCTGTGCGGATCACGCGGAGCGCGATCTCGCCGCGGTTGGCGATGAGGATCCTTTCGAACATGGCTGCGGAGTGAGGTCGCGGACGCTCGGCGCGATGGATTCTCACGGATCGGGAGGGCGGACGCCACCGGGAAGCGGGCCCAGGGCGCTACGCTGCGCTCCCCGTCCCGACGATGCCCCCACGCGACCGCTGCTACGACTGCTTCCGCCCGACGGAGCACTGCCTGTGCCGCTGGATCGAACCCGTGGACAACCGCACGGGGATCCTGGTGCTGCAACACCCCAAGGAGAGGGGGCACGCGTTCAACACGGTGCGGCTCGCGCGGCTGGCCCTGAAGCGGTCCGAGGTCATCGCGGGCTACGTCCCGGATCTCGCGCGGGATGCGGAGCTTCCCTCTCGCCTCGACGGAGCCGGCCTCCTCTACCCCGGGCCCGGATCACTCGACATGTCCAAGCTCGCTCCCGCGGAACGGCCAGAGCGCCTGGTGGTGCTCGACGGGACGTGGTGGCACGCGCGCACGATGCTCCGCGACGTTCCCGCCCTCGGCCGGCTGCCACGCTTCGCGCTGCCCGGCGGCCTGACCAGCGGCTTCCGGATCCGCGAGCAGCCGGCGCAGGGCTGCCTCTCGACGCTGGAGGCCGTGGCCGCAGCGCTCCGGCTCCTCGAGCCCGATACGCCCGGGCTCGACGGACTGCTGCGTCCCTTCGAGGAGATGCAGCGTATGCATCTGGGCGCGACCACGAAGTCGGCCCCGCGCACGCGGACGAGGCCCAGGCCCCGTCGACGCGCGCTCCCTGGAGCGCTCACGGGGGAGCGTCGGTCCCTGGTCGTCGTCTACGCGGAGGTCCATCCGGAGATCGAGCCGGGAGCCCGGCGCCCCCTCGTGGCGCTCGCCGCGTCGCGGCCCGCGACGGGGGAGTCCTTGGCGGCGGTGCTCCCCGCGGCCCTCGGGATCGAGGGCGCCTGGCCCGAGCTCGCGCTCTCGCGCGGGAAGATGATCGCAGTGGAGGCCTTCCGCGCCCGATGGCGTGCCTTCCTCCGCTCGAACGACGTGGTCGTCGCTTGGAACGCCAGCACCTTCGGAGCCCTGGCGGATCAGCTCGGCCCACTCCCTCGGACCCTCGAGCTCCGCCCCGTCTATCGCGCCTGGCGCCCGCATCGCGGCGACCTCGACAGGATCATCGCCGCGGAAGGACTCGCAGCGGACGCGCCGCGCGCGGCGACCCGCGCGGAGACCCGCCTCTGGAACGCGGAGCGGGTGATCGATCTACTGCGTGCAGCTGCTGCCTCCTCCTGACCGGAGGGGTCGAGGCTCTGCTCGAACTTCTCCGGACACCTACCCACGCCGCGGCATCGGCCGAACAGCCGGCGACCCGCGCGCTCGCAACGCGCAACAGAGTCACACCGTGAGACGACGCGACACAGACCTCACCACCGCAAGAGCGCTCCGGGCCGTCCTGTCCTTCCTGATCGTGGGAGCGACCGCCTGCACCGTGATCCGGCCGGTGGACGACGTCATCGCGGGCGATGACCGAACGGCAGCGGCGGCGCCCGCGCCGGCGTCCGGCGACACCCCGGATCCCCTCGCCGCGCCCGCGACGCTCCCCGATCGCGGGGCGCTCCGCAGATACGCCGACGAGAAGCTCGCTGCCTTCGACGTGCGCTGCCAGGAGCTGCTGGAGCTCGCACGCGCGGAGGACGCCGGGTACGAGGCGCTGATGGAGGCCTCGCGCGCACTCGTGTTCAACGCGGACATGCGGATCCAGGCGGACGTGTGCTTCCGCTTCGATCCGTCCGACCTGCCCGATCCGAGGGTCTTGATCGAGGCGGAGGACGACGTGACCGCCGAGCTGAAGGCCCAGATACGCAGCCTCGCGGTCTCGTCCCGCGACCTCGCCGACCGCGCGCTGGCAGCGCGCGCGGAGGACGCCGCGGCGCGGCTCTTCAGCACCCTCGGGAACGGGCTCTTCCTCTGGTCGCTCGGGCCGCTGCAGGCTCTGGCGAACGGCGCCGCGACGACCCTCCCTCGACGGATCGGATCCCTCGCCGAGGACCACCCCGGCTTCGAGGGCGCCTCGCCCTTGAGGCTCAAGGGGCGTTTCCAGAGCCGCGCACCGTGGCCCTACAAGGACCAGCCGGGCGGCGTCGAGACCTTGACCCGCGCCGCCGAGTTCGCGCCGATCCCGCTCAACCTCCTGTTCCTCGGCGACGCGCAGTGGCTCGCGGGTGACGCCGCCGCCGCCAGGGACGCGTGGGAGCGCGCGACGCGCGCGCGCGCTGATGCGGAGACCAAGGACGCCGCTCCCTTGCTCCGGGAGATCTCCCGCCTGCGACTCCTGGCAGCCGCCGGGACGGGTCGCTGACCCCGCTCGTCGAGCCCGCGATCACATCGAGTCGCGCTCGCCGGGAGCCAGGCCCGGGCGGTCAGACGATCGGGTCCGGACAGTGTTCCCGCCGGCCGCATCCCACGCAGTGCTCGCCGAGATAGAGGCGGTCGAGCTCCGCCATGAGCCGCTCGATGGAGGCCTCGTCCTCGAGGATCACCCCACCCTCGAAGTTGCGCCGGTGGGGTGCCTTGGCGCCGAGGCCCGCCCCGGTCAGGTTGGCGGACCCGAGGTAGGCCCGCGCGCCGTCGGCGATGACCGCCTTCATGTGCATCCGGGGGCAGAGGATGCGCTCGAAGAGATCGCTCTCGAGCAGCGCGGGGAACCGGTCGAAGTCCTCGCGGAACGCTGGCCCCGGCTCCTTGGCGTGGATGAGCCGGACCTCGATGCCGCGACCCACGAGATCCGCGAGGACCGAGAGGAAGGGGACGTAGCGCCGGCCGGGCCCCTCCACGTGCACGTCCTTCACGTCGGAGGTGGTGATCCAGAGGAAACGCTCCGCGCCTTCGACCAGCTCGTCGAGGACCTCGCGGTAGTGATCTTCGTTCAGGACCAGCCTGTGCACGGGGTGCAGTCTACGGCCGCGCCGGCTCCGCCGCGCCACGAACGATCCGGCCGCGGCCAAGGGCAGCGGCTCAGCCCCGGTCTGCCTCCGCCGGGACGAACTCCCCGAGCGACGGCAGGATCGGATTCGTCCCGTCGACGATGAGGGCGCCGGACGGGGCCTCTGGGACGCGGGCCCGGTAGGCGGGCAGCGACACGTCCTTCAGCCGCTCCACGGGCCCGGGTCCGATTCGCTGCCCGCGCGCGCGCCGCACGAGGGACTCCTCGTCGGCGACCAGGTGGACGCGGATCTCCCCCTCGCCCCCCTCCAGCACCTCCGCGCGATCCCCGCGGTGGGCCGCAGCTCTCGCGAGATCCCGGGCGAAGAGCGAAGCGCCCGCGAGCGGCATCCCCTCCACGGCGATCGAGGCGGCGCCGCCGTGCTGATCGAGCAGGCCGTGCATGAAACAGGCCCGCTCCTCGAGCGTGCGCGGCACCTGGTCGACCGCGTCGAGGACGGCCTCCGCGTCGACGGCCTCCTGCAGCCCGCCGTAGCCGCGAGGGATGTGGACGTACGGGATGCCGTTGGCCCAGGCGCTGTCGCGATCACTGCGCCGGTCCCCCACCATCACGGCGCTGCGGGTGCCGAAGGTGTGGAGCAGGTCCTCGATCATGTCCGCCTTGCCGCTCATCCCGGGACTCTGCAGGCACCGCCCCTCCTCGATCCAGCGATCGAGACCGAGGGAGCCCATCATCGACGCCAGGTAGTCGCTGCCGCAGTTGGAGGCGACGCCGAGGCGCACGCCGCGCTGCTTGAGCTCCTCGAGGGTCTCGGGAACGCCCGCCAGGAGCGCGGCGCGGCCGCGCTCGAGGAGGGTCTGCTCCTGCGCCACGCAGGCGTCGACGAGCACCGCGCGATCGAGCGGCGAGAGGTCCGAGAACGCGACGTCGAACGCGCACGCGAGCGGCGTCCCGACCATCTCCATCCACTCGGCGGTGGTGGGGATCCTCCGCTCGATGCCGCGCTCGTCGAGGAACGCGCGAGTCGCTGCCCTGGCCGCGTCCGGCCAGTAACGCTCGGTCGCGACGAGAGTTCCGTCGAGGTCGAAGACGACCGCATCGAAGGAAAAGGGCCTCACGCCGCGTAATCTAGATCCGAGCCCACCGGCGAAAGGGTCATCCGCTGCAGCTTCTGACGGCCTGCGCCTTTTTTGTCGTGGCGATCTGTCCCGCGTGCGCGGCCGCTCTGAAGCGATCGGACGCAGGCAGGGTCCTGGCGCGCGGAGGGGGCGCCGCGGCTCCGGAGCGGGGGAACGAGCCCGAGGTGGCGTCCGACCGAAGCGCGGCGCCCTCGAGTCCCGGGATCTCCGGCGGGATCGATGCAGCCGCGCCCCTCGCGACCCCTACCCTGTTCGACCGCGTCGAGCTGTCGCTGCCCGCCGAACCCAAGGCGACCCGCGGCTGATCTCCGCTCCCTCCCAGCGTGGCCATCCTCCTCCGCTTCTTCCGGCGATTCCTCGCCTACCGCACGTCCCTGCTCCTGGGACTCCTCTGCATCCCCCTCGCGCAGCTGTGCGACGTGGGGATCACGCTGCTCGTCGGCGACGCGCTGGACCGCGCGCAGGACGCGTCGGACACCGAATGGATGACCCGGGTGCTGCTGTTGATGGGAGCCTACGCGGTGGGGCACTCCGTCATGCGCTTCTACCAGCGCTGGCTCATCGTCGTCGTCTCGCGCCGCGTCGAGGTGGATCTGAAGACCGAGCTCTTCGGCAAGCTCGTGTCCCTGCCCTTCGCCTACCACGACCGCAGCCGCTCCGGCGACGTGGTCAGCCGCGTGACCAGCGACGTGGAGGCGGTGCGCATGGTTCTCGGCCCCGGCCTCATGTACACCCTGGGCGCGCTCGTGATCCTGCCGATCAGCATCGGCTACCTGTTCACGATCAACGCGACCCTGGCCCTCATGATGACCCTCCCCATGTTCACCATGGGGCTGACCATGAAGCTGCTCTCGGGCAGGCTGCACCGTCAATCGGTCGCCGTCCAGGAGTCGATCTCCGCCATCAGCCACCGCGCACAGGAGAACTTCGGCGGGATCCGCGTGGTCAAGGGCTACGCCCGAGAGGACAGCCAGGCCGATCAGTTCGAGGGGACGAGCGCGATCAACCGCGACAACCAGGTCCTGCTCGGCAACGCGCGCGGCGTGACGAACGCCGCGATCTACGGGAGCTTCGACCTCACCTTCGCGGTCATCCTCCTGATCGGCGGGCTCGCCGCGGTCGACAGGACGCTCCCGATCGGCGATCTGTTCAAGTTCATCGACCTCACGATCAAGGTCTTCTGGCCGCTCATCGCCATCGGCTGGATCCTCGGCATGCTTCCCCGCGCCGTGGCCAGCGCCGAGCGGGTGGAGGAGCTCCTGAACGAGGAGAATCCCATCGCCGAGGGCCACGAGAAGATCGCGCGAGCCGACGTTCGCGGCGCGCTCGCCTTCGAGGACGTCTCCTTCACCTACGAGCGCGGGACCGAGCCAGCGCTCTCCGGCGTCACGGTGCGCGTGGAGGCCGGTGAGACCCTCGGCGTCGTGGGCCCCACGGGCGCGGGCAAGTCGACCCTGATCAACCTGGTCGGCCGGCTCTTCGAAGCGGACAGCGGAAGGATCCACCTCGACGGCCACGAGGTGCGCGAGCTTGCGTTCGATGCCCTGCGCGGCACCGTCGGATACGTCCCCCAGGACTCGTTCCTCTTCTCGGAGACCTACGAGGAGAACATCCGCTTCGGAGCCGACCACGAGATGACGGACGCCGAGGTGGACGCGCTCATCGAGCGCGTCGCCATGAAGGACGAGGTGGCCTGCTTCCCGGAGGGCAAGAAGACGCTCGTCGGCGAGCGCGGCGTCACCCTCTCCGGCGGCCAGCGTCAGCGGACCTGCATCGCCCGCGCCCTCGCGCGCGACCCCCGCATCCTCCTCCTGGACGACTGCCTGTCCGCCGTGGACACCGAGACGGAGAAGGAGCTCGTGGGGAGCCTGCGCAGCGCCGGCGAGGGCCGCACCGTGATCGTCGCGGCGCATCGCCTCTCCACCGTGCAGGCCGCGGATCGCATCCTCGTCCTCACGCGCAGCGGCGAGGTCGAGGCCATCGGCTCCCACGACGAGCTCCTCGAGCGCGAGGGGTGGTACCGCGACACCTGGGAGCAGCAGCAGCGAACGGAGAGCCTCTCGGCCGCCGTGAACGACGAGGTCGGAGGAGCAGCGTGAGCGAGGCGAAGAGCGAGAAGGAGCCTGGCGGCGCCCTCGAGATCGACCGCTCGGAGCTCGTCGCCACGAAGGTCTGGGACACCTCGCTGTTCAAGCGCCTCCTGACCTATGCCCGCCCCCACAGGCGGCTCTTCCTGAAGAGCTTCGCGGTGCTCTCCCTGCTCTTCATCGGCGAGCTCCTCGGCACGAGGATCTGGAAGGGGGCCATCGACGGGCCCGTGGCGGGCGCCGCCGATGCCGAGGACAAGGCCCCCTTCGTTCAGGCGCTGCTGTGGTGGGTCGGCGCCTACGTGGCGCTGATCGCGGCCATGACGGTCCTGCGCTACTTCCAGACCGCGACCCTCAACAAGACGGGCCAGGCGGTCGTCCACGACCTGCGGGCCGCCGTGTTCCGCCACCTCCAGAGCCTCGACCTCGGCTTCTTCGACCGGCGTCCCACCGGCGCCCTCGTGACCCGCGTCACGACCGACATCGAGAGCCTCTCCGAGATGTTCACCTCGGGGATCATCGCGCTCCTGTTCGACAGCGTGAAGGTCCTCGTGGTCCTCGGCATGCTGTTCGCGATCGACGTGGACCTCGCGTTGATCACGATGCTGACCACGCCGATCCTGATCGGCATCAGCCTCGCGTTCCGCGGGGGCGCGCGCCGCGCGCACCGCGAGGTCCGCGCTCGCCTCGCGCGCCTGAACGGCTATCTCCAGGAGGTCCTCGGGGGCATCCGCGTCGTGCAGGTCTTCAGACGAGAGGAGCGAGTCGCCGCGCGCTTCAACGAGGCCCTCGCTCGCTACTTCGAGGCCAACAGGCGCACCATCTTCCTGTTCGCGCTCTTCTACCCGGTGATGTCACTGGCCGTGTACCTGATCCAGGGCGCCGCGCTCTGGGCAGGGATCGGTTCGATCGTCGGCAAGGGACTCACCTACGGTGAGTTCGTGCAGTTCTGGCTGCTGCTCAACATGCTCGTCCGTCCGATCCGGGAACTCGGCGAGCGCTACAACGTGCTGCAGAGCGCCTTCGCGTCGGCCGAGCGCATCTTCCAGGTCCTCGACACCGCTCCGACCGTCGTACCACCAGCCACGCCGGCCGCCGTCCGCACCGCTCCCGGCCAGGCGCCGCACATCGCCTTCGAGGACGTGTGCTTCTCCTACGTCGCGGACACCCCCGTCCTGCGCGGCATCAGCTTCGAGATCCCCCCGGGCAAGACGGTGGCGGTCGTGGGCGCGACCGGAGCGGGCAAGTCCACCCTCGTCAACCTCCTCCTCCGCTACTACGACGCCTCCTCGGGACGTGTCGCCGTCGACGACGTCGACCTCCGCGAGCTGGAGACCTCCGCGTTCCGCGCTCGCTTCGGGCTGGTGCTCCAGGAGGACTTCCTGTTCGCGGGCAGCGTCGAGGAGAACCTGGTCATGGACCGCTCCGAGGTCTCCGCCGCGTCGCTGGCCGAGGCGATCGACGCGGCCCAGGCCCGGGACCTGGTGAACGGGCTCGAGGGCGGGCTCGCGGCGGAGGTCGCCGAGCGCGGCGCGACCTTCTCGACCGGCGAACGCCAGCTCCTGGCCATCGCCCGCGCCCTCGCCGCCGAGCCCGACGTCGTCGTGCTCGACGAGGCGACCGCCGCCGTGGACAGCGCCACGGAGCACCGCATCGAGCGTGCGACGTCCCGGCTGCTCGCCGGTCGCAGCGCCCTCGTCATCGCCCACCGGCTGTCGACGATCCGCGGAGCGGACGAGATCCTCGTGATGGCGCGCGGGGAGATCCGCGAGCGCGGCACCCACGACGAGCTGCTGGCCGCGGAGGGCCTCTACGCGAAGCTGCACGCGCTCCAGTACGCGGCTGCCTCGGCCTGACGGCGCGGCGGCGATCTCGAGGCAGCGCTTCATCCGCCCGGTTCCCGCGAGAGGTCCGACGAGGCCACGGGCCGCGCTGGCGAGAGGGGCGGCCCTGGGCAGGGCCTCGCCTTGCCGAGCCTCGCTCACTCCGCAGCGGGGCCACCTGGCAACGCCGCCCTCGCGGTCAGCACTGCGCGCTGGCGGAAGTGCCTTCGCGGCGGGCTGGACGTCCCTTGCCGGGGCTCCCGTCCCTCAGCCCTGGGGCCGCGACACGAGCCGGCGGCGACCAGCGGTGCTCTCCAGGACGCGGAGGGTCGCTGCCACGAGCCGCTCCACGGTGATCGTCGAGTTGTCCGCGTCCTTCTTGTAGGAGCAGTAGTCGTCCGAGGTGCTGATCACCTTCTCGCCGAGTCCGTAGAGCTCGATCTCCGCCGCCGAGGTCGGCGCGAAGAAGGCCACCACGGGGATGTCCACGGCGAGACCGATGTGCAGAGCGAGCGAGTCGCTCGTGACCATCAGATCGCAGAGCCCGACGCGGCCCGCGAAGGTCGGGATGTCGTTCTCCGTCCCCGCGTCCACGGCGCTCGCCTTCGTGCCCAGCCCGTTGATGCCGGCGATGATCTCGTCGTTGCGCCCGCGCTCGGGAGGCCCACCCAGCACGAGGAAGTGCACGGGGCGGCCGAGGCTGGTCGCCAGTGCGCCGCCGTAGGACACGACGCGCTCCGTCGGCAGCCCCTTGCTCGTCCAGCGCCCCCCCGAGCCGGTGTTGAGGCCGATGACCAGCTCCTGCTCGAAGAGCCCCTGGTCCCGTCCGAAGGCCTGCGCCGCCTCGATCGTGCTCTGGGCGAGGGGGAACTCCGGCCGTCCCTCCTCGATGCCGAACATGTCCGCGTAGATCGCCGGGTGCGTGCGCTGGTTCTCTCGCTTGCGCGCGTCCGCCGCCTCCTTCCCGTCGCGGGAGAGCAGGCCCATCCCGAACCAGGGTTCGACGTCGTCCGTGTAGACGCGGCGCCCCTGCCCGTCCATCGTCGCTCCGGACACCCGCTCGGCGTCGAGGCTCGACGCGAGGGCACAGAGGGGCTCCTCGTCATCGAGGGAGAGCACCCAGTCCCAGTGGATGCCGGGCAGCATGTCCGCCACTGCAGCCAGGGAGCCGGCCTCCTTCGGGTCGCAGGTCACCACGCGCTTGACGAGCCGGTGTCGCTCCACGAGGGGCACTGCCGCGGGAGCGGTGAGCCAGGTGAGCTCCAGATCGGGGAAGCGCCGCTGCAGGCCGGGCAGGATCGCCGTCGTCCGCAGGACGTCGCCGAGCGCGCCGGTCTTGATGACCAGGATGGCCGCCATGGGAGGAAGGGTCCCCCGCCCCCTCCGCGGACTCAAGTCCCGTCCTGGCAATCTCCGCGCCCGTCCCGAGAGGTCCGCGGCATCAGGTCCCTCCCCAGGGAGCGATCAGCCCCCGGGGATCACGAGCACGAGCTCGATCGAGTCCCCCGCCGCGAGCGGCGAGCCGGGAGCCAGCGCCTCCCCCGAACGGAGGACAGCGGGGATCGGACGATCCGCCTCCGAGAGGAGGAGGGAGGCGGCATGCGGGTGCCTCGAGGCGAGATCGCGGAGGAGTTCGAGGACCGTCGTCCCCCGACCCGCGACGGTGACCGCCTCGTGCTCGCGGCCTCCGAGGCGCGAACCCAGCTTCCCCCTGGCGCTCACGCTGACCTCGGGCGTTTCCTCGTCCGATGAGCCCGGCGTGGTCGCGGCCGCGGGCGGAGGAACCTGCTCCGCGCGCTGGAGTCCGCGATCGTGGGCCTCGAGCGCCCGGCGTAGTGACTCGTCGTCCGTATCGGTCCGGGCCCCGCGTCCACTTCCTCCCCCGAGCGCCTGGTGGAGCTGCAGGTGTCGCTCCCCCGCCGCGAGCATGGCCGCCGCGCCGTCGTCTCCGTGGCCGTCCCAACCGCCACTCGGTGAGATCGCCCGCGCGAGCTCCTCGATCCCGAGGATCCCGTCCGCGACGAGCGCCGCCGCCGAGAACGCGCAGAACCCGGAGATGTCCACAGCGCTCGCGAAGGCGCCGTGCCATCGCGCGAGACGCCCCGCGTCCGCGGCCGCGTCGCCGGTGAGCGCCATCCCCGGGAGGTCTGCCCCGGGCGCGAGACCGAAGATCGAGAGGCTGCGCATCGGCTCCGGCCCGCGCGGGGACGCGATGACCCCGACGCGCGCGGCGAGGTCCGCTGCGTGCACGACTTCAGCCGGCTCCTCGTCTCCGCTCGGACCGAGCGCGAGGGCCGCCGCGTGGGCCGGAAGGCCCGACTCGACGAGCTCCTCGAGCACGCCGGGGAGCTCGGTCTCCCGCCCGAGGTCGCGGACGAGCCGCGCTGCGCTCCGCGCATCCACGCCGAGTTCGTTGCAGCGGTCGAGACAGCGACCCGCTTCCCCGCTCGCCGCGAACCCTTGCATCGCCGCGAAGCGGCCCATGGCACGGCGCGGCGCTCCCTCCTCCTCGAGCTGGAGAACCCAGCCGCACGGCGTCGGGCAGCCGCGGCAACCGTGACGGGCCGCGCCCTCGCCGCGCTCCACGCGGGCGGTGCCGCGGTGCGCTGCGAGCTCCAGAGTCCCGCCCCGTGCGCGCTCGAGGAGGCGCGGCGAGCGACCGAGCGCGGCCGCGAGCTGGCCCTCGGCGACGGCGCCGCTCTCGTCGCGCGTCTCGACCACGATCGACAGGACACCGGCCCCACGGAGCGCCTTGCCCAGCCCGCCGCGGCCGACGAAGCTCGGCGCTCCCGCTCCGCCGACCGAGGCGATGTTGGCGAAGGGGAGGCCTGCGTCCGCCGCGGGGCCGACGACGAGAGCCGCCCCCCCGTGCTCCAGTGCCTCGCGCGTCCGCGCGCTGAGACTCGCCGTCCGCGCGGTGCCTCGCCGTGCCCGGACACCCTCTCCTCCGACGACGAGGTGCACGGGCTCCTGCGCCCGGCCGGAGATCACCAGCCCGTCGAGCAGCGCGGCGAGGTCGGAGGCGAAGGGGCCACCGCACTGGGCCTCGGTGACGCCGGAACGCAGAGGAGCACGCGCAGCCACCGTGACCCTCGCCGCCGTGGGGACCCCGCGCCCGACGGCTTCTCCGACGGCCAGCGTGAAGACGGGCGTCGCAGGATCCGCCGCGCGGGCCGCGAAGGGTGCGAGGGCGAGCGCCGCACCGCTCAGCCGCGCATGAGCGGCGAGGCTCTCATCGAGTTCGACGCTCCGCCCGGCCCCCTGGAGGTCCACGAACGCGACCCGGCGTCCCCATCGTCGGGCGATCTCCCAGACGTCGGATCCGCGCCCCCGAGCGCGCTCGGGGTGCAGGGAGTCTTCTTCGTGGTCGGCGGCCATGGGCGGTCGGCGCGGCCGGAGGGGAACGCGGCGCGCGGCCCCCACGGTAGCCCGACCTCGCCGAAGGCCCCAACCACGCGCGCCGCTCACGGGCGGAGGATCGGCCCGGTGGGAATCCGCCCCTCCGTGGCCTAACCTCGGACCCGGAGTCCAGGCGCGCCTGGAACCCGCCCGGCCCCCCCACTCCCGATCGCGCAACGCGCCCACGTCCCCTGCTCGAGAACCACACCATCGCGCGGATCGCCGGCATCCCGATCCGCGCGAACCTGATGCTCGGCTACCTGCTGGCCGTCGCGGCGATCTGGGGCGCGGCGAACGGGAAGGCGGGGATCACGCTGACGATCCTGGCGCTCTCGACGGTGCTGCTCCTCTTCCACGAGCTCGGGCACGCGTTCGTCGCGCGACGCTTCGGCCTCCACGTCGAGGACATCGTCCTCTGGCCCCTCGGCGGCATGGCTCGTATCCGTGAGATGCCGGAGTCCGCGCGTGTCGAAGCCTGGGTCGCGGCGGCCGGCCCGGCGGTGAACCTCGCTCTCGCCCTGGCCGCGCTCCCCTTCGCGCTCCTCGCGACCTCGGAGCCCACGGGAGAGCTCTCGATCGCGGGCTTCGGGATCCCCGTCCGCGATGGCTTCGAGGGCTTCGCGACCCATTTCCTCGTGATCAACCTCGGTTACGGGCTCTTCAACCTGGTGCCCGCGTTCCCGATGGACGGCGGCCGGCTCCTCCGCGCCTTCCTCGGGCGCGGCGGCCGCGACTGGGTGAAGGCGACCGATCAGGCGACTCGCGTGGGCGGGATCATCGCCTGGACGACGATCGTCTCCTCAGCGCTCGGCGGAGCGTGCTTCATGGGCATCGTCGGGCTCTTCGTCCTCTGGGCGGGCCTGCGCGAGAGGTGGATCGTGCGCATCCGCCACCAGGCCGAGGCCATGGGCGGCGGGACGGGGCGCTTCGCCGGCTGGGAGCACCTGATGCGAGGGCGAGCCGGAGCCGGCGGCTTCGGAGGTGACGCCGCCTCCCCCTTCGGCGGCGGGCCGACGGTCGACGTGGACGCGCGCGACCCGGCGCCATCGGAGGACCTGCCGCGTGTCGGCGGCGGCTTCAGCGAGGACGACATCGCGGAGCTCGAGTCCTTTCGCGGCCGCCTGCGCAAGCCGCCCCGTCAGGAGGAGTGAGGGGAGCGCATGAAGCGCGCGGACGGGCCATGGTCCTGCGCGCGCTCGGCCGCGCGCGCGAGCCAGGGGGTCCTCCGCGCCGCGGTCGAGGGTGAGGGGTTGAGCCCCCAGGACGGGGTCGAGACCCCGCCTTCGAGGGCGACGATTCCCCTCGCTCCTTCGCGCCTCGGGGCGCGCGTCCGTCAGCGCAGGACGTAGGGACGCTCGAGGTGCTCGGTGAGGGCGAGGCCCTGAGACGTTCGGAAGGCGCCCTGAACGTTCATCTGCAGGCCGAGCAGCGAGGCGTCGGCGCCGATCGGCAGATCGAGGTCCATGCGCCCCGTCCCGTCGACGGCGGCCGCGATCACACGGAGGCTCCGGCGGTCGAGGAGCAGCTGCCCCGCGACGCCGGGGAAGGCGAGTGGCGCACCGGGCGTACCCATCAGGAAGAAGCCTCCTGTGGCGCCGGGAAAGCGCGCAGCCATGGAGAGCTTTCCACCGAGCCGCGGGGTGCTCGTGGTCTGCAGCGAGCGCTCGCCCGAGTCGACGAGCCTCACGGCGCCGGACGCGCCGAAGCTCTGGGCGTGGACGTCCTTGTGAGCCACGGCGAACCGAGTACCGGTCGCGTCCATGGCGACCGCGCGCGCGCTGCCGGGAAGATCGATGGTCAGCGTCGGGCCGAAGCCGCCGGCGTCGAGGACGACGAGCTCGGGATCCTGACCGTTGCCCCACGTGGTCATGACGGCGCGGAACCCGTTCTCGGTGATCCGCACGGACGTGGGCAGGTTCTGCGGCGCGCCGGGATGGCCCGGGAAGTGCGCCGAGCCGAGGGAGAAGCCGAAGATCGTGTCGAAGATCTCGAAGCGGACGTTGCCGCCGGTGGAGTAGTTCCACCAGGCCGCTGCGATCATCGTGCCGTCCGCAGAGACGTCGATGCGCGCGGGCAGCTCGGCGCCGATGGCCGGCAGGGTGAGGCCTGGCCCGTAGCCGAAGCCGAAGAGGTCCGAGATGGTGCGCAGCGCGCCCAGCTGGCCGAAGGCCAACGTGGAGCCGTCCGCGGAGAGGGAGACCGCGGAGGTCGAGGAACCGAGCGGCTCGGTGTGGACGACTCTCGCCCGGGCGTCGAGGACGTGCAGCTCGAGGCCGCAGGCGACCGCGACGCGCGAGCCGTCGGCGGAGACGTCGAGGGCGCTGAGTCCGATCGAGGGGAACTCGGCGCGGCCGAGCAGGGCGCCGTCGTCCCCGGACAGCAGATCGACGCGCGTCACGGCGCGGCTGTCGTCCCAGACGGCGGCCGCCACGAGGTCGCCGCTCCTGTTCGAAGCGATGCGGGTCGCTCCGTTGATCTGAAGACCCATGTCGTGGAGCCACGCGGGGGCGAGTTCTTCACCATGACCCGCCTGGAGCGGGTCGTAGGCGAACACGACGGGGATGCGGCGGAAGACGCTCACGCTGGCCGACTGGCGCAGGGCGAAGACCCGATCACCACGGGAGCCTGCGGCCACCACCGGCACCGTGGTCTCGTCGGCCTGACGCGTCACGACGCCGCGCGGCATCTGGTTGCCAGAGGCGACTCCGTCGTAGAGCTCGAGGGCGTGATCACCGCCTCGGAGTCCGATCCAGACGAAGGCGGCGTCGCCGGCGAGGGCGACGTCCTCCGGCGTCCAGGGCGTCTTTCCCGCGGCTGCGGAGGCCTCCCAGCGCTCCCCTGGAGAGAACGGATCCTGAAGGGCCAGAGCGGGCCCGGCGAGGGCCAGAGCGAGGACGAGACGAGCGGCGCTTTGAGTGCGGGATCGGCGCATGGAAGTGACCGGAACGGACGCGGCGGGTGGAGCCGGTCCGCCCCCCCTGGGCGGCCTCTCCGATGAAACCTACCCGGCTCCGGAGCGATGGCCCGCGGATCGGTGCCGGGGCCGTCTCGAATCCCTACACTCTGCGCCCCATGAGCGACGCCCCCCTCCTCGAGACGCGCCTGCACGGCGTCCACGTCGCCGCCGGCGCGCGGATGGTTCCCTTCGGGGGCTGGAGCATGCCCGTGCAGTACGCCTCGATCCTCGAAGAGGCCGAGCGCGTGCGCTCGCGGACGGGACTGTTCGATCTGGGACACATGGGCCGCATCGACGTCACCGGGCCCGACGCCGTTCCCTTCCTGGACGGCCTCGTCACGAGCTTCGTCGCGAAGATCCCCGAGGGCGCGATCCGCTACGGCCTCGTCTGCGACGAGAAAGGCGGCCCCCTCGACGACCTGCTCCTCTACAAGACGAACGCGAACCACGTCTTCGTCGTGGCCAACGCCTCGAACAAGGCGAGCGTCCTCGCCTGGCTCGAGGAGCACACGGGTTCGAGCGACGTCCGGATCACCGACCGGTCGGACGAGCTCGCGATGCTCGCTCTCCAGGGCCCGAACTCCCAGGCCGCGCTGCAGCCGCTGGTCGAGGACCTCGACCTCTCCGAGGTCGGCTACTACAAGTTCCGCTTCGCCACCGTCGCGGGCATCCCGGACGTCCGCGTGAGCCGCACGGGCTACACCGGCGAGGACGGCTTCGAGATCTATTTCCCCGACGAGGAGTCCGAGCGCGTTTGGGACGCCGTGCTGGAGGCCGGCGCGCCCGAGGGCATCGCCCCCATCGGGCTCGGCGCCCGCGACACCCTGCGGCTCGAGGCGGGTATGCCGCTCTACGGGCACGAGATCGATCGCGAGCACAACCCGATCGAGGCCGGCCTCGACTTCGGCGTCTCCTTCAAGGAGGAGAAGGGCGACTGGATCGGCCGCGACGCGCTCGCCGCGATCAAGGAGAACCCGAGCCGTCGGCTCATCGGCATCACGACCGACGGCAAGCGCGTACCGCGGCAGGGCTACGCTCTCTTCCACGGGGACGACGAGGTCGGTGCGATCTGCTCCGGCGCGGTCTCCCCGACCCTCGGCACCAACATCGGGACGGCCTACCTCCCGGTGGAGCTCGCCCAGGCGGGCCGGACCGTGCACATGGACATCCGTGGAAAGCGCCAGGAGTGCGTCGTCTGCGACATCCCCTTCTACTCCCGCAAGGCCAAGTGAGCCCCGGGATCCCCCCCATCCAAGACACAGCGACAACGATGCGACCCGACGACCGCCGTTACCTGGACACCCACGAATGGGCCAAGCTCGATGGCGATCTGGTCATCGTCGGCATCACCGACTTCGCCGTGGAGGAGCTCTCCAACGGCAACGAAGGTGACCTCGTCTACTGCGACCTGCCCGACGTCGGCCGCGACATCGACCAGGGCGAGACCTTCGGCGAGATCGAGTCCGTGAAGGCCGTCTCGGACCTCAACGCGCCGGTCGCCGGCGAGATCGTCGAGATCAACAACGAGATCGACGAGCACCTCGAGGTCCTCAGCGAGGACCCCTGGAAGAAGGGATGGCTCATCAAGATCAAGCCCGCCGACAAGAGCCTCGACCACCTGATGGACGCCGAGGCCTACGAGAAGCACATCGCTCACTGAGCGTGACCGGCGCGGCGGCGGACGATCCCGAGGAGTGGCGGCTCCTCGAGACCCCTGACGTCCCCGCCGCCTTCGCCATGGGCCTCGACGAGGCCATCCTCCGGAGCGTCGGCGCCGCGCCGACGCTCCGGCTGTATTCCTGGGCGCCGGAGGCCCTCTCGCTGGGCTACTTCCAGGCGTTCGAGGACGTGCCCGCGGCGGCGGATCACCCGAGCGTGGTGCGGCGGCTGACCGGCGGCGGCGCGATCCAGCACCACGCGGGCGAGCTCACCTTCTCCGTCGCGCTGGACGCCGCGCACCCCGCCTACGGCGGCAGCGTGCCCGATTCCTACGCGCGCACCCACCGCGCCGTCGCCCGCGCCCTGGAGGCCGTCGGCGTCCCCTCCGTCGCGCCTCGCGATGACAGGACGTGCGTCTCCGACCTCGAGGGCACGGGCATGTGCTTCCACGACTCGACCCCGATGGACCTCTGCTGGGAGATGCCCGGCGCGGGCCTCGCGAAGGGGGTCGGCACGGCACAGCGCCGCACAGGCGGCCGGATCCTCCACCACGGCTCGATCAAGCTCGACGCCGCGGGCCTCGAACCCGCGATCGCCCACGCCGCCGGCGCGGGCGCCAGCACCGATCACGCGGCCATGTCCCGCGCGCTCGTCGCCGCCTTCGAGGACGAGTTCGCGGTCCGCCTCGTCCCCTCCGAACCTGCTCCCGAGGAGCTCCGCGCCGCCGAGGAGCTCGGCGCGCGCTACGGAGCGCCCGAGTTCGTCCACCGCGACCCGCGCCGGGGGCGCGGCCGCTGATCGGGCGCGAGCTCGGTGCTCAGTCGAGCGACACCTCGACGCGCCAGTCCGCGTACCCGTCCACGCGCACCGACACGCCGGTCAGCACCCCGCCCTCCAGGAGCTTGATCGGACGCCAGCCGTCGCTGCCGGGGCGCTCGCTCATCCAGCGCTCGGCGCCGGCTCGCCAGAGGGCGGTGGCGGTCGCGGGCGCGTCCATCTCCGGGGTCACCTCCGCGGAGAGCTCGGCTCTCGCGCGAACGGGAGGACGCCCCTTCGTGACGATCGCGCTGCTGCCGACGACCCGGACGGTGCCCTTCCCCGGGATCGCGCCGGGCCGCAGGATGCGGACCAGGGACGGCGCGGCCTCCACGCAGGAGACCTCTCCGGAGAGGCCCCCGCCGAGGCGCACGCGCACCGCGCTGGCCGCGTCCACGAAGAGGCTCCCGCTGCCCGCCACCGGAGCCGGCGCGGTCAGCGAGATGCCGGCGCGCTCGGCCCGGCGCGCGACCAGGTCGGCGAGCTCGGCCCCGGTCGTCCCCGCCGCCAGGTGGACGTGGAGGACGAGCTCGTTGCCCGACTCCGCCTCGACGATCTCCACCTCGACGAGGTGGCTCTTGTCCGTGCCCAGCGCGCCCGAGAAGCGCAGCTGGACCATGCCCTGGGCAGCCGCGAGGGGCCCGACTGCGAGGAGAAGGAACAGGAAGCCGAGGACGCGTGAGAGGGTCTGCATGGTCGAGCTCTTCGATGCGGAGCGGGATGGGATCCAGGGAGACGCACGACGCGCAGGGATCTTCCCTGAACGAAACCAGCCCCCGGCACGCTGGGCGCGCCGGAGGCTGGTTACCCCGCCAGGACTCGAACCTGGAACGTCTGGACCAAAACCAGATGTGTTGCCAATTACACCACGGGGTAGGCCTCTTTCGAGGGCGCAGAGAATAGCACCGAGGGGCCCGATGTGAAGACCCTGGGAGGACCAATCCATCCGTCCCCGATGAGGCCCGGAGGCCCCCCGAGGGCGCTCAGATCGCGTCCGGGCGGAGCAGGAGGGAGAGCGCCTTGTTCCGGGCCCATCGGCGCACGCGCGCCCTGCCGAGGGGCGGCCAGCGGCGCTCCACAGCGCGGGTCGTGACCTGGCCGTCGGCGCCCCGGCGCGCGACTCCGAACCAGACGAGCCCCACTGGCTTGTCGTCCGTTCCGCCGTCCGGTCCCGCGATCCCGGTCACGCTGACGGCCAGCTGCACGTCCGCCTCGAGGAGCGCCCCGCGGGCCATGGCCTCGGCGCAGGCCCGCGATACGGCCCCGTGCTCCTGAAGGATCGAGCCGGGGACCCCCAGCGCGCTCTCCTTCCAATCGTCGGCGTAGGTCACGAAGGAGCCCCGGAAGACGGCGCTCACGCCCGGCGCTGCCGTCACCGCTCCGGCCACCGCGCCGCCGGTGCACGACTCGGCCACGGCGAACGTCTCGCCCCGCGCCACGAGCTGCGCACCCACGAAGGCGCCGAAGTCCTCGACCTCTCCGCCCAGGTGCTGATCGGGGAAGAGCGCGGCGAGCTCCGCCGCCCGCGCCTCCGCGAGCCGCAGTGCCTCCGCGGGGTCCTCGTCCCGGCCCACGCACCGCGCGGTCAGGATGCCCTCCTTGGCGGTGACCCCGATCAGTGGATTCGCGTCCCGCGCCATCCAGTCCCCCACGCGCTCGGCGAAGGTGCTCTCCGGCAGGTCGGCGAAGCACGCGACCGCGCGGGCGCGAGCCAGCGTGCCCACGGGGCGCTCACGGAGCCAGGGCTCCACCTCGGCGACGAAGACCCCCTGCAGCTCCCGCGGCGGTCCGGGAAGGACGATCACCGCGGCGCCGGACGGGTGGATCGCACGGAAGCCCGGAGCCGTGCCGAAGGCGTTCGGGACGCGCTCCGCGCCCTCGGGCAGCAGGGCCTGGCGCCTGTTGCTGTCGAGGATCTCGCGGCCGGCGCGCTCGAACCATCCGCGGACCTCGGCCCACGCCTCGGCCGACTCGACGAGCGGCGCGCCCACGCTCCGCGCGACGCCGTGGCGCGTCACGTCGTCCAGGGTCGGGCCCAGGCCTCCCGTGACGAACACGAGGCCCGCCTCACGCGCGGCGAGGTCCACCGCGCCCGCGATGTCCGCCTCGTCGTCGCCGACCACGAGGACACGCCGGACGCTTCGGCCATGGAGCGCCATCTGGCCCGCGAGGAACGGACCGTTGAGATCGGGGTGCGCGCCGGCGAGGAGCTCGTCCCCCACCGAAACCACGGCCACCTGCTCGGCGCGATCGAGGCTCATGCGCCGGTCGTGACCGAGAGCTCGTCGGCGTCCGCGGAGCCGGTGTGGCCGCGCCACGCGAGGCGCGCGCACCAGTAACCGATCTCCCAGAGGATGATCGCGGGGCCGGCCAGGAGGACCTGGGTCACCGGATCGGGCGGCGTGATCAGGGCCGCGAACACCAGCATGCCCACGAAGACGTGTCCGCGGAACTTCGCGTAGACCGCCGGATCCACGACCCCCGCGCGGCTCAGGGCGATCTGGAAGATGGGGAGCTGGAAGATGACGCCCAGGGCGAGGGACAGCGACCTGAGGAACTGCAGGTACAGGTCGATGTTCATCTGCCGCATGTACGGATCGACGCCGAGCCCGTCCGCCTGGGTGAAGTAGATGGCCGCCGGCACCATGACCGAGAAACCGAAGCCGACGCCTGCGAAGAACAGCCCCATGCTGGGCGGCAGGAACGAGTACACGACCCGCTTCTCCTGCCTGTAGAGCCCCGCGGCCACGAACATCCAGATCTCCCACAGGAGCACCGGACCCGCCACGAAGAGGGCGAGCAGGAAGCAGATCCGCACCTTCACGAAGAACGCGCCGCCGGGCTGGAAGGCCGACGCCGGCGCCAGGACCCTCTCGGGGTCGCGCAGTTCCCACTCCGGCTCGCCCACGACGAAGAGCTCCTCGAGCTTCGCGGGATCCTCCTCGACCTGCTCGCGGCGGACCTCGACCAGCCGTTCGTGCAGGCGCTCCCAGGCCTGCTCGTAGGGCATGTGGATGAAGTCGTTGACCGGCTCGCGGAACGCGTAGAGGGTCACGAACGCGATCACGAAGGCGAGCGTCGCTCGCATCAGCCGCACCCGGAGCTCGTCCAGGTGCTCGCCCAGCGTCATGCGCGACGCCTCGATGTCATCGGCGCCCGGGTTGTCTTGCTCGTCCGTCGTCATGGAACGCAGAAGAGCGACCCCGGATCGAACCGGGGTCGCCCTTCCATTGTTCTCGGGACCGGGGGGCAGTGCCAGCCCCGGCGCTGGAACGATCAGCGGCGGAAGTACTGGAGGACGTCGCGCATCGGGATGATCAGGACCCCACGATCCTTCGCCTCGGCGTAGGCCGCGAGGTCGGAGACCTGAAGCGGCTCCTCGAGCGGCTCACCCTCCTCGTCGACGAAGATCGGGCCGCCCGTGATGAGGTAGTCGGTCGTGTTGGAGAGCTCGTTCTGGACCGTGATCCCGATCTCGGAGAAGAGCTGGACCAGCTCCGGCTTGTTGTAGATGCCCTCGATGGAGCCCGCGAGGACCGCGTTGCGCTGGCTCTTCGGTTCGTAGAGCGGGTTGAAGATCTTGTCGCCCTCGACGATCGGCTGACCCTTGGGATCGACCACGTCGAAGATGCGGATCTCCGAGAGGCGCGGGCCGACGTTGGTGACCTCGGCGTAGCCCTTGGCGACGGTCGCGTCGGCGCCCGGGCGACCGCTCACGATGCGGAAGACGGTGCCCTCACTCAGGCGGTCGGCGGCCGTCAGGTTGATGAACCCGATGCCGTACTCGGACGAAGCGCCAGCGATCTCACCGTCGGCCTTCTCGGAGCGGCGGGCGATGTCGTTGATCGCCTTCTCGAAGCGGAGCTTCTCGGACTTCTGGAGCGCCTTGGTGTCGGCGGCGACCTTCTCCGAAGCGCGGGCAGCGTCGGCGGCGTCGGTCAGCTCGCCCGTCTTGGTGTTGACCTCGCTGCGCAGGTCCTCGTTCGCCGACTCGAGGCGGGCGATCTCCGAGGACGTCGTGTCGCGCAGGTCGGTGAGCTGGGTGCGGAGCTCGCGGATCTCACCGTCCTTGGTGTCCTCCATCTCCGACTTGGCGGTGCGCTCGGCGGCGACCTGGCCCTCCAGCTCGGTGATGCGCGTGGCCTGTGTGGCGAGGCGGTTCTGCAGCGTGGCGTAGGCCGACTTCGCGAGGGGCAGCGCCAACTCGAAGGTCGTGGCCGGCTCCATGTCGGGGAACGCCACCTTGAAGTCGTCGAGGGCCGCCTGGGCCGCGGTGACGTCGGAGGGGATCGTCGCGGCGTCGGCGGTGAAGCCCAGGATCGCGGAGCGCGCGGAGAGCTCGGCGTTCGCCTCGGAGCGGCGCTCGGCAGCCGACTCGGCGTCCTGGCGCGCGGTCTGTGCATCCTTCTCGGCCTTCGAGGCCGCGTCCTGCGCGATGAAGCCGAAGGCCCCGACGATGACCAGGAGGACGAAGGCGACGATGAGCCAGACGGCGCTCAGGCGCGCGGCGCCGCGGCGGGCGGAGATCGAGGGGAGGGTCTTCGTGCGCATGTGGATGAGCGATGGTCCCGAGAGGTTTCGCCCGGAGTGGCCGGGCGAGCGGGTCGGGAGTCGGGGGGGTGGGTGTGTCCCGGGAGGCATGTCGCGCGCGGAGCGCCGCGCTCGACTGCCGGGACCGCCGGGGCGACTGGTCCGCGCGACAGCGCCGCTGGGACAGGTCGTCGGTCGGGGGGGCTGGGGGGATCGAAGGGGGGACATCGCGACGGGCCGGGATGGCCACAGGCGATGCCTGGAGGGCGTCAGGTGATAACCGAGCAGGGCCCGCCGGACAAGCGTGCACCGCTGGTAGAAGGGGCCGGCAGCCTGGATCCGAGGGAGCCCGGGAAGACCCGGCGCGAGCCGGGGGCCGCCGCGGGGTCGCGGCTCCGGCTGGAACGCGCAGCGCGGATCCCGCCGGACGGCCTCGGAGGACTCCCGCGGACCGTGCGCTATTGCGCGAGGGCCCACTGGTTTCCCAACTTCTAAGGTCATGAGCAGCCCCCCGGAGGACCCGAGCGAACGACCGAGGAAGGCCCCCGGGATCCACGTCTTCGGGGTTCTGGGCGGTGTCGCGTCGGGGAAGTCCGCCGCGGCGGCGGCCCTGGCGGGCCGGACCGGACGCGTCGCGTCCGCCGATCGCGCCGCCCACGAGGCGCTCCAGCACCCGGAGGTCGTCGCCCGGATTGTTGCGCGCCACGGGCGAGAGGTGCTCGATGAGGACGGGCGGGTCGAGCGGGCCGCACTCGCGGCCCGTGTGTTCGAGGATGCGGAGGCCAGGAAGGAGCTCGAGGGGTGGATCCACCCCCGGGTTCGTGAGATGCTCTTCTCCGCCTTCGAGGCCGCCGTCCGAGACGGTGTGCCGCGGCTCGTGCTGGACGTACCCCTCCTCCTGGAGAACGCGGCGCAGCACGGCCTGCTGGAGCTCTGCGACACGCTCGTGTTCGTGGACGCCTCCATCGAGGAGCGCGACCGACGCGCGGTCCGAGACCGCGGCTGGGAACCCGGAGAGGTCGCGCGCCGCGAGCGCGCACAGCTCCCCCTGGACGCCAAGCGCGAGCGCGCGGATTTCATCCTTCCCAACGATCACGGCCACGCCGAACTCGTCCTCGCTGTCCAGGCGCTCCTGGACGCGCTCGGCCTGCCCGACTGACCCCGACCTCCCGTCGGTTCCCCCATCGCGTGCCGGCGGACGTCCGGCACGGACACGGCGTGACGCGGGAAGCGCACGCGACGAAGCACCGCCAGCAGCAGGATCATGGCGCAGCAGCAACAGCAGAAGAAGAAGCGGACCTTCAAGCAGAAGAAGCAGTTCTTCAAGCAGAAGCAGGCCGCACAGAAGGGCACCGGCGTCTACGTCGACTTCGACGAGGTCCCGAGGGATCTCACGGAGGACGAGATCGACGAGCTCTTCGACGCGCTCCCGAAGACGCGCAAGAAGAAGCTCGCCTCCCACGACTTCGCCCCGGTGCAGGCCATGAACCTGCACGAGCTCCACGAGCTCGCCGAGGACGAGGGCATCGAGGACTTCCAGGGACGCAACCGCCGCGACGCGCTGTGGGAGCTCGCGAACGGCTGGATGGCGCGCCGCGAGGCGATCGTCGCCGAGGGGGTGCTCGACGTGCAGACCGGTGGTCACCACTGGCTGCGCGTGCTCGCCAACGACTACATGCCGGCTCTCGACGACGTCTACGTCCCCGCCTCACTGGTGGAGGAGCATCAGCTCCAGCGAGGGATGGTCGTCCGGGGCCCGGTGCGGCCGCCTGGCGAGGGCGAGCGCTACCTCTGCATCCACGAGATCGAGACCGTCGACGGCCAGGAGCCCGAGCAGGTCAAGGGGCGCGCCCCGTTCAAGGAGCTCGTCCCGATCTACCCCGAGGATCGGATCATCCTCGAGGGAACGTCCGAGAACCCCCTCGAGATGCGGATCGTCGACCTGATCACACCCATCGGGCTCGGCCAGCGAGGCCTGATCGTGGCGCCGCCGCGTACGGGCAAGACGGTGCTGCTGCACATGCTCGCCAAGTCGATCGTGCACTCCAAGCCCGACGCGAAGCTGATCATCCTGCTCGTCGACGAGCGCCCCGAGGAGGTCACCGACTTCACCCGCTCCATCGAGGGGCCGAACGTCGAGGTCGTCTCCTCGACGTTCGACGAGCCCGCCGCCCGCCACATCCAGGTCGCCGAGATGGTGATGGAGAAGTCCAGGCACCTGGTGGAGGCCGGCGAGGACGTGATCGTGCTCCTCGACTCCATCACCCGCCTCGCGCGCGCAGCGAACATCGAGGCGCCCAGCAACGGCAAGCTCCTCTCCGGCGGCCTCGAGGCCACGGCGCTGACGTTCCCCAAGCGCTTCTTCGGCGCCGCTCGAAACATCGAGCACGGTGGCTCCCTCACCATCCTCGGCACCGCGCTCATCGAGACCGGCTCGAAGATGGACGAGGTGATCTTCGAGGAGTTCAAGGGGACCGGCAACATGGAGATCGTCCTCGACCGGCGCCTCTCCGACCGGCGCATCTTCCCCGCCATCGACATCAACCGCTCCGGCACCCGCAAGGAGGAGCTGCTCTTCACGCCCGAGGAGATCGAGCGCGTCTACGTCCTGCGCCGCGTGCTCAACGAGCTCGACCCCGTCGAGGCGATGGAGATGCTCATCTCCAAGATGTCGAAGACCTCGGTCAACGCCGAGTTCCTGATGACGGTCGGCGGCTGACCGCCCCCCCATGCGACGCGCGGCGCGCCTCGACACCGGGTCGAGGCGCGCCGCGCGTCGTTGAGGAGCCACCCGTCGTCAGATCACGTCCGCGAGCTCCGAAGTCGCCCCCGAGAGCTTCGCCCGCGAGGTGGTCACCTCGGGCAAGCGATCGAAGGCGAGGCAGATCTGCTCCAGGGTCCGGCGGTCACCCGCGAGTCCCGCCTCCAGGACCTGTCGCCACAGGCCCACCAGGTGCTCGGTCGCCTCCCCGCGGGTCGCGAGGTGCTTCCACCGTACGAGCAGTCGGTTGCGCTCCAGAGCGGCCTCGGCAACCTCCTCGTCGACCCCGTCCCAGAGGCTGGGGAGATCGTCGTGATGCACGGCGCCGGCGTCTCCGACGCGCACGACCCGCATGCCCTTGCGCCGCGCCGCGATCCCCAGGTCGACGTCCTCCCAGCCGAAGGGGGCGAACAGGTCGTCGAAGCCGCCCAGGGCCAGGAAAGCCGCGCGGCGCACCATCAAACAGCACGAAGGCAGGAAGGTCGCGCGCTCGAGGGCGGGGGCCGGTCCGCCGACGCAGGCGTCCACCACCTCGACGCGGCCGTCGACGAGGCGCACGTGGGGCACGACACGGCCGCGGGCCCTGGCGGCCGGGTCGTCGGTGCTCCGACGCACGACGGGACCGGCGGCGAAGACCTCCTCCTCTCGCATCGCGCGCGCCAGCGCATCGAGCGCCCCCTCCTCGGGCGCCACGTCGTCCTGACAGACGAGCAGGAGAGAACCGCTGGCTCGCTCCGCGCCGGCGGCGACCGCGCGCGCGAAGCCCACACCGCCGCCGGTCGTCATCACCTGGATCGAGCTCTCGCGCGCCGCGTCGACGGCCGCGAGCACCTCCGGGACCGCTGCGGCGGCTCGCTCGTCGACGGAGTCGTCGACGACGATGACCTCGTCGGACTCGAATCCGCGGGCCTCGACCGCGCGCAGGATCGGAGGCAGCGACACCCTCAGTCGCTCGACCTGGCCGAGGGTCGGCACGACGACGGACACGGTGGGGTTCTGGATCTCGCTCATCTCGTCGGCCCTCAGGGGCTCACCTTGGTGTCTTCCTCCCGGGCGGGCAGCGGAGCCGGTGGCTCCATCGCCGCGGGCGCGGCGACGACCGCGTCGTCCCCGGCCTCCGGCGCGGGCTCGGGGTCGGGGTCGTCCCCCGCCTCCTCCTCGGTGATCGAGGCGTCCTCGTCGCCACCAGGCGCCGCCTGCTCCTCGGGGTCGGGCGGAGCCTGCTCAGCGATCGCACGGTCGAGGGGGAGCGGAGCCCAGTTCGTCTCCGCTCGACCGTCCTCGGCGGTCATCTGGCCCGCCAGCGGGCCGGCGAGCAGCCTCGCCCTCGAAGCGCCGCCGGCCGCGCGCGCGGCGGCCAGCTCGGCCCGTCGCCACTCGAGCTCCGCGGCGATGGTGCGGAGCCCTTCGGCGGTCAGCGCGGCGCCGGGGTCCAGCGCCACGTCACCGCCGAGGGCGAGTTCGAGGCGCGCCCCCAGCTCCCCCATCCACGCGTCGTGGCGACGGAGCTCCGCGACGTCCCGCTCCACGGCGTGGACGAAGGCCTTCATGGACGTGAGCTCGGCCGCCCGCGCCCTTCCGGATCCGCCGATCCGCCCGTGGATGGACCGCAGCAGGTCGTCCCGCTCGTCGAGGGTGCGCGCGAGCCTCGATCGCTCCTCCTCGGCGGCCTCGATGGCGAGGCGCACCCGGGCGAAGGCGTCGACCGTCGCTTCGCCCCCTCCGGCGAGACGCTCCTCGGCGCGTGTGAGAGCGGCGAGCGAGTCCGCGATCCGACTGCTCCGCGAGGCCTCCTCGAGGCGCATGTCGCCGCGGACACCCCGCAGCTCCGCGAGAGAAGCGTCCAGGTCCTCGAGAGCGCGGAACGAGGTCACGGCGCGGTCACGGGCCTCGCCCCCGCGGGCGACCGCGCGCTCCAGCAGCGCGGCGTCCGAGTCGTCGAGGCCGAAGGCGCGCCGCAAACGCCCGACACCCGCCTGCGCGAGGCCGAAGAGCTCGGCGTGCGAGAGCGCGCGGAGCTCTTCGAGCCGCGCGGCGACGTCGCTCGCCGCGCCGTGGGTCGCGAGCGGGCGCTGGTTCCCGGCCACGAGCTGGCCGTAGGTGTCGAGCCACTCCCGGGCCTCGTCGTCCACGGACTTCACCGACAGCGACGCCGCGTGCGCGCCGCCCGCCAGCGAGCCGAGGGAGCTCTCCTCGCCCGCGAGGCTCCGCAGAGCGTCCACCAGTGTGCCGACATCGGCCGGATCGAAGAGCTGCCCCGCGGCCTCCGGCAGGCCCTCGGTGACGCCGGGCGTCCGCGCGGCGATCACGGGGACCCCTGCGGCGAGGGCCACCTGGCACGCGGTCGGCATGACCTCGCCCCAGCGCTGCGTCACCACGACCAGGTCGGCCGACCGCAGGGCGCCGCGGACGTCGGAGGGGCCACGGGTCCAGCGGGTCTCGACCTCGAGGTCCTGGGCCCGGCGCGCCACCTCCGCGTCGCGCTGAGGGTCACCGCACTCGAGCACGAGGAGTGGCCGGAGGGGAAGCGATTCCTCCGCGAGCGCCGCGAGGGCGTCGAGGAGGAGGTCGATACCGCCCTCGCGCGAGGTGTCCCCCATCGCCACTGGCCGCGGCAGGGCGGCGGCCTCGCGAGGTGTGTCGGGCGAGTGGAAGAGCGACTTGTCGACCCCGATCGCACGGAACGTGAACGCGCGGCCCACGGACGCGGAGAGGTTCTTCGCGAGCAGGCGCGTCGTGGCGAAGCGCCGGTCCACGGCGGAGAGCGCCGCGCGCTTGGCGGCGCGCCGCTCCTCGACGGCCTCCGAGGCATCACGAAGCCGCGCGACGTCCCGGGGATCGGTCAGGGGCTCCGCGAGGAGGTGCCGGACCCGCAGCGCCGCGTCGGCGTCCATCGAGGCCAGGTCCAGCGGGCCGGCCCCGAACTCCTCCTCGACCAGGAGGGCGCGGGCCTCCGCCTCGGCGTTCCCCAGCTCGAAGGGGGTCAGATCCGGCAGGAGGAGCGACGCGCGGTCGTGCGCGGGCCAGGTGTCAGCGGCGCAGTAGACCGTCCGGATCCCCCGGGAGCGTGCCTGCTCGACGAGCGCGGCGCCGAACACGTCGAGCCGTTCGAAGTGCACGACCTCGGGGCGCTCGCGGTCGAGGAACGCGCCGAATCCCTCGGCCAGCCTGGGCTCGAGATCGACGGGCGTCGCGTCCGGGCCCATCGCCGGGAGCGAGACCGTCGTGACACCGAAAGCCACGTCCGCGGAGGCGTGGTCCACCACCTGGATCCGGCGCTGGGCGAACGGCGCGAGACCGGCCTCGGGGCCGGAGCCGCAGAACACCTCGACCGACGCACCGGCGCGCGCGAGGGCAGGCGCGAGAGAACGGGCCTGAGAGCCGAGATCGAAGGGCGCCCGGGTGCGGAAGCGAGCGGTGACGAGTGCGACGCGCATGGGCGCGACTATAGGGCTCCACACCCGCGGGATGCACGTGCGAAGGCCCCGCAGTGGAGGTCGCCTTCAGCGTTGAACCGCGCTCTCGCCGCGGCTCCTCGAAGCCGCGCGAAGCGCTCAGAGCATGAAGGCGCCGCCGTTCATGTCCAGCGTCTGTCCGGTGACGCCGCGCGCGTCCGCGCTGACGAGCCACGCGACCATGCCGGCGATCTCCTCGGGCTGCCCCATACGTCCCAGAGGGACGTCGTTCATCGCCAGCGCGAGGGCGTCGTCGCGCGTGATGCCCAGACCCGTGGCCATGCCGTCGAGGCCTTCCCAGGCCATCTCCGTCTCGACCCAGCCGGGAGCGACGGCGTTGACCTGGATGTCCCGCGGCGCGAGCTCGGCAGCGAACGCTCGGCAGAGGCCGGTGACCCCGGCCTTGGAGGCGCAGTACCCGGTGTAGCCCATCACCCCGATCCTCGCGAGGATCGAGGCCACGGCGACCAGGTGCCGCGAAGCCCCGCCGTCCTCGGCGAGGTGATCGAGCGCCCCCCGGAAGGTGTGATAGGTGCCGGCGAGGTTCGTGGCGACGAGGTCGTCGAACCGGTCCGGCTGGTCGCCGGGCTGGAAGCCGGGCCCGTTGGGGCCGCCAGCGCCCGCGTTCGCGACGGCGACGTGGATCGGCCCGTGCGCAGCCGCTGCGGCGGCCATGGCCGCCCGGGTGCCGTCCGCGTCGCGCACGTCGCAGGGCAGGATCGCGAAGGTCCCCGCCGCGCCGGCCGCCGTCTCCTCGAGGGCCAGCGCGCGGCGGCCCATCA
This sequence comes from Planctomycetota bacterium, assembly GCA_002862085.1. GTDB lineage: Bacteria > Planctomycetota > UBA1135 > UBA1135 > Saltatorellus. The sequence goes on along the minus strand of PKCK01000082.1, from coordinate 50,185 downwards.
GCGACACGCGGGCTCCCTCGCTCGCGAGCCGGTGGGCGATGGCGCGACCGATGCCGCTACCGGCACCGGTCACGACGGCGTGCCGCCCCTCGAGGCGGCACGCGTTGGGCCCCGTGCTCACGACGCGGACTCGACCGGGGCCGCGTGGGCCTGGCTCTCCAACCAGCGCTCCGCGTCGATGGCGGCCATGCAGCCCGTGCCGGCCGCCGTGATGGCCTGGCGGTAGACGTGGTCCATCAGATCGCCGCAGGCGAACACGCCCTCGATCGACGTGTGGGTGCCCCCGTTCTTGACGAGGACGTAGCCGTTCTCGTCGGTCTCGAGCTGATCCCCGAAGAAGTGGGAGTTCGGGACGTGCCCGATGGCGACGAAGACGCCCTCGGTGGGCATCTCGCTGATCTCGCCGGTGTTCGTGTCCTCCAGCTCGACGGCCCGCACCTTCCCGTCGTCGCCGGCGAGAATGTCCTTCACCTGCTTGTTGAGGGCCCACTCGATCTTCTCGTTCGCCCGAGCGCGGTCGATCATGATCTGCGACGCGCGGAACTCCTCTCGCCGGTGAACGACCGTCACCTTCGAGGCGAAGCGCGTGAGGTAGTTGGCCTCCTCCATCGCGGAGTCACCGCCGCCGACCACGATGATCTCCTTGTCGGGGAAGAAAGCACCGTCGCAGGTCGCGCAGGCCGACACCCCATGTCCCATCAACTTCGACTCGTTCTCGAGGCCGAGCAGACGCGCGGAGGCGCCGGTCGAGAGGATGATCGCGTTGGCCTTGTACTCGCCGAAATCGCTCTTGAGCGTGAAAGGCCGCTCGGAGAAGTCGAAGCTGTTGATCTCCTCGAACTTGATCTCCGTCCCGAAGCGCTCGGCCTGGGCCTTGAACTCCTCCATCATCTCCGGGCCCATGATGCCTCTCGGGTAGCCCGGGAAGTTCTCGACGTCGGTGGTGATCGTCAGCTGACCGCCGGGCTGCATGCCCTGGAACAGAACGGGCTTCAGGTTCGCCCGGGCGGCGTAGATGGCAGCGGTGTAGCCGGCGGGGCCGGAACCAACGATGATGACGTCGTGAACTTCGGACATGTTGACGGTGTGGAGCGCGGGCGCGGAGCGCGCCGGCGGGCTGCGGGAGCGAGGAGTGTAGGCCGATGGAGTCGGGGCACAACCCGGGCCGGCTCCTGCCGGTCGCAGGGAAATCGCTGCCATAGCTGCACCGAATCGGCCCCGGCTGGCCCTGGAGCGGGGCGTTGATGGGCTCCACGAACGACAGCGACTGGTTCCCCGCCTGGGCCCCGGCCCTCGACGAGCTCGGCTCGAGGATCCGCGACGCGGTCCGCGCAGCGCTCGCGGAGACCTTCGCCGCGGAAGGACGCGGCGGCGAACTCGCGGCCGCCGTCGGCGTCGGCGCGGGCGACGTGACCTTCGGAATCGACGCCGTCGCGGAGGCGGAGGTGACCCGCTGGCTCGAGCAGGAGGCCGCGCGGAGGCCGCTCTCGCTCCTCACCGAGGACGCGGGTTGGCGCCATCGTGCGCCGACGTCCGGAGGCCTGAGCGAGGAGGTGGCGGGCTTCGACCACGGCGGTCCGCGCCTCGTGCTCGATCCGATCGACGGGACGCGGCCGCTGATGCACGACCTGCGCGCGGCCTGGATCGTGCTCGGCGGCGCGGGCCCGGGCGAGAGGGCGCCGTCGCTCTCGGACCTCGACGTCGGCCTGTTGACGGAGATCCCCGAAACTCGCGGGCGGCGCGGGCGCGTGCTCACCGCGGCGCGTGGACGCGGAGCGCGCCTCCGCGAGCTCGATCTCGTCTCCGGCGCCTCGGCCGCGGACCGCGCGCTCCGCGCCGACGACGACCCGCGGCTGGACCGGGGCCACTTCCCCTTCTTCGGCTTCACGCCCGCTGGCCGCGCCGCCGCCCAGGCGCTCTCGCGCGACGTGTTCCAAGCGCTCGAGGGCGTCGACCCGCTGACCGTTCTGGACGACCAGCTCTGCTCGAGCGGCGGCCAGCTCGCGCTGCTCGCCTGCGGGACCTACCGGGCCGTCGTCGACGCCCGCGTGACGCTGAACAGGATCCATGGCACGGACATCCAGACGGCCAAGCCCTACGACCTCGCCGGCGGGATCGTCGTCGCCCGCGAGGCGGGATGCGTCGTGGAGCGCCCGGACGGTACGCCTCTCGACATGCCGATCGACGCGACGACCTCCGTCGAGTTCGCGGCGTACCACAACGGCGCGACGCGCGCGGGGATGGCGCCGGCCCTGGCGCGAGCGCTCGCCCCGTCGGGCGACTGACCGGCGCTCAGCCCGGCGGCGGAACGCGGCTCACGTCGTGGCGCGCCAGCGCCCAGGCCCCGAAGGCCAGCAGCGCGCAGAACCCCACCGCGCTGACCCCGGCGCACCATGCGAGCACCAGCGCCAGGAGGAGGGGCTCGCCCCAGCCGCTCGCGCTCCCCCACTCCGCGATGAACCAGCCGCCGCCGAGGGCCGTGATCAGCAGGGACCCGAAGAGCACCGCGCGCAGGATCACGAGGAGGAACGTCCGGCCGGCGTGCTGGATCGCGCTGCCCTGTCCGGGGACGTAGCGAACCGGGAAGAGCAGGAAGACCGCGTTGTCGACGGCGATCCAGGCGAAGGCGAGGGGAGGCACCGCCGCCAGGACGGCGAGGTGGCCGGGGTCCCACGCGCCGAGGATCGAGGAGCGCGCGAGCGTGATGACCGCGACGACCACCGAGGTCACGACCGTCCCCGGGACGAGGCTCGCCGCGAACAGCTTCACGGGCGAGACCGGCCACGCCTTGAGCACCTCCATCCGGTCCAGGTCCGCCCGCAGATCGACTCGCAGTCCGCTGGCGAGGTACACGACCGCGAGCACCGCGAGCGCTGCGGTCTCCTCGACGCTGTCGCCGAACACCCGCGTCCCGAGGACGATACCCGCGACCGCGACGATCCCCGCGACCACGAGCGAGCCCCGCGCCTGACGCAGCAGCCGCGCTGTCCGCAGCCACACGATCGCACCGGCCGGCCCCCGGCCCATCAGCCACGGCACGGGACGCGCCGCCGCGGCGCCTCCGCCCTGGAACGCCGCCACGCCACCCTGGCCGCGGCGGACGCGCGCGACCCGGCGTTCGAGGTCGAGCGAGGTGCGGAGCGAGGCCTCCCTGAAATCCACCGGGAGCCGCGCGACGGCCTCGAAGAGCAGGACCAGGAGCACCGCGATCGCGCCGAGCCACGGCAGCGCGGCCGGCAAGGAGGGCGCGGTGAGAGCTCTGGCCCAGGGTTCGAGCGGGGCGGTCACGACGCGCAGGACGGGATGCTCCGCGGCCGTCGCGAGGCGCTCACCGATCCCGGGCAGCGGTTCGTACTCGCGAAGCGCTGACCCTTCGTCGCCGCCGAGGACCTGCTCGATCGTCGCGCGCCGCTGGAGCTCCTCCTCGCCAGCGAGTCCTGGCCCGAAAGCGAGAGTCACCAGCAGCCCCATCAATCCGAGGGCACCCACGAGCCTGAGGACGCTTCCCGGGACCCGCTCCAGGAGGCGATGGAGCGGTCCGGAGGTCCGCGCCGCGACGAGCGAGAGGCCCTGACCGAAGACCGTCGTCGCGGGCAACGTGAAGACGATCGCCGCGATCGCCGCAGCGGGAGACTCGAAGCGCGGCGCGAGCACGAGCCCCAGGAGCGCCAGGAACGGGAGCGACATGGTGATCGAGCCCAGCATCCGATAGCGCACGATCGACGCGCGCGAGATCGGCCCGGCGAGCAGACGCTCCAGCTCCGGCCGCGGCACGTAGACGCCGCGGAACGAGAGGCTGCTGAAGGCGACGAAGACGAGGTAGACGCTGAGCCCGGCGCGCGTCGCGCCGATGGTCGGCGGGGAGCCGGTGCGTTCGAGCATCGAGCTGCGCATGACGAGCGACGCGATCCACAGGCCGAAGAGCGCGACGCCGGCGAGGGTCGTCAGCGCGCCGAGCGGGGTGCGCGCGCGGCGCGCGATGCGGCGCGCGCGGCCCACCAGCTTCATCCGCCAGAGCAGCGGCAGCGCGCCCGCGCCCGTCCGCCCGGCGCTCATGGGCGAGGCCGCGCCTCCGGCGGCGCCTCGCCTCGCGAGGTCACCGCGAAGAAGACGTCCTCCAGCGACGCCCCCGCGGCCGCGCTCCGCGCCTCCTCCAGCGTTCCCTCGAAGCGCGCCCTCCCGCGGTCGAGGATGAGCAGGCGATCGGCGAGGACCTCGATGAGGTCGAGCAGGTGCGAGGAGAGGACGACGGCCGCGCCGCGCTCCTTCAGCTCGAGGATCTCGGCTCGCGCGGCGCGAATCCCGCGGGGATCGAGGCCGGACAGGGGCTCGTCGAGCAGCACCACCGCGGGGTCGCTGAGCCACGCGCAGCAGAAGCTCAGCTTCTGGCGCATCCCGCGAGAGAGCTCCGAACCGAGGGCCTCGCGGCGCTCGGCGAGCTCGAAGCGCTCGAGGAGCTCGTCGGCGCGCGGGCGCCAGTCCTTCAACCCGTAGAGGCGAGCGGTGAAGGCCAGATGCTCGTCGACGGTCAGCACGTCGAAGGGCGCGGGCTCGTCGGGCACGTAGGCGAGGCGGCGCTTGGCCTCGAGCTCCTGCTCGGCGAGGTCCGCCCCGTCCACCACGATCCGCCCCTCCTGCAGGGGCAGTACACCGGCGATGCTCCGGAGAGTGGTCGTCTTCCCCGCTCCGTTCGGACCCACGAGCCCGAGGATCGTCCCGGGCTCCAGTGAGAAGGACAGACCGTCGACGGCGAGCCGGTCCTCGTACCGGCGCGTGATGGAACGAACCTCCAGGGCGGCCATGGCGGGGACGATACCCCCGCCGGGCTCAGCGGTTCGCGTATTCCTTCACGACCTCCGTCAGCGCCTGGACGCGCAGGGCCATCTCTTCGAACGGCAGCTCGTGGGGCCCGTCGTCGCGCGTCCCGATGTTCGGGTCGCGCTCGCTCCCCGTGTCCGAGAACAGCAGCGTCGGGATCCCGGCCTCCTGGAAGGGCACCTGGTCGGTCGAGGGGATGCCGAGCATCCAGGCCGGGCTGGCGAAGCCTCGCGCCGGGAGGTCGGTCACGCGGCCCCAGACGCCGAGCGCCTCGGCCACTTCGTCCTTGGCGCCGAAGCCGCCGTAGATACCGACCCAGTCGGTCGTGTCCGGGTACATCAGGTACCACGGGAAGGACGAGTTCTGCCCGTCGGTCCCCGACCGGAAGAGGCCGAAGCTGCTGACGATGATCGCCTGATCGATCCGCTGGCCGCCGGCGCGCGCCTCGTCGAGCCAGACCTGCGCCCCCATGCCGTCCCCCCCGCGATAGGGGCTCTCGCCCGTGCCGAAGAAGGCCACGACGAGCGAGCGCTCCGTCGATTCGTCACGCAGTCCGCGCAGGACCTCGGCGATCGCGGCGACGCCCGACGCGGACGAGTTGGCGCCCGGGCTCTTGCTGTAGGTGTCGTAGTGCGTCCCGATCAGCAGGGTGCCGGTCTCCGTCCCCGAGCGACGGCCGATCACGCTGTGGTGGCGCACGCCGTCGACCTGGTACTCGAACAGCTCCGCGTCGAAGCGGTTCGCGACGAGCGTGTCCACGAGGTAGTCCGTCAGCATCCGCTGCTGAGGGGAGAAGCGCGCCGAGCGACGGCCGACCTCCTCGCACTGGAAGAGGACGCTGTCCCGCAGGTTCTCGGCGGCTCGACGCTGTCCGAACGACGGCTCCCTCGGCGCCTCCGAGCCGATCACGCCGGGAGTCGGCAGGCTCGTCATGTGCACCACGCCCGCCGCGCCGAGCGCCACGAGCGTGAAGAAGAAGATCGCGGGTTTGATCTGGGAGTTCATGGCGGAGCAGGCGTGGACGGAGGGCTCTGTCCCTCGTCGTCCTCCTGCCCGCCCCACCCTTGAGGCGAGACGTGGCCCCTGGTGAGCCGCGCCCCGGGTGTGCCCCGGGCCGGGATCGCTCGCCCTAGCGCGGCATGAGGAAGCCGGTCACCGGCCTCGGGCGCAGGGCCTCGGCCCGGGCCTCGACCCGCTGGAAGAAGTCCTCGTAGAAGGCGCTGGGGACCGAGCCGAAGCTGGCCTCGATGGCGCCCTCGCTCGAGCCCTGGATCGTCTCGGCGTCGATCTCGATCAGGGTCCGCGGCGCGCGGCGGTGCATGTCCACCTGGCGTACCTGGACGCCGACGCGGGTCCACTCGCGGCGGTCACCCACGGCGGCGGCGCCCATGCCACGGTTGCCGCTGATGAACGTGAGGTCCTCGCCGCGCGTGTGGACCTCGAAGCCCACCTCGCGCAGGGTCTCGATGACCGCCGGGCGGAGCTCCTCGGCCGTGCCGCGGAACGTGCGCGACTTGAAGCCTCGCAGCTCCTGGATCGGAGCGTTGAAGGGCGGGATCGTGCTGGAGCACGAAACGAAGGTGAGCGAGCCGACGAGCATCGCCCCCACGAGTGCGGTTCGCGCCCCCAGGGCGCGGGTGTTGAAGAGAGTCATGTGCGGTGCCTCCGCGGTCCATCCTTGCGATCGAGGGAGGCGAATGGAAGGTTCGTGGTCATGAATGGCCCGACAGGCGAGCCGCCGGGCGAGCGACATCCGGGAACGGGCCCAGGCCGGCCCGCGCCGCCCACCCCCGAGAGCGAGACCCGCGTGGACGGCGCGGACCTCGATCTCCTGGTCATCGGCGGGGGCATCCAGGGTGTCGGCGTGCTCCAGGCCGCGGCAGCCGCGGGCCTGCGCGCGGGTCTGCTCGAGCGCCGCGAGGCGGCCATCGGCACCTCCAGCCGCTCGAGCAAGCTGATCCACGGTGGCCTGCGCTACCTGGAGACGCTCCAGCTCCGCCTCGTCGCCGAGTCCCTCGCGGAGCGGCGCATCCTGCTCGAGATCGCGCCCCACCTCGTGCGCCTCGTCCCCTTCCACATCCCCATCCATCGCGACGCGAGCCGGAGCCGCTGGACGATCCGCGCCGGTCTGAGCCTCTACGCGCTCCTGGGCCGGCTCCGCTCCACCACCCGCTTCTCGAGCCTGCCGCGACGAGAGTGGGATGGCCTCGACGGCCTCGACACGGCGGGGCTCCGCGCGGTGTTCCGTTACTTCGACGGCCAGACCAACGACGCGGCGCTCTGCAGGGCGGTCCTGCGGAGCGCCATCGACCTCGGAGCCCTCGCGGACGCGGGCGCCGAGGTCGCACGCGCGGAGCGCGAGGGGGACGGGTGGCGGGTCCACTTCCTGCGCGGGGGCTGCGAGCGGAGCGCCCGCGCCCGGGTGGTCGTCAACGCCTCGGGGCCCTGGGCGAACCGCGTCAACTCCCTGGCCTCGCCGTCACCGCCGGTCCGCGAGGTGGACCTCGTCGGCGGCACCCACGTCGAGATCGAGGGCGAGCTGCGCCGCGGCATCTACTACACCGAGGCGCCCAGCGACCGACGCGCGGTCTTCTCGGTCCCGTGGCGCGGGAGGATCATGATCGGGACGACCGAGCGGGTCTACGACGGCGATCCCGCCCGGATCTCGCCGACCGAGCAGGAGGTCGACTACCTCCTCGGCGTGCACCGGCGCTTCTTCCCCGAGAGCCGCGGGGACCTCGTCGACAGCTGGGCGGGGCTCCGCGTTCTTCCGCGCGCGGCGGGCGACGCCTTCTCGAGACCGCGGGACGTCGTCTTCCTGAAGGACGACGGGCGCGCTCCGAGCTGGCTCACCGTCTACGGCGGCAAGCTCACGGGGTACCGGCACACCGCGGCGGAGGTGCTGGACGAGGTGCGCGGATCGCTGCCGTCGCACGCGGCGCGCCGGGCGGACACGAGCACGCTCGTCCTGCCGAAGCTCGAGGACGTCGACGTCTGGGATCGAACGGCGAGGGGCCCGGGCAGCTGAGCGCTGACGCTCGCTGCCCGGACCCCTCGCCCACGTCATCGCGGGAGCACCGGCCGCGATCGACGGCCTCCCGCTTCGACGCTCACTTCGGCGCGATCAGACCTCGGCGGCGCGGACGGTGATGTCGCCGGTGATGACGAGCTGGCAGCCGAGGCGCGCGCCCTCCTCGTCCGTGGCCATCTCGACCGTCTCGGACTCCTCGTCGCCGATCGACGGGAGGCTCTCGGCGCCCTCGGTCACGACGCAGGCGCACGTGCCGCAGCTGCCGACGGTGCAACCGAAGTCGTGGGGAAGGTTGTTCTCCTGGCAGAAGTCCAGGAAGCGCGTCCCCTCGGGAACGTCGTAGCTCTCGCCGGTGGCCGCGAAGGTGAGTTGGGGCATGGGGCGCTCTGTGGGGTCGTGCGCGCAGGATCGGTGCGCTTGGGGTGGGACGCGGCGCCCGGACGGGCGACCGCGACGTTCGGGCCGCGAGGGGTGCCCTCGGCCCGGGCGTCGGCACATGATGGTCCGCGCGATCCGCGACACCAGCCCAAAAAATCCATGCAGCTCGATCCCCCCGCTCCCCCCGAAGGCGCCGTCGCGGAACCGCCGCGCGAGCCGCTCCCCTCCTCCGGGACCGGGTCGACGCTGTGGCTCGTCCGCCACGGACACGTGGACGCACCCCACGCCAGCTACGGTGACACGGACGTCCCGCTGAGCGCGCAGGGCGAGGAGGAGACCCGCGCCGCGGTCGAGTCCCTGGCCGCCCTCGACGGTCTGCGGACCATCTGGAGCTCTCCTCTCGTCCGGGCCCGCGCCATGGGCGAGGGCCTCGCGCGCGCGACGGGCCTCGAGCTCCGCATCGAGGACGGGCTGAGGGAGGTCCACCGCGGCCGATGGCAGGGCCTCGACGCCGACGAGTACCGGGCGCGCTGGGACGCCGATGCGGACGCCTACTGGGAGGATCCGCTCTCCTGGCGGGGACACGGGGGAGAGAGCGAGGCCGATCTGATCGCGCGCGGGCTCTCGTGCTTGGAGGGGGCGGCGCGCGCGGCCGCCGGGCAGGTGGCGGTCATCACCGCGCACCGCCAGATCATCCGGGCCGTGGTGGCGGCCGCGGTCGGCATCCCGCCCGTGGCCAGCCACCGCATGCACATCGCGACCGGGAGCGGCATCCTGCTCGAGGACGCCCCCCACGGCTGGGTACTCCACCGGACCTCGGTCAAGCCGCCCGCCGCTCGCCAGGCCGCGGAGCTCGAGAGCGGCCCGCCCGAGGACGTGGCGTTCGGCCCTGGCGGAGGTGACGAGGAGCGAGCGCCCGACCTCGGCCCGCGCAGCTGAGCTCCGACGGCGCGCGAGCTCTGCGAAGGCCGGCGGGCTTTCAGCGCGTCGCGCCCGCGGCGCCCTGCAGCAGCAAGAGCTCCGCGCGCGGATCCACGCCGCTCTCCCTCTCGCCGAAGTGGAGCGCCCTGCGCTCCAGGAGCTGGAACGCCGCCCACGAATCCAGGAGGGACGTCCCTCGCCCCGCGTCGAGGGCGTGCTCCGACCCGGCCCCGCGGGCGCGCACGCTCACCACCCCATCGTCCGCGGCGGTCAGCACCGCGTCAGGCTCCGCGACCCCGCGACCTCCGAGGGCGGACGCGCGCAGGAAGACCCGGTCCCGGACGACGGCCTCGGGGTCCCGGAGCATGGGCACCAGCGAGACCCCTTGGACGTGCTCAGGCGGCCGCAGATCGAGGAGCTCGACGAGGGTCGGCGCGAGGTCGGCGAGGCTCACGATGCCGCCGGCGCGGCGGCCGCGCTCCTCTTCGTCCCATCCGAGCTCCTCCTCGAGGGCCCTCGACGGCCGCAGGATGAGCGGCACGTGGAGATCCGCCTCGGCAGCGCGTCCCGCCTGCAGGTACAGGCCCCCCTCGCCGAGGGAGAGTCCGTGGCTGCCCACGATGACGATGGTGAGGTTCTCGGCCCGCCCGAAGTTGTCCGCGTAGCCCACGAGTCGCCTCAGGCTCTTGTCGATCGCGCGGATCCCGCGGTCGTACCGCAGCTCGTACTGGCCCAGCGTGAGCGGCTCCCCCTCCGCGGCCCGGGAGGGAGGGAGGGCGTGCAGCATCGGCTCGGTGATCCCGATCGGCGGGACCCGCGAGAGCTCCGGCCGCGGCGCCCAATCGTCCCGCTCCGGATTGGCGCGGTAGGCGGAGCCCTCCTCGCGGTCCGCGAGCACCCGCTCCAGGTCGTCGAGGTGGACGTAGGCGAACCAGTTCTGGTCGAGGGGCTCGGCGTAGAGCCACTGGACGAAGCGTCCGCCCACGCCGATCACCCCGACCTGGCCGTCGTCGTCCTCGTTCTCCGGACCGCCGCCGTAGGCGATGAACTCCCGGAAGCCTCGGTCGAAGCTGCGCAACTCGGCGATGTCCGGGTCGTCGACGAAGGCCGCCGTCGTCCAACCGGCTCCGAGGAACGGCTGACCCATCAGGTCGAGGGAGGAGGGGAGGAACCAGGAGTCGGTGAGCTCCTCCTCCTCCGTCTCGGTGGCACGCGGCGGGCGCGCCAGGGCGGGGTCGCAGCCGGTCAGGATCGCCACGTGCGCTCCGAGCCGCGAGGCCGTGGGCGACCAGGCGTCCGTGAAGACCATCCCCTCGCTCGCGAAGCTGCGCAGGAAGGGCGTCGTGTCCCGGTCGTAGCCCGCGAGCGACGTGTGGTCCCAGCGGAGGCCGTCGACCACCACGACCAGGACCCCCTGCCCCGTGATCTCGGCCTGCCCGTCCCGGACCCGGGCCAGCGGCAGCTCGGATTCGCCGCAGCCGGCGAAGAGCCCGAGGCAGGCGGCCACGGGGGCGGCGCGACGCGCTGTGCGAGAGAGGCTCATCAGCGTGATCGTGACACGACCGCCCCCGAGGTCAAAGGCCCGGATCCAGGTCGAGCGGCGCGAGGCCGCTCGCGCGGACCCAGCGCTCCTCCCCCTCGAAGCGAACCTTGCGCCACCCGGGGAGCTCGTCGAGGGCCTCGACGACGTCACCGGCCGCGAGCTTGCCGACCTTGTCGGTACCCGGCTCGGGCATGGGATGGACCTGGAGCCCGCGGGGCTCGACCACCATGTGCGCGTCGGGCACGTCGGACGCGATGGCCACCGCCAGGGGCGCCCACATCACCGGCTGCACCGCCACGCCGAGGAAGAGGGCCATGCGCGCCGGTCGGCCGCGGAAAGCCTCCAGGAGACCGCCGGCGAGGAGCAGGACGCTCCCGAGCACGGCCAGCCACTCGGCCTCACTTCGGGTGTAGCGGCGCGCCCAGCCCAGGACAGCCGACGCGGGGCCTCCCCCGTCGGCGTCCTCGAGCGCGGCGTCCGTCCGGGCGATGGCCAGGTTCGCGCGGGCGTCTCGATGGCGCGGATCGAGGCGCAGGCACGCCGTGAACCACGCGACCGCGAGGAGCGGATCCTCGTCGCGGTGGGCCGCGACGCCGAGGTTGTAGGCGAGGCGCGCGCGCTCGGCGGCGGGCGCCTCGGCTGCTTCGAGGGCCTCGGTCCACGCGCGCACCGCGGCGTCCCTGTCGCCGGTCCTCCACAGCGTCGCCCCGGGCCCCGCGCCATCCTCGGCCTGGGCGTGGGCGCTGTCGGCTCCGAGGAGGAGCCCGCTCATGAGGAACAGGAGCGCCAGCGCGCCCCGCGTCGTACGCGCGAACATCAGCGCACCTCCTGCACGATCCGTCTGGCCAGCGCGACGACCTCGTCGTCCCCCGGCGCGGCGGCGCCGCCCTGGTAGGCCGCGCGGTCGAGGCGCTCGCGCAGCTCGGTGAAGCTGCGCTCGAGCGCGGCCGAGGCCCCGTCCACGGAGCCGACGAGCGAGCTACGCCCGATCCACTCGCCGGGCGACGTGCCCGTGCGCGCTGCGAGGAACCGCTCGAGCGCGAGGGCGCGGGCCCCGGGACCGTCCGCCCCGCGGAGCTCGCGGCGCAGCGCGCCGAGGGCGCCCCGCTTCGCTCGCGCCCGCCGGCCGCCGGGATCGCCGCTGCGTCGTACCGCCCGCCGCGTCGTCACCCAGCCGCCGAAGGCCACGAGGAGCGCGATCAGACCGGCGCCCGCCCCCGGCCCGCCGCCCGTCGAGCGCGGCCCCGTCGTGACCGGTCGGGGCTGGATGTCACGCAGCGTCGGAGCGCGCCCCTCCGGGACCTCGCCCGACCCGAGCCCCGCGAAGGGATCCTCCTCGTCGGACGCCGCGCCGCTGACGCGGATGGTCATGGGCTCGGTCGCGATCGTGACGTACCCACCCGACTCCGGGTCGAACACGCTCAAGGGGATGGGCGGTACCTCGGTGACGTCCGGCCCCATGGGGACCAGCTCGTACTCGATCGCGCGCATGAACGGCGTCTTCTCGTCGGTGCTCGCGAGGACGCGGAAGCGCTCGAAACCCTCGACACGCTCGAGCTTGGGGGCCTCGAAGAACTCGAGGTTGCCGCTGCCCGAGTAGCGCACGGAGAGCTCCAGGCTGTCGCCGAGGTCGATGTCCCGGCGCTGCGCATCACGGCTGACCTCGATCGGCCCGACCGCCCCCGTCCAGTCGAGGGGCCGCCCCTCCTCGGGGACCGGCACGACCTCGATCGAGAACTCGGGGACGACCTGGTAGAGGGCGTCCCGCCCGCGCCCGCGGGACACCTCCAGGACCGTGCGGGGGAAGCTGACGGTCCCCGGGCGCGTCGCGACGAAGCGGCGGCGCAGACGGTAGAGCTGATAGGGAGCCCCGTCGCGGTCGCGCACCCCGAGGTCGCTGACGGCGAGCTCGGAGCGGCCGCGGCGATCGATGGGGAAGCCGCGCTCGGCGCCGGTGAGCTGGGGCTGGAGCTCGATGACACCGTCCTGTCGGCCCCACCAGGGGACCTGCAGCAGGACGCTCCCCCCGCGCACCCCCATGGACCAGCCGATGGTCAGGTCGAACGTGTAGGGCTCGCCCTCGAACACTCGCGCGGGGAGCTCCTCGAGCTCGAGAACCAGGGCGCGGCTGCCCTCGATGTCCTCGAGCACCTTCAGCGTCATGGGCGCGTCCGGCGCCGTGATGTCCCTGCCGTCGATCCGCAGGGGGAACCGCGGGATCTCGAAGGTCCCCACCCGGCTGGCCGCCACGGCGACCGCGTAGGTCAGCGTCTGGGTCCCGACCATGCGACCCCGGCCGTCCATCTCGAAGCGGCTCGAGGTGCTCGGTCCCATGACCCGGCCGAAGTCGAGCCCCTCCACCTCGGGGAGCTCGATGCTCTCGAGCCCGCCCACCTCGCGGTTCCCGCTGACCGTGGCGCGGATGACGATCCGCACCTCCTCGCCGAGCTTCGCGTAGCCGCTCGTCAGCGAGACGTCGACGGAGCTCTGGGAGGCGCCGCCGCGCTGCGCCGACGCGAAGGGCGTCACCAGCGCGAGCGGCGCCACGAGCATGAGCGCGCGCCGGACGCGGCGGAGAGGCGGGGTCTTGGGTTGGATCGGTGCGTGCATCACCAGTCTCGCTGCGTCGGGACCTTGCGCTTCTGGATGAGGGTGCGGCGACGCTCCTCGCCCTCTTCCTGGTTCTCGCGCGCCTCCTCGAGGAACCGCTCGAGCTCCTCCTTGGTCATGGCGCGCTCCTCGATCTCCTGCTCGGAGTCCGGCTCCGACTCCTGCTCCTCGCCCTCCTGCTCGTCGGCCTCACCCTCCGGCTGTTCCTCGGGCTCCTCGCCCTCCTGCTGCTCCTCGGGCGACTGCTCGGAGGGTTCCTGGTCCTGGGGCTCTCCGTCGGGGTCGCCCTCACCGGACTCGCCGTCCTGGGGCTGCTGCTCCGGGGGGGGCTGCTGCTCCTCGCGCTGCTGCTCGAGCTCGTCGAGCTCGCGCAGACGGCGGATGCAGAGCTCGGACCCGGCGCGCGTGAGCGCGCGGATCTCGGCGCGGCGAGCGTCACCGGGACGGTCCGGATGAAAGCGCAGGCCCTCGACGAAGTGCTCCTTCGCAGCGAGGTAGTGGCCGCGAGCGACCTCGAGGGGATCGGGGGCGTCGTCCTCCGTCGCCGGCGGACCACCCGGGCTCCCGGTTGAGGGAGTCGGGGCGGCCGGCGCGCCCGAGATCTCGGGGATCGTGGCGCGCACCGCCTCGCCTTCGACGAGATCGAGCACGCCGAGGGCGCAGACGGCGTCGGCGCGGACATCGCTGGCGGCGGCTCGGGCGCGCTCGAAGGCATCCTCGGCGTCTCGGAGGGCGGCGTCACGCTCGTCGGCCTCCAGGCTCTTCGCTTGCAGCGCGAGGGTGGCCCCGCGCGCGAACGCCACCTCACCGAGCGCGCGCGCGCTCAGGGCGTCGACGCCGATCCAGTCGAGGGTCTCGGTGACCGGCGAGAGGACGCGCTCGAGCACGCCGCCCGTCCATCGATCGAGGCTCGCGCGGAAGCGCGCGTACGCGTCCGGCACGACCATGCGATCAGCGACGACGAGCGCCTCGTCGTGCTGCGCGGCGCCGGCGAGGCGCGCGATCTCTTCGAGGCCCTCCGCGAGACCGCCCGTCCAGGGAGCGGGGCCGTCCGTCTCCGGCGGCGAGCAACCGACGAGCGGCGCCGCGGCGGCGAGGGCGGTGATCGTCCAGTACTTCATCACCTAGGCGCTCCTCCTCGCCCGCGCGTCGCGCAGGGCGCCCTCGACCAGGAGCGCGATCAACGCCGCGAGCAGCGGCCACTGGTAGCGATCCCGCGGCACGCGTTCCTTCCCGTCCACGAGGTCACGGCCCTCCATGACCGCGATGGCGCGGCGGTAGAGCTCCTCCAGCGGCAGCACGCGGCCCTTCGCTTCGAGGTAGATCCCGCCGGTCGCCTCGGAGAGGGCGCGCAGGGTGCTCGACTCCAGGCGAGACACGACCTCCTCACCACGCCCCTCCTGTGAACCGTCCACGACGAAGCCCCCCATGCCGTCGGGGACCTTGCCACCCGCCGCGGTCCCGAGGCCGAGGACGTGCACGACCACCCCCCGCGCAGCCGCCTCCTCGGCGGCGTCGAGGCCTTCCCCGGAGAGATCCTCGCCGTCGGTGACAACGACGATCGCCTGGTTCGCGCCAGCGTCCGCGTCGAGGCGATCCAAGGCGAGGCGCAGGGCCGCTCCGATGTCCGTGCCGCCCTTGCGATTGTCGTCGGGCGAGAGCCGCTCGAGGAAGAACCGCGCGGTGTCCACGTCCTTGGTGAGCGGCGCGACCATGCGCGCGAGCCCGGCGAAGGCCACCAGCCCGACCCGCTCGCCGCGCATGGCGTCGAACAGCGCCGCCACCTCGTTCTTCGCACGCGCGAGGCGGCTCGGCTCGACGTCCTCCACGAGCATCGAGCGCGACGTGTCGAGGCACACGACGACGTCGATCTGGCGCGTGGCCACGGGCACGAGCGCGAAGCCCCGCACGGGGCCGAGAAGGGCGAGAGCGAGCAGCGCCGCCGCCGCGGCCGAGAGCACCGCGCGCAGCCAGCCCCGGCGCGCGAGCCAGGCGCCGAGGTCCTTCCCCGCGCCGGCGCGCCGGGCGAGGTCCGGGAACAGTCGCTCCAGGTGCCGGGGCTCGGCCAGGCGCGCGAGCATGGCGCGCCGCCGGCCGAGCACGGCCGCCGCGCAGACGAGCGGAAGGAGTCCGAGGAGCGCGAACCAGCCGTGGCCCGGACGCAGCACCTCGTCGAGGAAGCCGCCGAGGAGCGCCATCACGGGACCCTCCGCGCGAAGGTCGCGCCGCAGAGGACGCTGAGGGCGTAGAGCAGCAGCGCCGGGGAGAGGAGCAGCGGATAGAGGTCGTACCGCTCGGCGAAGGTCTCCTCGTCGCGCGGCGTCCGCTCCAGCTCCTCGATCGTCCGGTAGGCCTCCTCGAGCTCCCCCTCGCTCTCCGCGTGGAAGAACACGCCCCCCGTGAGCTCGGCGATCTCGGGCAGCTCCCCCACGTCGACCTTCTGGCGACGGATCCCGCCGATCAGGCTGCGCGTCGCGATCTCCCGCGGCCCGGCGAACACCGTGTACACCCGGATCCCGAGCTCGGCCGCGGCGGCCGCCGCGCGCATGGGCGGCTGGCCGGGCGCGTTGTCCTCGCCGTCGGTGAGCAGCACGACGATGCGCGAGTCCGCCTCCGATCGGGTGAGCATGTCGATGGCCTGGGCCATGGCGCCCCCGATGGCCGTGCCGTCCAGCCACTTCTCGCGCTCGGTCTCCACGTCCGCGAGCACGCGCGTCATCGCCCCGGCGTCGAGGGTGAAGGGCACGAGCAGGTCGGTGTAGCCCGCGAACCCGAGCAGCGCGATGTTGTCCCGCGCGCCTTCCTCGTCGGTCATGCGGCGCCGCGCGAAGTCCTCGACCACGCGCTTGACGACGTCGAAGCGGCGCGGCGCGCCGGGCGCCGCGCGCTGCTCCATGGAGCTCGAGCGGTCGAGGAGGAGCGCGATGTCGATGCCTTCCGTGCGGCGCGATGCCTGCACGCGCCCCTCGAGCGGCCGCGCGAGGGCCACGACGACGAGGACCAGGCACGCGATCCGCAGGACGGCCGGGAGCGCCTGGGCCACGCGACCGAGGACCCCGGTCGCGAGGGCCACCTCGGGGCCGCCGACGGCGGGCACGCGCGCGGCGGCGCCGCGGCGCGATTCACGGCCGCGCCAGAGGAGCCACGCGCCGACCGGGAGCGCCGCGAGGAACCACGGGTCCGCGAATCCCACTCCGAGCACCTCGAAGCGCTCCTCCGCGGTGCTGCGAACGACCTGTGTGAGCGCGGCGATCACGGCGCGCTCTCCTCGCCGCCGAGGCGCTGGACGAGCGCCGTCGCCCGTCCGTGGAGGTCCTTGGCCGCGAAGCTCGTCGGCGCGTCGCCGCGGAACCGCAGCTCGCTCGCCTCCTCGACGAGCCGCGCGCCCTCCTCGCGGAGCTCCGCGTCGTCCAGGTCCTCGAGGCCCCGGAGCCACGCCGCCCACTCCTGATCGGTCGCGGCGGGCCGGCTCGCGCCCGCCGACTGCTCGGCGGCGAGACGCACCAGCGGCCCCACCGCCGCCGCCGCGGTCCGCGGCTCGAGGGCGGGATCGAGGGCGGCCAGTCGCTGCGCGACGGAGGGACCGCGATCCGGCGTGCCGGCCGCAGCGCTGCGACCGCGACGGAGGAACGCGAAGGCCAGCAGCGGGACCGCGAGCAGCGCGATCAGGGCCGCGAGGGCGATCCGGGGATCGCCGAGCCCGGCTCGCTCCTCGACGTCGCGGAATCCCGGCGCGGGCCGCGGCGCGTCCTCACCGCCCAGGAGCTCGGAGCGCACCTCGACGGCGACGGGCTCGACGAGCACCTCCTCGCCGTCGGAGAATCGCACTCCGAAGGGCGGGACGGAGAGGGTCCCGCCCTCGAGGGGCATGAGGCGTACGGCCTTGAAGTAGTCGAACGTCCCGTCGGTGGAGACCTCGCTGCCGAGCATCTCCCAGGCGATGTCGTAGCCGTCCGGCTCCCCGTCACCGTCGAGGTCCACGCCGAAGTCCTTCCCGCCGCTGCGTTCGGGGTCGTCGACCACGACCTCCCAGACCAGCTCCGTGCCGATCGGGAACGGACTCTCCACCGCGGGGTCCAGCGGCCTCACGGTGCTCGTGACGCTCACGCCCTGCAGCGCGAGGAAGAGGAGCGGGGTCATCCTGCGCCTCCGGATCGGGGGCCGCGGGCCTGAGCGCGCCGGCGGAAGAACTCGACCAACGGCGCGGCGATGTCGCCGTCGGTCCGCACGTCGATCCACTCGACCCGCGCGCGCCGGAAGACCTCGCCCAGGGCGGCGCGTCGAGCCTCGGCCGCGTCTCGCCACGCGTCGCGCACCGCTCCACGGCGGCCGTCGACCTCGACCGTCTCCCCGTCCCCCATGCGCACGAGGCGCAGGACCCCGGCCTCGGGGAGCTGCTCCTCGAAGCGGTCCACGAGACGTACGGCGATCACGTCGTGGCGCGCGCCGAGGCGACGCAGGACGCGTGACCAGTCGGCGGAGCGTCGCGCCTCGCCGCTCGCGTCCCGCACCAGCTCCGCGCCCTCCGCGTCCACGCCGGCGAAGTCGCTGAAGAGGAAGACGAGGGAGCGCCGCTTCAAGGTGGCCGCTTGCCCCTCGAGGGCCGCGAGCAGCGAGGAGGGTCCAGGCGTCACCCGCGCGGCCTGGATCTCACGCACGAGGCGGAGCACGTGGCGCGAGGCCCGACCCGGCTCGAGGTGCAGGCCGGGCTCGGAGCCGAAGAGGGTCAGACCGACCCGGTCCTGGTGGCGGATCGCGACGAAGGAGAGGAGCGCCGCCAGCTGACTCGCGGCGTCGCGCTTGGTCTCGCCGAAGGTCGCGAAGTCCATCTCGAGGGCGGTGTCCAGCACGATGTGGATCGTGAGCTGACGCTCCTCCCGGTAGGACTTGACGAAGGGCTCCCCCGTGCGCGCCGTGACGTTCCAGTCGATGCTGCGCACCTCGTCACCGGGCTGGTAAGGACGCACCTCCTCGAACTCGATGCCCTGACCGCGGAACGTGCTGCGGTAGCCGCCCGCCAGGGCCGTGTTCACGAGCCGGTGCGTACGGACCTGGATCTGGCGCACGCGCGCCATCAGCGACGGATGCAGCAGCGGCGCGCCCTCCGTCTCCGGAGACCCGCCGTGCGCGCTCGTGCCCGTCAGCCAGCCCATGATCGCCGCGTCGCCCTCGGAATCAGCGGTCGAGCGGGACGCGCTCCAGGACGCGACGGACGATCTCGTCGGACGAGACGCCCTCGGCCTCTGCCTCGTACGAGGGAAGGATGCGGTGACGGAGGACCTCGAGGGCCACGGACTTCACGTCCTCGGGGCGCGCATACGAGCGGCCGGCCATGAATGCGGCAGCGCGAGAGGCGAGCGCGAGCCAGATCGAGGCCCGAGGCGAGCCCCCGAACTGGATGAGTGGTTCGAGCTCGGGGAGGCCGTGCTGCGCGGGGGCTCGCGTCGCCTCGACGATGGCGACGATGTAGCTCGCGAGCTCGGGCGCGATGGTGATCTGATCCACCAGCGCGCGCGCGGCGACGATCGCCTCCGTGTCCACGACCCCGCGCACCGGCTCGGGCGGCGCCGTGCGCGCCATGCGGTCGAGGATCTCGAGCTCCTCGGACCGGCTCGGGTAGTCGAGGTGGACCTTGAGCGCGAAGCGGTCGAGCTGGGCCTCGGGCAGCGGGTAGGTGCCCTCCTGCTCCACCGGGTTCTGGGTCGCGAGCACGAGGAAGGGCCGCGGCAGGGGGAACGTCTCGCCCCCGATGGAGACCTGCTTCTCCTGCATGCCCTCGAGCAGCGCCGACTGCACCTTGGCCGGCGCGCGGTTGATCTCGTCGGCGAGCACGAAGTTCGCGAAGATCGGGCCCTTGCGGACGGTGAACGTGCCCTGCTTCGCGTCGTAGATCTCGGTGCCGACGAGATCCGACGGCAAGAGGTCCGGCGTGAACTGCAGTCGCGCGAAGCTCGCGCGCACGCCCTGGGCCATGGCGGACACGGCCAGGGACTTGGCGAGGCCGGGCACGCCCTCGAGCAGGATGTGCCCGCCGCTCAGAAGGCCCAGCACGAGGCTCCGGGTGAGCCCTGCCTGTCCGACGAGCACCGCGGACATGGCGGCCGTCAGCTCGCCCGCCCACTGGCTGGCCTCGGCGATCTCCGCCTCGAGGGCGGCGGGGTCGATCTGGGTGTCGGTCACTTTTCGGTGTGCGTCGCGGTGGGTTCGATGCGGAGGCTCACGGCGTCGCGCCGCGGCCGGTCCGGCGGAACATGAGACCAGACGGTCCCGAGGTCCCTCCACGGCCGAGGGATGATTCTGTTGGCGCGGACCGGGATCGAATCCGCTGTCCGGTGACGCGCGCGTTCGAACTGCGTTCGGTCCCCCGCACCTGAGCGCCTCAGGGGCGCCAGCGCGCGCGGAAGCGGTCCCGGACCCGCTGGACCTGCCGGGCGTACGCCAGTGCCCCCGTGGTGCGCTCGCCGCGGCGGGCCCGCGCCTCCTCCCCGCGCACCCAGGCCTCGTAGCCGCCGTCCCGCTCGATCCAGCCGAAGAGCCGGGCGCGCCCGGCGTTGTAGGAGACCAGCACCGCCTCGTCGTCCCAATCCCCCCTGTGGTCGATCAGCCAGCGCAGGTGCGCCGCGCCGAGGCGGACGTTGAGCTCGTCGTCCTCGAGCAGCGCGGCCTCCAGCTCCTCGTCCGACTCGGGGACCTCGATCCCCGCGCGCCGGCCCGCGTCACGGCCCGCGGCCGGGATCAGCTGCATCAAGCCGAGGGCGCCCGCGCTCGAGCGCCGCCCGCCCACTCCGCGGCTCTCCGCGAAGATGACGCCGGCGACGAGCGCGGGCTCCACGCCCGCGGCCTCCGCGGCCGCCTCGACGACCTCGCGCAGACCGTCGATCCGATCGAGGGCGCCGGCGTCGAGCGGTCCGCGCAGGATCGCCCCGAAGACACGCCCGGGCGCCGAGGCGAGGACGGCACGCCCCTCGAGGGCGACGGCCATCAGCCCGGGCAGCACGACCGCCGCGAAGCCGGCGAGCACCAGCCCCATGAAGGTGTCACGTCGGCGGCGCACGACGCTGGCCTCAGCGACCCACCCCGATGGCATCGCGGGCCGCGCCGCGCCGCGCCGCGCGCTCCCCGCGCGTCAGGAGGCCCTGGAGCCACTCGAGCTTCGCGCGCTCCTCCACGGGGACACGCCCGATGGGCTCGCCGATCAGCCGCTCGAGCTCACGGCGTGCACGCTCGCGGAGCGGGTCGCCTTCGTCGAACTCGGCGAGCAGCGCCACGAGGAACTCGCGGGCCTCGGCCGTTCCCTCCCCCGCGAAGGCGTCGCGCTCGGGGGCCCGCAGGCGACGCCGCTCGAGAGCGGCGACGAACCACGCGAACGCATCGCGCTGCTCGGCCTCGTCCCAGAAGCGGTAGTAGCCGTCGCTGGGCACGTCCATGGTCCGGTAGTCCACGCACGTGAGCACGGCGAGCTCGTGGAGGATCTCCTCGTCCTGGGGGTCCTCGACGGCGAGGCGCGCGAGGACGGGGACGGTCCGCGGCTCCGCGAGGCGCGAGAGGAGCAGGGCCGCCTCCCGACGCAGGCCTCGGTCGGGGGAGCGCATCGCGCTGACGAGGTCGAGGCGCGCGGCGCTGCCCATGCGGCGGAGCCCGGCGCGGGCCTCGGCGCGCAGCGCGGGCTTCGTCGTCGCGCGCAGGAGCGACACGAGGAGGGGCGCCGTCTCCGGGGTCCCCAGGTTCCCGAGGCCGCGAGCCGCGGGCAGGTGATAGCGGGCCTCGGGGTCGGTCAGACCGGCGATCAGCACCTGCACCACGTCCGAGCTGCCCTCCACGTCGCCCAGCGCCTCGAGCGCGGCGGCGCGCACCGCGCCTCGGCCCCTCGAAGCGCGATCCAGCAGCATCGGGCGCGCGCGGACGGGGTCGTAGCCCGGCAGGGCACGGATCGCCGCCACCTGGACCTCCTCCTCCTCGTCGAGGGCGAGGCCGACGAGCAGCTCGGTGTCCTCGGCGCGAACGACGACGTCCATGGAGGGCTCGCACGAGCCCATGACGCCTGCGGCGGCGACGCGGAGCAGGCCGCGCTCGTCCCTGGCCGCCTCCAGCAGATCGGCGTGGTCGAGAGCGCCGAGAACGCGCTCGATCTCGGAGCGCGCCAGCACGCCGTAGGTGTCGTGGAGCGTCGAGATCAGGGCCCGCGCCGCCGCACGCTGCTCGTCGGCGAGCGGCTCCGTCGCGGCGCGCTCCTCGAGATCCGCGGCACGCAGGCACAGCTCGGTGAGGGCGCGCGCCGTCTCTCCGAAGATGGTCCCGTCGGCCAGCAGCTCGAGGAGCTGCGCGGCGTCCTCCGGCCCCGTCGTTCCGTACGCGTCGTCGAGCTCGATCAGGTCCTTGAGCGCGGGCGCGCGGCGCGCAGGCGACACCGAGACGACGTGGGCCATGGCGAGCTCCTCGACCCGCTCGACACGGTCCGCCTCGGCCGGGTGGGCCTCCCACCACTCCCTCTCCTGCACGAAGAGGTCCCGGGGTCGCTCATGAGCGCCGGACACCAGGTAGCGCTGCCAGGAGAGCTGCTGCTCGAGGGCGACCACGCGGGTCAGAACGCGAGAGAACCACGCGCGCGACATCCCCTCGGCGAACCGGAAGGACTTCTTGCGCGCCCCCACGCTCACCTCGAACGACCGGCCCCGGAGCCCGATCGCTCCGCGGGGACCGGGGAGACGCTCGAAGCCGAACACCCCCTCCTGCTGGAGCATGTCCATGAGGGCAGCCGCGTCCCCGGCCGGAAGGAACAACGGCTCCGACCGCTGCGCCGCGAGCCACTCCTCGTCCTCCGCGAGCGCCGCGCCCGCCAGCAGGATCGGCGGCCCGACCTCGGGGTCCTGGGTCACGACCACCAGGCGCGCCGCGTCGGCGGGCTTCACCTCGATCACGGCGCGGCTGGCCCGGAAGCCCACCTTCTCGAGAGCCCACCAGCGAGACCAGGCGGGCCCGTCGTTGCCGTGGGTCACACCCGCGATCTGCCTGAGACGCCTCAGCGCCGGTTCGCGGACCACGTCGAAGCCCTCGAAGTAGCGGGCACCGGCAGCGACGCCGACGAGCGCCGAGGGCACCACGTCGTCCAGCCAGCCGGTCTCGGACACGCGGGGACTGCGGAAGCCGATCCCCGCGAGCGCCACCGCCGCGACGTTGGAGACCAGGGGCACGGGACTGCGGAAGGCGTCCATCAGGGGCTCGACGGACTCCTCGCCGAGGAGCGGGCGCGTCGTGCGGTCCTCGCGCTCGACGAGGGCGAGCAGGGAGAGGGCCTCGGACCGGCCGATCAGCCCCTTCGCGAAGGCCTGCCGGCGAAGCTCCAGATCGACCCGCGGGTCCTCGGAGCGCGCGAGGGCCTCGACGGCGACGGCAGCGACGCTCGTCGAGCGGTCGGCGACGGACATCAGGAGCGCGTCGACCGCGGCCGGGGAGTCCATGCGCGCGATCAGCTCGAGGGCGCCGCGGCGGGCCTCGGTCTGGCGCGCCTGGAACGCCGGGGCGAGGTCCGGCAGGTCCTCCGGACCGATGCGCGGCCCGAGCGCCCTCCGCGCCGCGCGCCGCACGAGCTTCTCGTCGTGGGCGCAGAGCGCGCAGAGGAGCGCGTTGCTGGCGCGCACGGGATCCTGTTCGACGAGCTCGCCGAGGATCGCGGCGGCCGCCTTGGGCGGGACGTCCCCGCGCAGGAGCCTCACGACTCGATCGGCGTCGGCCCCGTCGCCGCCGAGGAGCAGCGCGCGCGCTCCGGCGAACGCCACGGGCGCCTCCTCCTGCTGGAGCGCGAAGCGCGCGACCTGGAGCCCGTCGGGCCCGAGCCGTGCGAGGCGGTCGGCGATCTGCGAGACCGTTTCATCGGTGATCCTGCGCTGACGGACGAGCTCTGCGTAGAGCGCGCGAGCGGCGCCGCGGCCGTCCGTCACCGGATCGAAGGGGTCGATGACCGCTTCATCGGGCGCGGCCACGGATTCTGCAGGAGCGTCTCCGGGCTCCGCCGCGGCGCCCGTTCGTCGCCGGGAGCTCGGCAGGCTCAGGTCCCCGTGGAGCCTCGCTGGCCCGTCGGGCCCGGTCGGCTCCACGCCGATGCCGTTCGAACCGTTCCCCGCACCGGGGACGTTCACGCCGATCGTCGTGCGCGTGCCGACGGGTCGTCCGTCGGGGCCCAGGATCGGCTCGACCTTCTCGGTCGTCCCGGCGTCG
Organism: Planctomycetota bacterium; assembly: GCA_002862085.1. Taxonomy (GTDB): domain Bacteria; phylum Planctomycetota; class UBA1135; order UBA1135; genus Saltatorellus. Next base: position 26,669 of record PKCK01000082.1, on the reverse strand, counting down.
CCGCCGACGACGTCCCCGCGGGGTGAGACGTCGTCCGCGCCCGACTTCGCCCCGTCCTGTCCGCCGGCGGGGCGCGCTCCCTCGGCCGGCCTCTTCGCCGGCGCGGGCTCGCGCTTCGCCGGGGTCTCACGGCGCACCTTCGGGAGGTCGAGCTGCGGCGCGGCCGCAGCCGACGCGGGGAGCGCGAGGGAGAGGAGGAGGAGCTGGAGGGCGCGTGCCATGTGTGCGGAGCGGAGTTCGCGGGGCGGGATCGCTACCCGGCCGGGGCGCCCAGGATACCCGTGGGGCGGCGGCGAGTTGGGGCCGCCCGCGCCGTGGGGCCCACATCCGTCGGCCGGGCCCGCTCAGGGTGCCCCGCACCAGGGCGCGCAGGACCCGTCGGAGCCCGCGGCGCGATGGGTGGAGCTGCGCAGCCACGCGATCAGATTCCTCCGGCGTCCCCGCACGATCGGATCGACGCGGTGGCGATGGCGGCCTGCGTGGATGATGACGGTGCCCGGCTCGTGGTCGATCTCGAGCAGCTCCGAGGGGCTGACGGGCGTCTGGCGGTGCTGGTCGCAGCGGCGCCCCATCATCACGAGCTCCGCACCCGAGAAGGTGTCCCCGAGGCACAGGTTGAGCGTGACCTCGCTGTCGTCGACGTGGAAGCCGAGCTCCTCGTCGAGGCCCGAGGCGTACTCGACGATGTACGAGTGCCACCCGTCGATGGAGCCGCCCCCCACGTCGCCGAAGCGCTCCGCGAGCAGCGCGCGGAGCCCGGCGGCCGGACCGAGGAGTCCCTCCACCGCGCCGTCGAGGCCCAGGGGCGTGAGCATCACTCCGTGCTCGTGCATCGAGTTCGGAGCGCCGCGCGGCGCCTCCGCGCGCCGGCGGTCGAGCTCCTCGAGGAACCGCGCGCAGCCCCCGGCCGTGACGAGCGGGGCCCGGAAGACGTCCGGCAGGACCGCCTCGAAGCGCCCCGGGCGAAGCTCCTCGGGCCGCCACTCGAAGGGGCGCTCGGTGATTGGTGATCGCGACGGCATCGGTGGATCGGAGCGGCGGCGAGCGCCGGAGAGGAAGGCTATCCCGTCGGCGGGAGAGGGCCGGACCGGACGGTCCGGCGGTCGGCCCGGGCGCGCGCCCTGCGCCAGATGGAGACGCTCAGACCCGCTCCGTCTCCGTCGCGGCGCGCGCGTAGTGCGCCGCGAGGTCCGGCCGCTCCTGGAAGAGGTCCCGCGCCTCGAGCATCAGGTGCAGATCGCGCTCGGGATCGACCAGCCCCTCGAGGTTCACGCCGGACTGTCGCAGGCCGAGCAGGTCGCCCATTCCCCGCTGCCGTAGATCCTCCTCGGCGAGCTCGAAGCCGTCGCGGGTGCGCTCGAGGAGCCGCAGCCGCTCCTCGGCCTTCTTGTCCCCGAGCAGGAAGCACCACGAAGGCTTCGCTCCGCGCCCGACGCGGCCGCGCAGCTGGTGCAGCTGGGAGAGGCCGAGTCGGTGGGCGTCCTCGACCACCATCACCGTCGCGTTCGCCACGTCCACGCCCACCTCGACGACGGTCGTCGCCACGAGCACGCCGATCTCGCCGCGTCGGAAGCGGTCGAGCCGGGACGCGCGCTCGTCGGGAGCCAGCTTGCCGTGGACGAGCTCGACCCCCGCGGCGCGGAAGGTCGGCCGGGCCACGAGATCCGCGTGGCGGGACTCGGCGCTGGCGCCTCCGGCCCGCTCCTCGCTCGCCTCGGTGGCCCCGATCCGCGGTACGACCCAGTAGATCTGTTCGCCGGCCTCGAGTCGCTCGAGCAGGAAACGCGGCATCGCGCGCCGGTCGTTGCCACGGGCCCAGCGCGTCGTGATCTCACCGCGCCCCGGCGGCGCCTCGTCGAGGCTCGACACGTCGAGATCGCCGTAGACGGTGAGCGCGAGGGTCCGGGGGATCGGCGTCGCCGTCATGAGCAGCACGTGCACGTCGCCCCCCTTCGCCGCGAGACGATCGCGCTGGGCGACGCCGAAGCGATGCTGCTCGTCGATGATCGCGCAGTCGAGCCGCCGGAAGCGCACGCCCTCCGAGAAGAGCGCGTGGGTGCCGAACACGACGTCGACGCGTCCCTCGGCCGCCGCCTCCTGGACCGCGCGGCGCTCACCCGGCGGCAGCGCGCCCGTGAGGAGCGCAGTGCGCAGTCCGTGGCTCTCGAGCAGCGGGGCCAGCCCGTAGGCGTGCTGCGAGGCGAGCACCTCCGTGGGCGCCATCACGGCCACCTGGCCGCCGCCCTCGCACACGATCATCGACGTGAGCGCGGCGACCGCGGTCTTGCCCGAGCCGACGTCGCCCTGGAGCAGGCGCCGCATCGGGCGAGTCCCCTCGAGGTCGGCGCGGATCTGCGCCGACACTTTGCGCTGCGCCCCGGTCAGCGTGTAGGGGAAGCGGCCGACCAGCTCGTCGAAGCGGGCGTCCGCGAGGCGCACCGCGCGCGCCCGCCCGCGGAGTCCGCGGCGCCGCGCGTGGACTCGCGCCTGGAGCGTGAGGAGCGGCTCGAGGGCGAAACGCCGCCGGCCGCGCTCGTAGGCGGGCACGCTGGTGGGCCTGTGGATCGCGAGGACCGCCTCCCCGACCGAGGGCGCGTCGGCCTCGGCGAGGAACTCCTCGGGGAGGATCTCGTCGAGTCCCGGACCGAAGGTCTCGAGCGCGAGCTCCACGAGTCCGGCCAGAGCCTCCGCCGAGACGCCCTCGCCGGCGCCGTACTCGGGCATCAGCGTCCCCGGCGCCGGGAGCGGGCGCTCCTCGGTGCCGATGCGCGGCGCCCCGAGCGCGGGCCCCTTGACGTCGACGAGCTGGCCGTGGACCTCGAGGTCCGTGGCGCCCGCCAGCTGCTCCTTCATCCAGGGCTGGTTGAAGAAGACGAGGTCGAGCTCGCCGGTCCCGTCGCTCAGGGTCGCCCTCACGATCGAGCGCCGGCCCCCGATGCGCTGGAGCACGGTCCGCGTGACCTGGCCGCGCACGGTGACGCGCTCGCCCTTGCGCCCGCGGGCGCTGCGGATCGGCTCCGGCTCAGGCCAGACGACGAGGCGCGCGGGCAGGAGCAGCAGCAGGTCGCGCACCGAACGCAGGCCGAGGCGCGCGAGCTTCGCCGCGCGCGCGTGCCCCACCCCCTTGAGCGCGGTCAGCGGCGCGATCGGGTCGGCCAGCGCCGGGGTCGCGGCGCCCCCGGCGGCGTTCCTCCGTTCCCCCACCATGGGCGCAGCATACGCATGCGCACCTCCCCCGGTCACGCGCCCGCGGTCTCCGTGCGCGCCTCACCCCGTCGCTCGACCGGCCGCAGGAGCAACCAGGTGAGCGCCGCCGCCATCAGATAGATGCAGACCGTCGTGCACATCAGCACGGCGTAGTCGTCACCGGTCGCGTCGAGGACGCGACCCGCGGCAAGTGGTCCCACCACCCATCCAACGCCCCAGAGCGTCGCGTTCACCCCCGTCTGGACCTCGCGGACCCCCGCCGGGGTCGCGCGCATCATCAGGTTCTTGTGGATGGGGTGCGTCGCGTTCATCAGCGCGCCGCGCATCAGGAACGCGAGCATCGCGATCCACAGGCTGCCGGTGAAGGCGAGCGTGAGGAAGAAGGGCAGCGAGCTCAGCTCGATGGCGACCATGCTGCGCACGAAGCCGAGCCGCGCGAGGACCCACGGCGTCGCCAGGAAGCCCACGGTCATGAGCACCTGACCGGCGGCGAAGAGATAGCCCCACTGATCGGGGGTGACGGCGAAGCGCTCCTGGAAGTAGGTGGGCAGGAACGGAATGCAGAAGCCCGCCCCGAGGGCGACGAGGAACTGAGGCGCGGCGAAGCGACCGAGGAGCCCGCGGTGAGCGCGGACCACCGGCAGGATGCGAGCCGCCTCCGGCATCGACGGGGACGGATCGTGGATGCGCGCGTAGCAGAGAGCGGCGATCAGCGCGAAGACCCCGGCCGAGGAGATGACGGCGCTGGTGGCCTCCGACTCGCCCCCGAGCGGGCCGGTGAGGGCCGCCGCCGCGAAGCCCGCCGCCGCCGAACCCACGACCGCCGCGCCCGTGCGCGCCGCCTCGGCGAGGGAGAAAACGGCGGCGCGCTCCTCGCTGCCGGTGTGGCGGAAGAGGAACGGCGCGATGGCCACGTAGTGAACCGTCATCGCCAGACCCGCCACGAAGTTGGCCGCGTACATCCAGCGCAGACCCGGGAGGATGGGGAGCACCGCGTAGCACAGGCCGGCGATCAGCGCGGACCCGACGAACACCCCGCGGGCCGGCCTGCGCGCGAGGACGAAGGCCGCCGGGAGCGCGACGGCGACCTTTCCCCAGGAGTCCAGGGACTGGAACGTGCCGATCTCCGTCTTCGTGTGGCCGAGCCCGTTGAGCCACCGCGCCAGGAACGTCCAGGTCACGGCCTGGGTGCCGCCCATGAACGCGGATCCCAGGAGGTAGGCCCGAGCGGCGGGCCGCATGGTGCGGAGAGTGGACGTGAGGGGCATGGCGGGCGCCCGGCGGACGGACGGCGCGGGGGTGTTCGCCGGCCACGCCGCGCCGGACGAGGGCCGCGCCCGAGGTCTCGGGCGCGGCCCTGAACGAACACGGCCCCCCGCGACCTGGGTCGCGGGGGGCCGTGGAGCGGGTCACTCGGGGAGGTCGCCGCCGCCCCAACCGCTGCCGCCGCTGCTGCCGCCGCCGTCGTCGTAGCGGTTTCCGTAGCCGCCGCCTCCGCGCCGGAAGCCGCCGCGACGACGCCCGCCGCCGCGGCGCGAACCGCGGTAGCCGCCACCGCGGTAGCCGCCCCCGCCGCCGCGGTAGCCGCCGCCTCCGCGGTAGCCGCCGCCGCCGCGGTAGCCGCCGCCGCGATAGCCGCCGCCGCCGCGGTAGCCCTCGTCCTCGTCCGGCTGGTCACCGCCACCGTCCTCGGTGGGCGGGACGGCCGGGCGGGCGAGGACGTCGCGGCCGCGCACCTGGGCGCCGTTCATGCTCTCGATCACGCGGTCCCCGTGGCGCTCGGGCACCTCGACGAAGCTGTAGCGCGAGAAGATGTCGATCGAACCGATGGCCGAGCCCTCGATGCCGGTCTCGCCGGCGATCGCGCCGACGAGGTCGCCCGGACGAACGCCGTCGATGCGGCCCGCGTTGATGAACAGGCGCGTCATTCCGTCCTCGACCGGCTTCCAGCCGCGACGCTCGCCCTGCCCGCGGAAACCGCCGCGGCGAGGCGCGCCGAAGTCACGGCCGCCGCGCTCGCGGCCGCCGTAGTTGCTGTCGAAGCTCGGCCGGCGGGAGGCTCCGGGCTTCTCCTTCTCCAGCTCGAACCCGGCGATGCGCTCGAGCGCGTCGGGCTCCTGGGCGCGGCGGGCGAGGCGCGCGCAGGCGGCGGCGACCTCGGAGACGTCCTTGCCCGTCTCGGCGGCGACCTCTTTCACGAGGTCCTCGTACAGCTCGAGGTTCTCCTCCTCGAGGGACAGGATCAAAGCGGACTTGAACTGCGCCAGGGGCGCCTCTTCAACGGCGTCGGTCATCGACAACGGCCCGCCGGCCACGCGGCGGGTCCTCAATTTCTTGGTGGGGAACGAAGGAACGAATCCGCGATCCAGGGCCGATCCTGCGCGGATCGGTCCCGGATTGCGGGGGAGAAGCGTAGCGCAAGGGCAGAGGCGCCACCGGGGAGGCGGCGCAAATCCCGGGATCTGAGCGCCACGAAGCGCAAGACTGGTGCGCGATGGAACAGCCCGACGCCATCGACACCTCCCCCGCGGCTCGCTCCGCGTGGCTGCTCGCCCTCGGTCTGCTGGCGATCGCCGCGCTGCCCCGGGTCTGGTACGCCCTGACGAAGAGCCTCGTGCTGGACGAGTTCCACAGCACCTACCACGCCTTCGCCGGGGCGGGCGCCGCGTTCCTGACCCAGCTCGCGCAGGACAACCACCCGCCGCTCTCCTTCCTCCTGATCGGTACGGCCTCGGAGGCTCTGGGAACGAGCGAGCTCGCCCTGCGCAGCCCCGCGCTCGTCCTCGGCCTCGTGGAGATCGCGCTGGTGGCGCGGCTCGCGGCGCAGCTGGGCGCGAGCCGCGGCCGCGCGCTGCTGGCGGCGGCGCTCCTCGCGACCTCGGCCATGCACTTCGACTACGGGACGCAGGCTCGGATGTACGTGCCGCACGCGCTCATGATCACGGCCTGCCTGTCGGCGATCGTGACGCTCTTGCGCGAGGACGGAGAGGGCCGGAGAGGCGCCGCGCTCTGCCTCGCGATCGGCGCCGCCGCGGCGCTCCACACCCACTACTACGCCTTCCAGTACCTCGTCGTCCTCGCCGCCGCGGGCGCCGTCGCCGTGGGCCTCGCGCCCGGACGCGTCGCGCGCATCGCCTGGCCGCTGATCGCGGCGCTGGCGGCCTTCCTCCCCTGGGGCCTGACGGGGTTCAGGACCCAGCTCGGCCACGGTCTCCCGCCCGGCGGCGACGACCTCGGGCCCGCCGCGCTGGCCGAGACCTACGTCCACCTCTTCACCCACAACGTCTCCTTCGCAGGGAGCCCCGCGAAGTGGATCTTCGTGGCGGGAGCCGGCGCGGCGCTCCTCCTCGCCGCGCGCGGCGCGTGGCTGCTCCTGGCGGACCGCGAGCGGCGCGCGCAGGGCATCGTCGTGAGCGCCGTCGCCTTCGGCGTCCCCGCCGCGGCCTGGCTCCTCGCGACCGCCTCGCCCCGGGCCGGCTTCACCTGGCACTACTGCATGCCCTCCGCGGCCGCGGCCTCGGTGCTCGCCGGACTCGGCGCCCGCGGAGGCCTCGCCGTGGCCGCGGCGGGCGCACAGGTGGCGCTGGGGACCGCCCTGATCGGCCTGCATCTCGCCCATCCTGCGACCGAGGACTTCCGAGGCGCCATCCGGCACGCGCTCACCCGCCACGGCGCGGCCGAGACCGAGGGGCTCGTCCCGGAGCTCGTCGCGGTCGAGTGGCAGCCCGCGCTCTTCCCGCAGGGGCGCCCCTACGACTACTACGCTGGGCGACTGATGAAGGTCGAGGCGCCTCCGCGCGCCCCCATGGTGGAGGGCGGCTTCGACGTGAAGGACATGACCCCGCTCCTCGCCGCCGATCGTGTCATCGTCGTGACGCGCTCGCTGCCGCCGGACCAGCCGCTGCGCGCACGCCTGCGCGAGGCCTTCCCCTCGCGCACCGTGACGAACTTCGGCTACGGCGTCGACGTCATCGAGTACGCGCGACAGCCCTGAGCGCCCCTTCGTCGGCGTCGGAGAGGTCGGTGTCGACCGCGCCGTCCCCGCCGGGGATCCAGCCGCGAAGGACGACGACCGGGATGGAGTCGTCGCGGGTGAGCGCAGCCGCGAGGGCTTCCAGCAGCTCGGTCCGCAGCGTCTCGTCCTCGACCCCTCCCCAGCCGGCGGGCCCCTCGAGGGCCCGATCGGTCCCGTGGATCGTGAGCTGGACCAGCCCCGCGCCGGCGGCACGCACCGTGCCGGCCAGCGAGGTGTTGGAGGGGAAACGGTCCACTCCGCGGATCACCTCCGCGGCGAGCCCGGCCCGCCGCGCCATGCGCTCGAAGGCCCGGGTGGAATCGGTGATGGCGAGGAGCGCCCCCGGGAAGGAGGCGGCCGCGTCGAGCAGCTCCTCGAAGGCGGCATCGCGCGCCGCCCGATCCGAGGCCGGGAGCTCCTCCAGCCGCTCGGCGGCCATGGGGAAGTGGAAGGAGTCGAGAACGACGAGCCCCTCGGCTCCCGCCCGCTCGGCGAGCTCGGCGGCCCCCGCGAGCGCCACGGCGAGGCGCCTCACGGTCGCCGGGCTGTTCGCGTCCACCTGCTGCCCCACGAAAGGGCCGCTCGGACTGGCGACGAGCCTCGGCGCGAGGACGACGCGCAGCCCGGCGCGACGCGCCTGGGCCGCGGCCATGAGGACGGCGCCGTCCCCCTCGAGCGTCGAGCTCGTCCCCCACTCCCGGCCGCCAGCGAGCGGGAGCGTCCGCGGACGGGACTCGCCCGGCGCCGCGGGCCGCGGCGGCGCGGGCACGTGCACCTCGATCAGGACGCCGTCGAAGCCGAGCTCGGCGATGCGCTCCAGCTCGGACTCGCCGCGGGCGGAGCCGAAGACGCGGCGCGCGGCGCGGATCGAGCCGCCGTAGCGCACGAAGGCCCCGGGTTCCATCGAACCTGGCCGCGCCGCGGCGGAGGACGGGACCTCGGCGCGATCCGGAGCGACGACCGCGGCGAGGGCGTCGGGGTCGACGCCCTCGCGCACGAGATCGATCAGGCGCAGGCCGCTGGCCTCGAGCAGCGCGCTCACGGCGCGGGCGCGCTCCGCGCGGCGGGCTCCGCGCGGTGCGGCGCGCTCCCCCGTGACGACCGGGGCCGAGCTCGGTGCGCCGTCGTCGCCGTCGCCTGCCAACCACGCGGCGTACCCCTCGAGCAGCCACGGATCCCGTGGAGCGCCGAAGGCGTCGAGGATCCGCTCCTCGACGAACGAGCGGAGCGCGTCCTCGATGCCTCCGCTGACCCCGGCCGCGACGACGAGCTCGTTCGCCGCGCCGTCGAACCATCCCGCCGTGGCCGGCGCGGTGAGCCCCTCGGCGCGGGCTGCGATCCAGCGGAGCGACGGGACAGGCCCCGCCGGGACGCCGTCTTCGTGGAAGCGCGCGCTGATGCTCGCGAGGGCCGCGGGGAGCGCCGCTGCGTCGAGGCGCTCGGCCCCGGGAGCATCGACGCCGGGGGGCAGCGGCGTCGCCGCGCCCTGGACGTCGGCGCCGCCCGGCCAGACCTCCAGGAGCAGCCGCGCGCCTTCGAAGAGCCAGAGCCGGCGCCCCGTCGGAAGGGGCGCCGCTGCGAGGGCCGCCGCGAGCGCGGCCGCGACGTCCCCCTCGAGCCCGCCTGGCCGGATCAGCGCGATCTCGAGTTCGCCGCCCCGGGGCGTCGCCACGGCGGCGCACGCGCTCGCCGCGGCGGCGGAGACACCGGTCGTCGGATGAACCCACGTGTCGCCACGGACCTCGATGCCGGCCTCTGCGAGGCGCGCCCGCGCGTCCTCCCCGGCCGGCTCGAGGGAGCGCACCACGACCGCCGCGGACGCGTTCATGTCCACGCGCTCACCCGGGACGCCGCCCCATCCCGGACCGAGGCGCGCGGCGATGCGCGCCGGTAGACGCTCCAGCACGACGATCTCACCGCGCTCGAGTCGCGCGCGGATGGCGAGAGGGTCCGTGCCGTCCAGCCCTCCGCGGGACACCGCGAAGAAGGCACCGAGCGCCGCGAGGAGCAGCGCGACGGCCCCGGTCCAGGGAACGCCCTCCGACCGCGCCTTCGGAACCCGCGCCATCGCCTTCGGCCCGACGTCCTCCACCGCGATCAGTCCCCTCCCCCGAGGATCACCTCGCCGCGGATCCCGCGCCCGGTGCGCGCCACGATCGTGCGCTCGGGCGAGCGAGCGCCGGGGAACACGCTGCGTCCGTCGAGGTCGAGGCGCGCGGGCAGTCCGAGCGCATCGAGCAGCGTCGGATAGAGGTCGACGAGGGAGACGGGGGTGCTGGTCGCGCCCACCGGAGCACGGGCCCCGTCGACGCCCGTGGAGAGGCGCAGGAGCAGCGGGACCCGCAGGTCCTCCGGCGCGAGCGACGGGACGAGCCCGTAGCGTCCGTCCTCGCCGAGCGCCGGACGCCTGAGACCCGCGACGGCGAGGATCGGCGGGCGCGTCCGCCGATCGACGGCGACGCCCGCGAGCGCGTCGAAGGCGAGCTCCACGGCGGCGACCTCGCTCCGATGGAGCGCGCGCAGCCGGGCCCGGTCGGCCTCGGCGAAGGATGGCGCGCGTCGCAGCAGCTCGGAGTGCGAGAGGCCCGACGTCACGGGTCCCGCGTAGGCGGGGTCGAGCCCGGCCGCTTTCGCGTCGCCGTAGAGGTGGTGCGGCGGCGCGGGATCCGCGAAGCAGCAGACGAGGAGCGCCGGCCCCTCCTGCGCACGGAGCCACGCCTCGGCCACCCGGCCGACGTCCGCGGCCGTCGCGCCGGCCTTCGTCGCGGCCCCCGGCGCCTCGAGCACGACGTGGAAGCCCCGGGGGCGCCCGGTCCCGTCGTCGAGGCGCTCCAGAGCTGCGCTGAGGTGCAGGGGATGCGCGGGGAGGAAGGCGGTCCTGTAGCCCGAGTGCTCCAACACCTCGGAGAGGGTCGGCGGACCGTCGTCGGACGGCCCGGTCTCGGCCGCCCGCGCTCCGCGCTCGGGCGGGAGCGGCGCCACCACGCCGGTGAGCAGCGCGGCGAGGCTCTCCCCCGCCCACGGGGAGGGCGCGTGGGCGGCGGTGAAGACCACGCCCTCCCGGGCCATCTTCGCGAAGGCGGGGAGCTCTCCGGCGAGGTGCTCCACGCCGACGCCGTCGATGCAGGCGAGGACCACGTCCGGTCGGGGCAGGCCCTCTCCCGCCTCGACCGTCTTCGGTCCCCCGCACGCGGCCGCCGTCAGGAGCACGGCGGCGAAGGTTCGTCCCCCTGCCATGGCGGCACGTTAGGGCCTGGGGCGGCCCGATTCGAGCGTCGAGGACGCGTGAGCAGGCCAGAACGGGCGGTGGCCGGCCCCCCGGAGGGAGCCGGCCACCGCCGGGGCTGCGAGCAGCGCGGACCGCGCAGGGGATCAGCGCCCGACCAGAGTCACCTCGATCTCGATCGTCTCGCCGTCGCGCACGACGCCGAGCGCGACCTTGTCGCCGGGCTCCGCGGAGCTGAGGACCTCACCGAGCTGCCGAGCCCCCTCGATGTCCTTGCCGCCCCACTTCACGATCCGATCGCCGCCCTTCAGGCCGGCGGCCTCCGCGGGGCTCCCCTCGGAGACCGAGCCGACGAGGATCCCGGGCGGGCGCCCCTCCTCGTCGGCGTTGTACTCCGGCCGGATGCCGAGCCGCACGCGCGCGCGCACCGGACCCGCGCGCGCCGGCTCCTCGTCGGCCTCGGACTCCGCGGCCTCGTCGGCCGCCTTGATCTTGCGCTGGATGTCACGACCGCTCATGTACGGGAAGGTCTCGGGGAGCTTCGCGTACTCCGTGGCGATGTCGTAGAACAGGTTCGCGGCGTGGACGGCCTCCACGCGGTTGATGAGCGGCGACACGTCGCGGGACGTGTGGTAGTCGCCGTGGAAGTCCGCGATGATCGAGAAGAGCACCGGCACGCGGCGCCGGTAGAACATCTGGTGGTCGCTGCCCCCGCCGGCGCGGCGCTCCTGGACGACCGTCAGCGGCGAGCGCTCCACGATGGGCTGGAGGAACTCGCCGAGGCCGTCGGCGGTCCAGGTCCCCGACAGCTTCACCCGGCTGTTCGTCATCCGGCCGATCATGTCGAAGTTCATCATCAGCTTGTGGCTCCCCAGGGAGCCGAGGGGGTTCTCGGCGTAGTGGGCGGCGCCGATGAGGCCTGATTCCTCGGCACTGAAGGCGATGAAGACGATCGTCCGAAGGTCCGCGTCGGCGGGGGCTTCGGCGTAGTCACGCGCCATGCGCTTGGCGATGTGCAGGATCCCTGCGCAGCCGGTCGCGTTGTCGTCGGCGCCGGGGTGGAGCTTCATCCCAGCGGCCCGATCGCGGGAGCCGAAGTCGCCCATACCGAGGTGATCCAGGTGGGCACCGATGACGATCTTCTCCTCGGCCAGGCTGCCCTTGCCGGGGAGCACGGCGACGATGTTCTCCGCGCTCAGCGGGCGGCGGTCGATGAGCACATCGAGGTCGAGGGTGCCGCTGATACCAGCCGCGGGCTCGCCAGCGTTGGCCTTCGAGGTCAGCTCCTCGAGGGTCGTCGCGCCGCCGGAGGCCCGCTCGATCAGCCGGCGCCCGGCGTCGGTGGACATGTGCAGCACCGGGCCTTCGAAGGGGTTGGCCAGCGACACGTTGTTCATCCCGTAGAGCGCGCCCGCGCGGCGATCCGCGACGCCCGGGGTGTTGATGATGACCACGCCCGCGGCGCCCAGCTTGGCCGCCTGCTCCAGCTTGTGCGCGAAGCCGGCGTACGAGGTCCAGCCGGAGCGCCCGGCCCGCTTCCAGAGGGATTTGCCAGCGTCGCTACCACCCTCGCGGAACGGCTCGAAGCGGAGCATGACCGCGATCTTGCCCTCGAGCGTCTCGCCCTCTGCGTAGCTCGAGTAGTTCTGGTCCTCGTTGTCGATCCCGTAGCCCACGAAGACCATGTCGCCCTTCGCCTCGCCGCCCTCGCCGAGGCCGGTGACCGTGAAGTCCGCGCTCTTGCCGCGCTCGAACCCGAGGCGTTGCCCGCCGCCCTCGAACTCGAGCTCCCCGCGGACGAGGTCCGCCGACTCGCCCAGATCGAAGGGCTGGCGGAAGGAGGCCTCCGCCTCGACGAGGCTCGTGCCGTCCGGCTGGACGACCTCTCCGTCGTAGGGGGCCTTCAGGCCGTACTGGCGGAAGTAGTACTCCATGTACTCCTTCGCGAGCTCCATGCCGCGCGTGCCCGGAAGGCGGCCCTCCATCCACGGGCTGGCGAGGATGGTGAGGTGATCGTTGTAGATCTGGACGTCCTCGCTGACCGACTGGAGCGCGTCGCGGATCGGCCCGGTCGAGGGCGCCTGAACGTCGTCGGCCTGACGCGGTGCCGCGAGAGCGGACGTGCCCAGCGCGAGGAGACCGAGTCCGCCGATGGACGCGGCGCGGCGCGCGCTGGCGGAGGCGTTGAGAAGGATCATGTCGATGGGACCGAGCGGGTGGAGGGGGGATTCCGTGCGGGGAAGGCATCCGGGCGCGCTTCGACGGCGCGTCGGCCGGACCGGTGGATATCGTAGGCTCCCCGCCCCCGGCGCTCCCAGGGCCCCGGTTGAAGCGAGGTAAGTTCCTCGCGAGGTCCCGCCCGGCGCGCCGGACCGGACGGCGCCCTGGACTTGCGACGCCTGGTCGCTGCTCTGCACCCTCCCACCGATGAGTCCTGCCCACTGCCTCGCCCTGCTCCTCGCCGCGCTGCCCCTCGCGAGCCCGGTGCGCGCCGTGGACGCCGCGGAGCTCGACCCCAAGGACGGCCCCGACGTCGACCTCCGGGTCGCCATCGAGGACGACGAGGTGCGTCTGGCGATCATCACCAACCTCGCGTTCCTCGACGAGACCTGCCGCGTCCAGCGGGAGATCCCGACGGTCCTCGACGAGGTCGAGGCGCCCGCCGCGCTGGAGGCCCTGTTCGAACTCTTCAAGGAACGCAACCGCATCACCATCGACGGGGCCGTTGTCCAGCCGCTCACCGCGCGCCTCGAGACGGACTTCGAGATCGACCCCGGCGACCCCAGCCTCACCCCCCACTTCGTGCGGTTCGGCGCGCGCGCCGTCGTGAAGACGCGACTGACCATGCGCTACCCGGTCAAGTCGGCGCCCGAGCGCGTCGGCATCCAGTGGGGCGTCTACCCGCCGAACTACACGTTGGAGGAGGCCACGGGGGAGACCCCCCCGATCGAGATCATCTGCCGCCTCGCGGCGAACGGGGTCGAACGCATCGTCCAGCTCACCGCCGCCGAGCCGGAGTTCATCTGGCACCGCGAGTCCGAGAGCGGGCGCGCGCGCTTCGCGGAGGTCCCGGCGCTCGAGCGACAGGAGCAGGCGCCGTTCCCGTGGCTCCCCGTCGGCGGCGCCGCGGCGGCGATCCTCGCCGCGCTCCTCGGCCCGCGCGGGCTCAGGCGCGGACTCTTCGGGCCGATCGCCGTGGCGCTCGTCGCCTACTCCGCGGTCGCCTACGCCCGCCGGCCCGTCCAGCTGCCGGCGCCCGACGAAGCCCTCGCGATCTTCGAGCCGCTGCACGAGAACATCTACCGCGCCTTCGACTACACGGACGAGAGCGACGTGTACGACGCGCTGGCGCAGAGCGTCGAGGGCGGCCTGCTCGAGACCCTCTACGACGACGTCTATCGCAGCCTCGTCATGCAGGAGGAGGGCGGCGCGGTGAGCCGCGTCCAGGAGGTCCGTCACACCTCCCTCGAGGTCGAGACCGTGGGCGTCGATCCCGACGATGGCCGCCCCGGCTTCGTGGTCAACGCGCTCTGGGAGGTGGACGGCGTGGTGTTCCACTGGGGACACGCCCACAGCCGCACCAACGAGTACCGCGCGCGCTACGCCGTGCGCGGCGCGGAGGCCGGCTGGCGCATCGCCTCGAGCGAGGTGCTCGAGCAGCGCCGCGTGGACGCCAAGCCCCTGGACGACCTGGACTTCTCGAGCGAGAGCGGCTGGAGCGGCTTCGGCGCGGAGCCCGCGAACGGCGAGCTCATGGAGGAGTACTGAGCGCGCGGTGCGCGCCCCGGTTCCATGGTCGAGAAGGCTCATCGCGACGCGGGATCGCGCCTCCGCGGCGTGCGCTTCCGCTACGGACGCGCGGGGGATCGTGACGCCTTCGAGCTCGCGGTCGACGACCTCGCGATCGCGCGCGGAGAGGCCGTGGCGTGCATCGGGCCGAGCGGCAGCGGGAAGACCACCCTGGTCCACCTGGCCGCGGGAATCCTGACTCCCGAGGAGGGCGAGGTGCACCTCGGCGGCGCGCGGATCGACGGCCTCGCCGACGAGGAGCGCAGGCGCCGGCGCGCCCTCGGGGTCGGCCTCGTGTTCCAGGAGTTCGAGCTCCTCGACTACCTGAGCGGTCTCGACAACGTCCTGCTCCCCCACCGCCTCGCCGGCGCCGGGCGCGAGCGGATGGCGGCCGCGCGGGGAAGAGCGGATCAGCTCGCCCGGACCCTCGGCATCGAGGAGGTGCTCGGTCGCGTGCCGCGCCGCATGAGCCAGGGCCAGCGCCAGCGGGTCGCGATCGCTCGCGCCCTCGTCACCGAGCCGAGCCTCGTGCTCTGCGACGAGCCCACGGGGAACCTCGACCCGACCACGGCCGACGACGTGCTCACGCTGCTCCTCGCGGAGGCCCGTGGGCGGGGCGCGGCGCTCCTGATGGTCACCCACGACCACTCCCTCCTGGATCGGTTCGACCGCGTGGTCGACGTGCGCGAGCTGGGCTCCGCGGAGGCCGGCGCGTGAGCGGGCTCCTCTACCTCGCCTGGCGGCACCTCGACGCGCACCGCGGCCGCGCTCTGCTCGTGGTGTCCTGCATCGCCCTCGCGCTGTGGGTCCCGTGGACCGCCTCGCGCCTCGCCGCCCGATACGACGTGGAGCTGCGCGCCCGCGCCGAGGCGACCCCGCTGGTCGTGGGCGCGCCCGGCAACCGGTACGACCTCACCCTGGCGGCGCTCTACTTCCGCCCCACCGAGCTGGACACGGTCCCCTACAGCGCCTTCGAAGCCCTCGCGGCCGAGGGACGCGCGCTGTGCATCCCGCTGCACATGCGCTTCACCGCCCGGAAGGCTCCCATCGTCGCGACCTCGGTCGAGTACGCGGAGTTCCGCGGCCTCGCCCTGGCGGAGGGGCGGGACCCGCTGCGGATCGGCGAGGTGACGCTCGGCGCGGGGATCGCGGAGCGACTCGGACTCGGGGCGGGAGACCACCTCTTCTCGGACCCCACCGAGCTCTACGACATCGCGCGGCCGCCCGCGCTCAAGATGCGCGTCGCCGGGGTCTACGCGGCCAGAGGTACGCCCGACGACGACGCCGTCTTCGTGGACATCCGGACGGCCTGGGTCCTCGAGGGCATCGCCCACGGCCACGCGGACACGGACGACATCGACGAGGAGCTCGTCCTCTCCAGGACCGAGGACTCCGTGGCGGTGAGCGGCGCGCTCATCGAATACGCGGAGGTCACGGCGGAGAACGAGGCGAGCTTCCACTATCACGGGGACACCTCGCTCCTGCCTCTCTCCGCGGTGCTCGCCGTCCCCCACTCGACCAAGGACGCGACGCTGCTGAAGAGCGGAGTGAACGCTCGCAAGAAGCGCCTCGCGGTGACGCCGACCGCCGTCATCGACGACCTCCTCGGAGTCGTCTTCCGGATCAAGCGCTTCTTCGACCTGGTCGGCGCCTTCCTCGTGGCCACGACCACGGCCCTGGTGGCCCTCGTCTTCCTGCTCGCGACGCGGCTCCGTGCGCGGGAGCTCGTGACCCTCGATCGGATGGGAGCGCCGCGGCGCGCCGCGGCGACGCTGGTCGGGCTGGAGATCGCGGCGGTCCTCGCGGTCGCGACGGCCGCAGCGTGGCTCATGACGGCCGGCACCCTCGCGGTGCTCCCCGACCTCGTCGCGAGCTTCTGAGGCGCGTCCCGTCGCGGCGCGCCCGGCGAGCTAGACTCCGCGCCATGAAGACACCGCCGTTCGTCAGCGGTCCCGCGCGCGTCGCGGCGATCGCGCTGCTCTCCCTCCTGGCCGCGTGCGCGTCGAGGACGACGGTGCGCACGGAGGGCCGGGTCGAGAACGACCGCTACATCCACCCCGGCGGCCTGTTCGCGGTGGACGTCCCCGCGCTCTTCCGCGAGGGCTCGGTGATCGAGGACGAGTACCGCGGCTCCGTCGGATCGGTGACCTTCCGCGACGACTACGGCCAGCTCATCCGCGTCGACGTCCTCGCGGCCGGCACGGACGAGCAGCGCGCCTACTTCGCGGCCATGGACGCGGCCGGCGACTGGCGCACCCCGCTCGATGGGACCCGCGACGCCGTGATCGGGACGATGGTCGCGGCGGGCGTGAACGCCACGCTCGTGAACGAGACCTTCGTGGAGATCGAGCAGGGCGAGGACGCCGTCCAGGCCAAGCACTACACCCTGCTGCTGCCCGCCGGCAGCTCGATGGTCTCGGTGCGCGGGCTCAGCCGCGAGCGCCTCGATGCGTACCGCTTCTTCCTCGCGCTGCGCCGAGGCGACGCGCTCTACACCCTGTCGAGCCAGCACACGATCGGCCTGTTCGGGGACGCCTCCCGGGAGGCGCCCATCAACGACATCCAGGCGAACCACCGCGCCGAGCTCGAGACCCTGGCTGCGGGGATGACCTTCGGAGGCGTCCGGTGAGGGTGGCCGCGGTCTCGGCGCTGGCCGCCGTGCTCCCCCTCTGCTCCTGCGGTGAGGGCGAGGCCCTCCGGCGCGACGCGGACCGACGCGCGGTCGTCGCGGTGACGAGCGCCCCGGCCGCGTGGTTCGTGGAGCTCTCCGGGGCGGCGCTGCCCGCGGAGTTCGTGGCCGCCGCCGGAGCCGACCCGCGGCGATGGCGCCCCGACGAAGCGGCTCTCGAGGCGCTCGTCGGCGCGGAGCGGGTGCTCCTCGTCTCCGAGGAGTTCGAGCCGTGGACGCAGCGCGCGGGGCTCCCGCCGAGCCGGACCATCGAGTTGACGGACCTCGTCGAGGCCGGCCGGCTCCTGAGGACGACGGGCGTCGAGCACACCCACGGGACCGGCCCGGCCCACAGCCACGGAGGAACGGTCGGCACCGTCTGGACCGACCCGGCCGCGCTCGAGCACCTGCCGGCCCGCGTGGCCGAGGCGCTCGGGGCCGGGGGCGATGGCGCCCGCGTGCCCGAAGGGCTCGGCGCGTACCGCGAGGCCCTCGCCGCCCTGGGTGCGAAGGCCGCGGGTCGCGCCATCATCGCCACCGACCACGGCCTCGAGTACGTCGCGCGGGCCGCGGGCATCGAGGTGAGGGTCGCGCTCCTCGAATGCGGCCCCGACGGGCCGACCAACCAGCGCGGGGTCCTGCAGGCCGAGGCCTTCGCGAAGAAGGGGGACGACGCGGGCCTCCTCGTGTGGGTCGGGGAGGCCCCTCACTCCACCTTCGCCCCCGCAGCGGAGGCGGAGTTCGGGCTCCGCTCGATCTCCTTCGACCTCGGCTCCGCACCCGGAAGCGACGTCCTCGGCGACCTCACAGCCAGCGTCCGCGCCCTGACCGAGGCCCTCTAGCCCCCGCTTGGTTAGGCTCGCCGCCGGCGCGCCAGGCCCGGCCCCGGCCCCTCCGCGCCCCACACCATGACGACGATCTTCGACCGGATCCTGGACGGGGACATCCCGTGTCACCGCGTGCTCGAGACCGAGCACGTCCTCGCGTTCCTCGACATCGGTCCCCTCTCGCGGGGGCACACCCTCGTCATCCCGAAGGAGCGCCGCGCGCATCTGCACGAGCTGTCGGAGGACCAGGCCGCTGCCCTCGGCCGCGTGCTCCCCCGCGTGGCGCGCGCCGTCATGGAGGCCACCGGCGCGACCGCGTACAACGTCCTCCAGAACAACGGGCGGGAGGCCCATCAGGAGGTCATGCACGTTCACTTCCACGTCATCCCGCGGCACGGCGAGGACGGGCTCGGCGTCGGCTGGCGCCCTGGCGCGCTCGAGGACGGAGAGGCCCTCGCGGCCTCCATCCGCGAGGTCCTCGGGGAAGGAGGTGCGGCATGAGCGGCGGCGATCTCCTCGTGCACGGCGGCCGGCTCGTCGGCCCGACCGGCGTGACCCCGGCGGACGTCCTGATCCGCGACGGTCGCGTGGCCGAGGTGGGCGCGGGGCTCGAGGCGCCCGAGGGCATCGCGCGCATCGACGCGGCGGGCAAGCTGATCCTCCCCGGCCTGACCGACCCCCAGGTGCACTTCCGCGAACCGGGCCTGACCCGGAAAGAGGACCTCGCCAGCGGCTCCCTGGCCGCCATCGCCGGGGGCGTGACGGGCTTCATGGAGATGCCCAACACCGACCCGAACACCGACAGCCCCGCGCGCCTCGATGACAAACTGTCGCGCTCGGTCGATCGCTGCCGCGCGGACTACGCCTTCTTCCTGGGCGGGACGCGCGAGAACGCGGACGTCATCGGCGAGTGGGAGCACGCGCCGGGGTGCGCAGGGATCAAGGTGTTCATGGGCTCGTCCACGGGCAGCCTGCTCGTCCCGGACGACCCCACCCTCGAGCGCATCCTGCGAAGCGGCGAGAAGCGGGTCACCTTCCACAGCGAGGACGACGACCGTCTCAAGGAGCGCTACGCGGCCCTGCCGGACGGCAGTCACGTCCGCGAGCATCCCCATGTCAGGGACGTGGAGACCGCCGTCAAGGCCACCAAGCGCCTGCTGGAACTCGCGGAGCTGACCGGGAGGCCGATCCACATCCTCCACGTCTCGACGGCCGACGAGATCCACCTGGTGCGGGAGCGGGATCTCGGCGACCTGGTGACCATCGAGCTCACGCCGAACCACCTGTTCCTGGCGGCCCCCGACTGCTACGAGACCCACGGGACCTGGGCCCAGATGAATCCGCCCGTTCGGGATCGGGCTCACCAGGAGATCCTCCGGGAGGCCGCTGCGGACGGCACCGCGGCCTGCATCGGCTCGGACCACGCCCCCCACACCGCGGAGGACAAGGCCCTGCCCTTCCCGCGCTCCTCCTCGGGGATCGCTGGCGTTCAGACGACGCTACCCCTGCTTCTCACGGCAGTTCGGGACGGCTGGCTGCGCCACGAGGACATCGTCAGGCTGTGCGTGGAGGGCCCGCGCCGCGTGTACGGCGTGCGGGATCGAGGCCCCGTGGCGCCCGGCCAGCTGGGGCACCTGGTGATCGTCGATCCCGACGTGAGCGGGCCACTCGGAGCCCAGCCGTTCCACAGCCGCGCCGGACGAACGCCCTTCGCCGACGTCGAGCTGGCGGGCATGCCGGTCACGACGATCCTGGCCGGCCGGGTCGCCTACGCGGACGGCGCCGCCAAGGGCCCCGCGGCAGGTCGGCGCATGGCCTTCGACGGCGAGCGCTGAGGCCCGTCACAGGGCCCCCCGGCGGAGGTCCTTCATCGCGTGCTCACCCGAAGCCCGGCCGGGCGCTGCGCGCCGCCGCACGCGACGATCGGTGCGCCTGACGTCGGGAGTGGAAACGCGGAGCGGAACTCGCCGTTCGAAGGTGGGACAAGGGCGCGAACGAGCCGAAAGAAGCTGGGTGACGGCGTCGCGTCGTCCATCGCACCGCGGCTAGACTCGTTGCCGAAAAGCGGGCGTCGAGCCGAGCCTCACGCGGCCCACTCGACGGGTCGCTTCGCGGCCCACCGTCGCCCGTCACTCGGTGACCACCGCCTCCCCTTCCCGGCCACGCAGCCCACGCTGCAGAACATGGCCGCTCCACCAGCACATGGCCACGATCAAAGCCAAGCGCGGACTCGACCTCCCGATCCACGGGGCGCCGGACTCCGACACCGTCGTCGATCGGCTCGACGTCCGCCGCGTCGCTCTCATGCCCCAGCAGTCGTGGGGTATCAAGGTCCGGCTGCTCGTCCAGGAGGGCGACGCCGTCAAGGTCGGCACGCCCCTGTTCGTCGACCGTCGCGACGACGGTGTCGTCTACAGCTCCCCGGCCGCCGGGAGGATCGCCGCGATCCACCGCGGCCACCGGCGCGCCGTGCTGTCGGTCGTGATCGACGTCGACGGCTTCGACGACGCCGAGCCCTTCGAAGCCGTCGACCTCCTCGGCGCCTCGCGCGACGAGGTCCGCGCCGCGCTGATGACCTCGGGTCTGTGGCCGGCGCTTCGCCGCCGTCCCTACGACAAGGTCGCCGGGAGCACGGACGATCCCGTGGGCATCGTCGTCCAGGCCCACGATTCGAGCCCCCTCGCCCCCGATCTCCGCAAGGTCATCGCGGGCCGCGAAGACGACCTCGCCATCGGGCTCGAGGTCCTGAAGAAGTTCACCGATGGCAACATCCACCTGTGCGCGAAGGACGGGGAGAACTTCGGCAAGGTCATGGGCGAGGGCACCCTCGTCCATCACTTCGACGGTCCTCACCCGTCGGGCACCGCGGGCTTCTCGATCCACAAGGTCTGCCCCGCCGGCCCGAAGAGGGTCGTCTGGCACATCGGTCTCCAGGACGTCTGCGACATCGGCCAGCTCTTCCGCTCCGGAAGGCGTCCGACCACCCGCGTGATCGCGGTGACCGGCCCGGCCGCGAAGGAACCGAAGCTGATCCGCACGCGCCCGGGCGCCGACATGGCCGCGCTCCTCGAAGGCGAGTCCACCGCGGCCCGCACGCGCCTCGTGAACGGCTCCTGCCTCTGGGGCGACAAGATCGACCCCGAGCAGCACGTCGAGTTCCTCGGCCGTTGGAACACCCAGGTCACCATCCTCGAGGACGACGTCAAGCGCGACCTCGTCGGCTGGGCCCTGCCGGTCAGCGGGCGGTTCACCCAGACCAACACCGTCTGGGACAAGTTCTTCCGCAAGACCTTCAAGTACGACACGGACACGAACGGCAGCCTCCGCGCGATCGTGCCCATGGGGCACTACGAGTCGGTGATGCCCATGGACGTGCTCGCGACCCAGCTGATCAAGTCGCTGGCGTCGGGTGACCTGGAGGGCGCCGAGAAGCTCGGCGTGCTCGAGCTCGCCGAAGAGGACCTCGCCCTCTGCCAGGTGGTCGATCCCTCGAAGATCGCCATCACCGACATGCTCCGCGAGATGCTGACCACGATCGAGAAGGAGGGCTGAGACGCCTCCTTCGACCCGGAGAGATCAAGTGAAGTTCCTACGCAACACCCTCGACAAGGTCGAGCCGCTCTTCGAGAAGGGCGGGAAGTTCGAGCGCCTCTACCCCGTGTACGAGGCGGCCGACACGTTCCTCTTCACCCCGGGGCACCGCACCAAGACGGGCCCACACGTGCGCGACGGGATCGACCTGAAGCGGATGATGATCATGGTCGTCATCGCGCTGATCCCCTGCACGCTGTTCGGGATGTGGAACGTCGGGTTCCAGCACGAGCGGGCCACGACGGACTGGGCGCTGTCCCCCGCCGACGCGAACCACCTGCAGTGCCTGATCTACGGCGCCTTCAAGTTCATCCCGATCTACGCGGTGACGATCATCGTCGGCGGCACGCTCGAGGCGATCTTCTCGCTGATCAGGAAGCACGAGATCAACGAGGGCTTCCTCGTGACCTCGCTGCTCTTCCCTCTGACGCTCCCGCCGGACATCCCGCTCTGGCAGGTCGCCCTCGGCATCGCCTTCGGCGTCGTCGTCGGCAAGGAGATCTTCGGCGGCACCGGGATGAACATCCTGAACCCGGCCCTGACCGCGAGGATCTTCCTCTACTTCGCCTACGCGCCGGACATCTCCGGTGACAGGGTCTGGGTCTCGGGCAGCGGCGTCGCGGCCGGGACCGAGGGCGCCTGGATCGACGGCGCGACCGGGGCCACTCCGCTGGGCTACTTCGCGCTCAACGGCGCGGACACCGCCGGCATGGCCGCGGCGAGCACGCTGAACATCGGCTGGATGGACGCCTTCATGGGCTGGATCCCCGGCTCGATCGGCGAGACCAGCACGGCCGCCTGCCTCATCGGCGCGGCCGTCCTGATCTTCAGCAAGGTCGGCTCGTGGCGCGTGATGCTCTCCTGCCTCGTCGGCATGGTCAGCCTCACCCTGCTCTTCAACGTCCTGGCCCCCGCCGGCGACGGCGCCGCCCCCCACTACCTGGCCCTCGGGCCCGAGTGGCACTTCGTCATCGGCAGCTTCGCCTTCGGCTCGATCTTCATGGCCACCGACCCCGTGTCGGCGGCGCAGACCAACACCGGCCGCTGGATCTACGGGTTCATGATCGGCGCGCTGACCGTCCTGGTGCGGGTGCTCAACCCCGCCTACCCCGCGGGGAT
The DNA here is from genome assembly GCA_002862085.1 of Planctomycetota bacterium. GTDB lineage: Bacteria > Planctomycetota > UBA1135 > UBA1135 > Saltatorellus. The sequence goes on along the minus strand of PKCK01000082.1, from coordinate 4,227 downwards.
CATGCTGGCGATCATCTTCATGAACGTCTTCGCCCCGCTCATCGACCACTACGTCATGAAGGCGAACATCCGTCGCCGGGAGGTCCGCCTTGGACTTCAGTAACAAGTACGTGCTCGGGTTCACCCTGGCGATCTGCCTCGTCGCCTCGGGCGCCGTCGCGTCGATCGCGGACGTGCTGCGCGAGCGGATCGACAAGAACCAGATCCTCGACCAGCAGCGTCAGGTCATCCGCGTCGCGGGCCTCGCGGCCGCGGACGATCCGCTTCCCGAGGAGAAGGTCGCCGAGCTGTTCAAGTCCATCGAGGGCAAGGTCATCGACCGCAAGACCGGGGACGTCCTGAGCGACCTCTCGGTCGCCGACGTCGACCCGCTCAAGATGGCCAAGGACCCCAGCGCCTCCGAGGAGACGCCCGCGGAGTTCAAGCTCGCCCAGGTGTCGCGGCTCCCCGAGCAGCTCGAGGTCTTCGAGGTGAAGGCCGAGGGCATGGAGTGCATCGTGCTCCCGATCCACGGCAAGGGTCTGTGGTCGACGATGTACGGCTACCTCGCGGTCGAGCCCGGCGGCGCCAAGGTCAAGGGCATCACCTTCTACGACCACGGTGAGACCCCCGGCCTCGGCGGCGAGATCGACAACAAGAAGTGGCAGGCGGGGTGGAAGGACCTCTCCGTCTACGGCGACTCCGGCGAGGTGAAGCTCGGCGTCGTGAAGTCCGGCGCCCAGCGCGACGAGAACTTCCAGGTCGACGGCCTCGCCGGCGCGACCATCACGTCCAAGGGCGTCGACGCGACCGTCAAGCTCTGGCTCGGCTCGGCTGGCTACGGCCCCTACCTGGCGAAGAACTGAAGGACCACCGGCGCGCCCCGATACGCGCCACTGCCATCCAATGGACAAGGCCACCAAAGCAACGCTGCTCGACCCGCTGTACGACAAGAACCCGATCACCCTCCAGGTGCTCGGGATCTGCTCGGCGCTGGCGGTGACGACCAAGCTCGAGACCGCGCTCGTGATGAGCGCGGCGCTGACCTTCGTGCTGGTCAGCTCGAACACGATCATCTCACTGCTCCGGAACAAGATCCCCGGCAGCATCCGGATCATCACCCAGCTGGCGGTCATCGCGTCGCTGGTGATCGTCGCGGACCAGTTCCTCAAGGCGTTCGTCTACGACACCTCGAAGCAGCTCTCGGTCTTCGTCGGCCTCATCATCACGAACTGCATCGTGATGGGCCGCGCCGAGGCCTTCGCGATGGCGAATCCGCCGGCCGCCTCGGCCGTGGACGGCTTCGCGAACTCCATGGGCTACAGCGTGGTGCTCATCTACGTCGCGCTGTTCCGCGAGCTCTTCGGCTCGGGCATGGTCCTCGGCTACCCCGTCTTCACCCAGGTGAAGGACGGCGGCTGGTACGAGCCGAACGTGCTCATGACCCTCTCCCCCGGCGCCTTCTTCCTGATCGGGTTCCTCATCTGGGTGCAGCGCTCGCTGACCCCTGATCTCCAGGAGGCCGACTGACGCCATGGATCTCGTCCACTACATCAACCTCCTGCTGAAGGCGATCTTCGTCGAGAACATCGCCCTGGCGTTCTTCCTGGGGATGTGCTCGTTCCTGGCGGTCTCCAAGAAGGTCGACACGGCCATGGGCCTCGGGCTCGCGGTCGTCTTCGTCCTGACGCTGACGACGCCGCTCAACGCGGTCATCAGCAACTACCTCCTCAAGGAGGGCGCGCTGGCCTGGGCCCTCGGCGACGAGGCCGCCAAGTACGACCTGTCCTTCCTGGAGTTCATCACCTTCATCGCGACGATCGCCGCCGCCGTGCAGCTGGTGGAGATGGCGATCGACAAGTTCGCCCCGTCGCTCTATTCGGCGCTGGGCGTGTTCCTCCCCCTGATCGCGGTGAACTGCGCGATCCTCGGCTCGTCGCTCTTCATGGTGGAGCGCGAGTACACGGTCACCGAGTCCGCGGTCTTCGGATTCGGTTCGGGCGTCGGCTTCTGGCTCGCGATGGTGGCACTCGCCGCGATCCGCGAGCGGCTCAAGTACTCGGATGTCCCCCCCGGCCTTCGCGGCCTCGGCATCACCTTCATGATCACGGGCCTCATGGCCATGGGGTTCATGATCTTCGGCGGTATTCAGCTCTAGAGTCACATGGTCATCGTCCTCGGCATCGCGGCGTTCACGCTCGTCGCGCTCCTCATCGTCAGCGTCCTGCTGTTCGCACGCTCCAAGCTGGTCAACAGCGGATCGGTGAAGATCATCGTCAACGGCGACGAGAGCCAGCCCATCGAGTGCGCCGCCGGCAGCACCCTGCTCGCGACCCTCGCTGACAAGAAACTCTTCATCCCCTCCGCCTGCGGCGGCGGCGGCACCTGCGCCCAGTGCCTCGTCAACATCGACGAGGGCGGCGGTGACCTCCTCCCCACCGAGGAGGGCCACATCTCCCGCGGCATGGCGAAGGAGGGCTGCCGCCTCTCCTGCCAGGTGAAGGTGAAGAACGACATGCGCATCCGGGTCCCCGACTCGGTGTTCTCCGTGAAGAAGTGGGAGTGCGAGGTCGTCTCGAACGCCAACGTCGCCACCTTCATCAAGGAGTTCAAGGTGCGCCTGCCCGAGGGGGAGAAGATCGACTTCACCTCCGGCGACTACATCCAGATCGAGATCCCGCCCCACGACGTGGCCTACAAGGACTTCGTCGTCGAGGACGAGTACCGCGAGGACTGGGACAAGTTCGACCTGTGGCGCTACCGGTCGGTCACGAACGACACGGTCGAGCGCGCCTACTCCATGGCGAACTACCCGGCCGAGGGCGACGACATCGTCATGCTCAACGTCCGGATCGCCTCGCCCCCGCCGCGGCTCCCCGACGTGCCGCCGGGCAAGGGCTCGAGCTACATCTTCGACCAGAAGCCCGGCGACAAGGTGACCGTCTCCGGCCCCTTCGGTGAGTTCCACATCAAGCCCACCGAGCGCGAGATGGTCTTCATCGGCGGCGGCGCCGGCATGGCGCCCCTGCGCAGCCACATCATGCGCATGCTCGTCACCGAGAAGACCGACCGGAAGATGTCCTACTGGTACGGCGCTCGCTCGCTCCGCGAGATGTTCTACGTCGAGGACTTCGACAAGCTCCAGGCGGAGAACGACAACTTCAAGTGGCACGTCGCCCTGTCCGAGCCGCTCCCGGAGGACAACTGGGAGGGCCACACCGGCTTCATCCACCAGGTCGTGCTCGAGAACTACCTCGCGAACCACCCGGCCCCCGAGGAGTGCGAGTACTACCTCTGCGGCCCGCCGATGATGAACCAGGCGGTCCTCCGCATGCTCGACGACCTCGGGGTCGACCCCGAGATGATCGACCTCGACGACTTCGGCGGCTGAGCCGCGCGTCCCGCTGGCCCCGGCGGGACGAATGAACGGAGGCCGCCGGTCGTCGACCGGCGGCCTCCGTTCGTTCCGGGCGCCCTGTCCTCCCCCTCTCGACCAGACCTCCGATGCGCCGACGCCTCCCCTCCGCCCTCGCCCTCGCGCTCCTCGTCGCCTGCTCTCCCTCCGAGGAGCGGGCGCGCGGCGCGGACACCGCCCCCGCCGGAGCCGCCGCGGAGGGCGGGCGGATGCGGGTCGAGGGCGCCTGCATGGGCACGACCTGGTCCTGCGTGCTCGAGCTCGGCCCTGGACAGAGCGCGGAGCGCGCCCTGGAGCTGACCCAGGGCGTCCTCGACGGCGTGGACCGCGACCTCTCCACCTGGAAGCGCGAGTCCGACCTCTCGCGCTTCAACCGGGCCAGCGAAGGCGAGGCCGTGGCCGTGTCCCCCACCACCCTGGCGGTGCTCGACCTGGCGCGGACGCTGTACCGCGAGACCGGCGCCGCCTTCGACCCGACCGTCGCGCCCCTCGTCGAGCTCTGGGGCTTCGCCGCCCGCGAGAGCCCCGCGGCGCCGACGGACGCCGAGGTGGAGGCGGCCCGCGGCCTCCTCGGCTTCGACGAGGTCGAGTGGAGCGAGGCCGGCGCGCTCACCAAGGCGCGCGCGGGGATCCAGCTCGACGCGAGCGCCATCGCCAAGGGCTACGCGGTGGACCTCGCGGCCGGCGCGCTCCTCGAGGCCGGCTTCGGCGCCTTCCTCCTCGAGGTCGGCGGCGAGGTCGTCACCCGCGGGACGAAGGCGGACGGCTCCCTCTGGAACATCGGCATCGAGGACCCGCGCGTGCCCGAGGACCCCGGCGAGCGCGCCCTCGCG
>PKCK01000099.1 GCA_002862085.1 Planctomycetota bacterium | reverse complement strand
GGCACCCTTGAGTTCAAGGGCTTCACCGCGCGCCCTTCACCGCTCCCTCCCGGGACGAATCCGCACATGCTCCTCACCGCCCTCGCCCTCGTCAGCCTGACTCAGTCCCAGGCCGCGAACGCCCCCTTCGTCGACGGCAGAACCTGGGGTCTCGACCCCTCCCGAATCGTCGTTCCCGGGCCGGGCCCCGACGGACGCCGGGAAGCAGCCTACTACGACGCCCAGCTGCTCCTTCGCTTCACCTCGAGCGCTGACGCTGCCGCGCGCACGCAGATCCTCGGGGAGAGCTTCGAGCTCGACCGTGTCCTCGTCCGCAAGATGGATCTCGTGCTCGTCCGCATCGTCGACGGGACGAGCGTCGAGGAGGCGATCGCTCACCTGAACGGGCTCGACGGCGTCGTCTACGCGACTCCCGATCACGTCGTCACCCTGCGCGACACCTTCCCGAACGATCCGTCCTTCGGCCAGCAGTTCGGCAAGCACAACACGGGGCAGACCGGGGGCACCGCCGACGCGGACATCGACGCCCCCGAGGCGTGGGACCTGGCGACCGGCTCGTCGGACTTCGCGGTCGGGATCGTCGACGGCGGCACCCAGACCACTCATCCCGACCTCCAGCCCAATCGCTGGGTCAACGCGGCCGAGGTCAGCGGTTCGCCCGGCGTCGACGACGACGGCAACGGCTACGTCGACGACCTCTACGGCTGGGACGCGTACGAAGACGACGGCTCCCTCCCGTCGAGCAACCATGGCACCCACGTGGCGGGGATCGCGGCGGCGAGGGCCGACAACGGCGTCGGGATCGCCGGCGTGGCGTGGAACAGCAAGATCGTGTCGATCGCCGGCTCGAGCGGGCAGACGTCGACCGTGATGCTCGCCTACGGGTACGCCCTCGACCTGAAGGACGACTGGATCGCCTCGGGCGGGAGCGCCGGCGCCAACATCGTCGCGGTGAACTCCAGCTTCGGGGTCGACTTCGCCAACTGCAACTCGTCCACGTACGCCCCGTGGAACGACATGTTCGACCTCATGGGCCAGTCCGGGATCCTCTCGATCGCGGCGACCATGAACAACCCGTCGAACGTCGATGCCCAGGGGGACGTGCCCACCGGTTGCTCGAGTGACTACCTGATCACCGTCACCGCGACGGACCACCGGGACCGCCGGAACTTCTCGGCCTTCGGCGCCACCTCGATCGATCTCGGCGCTCCGGGCGAGGACATTCTCAGCACGCTCAACGGCAACGGCTATGGGAGCCTCTCAGGGACCTCGATGGCGACGCCCCAGGTGACCGGCGCGGTCGCCGTCCTCCACTCGGTGGGGGGGGCCTCGTTCTCCGCGCTGCGGACGAGCGATCCCGCGGCGGCGGCCCTCGAGATCAAGAACGCGCTGCTCTCCACGGTCGACGTGGTGCCGACCCTCGACGGCGTCACCGTCTCCGGCGGGCGTATGAACCTGCGCGCGGCCGCAGACGTGATCGCCGCCTTCGACGGCGGCGGCGTCGTCAGTTACTGCACGCCGACCACGGCCAACTCCACGGGTGTGCCGGGTCTTCTCAGCGCGGAGGGGAGCCTCGAGGTCGCGCTCGATGATCTGACGATCCACGCCGACCAGCTTCCACCGGGGCAGGCGACGCTCTTCCTCGTGAGCCGGACCCAGGGCTTCACCGGGAACCCCGGCAACAGCTTCGGCAACCTCTGCCTCGGGGGCCAGGTGGGCCGCTTCAACGCCCAGGTGACGTTCGTCGACGCCGGCGGACGCGCGTCCCTGGACGTCCCCCTCACGGCGCTGCCCGAGGGCTCGGCTGCGGTCGCCGCCCAGCCCGGCGAGACCTGGAACTTCCAGGCCTGGCACAGGGACCTGTTCTTCGGGGCGCCGATCTCGAATCTCACGGACGGCCTCTCCGTCACCTTCGACTGACCTCGGCTTCGAGATCGGGCAGGCAGGGATCACGGAGCGGAGCCAGGCATCGCCGAGCCGCGGGCGCCGCGTCCCGCGTGTCGTCGGCCGGACGTCCGGCGGCGCCCGGGAGTGACGACAGCGCGCTGATCCTCACGGGAGCGGAGGGCTGAAGCGCCCTCCGTCCGCCCGCGTCAGTCGCCGGAGCGACGGACGAGCGCGAGGAGCGCGAGCCCCGGGATCGCGGCCCACGGCGCGTGAGCGAGCCAGTCCGTTTGAAGGACGTGCACGGTGAGCCATTCGTTCGCGGCGTCCGGATCGTGTGCGGCGCGTTCGCCGAGCACGGTCAGTCCGTTGTACGCGATGTGCACGAGGATCGCAGGAACGACGCTCCTCGTCCGAAGGGCGAGCGCCGCCAGCAGCGCGCCCAGGATCGCGGTCGGCGCGAGCCGGTAGACGCTCAGATGGATCAGCCCGAAGAAGAGCGCTTGCCAGCCGATGATGCGCGGCCAGCGCCAGTCGCGCTTCATCGACTCCAGCAGCGCGCCGCGGAAGAGCAGCTCCTCCATGATCCCGGGGGAGATGCACAGGAAGAAGACGAGGCCGAACACGCCGCCCGGGATGCCGAGCCCGCCGAGCTCGAGGTCGGCCGCGCCGCCGGGGATCGGGAGGACCTCCATCTGCCACTCGAGCAGCATCCTCGCGCCCGCGGCCAGCGCGGGCACGAGCAGGAGAGCGCCGAGCACGTGCGCGGGGTGGGGGAGCCGCAGGCCGAGCGCCTCGTGGAGACGCGGGCGCTCACCGGGTCGCCGAGGTGCGAGGGTCGCGACCGCCAGCGCGAAGGCCGGCAGGAAGGCCCAGAAGGTGAACCACATTCCGACCTGCAGGTTCCAGCGCTGCACCGTGCCCGCGACCAGGTACATGAACATCACGGCTGCGAAGCTCCAGCGGACTGCGTGGCGCGCCGAGGCCTCACGAAGGTGCGCGTCGGCCTTCGAGTCCCCGCCCAGGACCTTCTCGGCGTCGAGGATGCGCCCGACGCGGGCCAGCGCCAGCCAGGTGTAGCCGAGGTGGCTCGCCACCATGAGCGCGCCGAGCGACGGGACGAGGTCACCTTCGAGTCCGTCGCGGAGCGCGAGGGCCGATCCCGCGAAGGGGACCAGGGCCCAGATCGCTGTCAACGACGCGTCCGGGCGGAGGACGATCGCGGTTGGAACGACGACCAGCAGGGTCACGGGGAACACCAACATCTGCCCCTCGCGGAAGGTGCGAGCGCCGCCGCAGGCGAGGCACAGGACGGCGCTGAGCAGCGCGCACGCCGGGAGCTCCAGCGTCAGCGCGGACAGCCGCCCGATTCCGATCGGTCCGGCTCCGCCGAAGATCTCCTCGCCCGCGAGTCCGGTGGAGATGCAGATCAGGAGGCTGGCCAGGTTGACGGCGAGGGTCGCCATGCCCGCGGCGAAGACCGCGAGGAACTTGCCCGTGGCGATGGAGCGCTCCGCGACCGGCTGGAGCAGGAGGGTCTCCAGGGTGCCGGACTCGCGTTCGCCGGCGAAGACCGCGAGGACCGCGTAGGCGCCGCCCGAGATCAGGACCAGGATCGCGATGAAGGGGAACCACTTGCCGAGCGCAGCGCCGCTGGACTCCTCGGCCGTCGCGAGGTCCTCCGGCTCTGCCAGCAGGGCGCGGGCAGGATCGCCCCCGAGGAGCCGCTCGCGGCGTAGCTGGACCTCGTCGGACTCGAGCTCCATGACGACCTCCCTGGCGCGGGAGCGAGCCTCGCGGGAGTCGTCGCGCGTCACGTCGTACCAGAGCGTGAACGCCGTGTGGCGCTGGCCTTCGGGGCCGTTGGCCGTCTCGGCGATCACGAGGAGATCGTGGGGCTCGAGCGTCTCGTCGGCCTCGTCGGAGCCTTGGAGCGCTTCGTCCAGGCCCATCAGCGCGCGCGCCGCGAGCCGCCGGGGCTCACCCTCATCGGCCTCGGCGAGGGGCGTGGCGTCCACCTGGAGCAGGGTCGAGGGGCCCTTGGTCTCGAAGCGCTCGACGAAGTCGCCCCTCACCTCGTCGTCGAGCTCATCGAAGGCGACGAGAACGCTCAGCTCTCGCTCGGCCATGACCGCCTCGCCCCTCGACTCGAGCTTCGCCATGAGCCAGAACAGCCCCGGGTAGAGCAGTGCGGGCAGCACGATCGCCGAGAAGAGCACGCGCTTGTCGCGAACGAGCTGGAGGAGCTCGACCCGCAGGACACGGAGAGCGACGTTCATGCGCTGGCTCCGGCGCGGTCGCGGTCGGCGTCAGCGCGACGTACGAGAGCGCGGAACACGTCCTCGAGCCACTCGGCGTCCGTCATGGCTCGCAGCTCGTCCAGGGAGCCGGACGCGAGCATGCGGCCGCTGTAGACGACTCCGATCCGGTCGCAGAGACGCTCGGCCTCGGAGAGGATGTGCGTGCTGAACAGCACGCACCGCCCTGCCGCGCGCCTCGACTCGATGAACTCGATCATGTCGCTCGAGGCCATGATGTCGAGGCCTGTCGTCGGCTCGTCGAGGATGAGGACCGGGGGGTCGTGCACGACGGCGCGGGCGATCGAGACGCGCTGCTTCTGGCCGGTCGAGAGGCTCCCGCAATGCCCGTCGACGAAGTCCGAGAGGTCGAAGTCCGCGATGGTCTTGTCGATCGCCGCTTCGAGGAGGGCCCCCTCGAGGCCGTGGAGCTCGCCGAAGTAACGCAGGGTCTCGCGACCGGTCAAACGGGGATACAGGCCCGTGCTCCCGGAGAGGAAGCCGATCCGCCGGCGGACCTCGAGCGGGTCCTCGGTGACGTCGACGCCGTCGATCCGAGCCGTTCCAGCGGTCGGCGCGAGGATGGTCGAGAGCATGCGCAGGGTCGTCGTCTTGCCCGCACCGTTCGGCCCGAGCAGGCCGAAGATCTCGCCGCGGCGGCAGTCCATGTCGATGGACTTGACGGCCTCGATCGCGCCGCGTTCGGGGTCCTTGAAGGTCTTTTTGAGGCCCGTCGCGTGGATGGCGATCTCGGAGGAGGCAACTTGGGTCTGGGTCATCGGATCACTTCGAGCGCAGGAGCCCGACGAGGCTGCCGAGGGAGAGCGTCTCGCCCGAGAGGGCGACCTTCTCGTTGCTGCGGAGTCGCACCGAGAGCCAGATGGCGGCCAGAGCGAGGAGCAGGAGCGCGCCTGCGCAGAGCGCGAGTGGCAGCGCGTTCACATCCCCGACGAGCAGGCCTCGGAAGGCGAGGGCGACGTTCACCACCGGGATGAACGCGGTGGTGCTGTCGAGGGCGAGGCCAGGGAGCTGTGCGGTCATGGCCGGGAGGATGAAGAGCATCTGGACCGGGCCGAGGAGGGCCTGACCCTCCTTGAAGCTCGCGGCGAGGCTCGCGAACCCCGTCAGCGCGGCGCTCACGAAGAACGCGAAGAGGACCGCGAGCGGGAGGATCTTCACGAGCGCGCCGACCGGCAGCTCCAGGGCGATCGACCGATCGGCGGCCGCGGAGAGCTGGTCGATGAGGTGCCCGGCGGACAGGGCGAGCGCCGCGAGGTTGAGGGTCGTCGCGATCATCGCCGAGGCGCACACCGCGAGGATCTTCCCGAGGTGCACCGCGGTCATGGGGACCGGCAGGAGCATCGTCGTCTCGGCGCAGCGTCTCTCCTTCTCACCCGCTGTCAGGTCGACGGCCGGGAAGAAGGCGCCGAGCACGCTCATGAACACCAGCAGCATCGGCAGGAGCAGGGACAGGACGACGTTCGCCTGGTCCGACTCCTCGGCGACCGACTCGCTGGAGACGTCGATCGGGTCGAGCGCGCGCGGATCGATGGCGCGCTCCTCGGCGGCCCGACCGCGGAGCACCTCCGCCCATCGCTCCAGCGAGGCCTCGATCCGGTCACGGGCGGTCCCCGACCTCGATCGTGTGCTGTCGAAGAGCACCCGGACCTTCTTCGGACCGCCCGGGAGCCCCGGGAGAGCGACGACGGCGTCGTACTCCTCCAGCGCAGATCTGAGAGCCGCTGCGTCGGCGTCCGGCGGCAGATCGAGCGGCAGGACCTCGACGCGGCCGCCGCTGGCCTCGTCCTCGGGCCGGGCGGAGATGGCCTGCGTCGCCTCTGGCGCGAGCTCGGCGGGGGCGACGAGTCCCACGGTGACGTCCCGGGCGCTGTTCTGGCCCTGAACGATGAGCAGGCCCTGGATCATGATCCAGCCCAGGGCCGGGTACATGCAGACCGGTAGGACGAAGGTGTAGATCAGGGTCTGGCGATCGCGGAAGCCCTCCACGAGCTCTTTGCGCGCGACCCGGAGAGCAGCGCCGAGGATCGACGCGGCTCCTCGACGGCCTCGGCTCACGGCGCGGCAGGGCCCTCCTGCCAGACGCCGAAGTGATCAGCTCCGTCCTCGGTCACGAAACAGATGTCCTCGATCCGCAGGCCGAACTTCCCGGGCTGGTAGATGCCAGGTTCGTTGGTGAAGCACATGCCAGGCTCCATCAGCGCGTCGGAACCACCGTCGAGGTAGGGCGGCTCGTGGATCTCCACGCCGATCCCGTGGCCGAGCCGGTGGGAGAGGTGTCCGTAGCCGCCGTCGAAACCGGCGTCGGCGAGGGCCTTGCGGGCCGCCGCGTCGGCGTCTCCGGTGCGCGCGCCCGGCTTCATCGCGGCGAAGCCCGCGAGCTGCGCCGCGCGTACGGCGTTCCAGACCCGCTGCACCTCCTCCGAGGGCTCCGCGCCGACGACCCAGGTCCGGGTCGTGTCGCTGCAGTAGCCGTGAAGCCGTCCGCCCGTGTCGAGCAGCATCACGGTGCCCTTCTCGAGCTCTCGATCCACGGAGTCGCCGTGGGGGAACGCGCCGCTCGGCCCCGCCAGCGAGAGGTCCCACGTGCCGTCCAGTCCCAGGACGTGCTGGGCGTGATGGGCCAGTCGTCCGACCTCGCTGCTGCGCATGCCCGGCTCGGTGACCGAATGCACGGCGCGGATCGCGGCCTGGGTGCGCTCCTGCGCGGAGCGCAGGATCTCCATCTCGCGTTCGGTCTTGGGCCCGCGGAGCCGGCGAGCGATCTCGGCGCCGGATCCGACGTGGCTCCCGAGTGCCTCGCCGATGGGGAGGAGGAAGCGCGCGCGGACGTCGGGGTCCGCGACCACTCTCGAGAGGCCGCGCTCGCGCAGGGCGGCCGCGAAGATCTCGGCGCCGTTCTCGTGCTCCTCCCAGGGGATGACGTTCCCGGCGAGCGCGGTGGAGCCCGAGGCCGCCTCGCAGAGCGCGCCGACGCGGCTCGCCTCGAAGGCCGGGGAGATCCACACGAACGAGCCGTCCGCGAGGGCCGCGGCGGCCATGAGGCGCTCGGAGCCGTGGAAGGAGACACCGGTCAGGTGTTCGAGGGTCCCGCCGGGCTCGATCAGCATCGCGTCGACGTCCGCCTCGGCGAGGAGCCCCGTGAGACGCGCTCGAAATTGGACACGCTCGTCCGCGCTGAGCGGTGCGGGGGGCGCTTCGTATCCCGAGAGCTGGAGCTCGAGCTCCGCCCGTCTCTCCAGCTCGGACGCTGAGACGTCCCCGGTGGGGACATTGGCTGTCATTCCCATGGCACGAAATGTAGCGATCTGTCGCCCTCGGAGACGGTTCGGGTCTCGCTCAAAGACTGCGAAATCGAAGCGCGTTCGTCCCTTCATTCGGGCCCCCGGAGCCTCCGATCGGGGACGGGTGAGCAAGAGGGTCGAGCACGAGAGCCGCGGCTGGGAGGGCGCATTCGCACTGCTGCTGGGACGCCGCAGCGCCGGGGACCGGCGCAGGCGAGACCGGGCCAGCGGTGGGGCGGCGCCTCATCGGGCGCAGCGGCGGAGCACGCTGTTCGCGCCCCGGCCCGACGACGCCGGCCAGCGGCGACGCTCCGCGTGGCGCCAGGCTCCGCTTCCGGAGCGACGACGACCGGGACTCGGCGCGCAGGCCCTCGCGTTCTGCGCCAAGTCCGGCGTCATGGTGATGCTCGCCTGGGCCCTCTGCTTCAACTTCAGCGAGGTCCGCGGCGGCTCGATGCTGCCCGGGATCGAGGATCGTGACCGGATCCTCGTCGATCACGTCAGCTACCTGTTCACGCGTCCCGAGCGAGGTGACATCGCGGTGCTCCGCTATCCGATGGACCCGTCACTCGACTACGTCAAGCGCGTCATCGGCCTGCCCGGCGACCACGTCCAGATCTGCGAGGGCTTCGTCTGGGTCAACGGCCAGCTCGTCGAGGAGCCCTACGTCGACCCCGATTCCAACGATCCCTACGCCCTCGTGGACACCACCGTCCAGGAGGACAGCTACTTCGTCCTCGGCGACAACCGGATCCGCAGCTCCGACAGCCGCGAGTTCGGCCAGGTTCCCCACGAGTACCTGCGGGGCAAGGTCCGCGCGCGGCTGTGGCCCATCGATCGAGCGAGCGTCTTCAAGTAGAGCGAGCGCGCTGCTCGCGTCAGCGAGAGGCCCCTCTCCTGGTCTCCGTTCGGTGTCCGTCCGCCCGTCGCCACCACCGCGTGCGCTGCGGCTACCCTTGTGCCCATGAGCCCCACGTTCCCGGACATCGACCCCTCGACCGGCGAGACGATCGCCGACATTCCGTTCGCCAGCCCGGAGCAGGTCGAGGCCGCGGCCGCGGACGCGAGAGCCGCCGCGGAGGCCTGGAGCGCGGAGCCGATCCAGGAGCGGGCCGCGCGGCTCGAGAGGTTCGGCGAGCTGCTCGCAGCGGACGCGGAGGAGCTCGGCGCGCTGATCACGCGCGAAATGGGCAAGACCCTCCGCAGCGCCGTGGGTGAAGTGAAGAGCTACGCGGGCTCCGTCGCGGACGAGGTCGACCAGGTCGTTGCAGCCCTCGCGCCGGAGCGGCCTGCGTCCAGCACTCAGGACGTGACCGTCGTGCGCGAGCCCCTCGGCGTCGTGGCCGCGATCACCCCCTGGAACTTCCCGGTCGGGATGCCGCTCTCGATCCTCACGCCGGCGCTCGTCGCGGGCAACGCCGTCGTCTTCAAGCCGAGCGAGCACACGCCTCTGGTCGGCGCGCGGCTGGCGGAGCTCTTGCAGCAGGTCCTCCCGGCGGGCGTGCTCCAGCTCGTCCAGGGGGCGGGCGACGTCGGCGCAGAGCTCGTCCGTTCGGACGTGGACATGATCGGCTTCGTCGGGAGCCGCGACACCGGTGCGCGCATCATGTCGGAGGCGGCCGGGTCCTTGAAGCGGCTGGTGCTCGAGCTCGGCGGCAAGGACCCGCTCGTCGTCTTCGGCGACGCGGACGTCGACGAGGCTGCGCGGTGCGCCGTGGACCACTCGCTGCGGAACACCGGCCAGGTGTGCTGTTCCATCGAGCGTGTCTACGTGGCCGATGAGATCGCCGACGCGTTCGAGGCGAAGGTCGAGGAGCTCGCGCGGAGCTGGACCCACGGCGACCCGCGCGAGAAGGGCACGAAGATGGGGCCGCTGGTCTCGGCGGGACAGCGGGATCGCGTGGACGCCCAGGTGCGGGCGGCCGTGGAGGCGGGCGCGCGGCTGGTCATGGGGGGCGAGCCGGCCGAGGGACCCGGGTGCTTCTATCCCGCGACGGTCCTCACCGGCGTGGCCCAGGACAACCCGATCACGCACGCGGAGACCTTCGGTCCGGTGGTGTCGGTGACGCGCTTCGACGGGAGCGAGGACGAGGGCGTCCGGCTCGCGAACGACACGATCTACGGCCTCGGAGCGAACGTCTGGACCGCCGATGCGGAGCGAGCCCAGCGCGTGGCGCGTCGGCTCCGCGCCGGCCAGGTCGGCGTGAATCGCTACCTCGGCGGGACGTCGACGACTCCCTGGGTCGGCGCGCGCCAGAGCGGCTTCGGGTTCCTCGGCGGCGCGGACGGCCACCGGCAGTTCACGGTGCCGAAGACGATCGCGGTGGCGCGCTGAGGCGCCCGGGGACCCGTCGTGGGCGGGGCAAGCGGAGCCATCTGCTCGCGATCACGTCGAGGCAGACCGTTGGGGCCGAGGGTCGCACCGCGCGAGATTTTTGAGCACGCGAGAGTGGCGCGACCCGTGCGTGGGCCTAGTGTTCCCTCAGCGATGCGCCGCTCCGACGACATGAACCTCGCGAGTCTTTCCTGGCTCTGGCGATGGTGGCCCGAGGGCCCCGGGTGTTCCCCGGGGGCTCCGGCTCGCGCGTCCTGACCGTCCGAGCCGACACGAGCCTCCCGCGCCGACGAGCGCGACCGATCGAACACCTGCGGGCCCTCGAGAGACCTCTCTCGAGGGCCCGCGTCCTTTTGCCGGGCCCTCACCGCCCCTCCTCCGAGCCGCCCGCCGCCCCTGCCGACTCCTCCCTCCATGAAGCCCCTTCGACGATCCACTCCTGCCGACGCGGCGACCCACCAGCTCGCCTGGGCGGTCTACCCCGCTGATCGCTTGACCCCGGTCCGTGCCTTCGAGCTGCTGCGGGCCGCCGGCCGTCAGGGAACGCTGCTGGAGTCGGTCGAGGGGCCGGAGCGGCTCGCGAGCCACAGCTTCGTCGCCGTGGACCCTGACGGGAAGCTCCGCGGCGGGGCGGAGCGCGCTTCCCTCAGGATCGGCAGCGGCGCGGAGGAGATCCTGCCCCTCGGGCCGTCCGATGCCCTCCGAGAGGCCTCGCGGCGCACCGGGCGCGCCGGGGCCGGGGCCGCGCACCCCGACCTGCCGCCGTTTCGCGGCGGTTGGATCGGCAGCCTCAGCTACGAGTGGGCCTCGACCCTGGAGGAGCGCGTCCCGCGGCCCTCCGTGCGCGACTTCGATCAGCCCGAGGCGCTCTTCGATCACTACCCGAACGTGGTCGCCTTCGACCACGGCGCCCAGACCCTCACGATCCTCTGCGCGGCGCCCGGAGGAGAGGCCGATCATCACGACGCCGCGGCTCACGTCGAGCGCCTCGCGCGAGAGCTCGCGGGCGTTCCGCCCGCCGAGCGTGGCTTCCGGCTGCTGGAGGACGCGCCGCGTCCTTCGATGTCTCGCGAGGACTTCGAGGCCGGCGTCCGCTCCCTGCAGGAGGCGATCCGGGCCGGCGAGATCTTCCAGTGCGTGCTCTCCCAGCGCTTCCGACAGCGCTTCGAAGGGGACGCTTTCACTCTGTACCGGGTGCTGCGGCTCGTGAACCCGGCGCCGCACATGTTCTTCTTCGAGGCGGGCGATGTGACGCTCGTGGGCTCGAGCCCCGAGCGGCTCGTGAGCGTTCAGGACGGCCGGATCGAGGTGGTCCCGATCGCGGGGACCCGCCCCCGCGGTGCGACGTCCGAGGAGGACGCGCGCCTGGGCGCCGAGCTGCGCCGTGACGAGAAGGAGTGCGCCGAGCACGACATGCTCGTGGACCTCGCGCGCAACGACGCGGGTCGCGTCGCGAGTTTCGGCAGCGTCGAGGTCGAGGAGCACCGCCGGCTCGTGCGCTTCCCCCGCGTCCAGCACCTCGTGAGCCGGGTCCGCGCGAGGCTGAGCGCTGGCAAGGACGCGATCGACGCCCTCGAGGCGGCGTTCCCCGCGGGCACGGTCAGCGGGGCGCCCAAGGTCCGTGCGATGACCCTGTGCGCCGGAATCGAGCAGCGTGATCGCGGAGCCTACGGCGGCGCCTTCGGGTATCTCGACCGCGCCGGCAACCTCGACATGGCGATCGCGATCCGGACGATCGTCTGCTCGCGCGGTGAGCTCTTCGTCCAGGCGGGCGCCGGCGTCGTGCTCGACTCCGACCCCTCGGCCGAGTTCGAGGAGACCCTGCACAAGTCGCAGGCCCTCTTCGAGGCGGTCGAGCTGGCCGCGTCGGAGGCCTTCCAGCCAGAGGGCGCGGCCGCGCCCACCACCGCCCCCGAGGCCGCGGAGGCCGCTCGATGATCCTCCTGATCGACAACTACGACTCGTTCGTCTTCAACCTCTACCAGGCCCTCGGAATGCTCGGCGCCGACGTGCGCGTGGTGCGCAACGACGAGCTCGACGTCGCCGAAGCCCTCGCGCTCGATCCCTCGGCCCTGGTCCTCTCGCCGGGGCCCGGCCGTCCCGCGGACGCGGGGATCTGCCTGGACCTGGTGCGCGCCCTCCCCGCGGGAACGCCGCTCCTCGGCGTGTGCCTCGGCCATCAGACCCTGGTCGAGTCGGAGGGGGGCGCCCTCGAGGTGGATGGCGCGCCCTTGCACGGCAAGTCGAGCCTCGTCCACCACACGGGCGAGGGGATCTTCGACGGGATGCCCTCACCCCTCACCTGCGGCCGCTATCACTCGCTGCGGGCTCGTGCCGACGCGCTGCCCCGGTCCCTCCGCCTCACGGCGTGGACCGAGGACGGCGCGGTCATGGCGGTCGAGCATCGCTCGATGCCGCGCTTCGGCGTCCAGTTCCATCCCGAGTCCATCCTCACGCCCCTCGGGATGCGGCTGCTGGGTCGCTTCCTCTCGATGGCGGGGGAATCGGTGGCCCTCGAGGCGGTCGGAGGGAGCCTGCGATGACGAGCGCAGACGATCGGTTCCGGGACGCGCTCAAGCGCGTCCTCGACGGCGGCCGTCTCGGCCGCGAAGAGACAGCGGCTCTCTTCGGGGAGTCGCTCGGTGGAGGCGTCGACCCGGCGCTGCTCGGCGGGCTCCTCGTCGCGCTGGCCCAGCGGGGTGAGAGCCCCGAGGAGGTCGCGGGCGTCGCGATCGCTCTCCGGCGATCCATGCGGCCCTTCGAGCACGGAGAGGCGGCCGCCGTCGACACCTGCGGCACCGGCGGCGACGGGCTCGGCACCTTCAACGTGTCGACCGCCGCGGCCTTCGTCGCCGCCGGCGCGGGGGCCAAGGTGGTCAAGCACGGCAACCGCAGCGTGTCCTCGAAGTGCGGCTCGGCGGATCTCCTCGAGGCCCTCGGCGGCGCGGTGGACGTGCCCGACGAGGTCAGCCGCGCGGCGCTCGCCGAGTGCGGCTTCACGTTCCTGTTCGCCCGCCGGTTCCACCCGTCGATGCGCCACGCCGCCTCCGTGCGTCGAGCGCTGGGGATCCGGACGGTCTTCAACCTCGTGGGACCACTGGCCAACCCCGGCGGCGTTCGCCGCCAGGTGATCGGCGTCTCGACCCGCGGTCATGTCGATCTCCTCGGGCGGGCCCTCGCGGAGCTCGAGACGGAGGCGGCGTACGTGGTTCATGGCGGGGGAGGTGCGGACGAGCTCACCCTCGAGCCCGACAATCTCGTCTCGCGCCTCGGCGCAGCGCCCGCGGCGTCGCTCCAGGCGCGTGCGCTCGGGCTGGAGGAGGCGCCGGCGACGGCGCTGGCGGGAGGAGACGCCGGCCACAACGCTGCCCTGCTTCGGGCGCTGTTCGCCGGGGAACCCGGCCCCTTGAGGGACGCCACCTGCCTCAACGCGGCGGCGGCGCTCCTGGTCGCGGGCGTCGAGTCCGACGCGGACGTCGCGCTCGCAAGAGCTCGGGAGTCGGTCGACTCGGGGGCCGCAGCGCGCGCCGCGGACATCTGGGTGCGGCTCACCGCTGCGGCGGAGGTGCGTTCGTGAGCGGGCAGGGGAGCACGGGGACCCGCCTCGACCCGATCATCGAGAGCGTGCGCGCGCGCCAGGTGGCCCTCGGCCCCTGCACGGAAGCGGTCGAGCCCGATCCCGCCCGGGTCACGCGCTTCACCCGCGCGCTGCGCGGCCCGGGGCTCTCCTTCATCGCGGAGTGCAAGCGACGCAGCCCGAGCGCCGGTGACTTCGGTGCCGCCCTGACGGTTCCGGAGCGCGCATCGGCCTACGCCGATGCGGGCGCCGACGCGCTCTCGATCCTGACGGAGATGGATCACTTCGGAGGGCACCCGGAGGACCTCGCCGCCGCCGGTTGCGCCGGGATCCCGCGGCTCCGCAAGGACTTCATGCTCGGTGTCGACATGGTGAAGCGGAGCGTTCGCATGGGCGCGGACGCGGTGCTGCTCCTGGCGGTTTGCCTCGACGACGCGGAGCTCGCTGACCTGCGCGATGCCGCCAGGGACCTCGGACTCGCGGTCCTGCTCGAGGTCCACGACGAGGCCGAACTCGACCGCGCGCTGCGTGTGCAGCCGGACTGCGTCGGCGTGAACGCCCGTGATCTGCGGACGTTCGAGGTCGACCTCACCGTGCCGGAGTCGCTCCTCCCTCGGATCCCGTCCAGCTACGTCCGGGTCGCGGAGAGCGGGATCCGCTCCGCCGCCGACGCGGCGCGGATGGCCGCCGCCGGCGCCGACGCCGTGCTCGTGGGGGAGACGCTGATGCGCGCGTCGGATCCCGGCGCGCTGCTCGCCGCGTGGCGGGAGGGGCGGGATCCCGGGGGGTCGCGATGATGAGCGGCCATCTGGACCTCGAGCGAACCCTCACCGCGAAGGTCTGCGGGCTCGCGCGGGCGGTGGACGTCGCGGCCGCGGTCGAGGCCGGCGCCGACTTCGCCGGGTTCGTCTCGTACCCGCGCTCGCCCCGTCACCTCGGGGACGCCGAGATCGTGACCCTCGCCGCGCGGCTGCAGGGGACAGCGACGCGCGGGGTCCTCGTGACGGTCGATCGGCCGCGCCTCGACGTGGAGCGCGTGCTGGAGCGTGCGCGGCTCGATCACGTCCAGCTCTGCGGGAGCGAGGATCCGGCCGAGTGGGGCGCCGCGCCCTTCGCCGTGTTCCGGCGCGTGGGCGCGGACGCCGACGCCTGCGCGGAGATCGCCGCGTGGGCCGGCGTCGCCGACGCGTTCGTCCTCGATCACCCGACGAGCCCCGGGGGCAGCGGCCAGCGCGTGAGCGTGGAGCACGTCCTCCCGGCACTCGCCGAGGGCCGCTGCATGCTCGCCGGAGGCCTGACGGCGAAGGTGCTCGAGGAGGGGCTGGATCCGCGGCTCACGGCGGCTGGACTCGTCGGAGTGGATGCCTCCTCCGGCCTCGAGTCCTCGCCCGGCGAGAAGAACGCCGGCGCGGTCAGACGCTTCGTCGCCGCCGCACATCGCACACCCGTTGCCACCCGCTGAACCATGAGACAGGCCCGATCGAACTTCCAGGTCCCCACGCGCTTCCCCGGACCCGCGGGTGGAGCGTCCTCGCTGCTCGGAGGCTTCGGGGGCTGCTTCGCCCCCGAGACGCTCATGCAGAACCTCCTGGACCTCGAGACCTCGTGGCTCGAGGCGCGCGAGGATCCCGAGTTCCAGCTGGAGCTGGATCTCCTGCTCACGACCTATGCGGGGCGAGCGACGCCGCTGTCCGACGCGCCTCGGCTCTCGGAGCTCGTGGGTGCCGAGGTGCTGCTCAAGCGAGAGGACCTCCTGCACACGGGGGCCCACAAGCTCAACAACACGATCGGTCAGTGCCTGCTCGCGAAGCGCGCGGGCAAGACCCGGATCATCGCGGAGACGGGCGCGGGACAGCACGGCGTTGCTTCGGCGACGACGGCGGCGCGGCTCGGGCTGGAGTGCGTCGTCTACATGGGGGCGCGCGACGCCGCGCGACAGGCGCCCAACGTGTCGCGCATGAAGCTGCTCGGCGCGCGGGTGGAGCTCGTCGAGAGCGGGGCTCAAACCCTCAAGGACGCCGTCGACGAGGCGATGCGCGCCTGGGTCGAGGACCCTGACGGCTCCCACTACGTGCTCGGCAGCGCCCTCGGCCCGCACCCGTTCCCAAGGATCGTCGCGGACTTCCAGAGCGTGATCGGACGCGAGGCGCGCGCCCAGGTGAAGGAGCGGACCGGCGGCAGGCCCGACGCGGTCGTCGCGTGCGTCGGAGGCGGATCGAACGCCATCGGGATCTTCCGCGGCTTCCTCGACGACGAGGACGTCGAGCTCGTGGGAGTGGAGGCTGGCGGCCAGGGCGTCGAGACCGGTGCACACGCTGCGCGCTTCAGCGGCGGCTCGCCAGGAGTGCTCCACGGCACTCACACCTATCTGCTCCAGGACGGGGGCGGTCAGGTACGCGAGACCACGAGCGTCAGCGCGGGCCTCGACTATCCGGCCGTGGGGCCGGAGCACGCGGCGCTCCACGCCCTCGGTCGCGCCCGCTACGGCGCGGCGTCCGACGAGGCAGCCCTCGCCGCGTTCCAGGTGCTCGCGAAGCGCGAGGGGATCCTCCCGGCGCTCGAGACCAGCCACGCGGTGGCGTGGATCATGGAGAACGCCGAGGAGCTCCGGGGCAAGCGCGTGCTCGTCAACCTCTCCGGGCGCGGGGACAAGGACCTCGACACGGTGCTGCGCGTCCTGGGGGAGCGGCTGTGACGGACGTCGATCGGAACCGGCTGGTGCGGACCACCGCGCGCCTGCTCGCGAGCGGGAGCACCGGAATCGCCCCCTATCTGACGGCCGGGGACGGCGGGTTCGCGCGCACCCGCTCGCTGCTCGAGGCGGTGGAGCGCGCGGGGGCGTCGTGCGTGGAGCTCGGTGTCCCTTTCAGCGACCCGATCGCGGACGGTCCGGTGCTCCAGGCGGCCGCTGCGCGGGCGCTCGATGGAGGCGCGACCCTCGACGGCGTCGTCCAGTGCGTGCGCGACTACCGAGCGCGCGGTGGGGCGCTGCCGCTCATCTGCTTCAGCTATCTGAACCCCCTCCTCTCCGGCGGCGTCGAGGCGCGTCTCGACGAGCTCGCGGATGCGGGCTTCGATGGCCTCCTCGTCCCCGACCTCCCCGTCGAGGAGTCCGGCGCGCTGTCGGAGGCCGCGCGTGGTCGAGGGCTGACCCTCTCGCTCTTCTGCGCGCCGACGACGAGCCCCGAGCGGCTCGCCGAGGCCGCGGAGCGGACGACCGGCTTCCTGTACGTGGTCGGACGCGTGGGGGTCACCGGTCGATCGACCGCCGTGGGCGACGAGACCAGCACCTGGCTCGGTGCGGTGCGCGCCGCGGCGCCGGGTGTCCCGCTCGGACTCGGTTTCGGCCTTCGCACGCCGGAGCAGGTGGCGAGCCTCCGCGGCCGCGCGGAGCTCGCCATCGTCGGCTCGGCCCTCGTGGACGCGATCCACCACGCCGGGGCGGCGGCGTCGCCCTCCGGGGCCGACGCGGCCGCGGCGGCCGAGGCGGAACGCTACGTCACCGCGCTCGTCGCCGCCGCGAGCGCTGCTGGAGGCTTCGAGGCACCCTGATCCATGCTCCGCACGCACCTGACCACACTGGACCGCGCGCTGCTGCGCCTCCTCGAGGAGCGCGCCAAACTGTGCGCTTCGGCGCCCAGCGCCGAGGCCTGCGCGCCCTCGATCGAGGACCTGCTGCGGCGGGCCGACGGCGACATCGACGCCGCGCGCATCACCGAGGTCTTCGAAGCCATCCACGAGGGCTCCGCGCCCGCCCCGAAGCGATGATCTTCACGTTCAAGAAGGACACGTCCGAGGCCGAGCTGCAGCGGATCGTGAGCGAGCTGGAGGCCGCCGGGATCCGCACCGCCCGCTCGCCCGAGTCGCGCAGGCCCATCCTCGCGGCCGTCGATCCGGTGCCTGACGAGACGCGCGCGCGCCTCGAGGCCTTGCCGCACGTCGATTCGGTCACGAAGCCGCGCGGCTCGTGGCGCCGCGTCGACCGCGCGTTCCGCGAACTGCCGACCGTCGTCGACGTCAGCGGCGTGCCCTTCGGAGCGCGCGGCGTGGCCGTGATCGCGGGGCCCTGCAGCGTGGAGAGCGAGGAGATCATCGGTGAGGCGGCTGAGACCGCGAAGCGCGCGGGGGCGCACGTGCTCCGCGGCGGCGGCTTCAAGCCGCGGACGAGTCCCTACGCGTTCCAGGGGCTGGGGAAGGAGGGGCTGCGGCTCCTGAAGGCGGCGGGCGACTCGTCCGGCATGCCCGTCGTCTCCGAGATCATGGACGCATCGCAGCTGCCTGCTTTCCTCGACCACGACATCGACTGCCTGCAGGTCGGCGCTCGCAACATGCAGAACTTCACCCTGCTCAAGGCGATCGCGGGCGTGGGCAAGCCCGTGATGCTCAAGCGCGGGCTCTCCGCCACGCTCAAGGAGTGGCTCCAGGCGGCGGAGTACCTCGCGGCCTACGGCTGCGATGGGATCATTCTCTGCGAGCGGGGGATCCGGACCTTCGAGACGGCCACGAGGAACACGCTCGACCTGACCGTGCTGCCGCTGCTGCGCCAGTGGACCCACCTGCCGATCATCGTGGATCCGAGCCACGCCGCCGGGATCCCCGCGCTGATCCCGCCGCTGTCCCGCGCGTCCATCGCCGCGGGCGCGGACGGCGTGGCGGTGGAATGCCACCCGCGTCCCGCGGAGGCGAAGAGCGACGGCGCACAGGCGCTGCTACCCGGGGAACTCGCGACGCTCGTCGCGGAGACCCGTGTCGTCGCAGCCGCCGTCGGGCGAACGTTGGTCTGACGCGACCTCTCCGCCTCGTGAGAGGCGTGCGGCGGCGGAGGCGTGGACGCGGTCACGAACAGGCGTCGACCGGTGGGCGAGGACGGGCGAGGGGAAGACGCTGGAGAGCGCGCGCGGTCCTCGAAGGGGACCGTGAGATGCGGCTCAGTCGGCCTTGTCCTTCGCGCCCACCCTGCGCCGGATGTCGTTCCAGCGGATCCTGAGCGGCCGCGAGCGCGGAACGCCCTCCTCCGCGTGCACGTCGTCGATGAGCGCCTCGATGGCCGCCGTCCTGCTGTCGTGGCCGGGGTGGGTGCTGAGCCAGTTCAGGTTCGGGGGAAGCGCCTCGCCGTACTCCTCCTTGAGGAGCTGGAAGAAGCGGCCGAGCGCGACGGCGTCGAGGCCGGAACGGATCATGGCCTCCGTGCCGAAGCGATCCGCCTCCGACTCCTGCTCGCGGTCGTAGAACTTCGTCGTCAGGATGCTGCCGAGCTGGCCAGCGATACCGACGAGGCCGCCGGCGTCCCCGAAGATCAGGAGCGTCCCGGCGTAGATCCCGACCGTGTTGGCCATGCGCTTCAGCCCATGACGCTGGACCACGTGGGCCATCTCGTGGGCGAGCACCCCGGCCACCATGTCGGGGCTGTCCGCGTCCTCGATCAACTTGGTGAGGACGGTGATGTAGCCTCCGGGGAGCGCGAAGGCGTTGGGCGTCTCGCTCTCGACGACGCGGATGCGCCAGTTCACCTGATCAGCGGGGTGGTCGGTCCCGTCGAAGTGCGGCGCGAGGCGTTCGACCATGGCCTCGAGAGCGGCGAGCACCTCCTCGTCCTCGAGCTCGGGGCCGAGATTCATCTGCTCGTCGATGGACCCCTGAGCGGCCTCGCCGAGGGTCTCGTCGGTCTCGAAGCCGATGCTGTCGACCGTCTTGTCCACGGCGGCGCGGTAGCACCCGGGGACGCTCATGGTGATCCAGCCCGTGACGCCGAAGAAGGCCAGGCACCCGATCACGCCGGCGCCCTTCCAGCCCGTGGGGAGTCCTTGCAGCCGCGAGAGTTCTCTGTCCAGCTCGTTCCCGGCCGCGCCCTCGAGCGCCCTCAGGAAGCGCGGATCGGTCGAGCCCAGGACCTGTCCGCGGCCGAGGACGAGCATCGCGTCGTCGGCCTCGTCCTTCTGGAGCCTGGCGCTGCGCCAGGTCACCAGCGGCCCCCCGGCGATGCGGATGCCCTCCTCGCCCAGCTCGAGGGTCCGCGGCGCGCGCTGCCCGCCCTCGACCGCGAAGCCCTCGACGGTGTCGAGCGCGCGGAACTCGTCCTGGATCGCCATGGGGGCACGATAACCACCACGCGGCCACAGCGAGAGCCGCGCCTCGCATCTTGATCGGCGGTTCGCGGCTCCCGTCCCTGCGGTGAGATATCACCGCGCGCGCAGGATCGAGGCGCTCAGTCGCGGGCCGGGCGCGCCGAGCGCAGCGCGCGCAGGCTGTAGGCGGTGGCCAGCAGCGGGTTGCCTTCCCACCACGCGCTGGCGTTGCGGTTGATCCAGGAGCCGTCCGTCTTGCTCTGCATGGCGATCAGTCGACCCGCGAGCTCCGCGCGCCAGTCGTGGCGAACCCCGTCGGGCGTGACGATCGCCTCGGCCCCGTAGACGTCGAGGGCCGTGGCCATCGTGTTGAAGTAGTAGAAGAGGCCGCGGTAGGGAGCCAGCGGGTCCGAGGTCGTCAGGAAGCCCGGGTTGACGTCCAGGGTGTAGTGGTCGCTGAGCCACTTCCAGCAGGCCTCGACCCGGGGGTCGGACCGCTCCAGCCCGGCGAACACGAAGCCCTTGAGCAGCGCGTAGCTCATGGACCCGTAGGACCGCGGGACCTTGGTCCCGTCGGAGAGCTCGATGAACCCCGCCTTCGAGTCACCCGGCGCGTAGCCCGAGCCGCCGTCGTCGCCTGACTTGATGACGATGCCCTTGCGGGTCAGCGCGATGTCGTTCGTCTCCGAGCGGTTCTGACAGCGCTCCAGGAACTTGAGCGCCTTCTGCATGGCCGGATCGTCCTTGGTGGCACCGGCCGCGACGAGAGCCTCCATGGCCATCTGCAGGTTCGAGAGGTCCGGACGCTCGTCGCCGCCGTAGCCGATGCCCCCGTAGAAGAGATCGCCCTCCGAGTACCCCTCGCCGCCGTCGGCCTGGAGCTTCTCGATGAACTTGCGGGCGCGCGCGACCTGCGCCGCGTACGCGGGATCCTCGGCGAGGGCCATGATCGCCGCGGAGGTGACGTAGTTCTTCAGGCGGCCCTGGTGGATGGCGCCGCTCTCGTCCTGGAGCGTGATGAGCCAGCCGAGCGCGTCGTCGATCGCGGCCTGGACGTCGCCGGGCCGCGGCGCGGGGACGGCCTGGAGCGCGCCGGTCACCATCGCGGTGAGGCCGGCGTCGGGGCGGCCGGGCGCGCCCCAGCGGGCGCCGTCGCCGGCGGCCAGGAGGAACCGCGCGCCCTTGAGCACAGCTGCGTCGACCTCGGCGCGGCTCGCGGCCGTGAACCCGGGGAGGGGCTGGGCGGCGCGTCCTGGCCCGGCGTCCTTCGGCGTGAGCTGCTTCTTGATCGAGCTGAGGGCGACGGTCACGCGCGCTGTCTCGACGACGGCGCCGCGAGGTCCGTCGAGGTGCCCCGCGTCCCCGAGGCTCGCCACCAGCCGGAGCCCGAGCTTGCGCGCATCGGCGTTCTCCGCCGGGACCTCGAGGAGGTCCAGGCCGGGCTCGTCCACGCCCTGTTCACCGAGCCAGACCACGGCCTTGCCGAGGGCAGGAGCCGTCCTCGGGCTGACCAGGGCCGAGAGCGCGGCGGCCGCGGCGCGGGTCTGGGCCAGCCGGGCGCCTGCGGCGGCGGCCTCGTCGGCGATCGAACCGTCCTCGGCCTGGCGCGCCAGGAGGTGCTCGATGGCCTTGGAGACGAAGGGACCGTCGGCGCTCTCGTAGGCGCGCGGACTCTTCGCCAGCGCGTAGAGCACCCACGCGGTGCCCTCGACCCCGCCGCCGTAGGACCCATCGGCCGGGTTCTGCGTCGAGCGCAGCCAGCGGCAGGTGCCGTCCAGCACGCCCTTGAGATCGGGGAGGTCGTCCTGGGCCGCGGCGGCCCGGGCCGCGCTCGTGACGCTCGGGAGCGCATGGACCGGGGCGAGGAGCGCGGGGACGACGAGGAGGGCGGAAGTCAGTCTCAGCATGACGGCGGGAACGTAGGGCATACCCGGGACGGCGGCTAGCCCTTCGGCGAGGGCTCCGCGCTGGATCGGCTCGGGCGGCGCCCTAACCTCATCGGGACAACGTCCGGGGCGCGCGGCGGTTCACGTTCCTCGCCCCGGCCCTTCGACCGCCCCTCCTGCATTTCGATGTCCGACGCACCTTTCGTTCCCCTCGGCTTCGAGCGCCTCGACCCCGAGACCATGCTCGCGCGCGCTCGCGCCTTCGCGGAGACGGCCGAACGCCGCCGCTCGGTGCGCGCCTTCTCCTCCGACCCGATCCCGATGAGCGTGGTGGACGAGTGCATCAGGGCCGCCGGGACCGCGCCGTCCGGGGCGCACAAGCAGCCCTGGACCTTCGCGGTCGTGACCGATCCCGACATCAAGCGCCGGGTCCGTGAGGCCGCCGAGGAGGAGGAGCGCGAGAACTACGGGGGCCGCATGAACGAGGAGTGGCTCGAGGATCTGCGCCCCTTCGGCACGAACGCCGAGAAGCCGTTCCTGGAGGTCGCTCCCGCTCTGATCGTCGTCTTCAGGCACTCCTGGGAGGACCGCGGCGAGGGCGACCGCGGACAGAACTACTACACCCAGGAGTCCGTCGGGATCGCGAGCGGGATGCTGCTGGCGGCGCTCAACGCCGCCGGTCTCGCGACCCTGACCCACACCCCGAGCCCCATGGGCTTCCTCGGGGAGGTCCTCGGGCGGCCGAAGAACGAGAAGGCGTTCCTCCTGATCCCGATCGGCTACCCGGCGGACGATTGCCAGGTGCCCGATCTCGAACGCAAGCCGCTCGAGGACATCGTCGCGCGCTACTGACCGCCGGCTGCGCGCGGCGTCACGAGGACTCCGCGTTCGACCGGAGGCGCACCGCCGTGCCGTAGGCCACGACCTCGGCCGCGCTCGCGGCCACCTCGCTGGTGGCGAAGCGGAAGCCGACGACCGCGTCGGCGCCGAGCGCGAGGGCGTCGGCCTTCATGCGGTCGATGGCCTCCTCGCGGGCCTCGGCGACGATCTTGGTGTACTCGTGCACCTCGCCGCCGACGAGGCCCTTCATGAAGCCGATGAGGCTGCTTCCGAGGTGCCTGCTGCGGACGGTGGTGCCGCGGACGAGGCCGAGGGTCTCGGCGATCTCGGAGCCGAAGAGCTCGTTGGTCGTGACGATCAACATCGGGTCACCTCAGCGCTCCACGTGGCGATAGGGGTCCAGGGGCATGGTCCGCAGGCGGCGCGCGGCCACGGTCAGGAAGAGAAGGAGGAAGCCCAGGAGGGCGCCCAGGATCCCGACGCGGGTGGGGATGGAGAGGCTCTCGTTGGTGGCCACACCGAAGACGGTCAACGCGAGGGTGGTCACCGAGCCCAGGGCGAGCAGGGCCCACCCGCTCGAGCGGGTGCCCACGAAGAGCGGGTTCAGGCGCAGGCGCTCCCACTCGTGATCCTGCGGCTCCTTCGGCGCGACCCGTCGGGCGAGCACGTCGAGAGCCATGTGCTCGGAGACCAGGCGCGCGAGGCCCTCCTCGCGGACCATGCGCTGCTCGAAGGCGAGCCGCTCCTCGGGGCTCAGCTCACCGTCGGCGAAGGCCATGGCGAGGAGCTCGTCGGGCGGCGGCGCGCCCTCTTCGCCGGCGCCGGGCGCCGTCCTGTCGATGTACGTGCTCATGTCTGGACGCCCTCCACGCTGCGCACCTCCACGGGAGGAGCCGCGGAGCGACGGCGCAGCGGAGCCATCCGGTGCGTCGTCCGATGCTCGTGGAACTTCATGCGTTGCTGCCCCTGGCGATTCCGCCCTCGTCGATGAGGTCGTCGACCTGGTTCGCGAGCAGCCCGCGCAGGCGCTTGCGCGCGTGATAGAGGCGGGACATCACGGTGCCCTCGGGGATCGAGAGGGCGGCCGCGATCTCCTTGTAGGAGAGCTCCTGGTAGTGGCGCAGCACGATGATCTCGCGGTCGCGTGCCGAGAGCCGCTCGAGGGCCCGGGCGAACACGTCCGTGGTCTCACGCGCCTCGGCGCCGTCCGACGGCGATGCGGCGCGGACGTCGAGGATCTCCCAGGTGTCGTCCCCGTCGTCCTGGGCGTTCGCCCGGGCGTGGATCGAGCGCTCCCGCAGCCGCCCGCGCTTGCGCAGGAAGCTGAAGCAGGTGTTGCGCAGGATCCTGTGGAACCAGGGGAGGAAGGGCTGACCAGGGTCGTAGCTCTCCCGCGCCCGGTAGGCCTTCACGAAGGCTTCCTGGGTGAGGTCCTGGGCGTCCTCGTGGTTGCCGACCAGCGACCGCGCCGCGTGGAACGCGGAGCCGCGGACCTTCGCGAAGAGGTCCTCGAAGGCCTCTCGGTGGCCCGAGCGGGCCGCGGTCATGAGCTGGGTCGCCTCGCACTGCATCGCAGAGGGCGCGTACTCCGGGCTCCCGGTGGCATTCACGGAATCGAGGGAATCCTCCCCGCGCGACCGGGCGCGCTCCTCGGAGGGGCCCTCGGGCCTCTGCCGGGCTCCAGGGGGCTCGGTCTGCGACATGACGTCCGCTATTTCATGTCCGCGCGGCGCCCGATGCCACAGCGAGGGCGTGTCTCGCGGCGCGGTCGATGGCGCCGGCCCCGCCCAGCCGGGCGGCAGCGTCCTCGATCCCCGCGCACATGGCCTCGCGCGCGGGGCCGTCCAGCCACGCGTCGACCAGCTGGCGACCCACGAGTTCCCGGGGCCCGTCGCCCCGGAAGCAGTGCTCGGGGACCACCTCGCGTCCGGCGAGGAGGTTCGTGGAGGCGAAATAGGGCGTCGTCAGCACGCGCCGGTAGATGAACTCCTCGAGGCGCTTCGCGATGCGATAGACGACGACGTGGGGGAGACGGTGGTGCAGCACGTCCGTGAGCACCGTCCCCGAGACCGCGAAGGCGGCCCGCGCGCGGGAGAGCTGTTCGTGCAGGTCCCCGGTCTCGAGTCGCGCGCGGCCGGTGCAGATCGACTCGATGAGCTCGCGATGCTCGTCCGTGGACTGAAGCACCGCGACGTCCAGCCCGGGCGCCGCCTCGCGGAGGGGGCCGAGGGCGTCCAGCATCCAGGGGAGGTTCCGCTCGATCACGCCAGCGCGGCTCCCGGGGAGGATCGCGAGCGTGAGGCTCGCCGGATCGGGGCGGGTCACCGGCACGTCCGCCAGCGCGTCGAGCAGGGGATGCCCCACGTGACGGGTGTTCACGCGGTGGCGGCCGAACCAGCTGGGCTCGTGGGGGAGCAGCGTGAGCGCGAGATCGACCGCGCGGCGGTAAGCCCCCACGCGCCACGGCGCCCAGCCCCAGTACTGGGGCGCGACGAGATGGACGACCGGGACCCCGTGGCGTCCGACCATGCGCGCCATGGGCACGTGGAGCGCGGGAGAGTCGACGGGTACGAAGACGTCGGGCCGTGTGTCCCGCGCGTGCTCCGCGGCGCGCTCGAGGACTCCGGCGTAGTAGGGGAGCGACTCGAGCACGCCGTCGAAGCCCGTGCGGGCCCGGGCCACGGGGTCGGCGAGGGGCTCGACGCCGAGGGCGCGCAGGCGCTCCCCGCCGATCGCGGTGATCACGGGCTCCGGCGCGCCCTGCGCGGCCGCGAGCGCGCGCACGCTGCGCACGAGCGAGGCGGCGTGGATCTCCCCGGAGGCCTCCGCCGCGCCCACGAAGAGGCGCAGCGGCCGGTTCATGGGCAGGGCCGCGGTCGGCGGCTCGTCCACGCGCCCCGCTCCGGCGACGACGTCCGCGCGGATGGACGCCATCTCGCTGCGCCGTGTCAGGAGGTGCGCGGCGAAGCGCAGGGGGACGCAGAGCCCGCCGCCGACCGCGCGGGCCAGCTCGAGGCGCGCCGCGCTCTTCGGAGAGAGGGGAGCCACGGGGCGCGAGAATACGGGCCCGGCGCCCGGGCTCCAGGGATTCCTCGCCGGCCTCTTCGGCTACCCTCCGCCCGCCGTGCTGCGCTTCCTGCTCTTCTTCGTCGCCGTCTTCTTCCTGACGGGTCTCCTGGCCCAGGTGCCCCTGGTGGGCGGGCTCTTCCGGATCCCGTTCCTCGGGTTCTGGTTCACGGCGATCCTCCTCTCGGCGGCGCTCGCCAAGGTGGGTACGGAGGCGGTGGACGCGGGCCGACGGCGCGCCCTCGAGCGGTCGCTCGGCTCGGTGAACACGCCGCACCACAAGGGCAAGCTCGCAGGGCTCCATCTCTCCCAAGGCCGCGCGCGCAGGGCTTTGCCCCTGTTCCGCGAGGCGATGGAGATGGATCCAGCGAGCCTCGAATGGCGCTACGGCTTCGCGCGCGCGGCAGCCGCGGTCGGCGGTGAGGAGCGGGCGCGCGGGCTCGAGGTCCTCGAGGGGCTGCTGGCGGAGGACGAGGAGCACGGCTACGGGGCTGCGATGCTGCTCGCGGCTCGCCTCGATCACGCCCTCGCGCGATACGACGCGGCGAGCGAGCGGATCGCGCGCTTCGAGCTCAACCACGGCCCGGCTCCCGAGAGCGCGCTCCTGCGCGGGCGCGTCGAGCGAGGGCGGAAGAACGCGGCGGCGGCGGACGCCGCCTTCGCCGAGGCCGCGCGCCTCGCAGCGTCCCATCCCGAAACGCGGGGGTCCCGGGGCTGGACCTTCCGGTGGCGGCTCCGGCTCGCTCGCTGGTTCGGCTGAGGGAGCCCGCGAGCAGGCGCCGATCCACCCTCCATGGCGCTCCTCCCTGCTCTTCACCGCGCTGGCCGCGTCCTGCGGCCCTGTCTCCTCGCGTGCATCGCGGCCGCGCCTGCGTCAGCGTTCGACCTGACGAGCAAGCACCCCGAACACGGCTTCTCGATCGGCCTGCCAGCGGCCTTCGAGGCGCGACCGGTTCCGCCGGGGAGCGAGGGGCTCCTGCTCGTCCACGCGCCGAAGGACGCGCCGAAGGACCGGCGGGCACCGGTCACCCACCAGGTCTTCACGGTCGAGGACGCGGCCACGGCCGAGGACGTGCAGCGCTGGGTGCTCCGTACGTTCCAGCCGTCCGAGCTCGCGCGGGAGCGCTCGGTGCGCAAACGGTACGGACGCACGCCCGCTCGATTCACGGGGGCGTACCTCGACGGCGCCGGGGAGACCCGCGCGCTCTTCGTCCACGGCTGGATCGAGGACACCCGCGCCTTGATCTTCGTGGGGGAGTGTGAGCCGCGAATCGAGCGGCGAGAGACGCGCGTGTTCGCGCGGGTCGCCTCGAGCTTCCGGTTCTTCAGCCACGCGGAGATCGACGAGGAGCGGGCCCGCTGGACTCGACGCTATCGGCGCACCCGTCTGCCTCATGTGGAGGAGCGCATCGAAGTGGCCTGCGCGCTCGTGGACGGCTGGTCGGTGCGCGACACCGAGCACTCGATCGTGCTCTACCACGGTCCGGGGAGCGCGCCGGTGCTCGAGCAGATCGCGGACGAGCTCGTCGCCGTGCGCAGGCGCTTCACCTCGGACTTCCCGCCCGACCGGCCCGCCGAATCGCTGAGCGTCGTCCGCGTCTGCCGCGACCGCGGCGAGTACCTGACCTTCGGCGGGAACCCGGGCACGGTGGGCCACTTCAACCCGAACACCCGGGAGCTCGTCCTCTACGACGCACGGGAGGTCCGCGAGGGGCGGCTGCCCGCGGGACACCCGACGCTGTGCACCCTGTACCACGAGGCCTGCCACCAGTTCGTCCACCACACCGCGAGCGCGGTGCGGCCGCACGCGTGGTACGACGAGGGGACCGCGGAGTTCTACGCGGGCGCGGTGGTCGACCGCGGGCGCGTGATCCGGATCGAAGGCCTGCCTGAACGCGAGCGCTTCCTCCGGACGCGGCTTGCGAGCGGATCCCTCCCCGCTCTCGAGACGCTCCTGCGCATGAGCCAGCAGGAGTACTACGCCAGTCCGGACGTGAACTACTCGATGGGCTACGCCCTGGTGAGGTTCCTGCGCACGTCACGCGCGGCGCGCGCCGAGGAGGCCTGGGGAGGGCTGCTCGAGCGCTACTTCGCGGAGCTCCGCGCGCGCTGGAGGCTCGAGGCCGAGGGCGCCGCGTTCTCGGGGATGACCGGCTCTCGGTTGCGCGCTGCGGCGGGGCGGGCGCGCGAGCGCGCGCTGGAGGCGGCCCTCGAGGGAGTCGACGTCGCGGAGCTCGAGGAGGCGCTCCGCGCCTGGATCCGGGCGGGCGGACGCTGAGACCTCAGGGCGTCCGGCGCAGGAAGCTGCGCAGTCCCACCACGTACCCGGCCAGGGTCGCGGCCGTGAGCGGGACGTAGTACCGCCAGTCGAGGCGTCCCGTCGCTTCGATGTCGAGGAAGACGCGGATGTCGACGATGCGGTAGGGCGTGTAGTTCGTGACCGCCTCCACGAGGTACATGGCGAAGGCCAGCACGGAGAGGAAGAGCATCACGAAGCTGATCCGCATCGGCTCCGAGCCGATGGACGACCACGCGAAGGTCGCGGCGTAGATCGGCGCGAGGAAGAGCACCATGTGGAGGGACGTCAGCGCGAGGTCGCCCAGCGGCATCGAGTCGTCGACCCAGGGAAGCATCCAGGCGATCGACAGGCTCGAGAGGACCACCGGTACCGCGATCGCCGCGAAGCCGCCGAGCCACCGTTCGGTGAACAGACG
Organism: Planctomycetota bacterium; assembly: GCA_002862085.1. Classification (GTDB taxonomy): domain Bacteria; phylum Planctomycetota; class UBA1135; order UBA1135; genus Saltatorellus. Next base: position 55,523 of record PKCK01000099.1, on the reverse strand, counting down.
CGACCGTGAGACCGGACGCGCGAGCCACATCTCCATCGTGCCGCGATGGACCTCACCGGCCACGGAGGGGGCGGCGAACAGGACGCAGGCCGCGGTGCCCAGAGCGGCGCAGCCCTTGAAGTACTGCTGGCCGTACACGTAGGCGCTGACGCCCTTCTCCTTGACCGTCGTCGCGAGTCCTCCGAGGACGGGGATGCGCGACGCGATGTTGATGATGTTCTGGGCGTTGTCCTCGAAGGTCGGCCACCAATAGATGGCCGCCGCGATCATGATCTCGAGGACGAGCAAGAACCCGAAGGAGTAGACCAGGTAGCTCTTGAGGCCGTGCAGCATCAGGTCCCCTCCACTCCGTAGAGCGAGCGGTAGAGCTCTCGGAGGCTGAGGCGGCCGTGCTCGATGGAGAGGGGAGCCGGCAGGCCCTCCGCGGCGGCGAGGCGCCCGAGGAAGGGGCGTGGATCCTCATCCTCGAGCACCAGCCGGAAGACTCCGTTCTCGCGCGACAGCGTCTCGACGTCCGCGCCCTGCAGCGCGGCTGCGACGGCCTCGCCGTCCGCGCTCTCGGGGAAGCGTAGCTTCAGGACGCGCGCGGCGCGGGCCCGGACGGCCTCGGCGGTCTCGTCCGCGATGATCCGGCCGGCGCTGAGGAAGACGATGCGCTGGCACGCGCGATCGACCTCGCCGAGGTGGTGCGAGGAGAGCAGGATCGTGGTTCCCGAGGCGGCGTCGTGCTCGATGTGATCCAGGATCTGGCTGCGCTTGGCGGGATCCAGGCCCTCGGAGATCTCGTCGAGGATGCGGACGCGGACGGACGGCGCCATGGCAGCGGCGAAGACGAGCTGGCGCTTCATGCCGTGGCTGTAGCCACGGACCCGGCGCTTCAGGGGGAGGCCGAGCTCCTCCGCGGTCTCCCGCGCGCGGCGGAGGGCCGCCGCGGGCCTGGCTCGCAGGAGCACCCGGAGGTGCTCCTCGCCGGTGAGCTCGCCGTAGAGGTGGAGCTCCCCGGGGGCGTACGTGACCCGTCTGCGCACCTCGAGGCCGTCCTTCTCCAGCTGGACGCCGTCGACGGAGATCGCGCCGCGCTCGAGGGGGACGAGGCCCACGAGCAGGCGCATGAGGGTGCTCTTGCCGCTGCCGTTCGGTCCGAGGAGCCCCACCACGCCGCCCGCTTCCACGCGGAGCTCGAGGCCGTCCTCGAGGGCGGTCTTGTCGCCGAAGCGGTGGCCGAGGTCGCGGACGAGGATCGTCCCCTCCCGGGGCGCGTTGGCGCCTCTGGCTCCTCCAGGGTGCGGGGCTGTGCTCGTCGTCATGGGCCGGAGTACGGTAGGTGGCGCGATGCCGGTCCGCATCGAGAAGGAGCTGAAACACGACACCTTCGGCTGCGTCGAACTGGTGCGCGTGGACGGGGTGAGCAGCCGGCCGGCTGTGCGCCTCGTCAGGCGCGTGGTCACGGCGCGGGCCGGGCTGGGCTGGGCCGCGGGGCTCCTCGCGCGCCGGGAGGCGCGCGCGCTCCGGCGACTCCGGGAGTGCGGCGTGCGAGGCGTCGCCGCGGCGCCGGACCTCGACGAGACGCTGCTCCGTGAGGCGCGCTCCCTCGAGACGGTCCGCGGCGCGCGCCCCGACCCGGAGCGCGTGCATCTGCGGCCCTACGCCGAGGGCGACCCGCTCCATCGCGCAGAGTCCCTGCCCCTCGACTTCTTCGACCTGCTCGAGCGCCGGGTCGCCGAGCTGCACGCCGCGGGCGTCTGCCACAACGACCTGCACAAGGAGCAGAACGTCGTCGTGGGGATCGACGGCGCGCCAGTCCTCATCGACTTCCAGCTCGCGACCCTTCATCCGCAGCGGCGCGGCCGCTGGTTCGAGGCGCGCTGCCGCGACGACCTGAGACACGTGCAGAAGCACCGTCGGCGTTACACGAGGGACGGCCGCGGGCCCGCGGCGCTCCGCGTGGAGGAGTCCGCGCGGATGCGCCGCCGGGGCATCGCCCTGGTCTGGATGCGCACGGTGAAGCCGCTCTACCGCTTCGTCACGCGGCGGGTCCTGCGAACGCGAGACGGCGAGGAGGCGCGACCCAGCAGAGGTCCCTGGCCGCGGTGGACCGCGGCCATCGGCGATCGGTCAGTGGAGGCCGCGCAGGAAGCGTCCCAGCAGCCGGCGTCCGACGTCCAGGCACAGGACTGACTCGGGGTGCCCCTGGATCCCCTGGAGCGGCCGGGTGCGGTGGCGCAGGGCGGCGACGTCGCCGTCCTCGGTGGTCCCGGCGATCTCGAGCTCCGACGGAAGGCCGTCGGCCTCGACGGCGAGCGAGTTGTACCGCGCGAGGTCGACGGGGCTCTTCTCGTCCTCGAACACACCGCGTCCGTCGTGGGACACCGGGCGGCACTCCCCGTGGACCAGGGTGCGCGCCGTGCGAAGCTGGCCGCCGAGGGCCGTGGCGATCGCCTGGTGCCCCAGACAGATCCCCAGGACCGGCGGCCCGGCGCCCGCCGCGGCCAGCCGGACGAGCTCCTCCGTGCACCCTGCGCCCCCAGGCCGTCCCGGTCCGGGGCCCAGGACGATCCCTGCGGGTCGGAGGCGCAGAACGTCCTCCGCCGCGCTCTCCAGGGCCCTGACGACGCCAACCTCGGCCCCCAGCCCCATGAGCTCCTGGGCGATGTTGAACGTGAAGGAGTCGCGGTTGTCGACGAGGGCGATCATGGACATGGACCGGCGGGGCGACCGGTCCTATCGTCGCCCGCATGAACATCGTCATCGTGGGCGCCGGAGAGGTGGGCCAACACCTGGCCGACATCTTGAGCCGCGAGGAGCACGCCGTCACGGTCGTCGACCCGGATCCGTCCAAGTCCAGGCGGATGACCGAGTCCCTCGACGTCCAGGCCCTCGTGGGGGACGGGACGCGCGCGGACACGCTGACCAGCGCGGGCGCGAGCACGGCGGACCTCGTGATCGCGGTGAGCGACGACGACCACGTGAACATGCTGACGAGCGTGGTGGCCAAGAAGCTCGGCGCAGAGCGGGTCATCCTGCGGTTGAAGGACACCCAGGTCCTCACCGACTTCCGTTACTTCTACAAGGACGCTCTGGGCTTCCACGTCGTGCTCTCGACGGAGGAGCTCGCGGCCGAGTCGATCCTCTCGACCGTGCGTGAGCGCCACGCCCTCGAGGTCGAGAGCTTCGCGGACGGGAAGGTGCAGCTGCGGCGGCTTCCGCTGCGTGAGTCCAGCGAGCTCACGAGCGCGCCGCTCGGCGAGCTCCGCATCCCGCCGGGTGTGCTCGTCGTCGCGCTGCAGCGCGACCGCGAGTTCCTTGTGCCGTCGGGGGAGGACGAGCTCCGCGTGGGCGACCAGGTCTACGTCCTCGGCCAGACCCGCGATCTCGATGCGTTCGAGCGCGCGGCGGGCGAGACGGTGGTGTGGAAGCGCAGCGCGGTGATCATGGGGGCGGGCAGCATCGGCCGCGAGATCGCGAGGCGCCTCGCGGACTCGCCCGGAATCGAGGTCTTCGTGATCGAGAAGGACCGCGCGCGAGCCCAGGCCCTCTCGAGCGAGTCGCGGGGCGCGGTCACCGTCCTCGTCGGGGACGCGACCGACTTCACTCTCCTCCAGGAGGAGCGCATCGCCACCGCGAGCGTCTTCGTGGCGACGACGAACGATGACGAGATCAACATGATCTCGTGCATGCTCGCCAAGGGGCACGGGGCGGAGCGGACCGTGGCGCTGATCCAGAAGTCGGGCTACCGCGAGGTGTACGACTTCCTCGAAGGTGTCGATCAGGCCATCAGCCCCCGCGCGCTCTGCGCCGCGCACATCCTGCGCTACGTGCGCGCGGGCTCGCCGCAGGCCATCTCGGTCATCGGTCAGGGCGCCGCGGAGGTGCTGGAGCTGCAGACGACGATCAAGGACGCCATCAAGGTCAAGAAGATGGGGCTCCCCAAGGGCGCCGTGGTCGGGGCCATCGTCCACGAGGAGTCGGTGTCCATCGCGACCGGCGACTCCGTGGTGCGGCCGGGGGACACGCTGATCGTGTTCACGGTCGTCGAGAAACTGGAGGAGGTCGAGCGCGTCCTGCGCCCCGGCGCCTGACGGGCCCCCATGTCCGCCTCATCCAGCCACCGGATCGTGCGGCGCGGCCCTCGCCCCGTGAACATCCCCGCGGTCCTGCGGATGCTCGGGATCGTGATGATCCTGATGGGGGTGTTCATGCTGGTGCCGGCGCTCGTGGGGCTCGGCTACGACGAGCACCACTCGGCGCGGGCGTGCATGTACGCGGCGATCACCTCCATGGGGCTCGGCGCCATCCCCGCCGTCCTGTTCCACGGCTCGACGAAGGACGAGAGGGGTCGGATCGACTTCTTCAGGCGGGAGGGCCTGGCGACGGTCGGGCTCTCGTGGCTCGTCGGCGGCGTCGCAGGTGCGCTCCCTTATCTCTACGAGGGGACCTTCACCTCGTTCGTGGATGCCTTCTTCGAGTCGGTGTCGGGGCTGACCACGACGGGGTCCACGGTCATGTCGGGGGAGGGGATCGACTCCATGCCCCACGCCATCGCGTTCTGGCGCTGCTTCAGCCAGTGGATCGGCGGCTTCGGCATCGTGATGGTCTTCGTGGTGCTGTTCCCGACGGGGGGACGCAGCCTCTTCCGCTCGGAGGTGCCTGGCGTCAGCCGTGAGGCGGGGCATCAGCGTGTGCGCGACTCGGCGCTCATGCTGGTGAAGATCTACATGGCGCTCAGCCTGCTGCTCGCCGCCGGTCTCCTGCTCGTCGGGATGCCGACGTTCGACGCGGTCATCCACACGTTCTCGACGATCGCGAACGGCGGCTTCTCGAACCACTCGGAGAGCATCGCCTACTTCGGCTCGGCGGCCGTGGAGGGGGTGCTGGTGGTCTTCATGCTGCTGTCGGCCTTCAACTTCGCGATCTACGACACGCTCATCCGCGTCGGGCCGAGGCCGGCGTGGCGCAGGCTCGTGGGGAGCCTCGAGGCGCGCATGTTCATCGGGATCGTGGTGGCCGCGACGTTGAGCATCGCGGGTGTCCTGTGGTTCTCGGGCGCGCCCGGCACGTCGGGAGCCGAGGGCCAGGGGGGCCCCGTCGAGGCGCTGCGTGACAGCCTCTTCCAGGTGACCTGCATCATCACCACGGCTGGATTCGCCACCGAGGATTTCGACGCGTGGCCGCAGTTCTGCCGGATCCTCCTGATGCTGCTCGCGTTCTGCGGGGCCTGCGCGGGCTCCACGAGCGGGGGTTTCAAGCTGGTCCGGGTCGCGATCGTGCTCAAGGCGGCGCTGGTGGGCGTGCGGCGCTTCGCGCGGCCGAGGGTCATCCACGACGTGCGGATCGATGGCCAGACGCTCGACGAGGGGATCACCTCGTCGGTCACGGGCTATCTGGTCCTGTGGGTGGCCGTGTTCCTCTTCGCCACGACGCTCGTCGCGAGCTTCGGCACCGACCTCGAGACGAGCGCGACGGCGGTGGTGGCGACCCTGAACAACGTCGGCCCGGGACTGGGCGGCGTCGGGCCCGTCGAGAACTTCGCCGGGCTCCAGGCGCTCCCGAAGCTCGTGCTCAGCTTCTGCATGGTGCTCGGCCGCCTGGAGTTCTACGCGCTCGTCGTGCTGCTGATGCCCGGCTTCTGGCGCCGCTGATCCCGTCAGGACGCGAGAACGCCGCCGCTCCCCGGCGGGGGAGTCAGGCGGCGTCCGGTGTCACGCGCACGAGCTGGCGCGATCAGAGGATGTCCTCGCGGTAGACGAAGGGTTTCTTGCGCAGATGATCGCGCCGGTGAGCCACGAGCCGCCAGAGCTCGGTCGGTCCGGCCACGGCGAGGTAGCGCTGTGCCGAGCCGTCGCGCTCGAGCTGGATCTTGCCGACCACGAGGCCCACGAGCTCGTGGCGGTGCTCGGGGAGGCGGCGAAACACACCGGCCCCCACCTGGTCGGGGTCGTCCGGGAAGCCGGAGGGGATCTCCAGCAGCAGGCCGAAGACGCGGGGGTCTGTCTTCGCGCGCGCGGACATGGACCACCGGGCCCCGTCCTTGCGGCCCATCAGCTGGAGGGACTCGCCGTCTCGCGGTTCGTCGAAGGAGATCGGCACCGAGGGCAGGACGATGTCGATCTCGGCGGTGAACAGCTCGTCGGAGACGGGCTCGATGATCGTGCGCTCGATGGTCGGCCCGTCGCCGAACCAGGCCTCGATCTCGATCTCGCCGCGCTCGGCGGTGGCGCCGGTGAAGACGACGCCGCTCCGGGTCGTGACCCCGAGCTCCATGCCGTTGCGGGTGGTGATGACCACGACGGGGTCGACGAGCTTGCGGGTCCCCGAGCAGGCGGTCAGGAGGACGGCCGCGGCGAGCGGGGCGAGGCGGAGGAGGCTGATTCGTCTGCGCATGGGATGTGACTCGGCGCGAGGATGGCCGAGTCCGGCCCCTCTCGCTACGGCTATATCGACCGAGGCGGCCGGGTCCCGTCCTCGATCGGCCCGAAAGCCTCCCCGGGGCCCCTCCGGAACCTCGTTCTGGCTCCTCCAGGGCGGCGAGGAGGGCCACCAGGGGGCAGATCGGCCGCACGGGAGGCGCTATCTTCGCCCCGATGCGCGACTCCTACGACGCGATCTTGCTGGACCTCGACGGGACCCTGCTCGGCCAGGACGAGGCGGTCGATCCGCGCAACCTGACGGCCCTGCGCCGCGCCCAGGACGCCGGGAAGACCGTGATGGTGGTCACCGGTCGCTCGAAGGCCCTGGCCATGCCCGTCGTCGCTCCGCTCGAGCTCGGCGAGCCCGTCGTGCTCTTCAACGGCTGCGCCATCTGGTGCCCGGACGGCGGCCGGATGCTCGAGGAGCGGCTCGTCTCGAACCGCACCAACGAGCGCCTCCACGCCTGGGCCGCCGAGCGCGAGATCCAGATGATCGTCATGACCGCCGACGAGAAGCTCGCCATGGCGCCGCGCTCGGACGAGGAGCGCCGTAACTTCGAGGGATTCGTCGGGATGCAGTTCGTGGAACGCGCGGACCTCCTGCGCGAGAACACGATCCGTCTCAGCTTCCTGGTGAAGTGCGGCGAGGACGGGTCCACGCCGCTGGTGCGGGAGCTGGAGGCCGTCGCGCGCGGCCCGATCTACGTCTCGCACTTCCCGCTGTCCGTCCTGCCGCGCCACAGCACGAACCCCTACAGCGCGATCGACGTCCACGCGCCCTGCCGTGGGAAAGCCGAGGCGCTGCGTTTCCTCGCGGAGACGCGCGGGATCCCGCCCGAGCGCGTCATCGCCGTGGGGGACGCGGACAACGACATCCCCATGCTGCGCGAGGCGGGGCTCGGCGTCGCCATGGGCAACGCCCTGCCGGAGGTGCACGCCGAGGCCGACGAGGTCATCGAGGACCACCGCGGCGATGCCATCGCGCGGCTGATCGAGGAGCGCCTGCTCCCCTAGGGAACGGCGGAGTGGTCGGCTCGCACGGAGCCGGTCAGCAGCTGCCTCAGGCGGGCTCCGGAGGGCCACTGCCGGACTTCGAGTCGGCCTTCTTGCCGTCCTCGTAGGACTTGGACCGGTAGTCGGTGACGTGATAGCCGGATCCCTTGAAGAGGAAGCCAGCCCCGCCACCGATGAGGCGCTGGAGCTTCGACTCCCCGCACCGGGGACACTTGCGGAGCACCGGGTCGCTCATCATCTGGAACTCCTCGAAGGTGTGCCCGCAGGCCTCGCACGCGTAGTCGTAGGTCGGCACCGGTTCACTCCCCGCCGTCGGACGGTTCCTCTTCGGTCTCCGCGGTCTCCTCGGCCTCGAGGGCCGCGGCCACCCGGACCTGGGCGTAGCGCAGGACCGTCTCGCCCATGCACCAGCCCCCGCGCACGACCTCGACGATCTCGCCAGGACCGTGCTCCTCGGTCTCGACGGTGGACACGGCCTGGTGCAGCGCCGGATCGAAGGTCCCCTCGGCCACGATGGGCTTCACGTCGAGCCGATCGAACAGCCCCTGGAGCTGGCCGCGGGTCATCTCGACGCCGATCTTGAGGTTCTTCGCCTCGTCGGTGGTGACCGGCGCGGCGAGGGCCATGTCGAGGTAGTCGAGGACGGTGATCGCCTCGGCGAGGACCTCGGACTTCGCGCGGCCCACGGCCGCGTCGATGTCCTCCGCCGTGCGCCGACGGAGGTTCTGGAAGTCCGCCTGGGCGCGCAGCCACTTCTGCTCGAACGCATCGCGCTCCGCGTGCGCGGCTTCGAGCTCGTCCTCGGGCGTGGGCGGCTCCGCGGGCGCCTCGGCGCCCGCCTGCTCCTCGGCGCTCTCCGAGGTCTGGCTGGTCTCGTGCATGGTCTCGTCCTTCTTCTTGCGCTTGCCGAAGGCCATTTGGATCACGTGAAGTACTCGGTGACGCGATCGAAGAACGACTTCTTGCCGGTCTGCTCACCGTCGATCTCCTGGAACTCGCGCAGGATCTCCTCCTGGCGGTCGGTCAGTTTGTTCGGGATCTCGCAGAAGACGCGCACGAGCTGATCGCCCTTGCCGCGGCCCTCGAGGCGCGGAAGGCCTTGGCCACGGAGTCGGAAGACCTTGCCGCTCTGGGTGCCCGCGGGGACGGTCATCTCGACCTTGCCGCGCAGGGTCGGGATCTCGACCTTGTCACCGAGGGCGAGCTGCGCGAAGGAGAAGGGGACCTCGGTCAGCACGTCCGGGCCGGAGCGCTGGAACGCCCTGTGCTCCTTCTCGCGGATCACGCAGTAGAGGTCGCCGCGGGGAGCGCCCTCCGGACCTGCGTCGCCCTCGCCCGTGACGCGCAGCTGGACGCCCTCCTCGACGCCGGCCGGGACCTTGATCTCGATCTCCTTGCGTTTCTGGACCGTGCCGCTGCCGGAGCAGTCCTGGCACGGGTGTTCGATGATCTCGCCGGTGCCGTGGCACGCCGGGCAGGGGCTGGCCATCTGGAAGAACCCCGCGCTGCGCGTGACCTGACCGGTGCCACCGCATGTCCTGCACGTGATCTTCGACGTGCCCGGGCGCGCTCCGGTGCCGTCGCACGTGTCGCAGATGTCGAGGCGCTTCAGAGCGACCGTCTTCGTGACACCCTGGTCGATCTCCTCGAGAGTCAGTTCGAGCACGATGCGCAGGTCACGGCCGCGGCGAGGGCCGCGTCGTCGGCCTCCGCCGCCGCCGAACATGCTCCCGAAGGCCCCGCCGGCGCCGCCGAAGATGTCGCCGAAGGCCGAGAAGATGTCCTCGACGTTCGTGAACCCGCCGCCGCCGCCGCTCGCGCCGCCGGCGAACGCCTGGTGGCCGAACTGATCGTAGCGCTGGCGCTTGCCGTCATCCGAGAGGACGTCGTAGGCCTCGGCGGCCTCTTTGAACTTCGCCTCCGCGCCCGCATCGTCGGGGTTCTGATCCGGGTGGTACTGAAGCGCGAGCTTTCGGTACGCCTTCTTGATGTCGGCCGCGCTCGCGTCCTTGGAGACGCCGAGGACCTCGTAGAAGTCGCGCTTGGATGCCATGCGGTGGGAGGTGCGGAGGGCCGGTGGGAGAGACGAGGGCGGCGGAGCGCAGGCGCTCCGCCGCCCTCGGGAGCGGCCCGGCCGGCGGGCGGGCGGTGGCCCGGGCCGGCCGAGGGATCAGGCGACGGAGCCCTCGATGGTCTCGTCGTCCTTGATGTCGGTGATCATCGAGTCCGTCGTCAGGAGCAGACCCGAGATCGAGGCGGCGTTCTGGAGCGCGGTGCGCACGACCTTCGCGGGGTCGATGACGCCGGCCTTGAACATGTCCTCGTACTCGCTGGTGAGGGCGTTGTAGCCGATGCTCTTGCCCTTCTCGCGCACCGTCTCGGCGACCACGGACCCGTCCACGCCGGCGTTCTCGGCGATCTGGCGGATCGGGGCCTGGAGCGCGCGCTCGACGATCTGGGCGCCGAACTTCTCGTCGCCCTTGTAGCGGCCCTCGGCCACAGCCTCGCACGCGCGGAGGAGCGCGGTGCCACCGCCGGGGACGATGCCCTCCTGGATGGCGGCGCGAGTCGCGTTGAGTGCGTCCTCGACGCGGTCCTTCTTCTCCTTCATCTCGGCCTCGGTCTTGCCGCCGACCTTGATGACCGCGACGCCGGCCGTGAGCTTTGCGAGGCGCTCCTCGAGCTTCTCCTTGTCGTAGTCCGAGCTGGTCTTGTCGATCTGGACGCGGATCTGCGCGGCGCGCTCCTTCACGTCCTTCTTCTTGCCCGCTCCCTCGACGATGGTGGTGGCGTCCTTGGAGACGACGATGCGCTTGGCGCGGCCGAAGTGCTCCTCGGTGACGTTCTCGAGCTGGATCCCGATCTCGTCGGTGATGGCGACGCCGCCGGTGAGGGCGGCGATGTCCTCGAGATAGCTCTTGCGGCGCTCGCCGAAGCCCGGGGCCTTCACCGCGACGACGTTGAGCACGTTCTTGAGGCGATTGATGACCAGCGCCGTCAGGGCCTCACCCTCGATGTCCTCGGCGATGATGAGGAGCGGCGCGCCGCTGCGCATGGCGCCCTCGAGGGCCGGAACGAGCTCGCGGACGGTCGAGATCTTCTTGTTGCAGATGAGGATCTGCGCGTTCTCGTACTCGGCGACGAGCTTGGAGAGGTCGGTCGCGAAGTAGGGCGAGAGATAGCCCTTGTCGAACTCCATACCCTCGACGTGGTCGAGGATGGTCTCGACGCCCTTGTTCTCCTCGACGGTGATGACGCCCTCGTCGCCGACCTTGTCGAAGGCCTCGGCGAGGAGCTCACCCGTTTCGGGGTCGTTGTTCGCGCTGATGGTCGCGACGGCGGCCTTGTCGGCCTTCGTCTTCACCTTGCGGCTCTGGCCCTCGAGCGAGGCGATCGCGTTGTCGACGGCCTTGTCGATGCCGTTGCGCAGCTCGATGGTGGAGACGCCGGTGGTCGCGTACTTGAGGCCCTCGTTGAAGATGGCCGACGCGAGCACCGTGGCGGTGGTGGTGCCGTCACCAGCGACGTCGTTGGTCTTGTTGGCGACCTCGAGCACGAGCTTGGCGCCCATGTTCTCGAAGGGATCGACGTGCTCGATCTCCTTGGCGACGGAGACGCCGTCCTTGGTGACGTGCGGGGAGCCGAAGCTCTTCTGGAGGATGACGTTGCGCCCGGCGGGGCCGAGGGTGACGCGAACGGTCTTCGCGAGCTTCTCGATGCCGACCTTCATCTTCTGACGGGCGGCGTCGTCGAACATGATCTGCTTGGCCATGTCGTTGAGTGGGGTGTGTGGTTGTGCGTCGGGTGGTGGGGGAGTGCCTTCGGGAGGCGTCGGAATTCAGGAGCGGCTCAGAAGCCCATGCCCCCCATTCCCATGTCGTCCATGCCGCCCATTCCGTCCATGTCACCGCCGCCGGGGGCCGCGGGGGTCGGATCGGGCTTGTTGGCGATCAGCGCGTCGGTGGTCAGCAGCAGCGTGGCGACGCTGACGGCGTTCTGGAGCGCGGACTTGGTGACCTTGGCCGGGTCGATGATGCCCATGTCGACCATGTCTCCGTACTCGCCCGTCAGAGCGTTGAAGCCGAAGCTCTGCTTGCGTTCCTTGGTGACCTTGTGGGCCACGACCGCGCCGTCGAAGCCGGCGTTCTCGGCGATCTGGGTGATCGGACCGGCGAGAGCGTCGTGGAGCGTGTCGATGCCGAGGTTGTAGTCGACGTCGTCGCGCAGCTTCAGGTCGAGGGCCGCGCCGCGAGCGCGCAGGAGCCCGACTCCGCCGCCGGGCAGGACGCCCTCCTCGACGGCCGCGCGGGTGGCGTGAAGGGCGTCCTCGATGAGGGCCTTGCGCTCCTTCACCTCGGTGTCGGTGGCGCCGCCGACGTTGATCTGTGCGATCCCGCCCGTCAGCTTCGCGAGGCGCTCCTGGAGCTTCTCGCGATCGTAGTCGGAGGTGGTCGTCTCGATCTCGCCGCGGATCTGGCCGACGCGCGCGGCGACGTCCTCCTTGCGGCCCTTGCCGCCGACCATGGTGGTGGCGTCGCTGGAGACGGTGATGCGGCGGGCGCTGCCGAGGTGCTGCGGGGTCACCTGCTCGAGCTCCATGCCGGTGTCCTTCATGATCGCCGTGGCGCCGGTGAGCGCGGCGATGTCGAGGAGCATCTGCTTGCGACGATCGCCGTAGCCGGGCGCCTTGACCGCGCAGACCTTCAGGACGCCGTTCATCTTGTTGACCACGAGAGTCGCGAGGGCGTCGTTCTCGACGTCCTCGGCCAGGATGAGCAGTGACTTGCCGCTCTCGCGGATCGACTCGAGGATCGGGAGCAGGCTCTGGACGTTCGAGATCTTGCCCTCGTGGACGAGCACGAGTCCGTTCTCGAACTGCGCCTCCATGTCCTCGGGGCTCGTGACGAAGTGAGGCGAGAGGAAGCCTCGGTCGAACTGCATGCCCTCCACCACGTCCACGGTGGTGTCCATGCTCTTGCCGTCCTCGACGGTGATGACCCCGTCGTTCCCGACCTTCTTCATGGCGTCGGCGATGAGCTTGCCGACCGCCGGGTCGTTGTTGGCCGAGATCGTGGCGATCTGCTTGATCTCGTCGTTGCCGCCGACCTTGTTGGACATCTGCTCCAGCTTGGCCGCGATCTTCGAGGCGGCGTCCTGCATGCCCGCGTTCAGACGCGCGGGGGCAGCGCCCGCGGTGATCGCCTTCAGGCCTCCCGCGAAGATGGTGCGGGTGAGCATCGTGGCGGTCGTCGTGCCGTCACCGGCCACGTCGCTGGTCTTGGAGGCGACCTCCTTGACGAGCTGAGCGCCCATCTGCTCGTAGGGATCCTTGAGCTGGATCTCCTCTGCGACGGTGACGCCGTCCTTCGTGACGGTGGGGGCTCCCCAGCCCTTGTCGATGACGGCGTTGCGTCCGCGGGGGCCGAGGGTCGTGGTGACCGCCTTGGCGAGCTTGTCGACGCCGCGAAGGATCGCCTCGCGCGCGTCGGACTCGAAAACCATCTGCTTGGCCATGGGGCTCTTGGAGGGGGCTGGGTCGGAGGTGGAGGAGCGGCGGGCGCTGTCGCCGGCCGCGGTGGTCGTGTCGGGGACGCCGCCCGCGCCTCGGTGACCGAGGGATGCGGTGGTGGGCGACGGGGGCGCGGGTCGGAGGTCCGGACCGCGACCACGTTCGGGAGCAAAGGGCGTGCCGTGGCCGCGCACGAGATGCTCGGCACCCGTCAGGCGCTGCGAAGACCCGGCGTCGCGCGTCCGCGCTCGGCGTCGGAACGGCATTTCAGGGGCCGGAATGGCTGTCCCGGGGCCGTGCGGGCCGGCGTGCGCGGCTCAGCCGGGCGGCTCCGGCGGCGCAGCGCTCCCCGCTGCCACAGTGGCAGAGGGGGTGGGGCGCTCTCGTGACGGCTGCCGATTTGACCGAGGGCGCGCCGGGATGACGGCCCGGCGGAGGGCGTCGGCGAGTGGGGGCGGCCTGCCATCGGCGCTCTCCTCGACCGAACGCCGTCGTCGGCCGGCCTCTTCCTGAACGTCGGACACCGTGACCTCCGCCCGATCCTCGGACGGGTGGCAATCCGTATCTTTCCGGTCCGCTTCACCGTCGCGGTGCTGTCCGCCCACCACCTCCTCGCCTCCCGGCTTCAACAGAGACGTTCTCCAGCCATGTCCTCCCCCCCCTCCGGCAGGAATCACGAAGCCCGCCAGGCCGCCGCCGACCGGCAAGCCCAGCTCACCAAGCCGCCCGGCAGCCTGCGGGTCCTGGAGGAGGTCGCGCTCGACCTCGCCGAGATCCAGGGCGCGGAGCTCCCCGTCGCGAGGCCGGCTGCGGCGCTCATCTTCGCCGCCGATCACCCCGTGGTCCGCCACGGAGTCGCCGCCTACCCCGCGTCGATCACGGCCGGGATGGTCGTGAACCTCGCCGTCGGCGGGGCTGCTGCCTCCGTCGCGTCGAAGTGCCATGGGATCCCGCTCGAGGTCCACGACGTCGGCGTGTCGACGCCCTACGAGCTGCCGCCCTCCACGTCCTCTGCCCGCGTCGTGAGGCACCCCTCGGCCGAGATCCAGGCCGGCGATCTTCGCGTCGAGGACGCGATGTCCTCGGAGCTCTTCGAGGCCTGCTACGAGGCCGGGCGCAGCGCCGTGCTCGGCTTGGACCGCCCCGCCAAGGTGCTCCTCCTCGGCGAGATGGGGATCGGGAACACCACACCCTCGAGCGCGGTGGCCGCGGCGCTCCTCGGGCTCCCCGCCGAGCGAATGGTCGGCCCGGGCACGGGACTCGACGAGGCGGGAGTCGCCCTCAAGGCCGAGGTGGTGAGGGACGCCTTGGCACGGCTCGACGGCGACGAATCGCCATTCGAGATCCTGCGCCGCGTCGGGGGTCGCGAGCTCGTGGCGATCGCCGGCGCTGCCGACGCCGCCCGGGAGACCGGCGCGGCGATCATCGTGGACGGTTTCATCGTCACGGCGGCGCTCCTCGCCGCCGTGCGCGCGCAGCCTGCGCTCCGCCAGCACCTGGTCTTCGGGCACCGATCCGGAGAGCCCGGCCACGCGATCCTGCTCGAGGCTCTCTCGGCGCGCCCTCTTCTGGATCTCGGCCTCCGCCTCGGCGAAGGCAGCGGGGCTCTCGCGGCCTACGGCCTCGTGGAGCTCGCCGTGCGCCTCCACGGCGACATGGCGACCTTCGACGACGCCGGGCTCGAAGGCGGGCCCGGCGGCGGGGAGTCCGCTGCGGAGTGAGCGGCCTCCCCCCTGCGATCCGCGGCGTGCGGGCGGCCTTCGTCTTCCTCAGCCGCCTGCCTCTCGGCGGTTATCCCTACTCGGACAGCGCCTACGCCTGGGCGCCGGCCCACGGGCCGCTCGTCGGGCTCGTCGTGGGGGGCCTCGGCGCGGTGGCTGCCGTCCTCTGCCTGGGCGCGGGCCCGATGCCGGCCGTGCTCGTGGGGCTGGCGGTGACGATGCTCGTGACCGGTGGGTTCCACGAGGACGGCCTCGCCGACACGGCGGACGCGCTCGGCGGCGCGATCTTCGAACGAGCGAAGCTGCTGGAGATCCTCAAGGACAGCCGCATCGGGACGTACGGAGCGCTGGCGCTCGTCCTCTCGGTCGGACTGCGCGCGGCCCTGCTGTGCGAGCTCGCAGCGCCGGGCAGGCTCCACGAGAGCGCCGCGTGGGGCCTGGTGCTGGCGATGCTCAGCAGCCACGTGTTCGCGCGCGTCGGGCCTGTCTGGCTCATGGCGCTGATGCCCTACGTCACCGACGAGGCCCACGCGCGGAGTCGTCCGATCGTGCGGGCGGGCCTGCCCCAAGCACTGGTGGCGAGCGTTCACGGCGCGGTCCTCGTCGCGGCTGCCTCGGCCCTCGCACCGAGCGCCGCCCTCGGACTCGTCGTCGCCTTCTCGACGATCGCGCCCGTGGCGGCCTTCGCGGCCTGGCGTTTCCACGTCCGCGCGGGCGGGATCACGGGGGACTTCCTCGGGGCTCAGGAGCAGTGCGGGGAGATCTCCGTGTTGCTCGCCCTCGCGCTGGTTCCATGAGCTCGCCGCCGGGGACGACGATCGTGGCCGCGCGGCACGCCGCCGTGGCCGGGGAGTGGCGGGGGCGCTGCTACGGCCGGACGGACGTGACCGTCGAGGTCCAAGCGGAGGAAGCCGCTCGGCTCGTGCAGGAGGGCCTGAGCGGCGCCTTCGACGCCGTCTGGTCCTCGCCGCTGGCGCGCTGCCACGGACCCGCGCGCATCGTGGCGGACGCGCTCGGCCTCGAGCATCGGGTCGACGTCCGTCTCCAGGAGCTCGACCACGGCGGGTTCGAGGGACGCTCGTGGGACGAGATCCACGCCGCGGAGCCGGAGGCGCTCGCGCGCTGGGGGGAGCGCTGGATCGAGGAAGGCCCTCCCGGCGGCGAGTCGGCCGTCGCCCTCGAGCGCCGCGTGGCGGCCTGGGCCGACGAGCTCGCGCCGGGAACGCGACACCTCGTGATCGCCCACGCCGGGCCGGTTCGCGCGCTGCGCGTCCGCCGATCCGGGATCTCCTGGGACGAGGCCATGGCTCTGGAGGTCCCTCATCTGATCCCGGTCGAGCTCTGAGGCGACGCGGCAGCTCTCCCGCGGACTTCGATCTCACGGCGACGCCCCCCGTGGGCTACCTTCCGTCCATGACGCCGCGCTCTCTCGCCGCCCGGGCCACCCTCCTCTCCGTCGGCCTCGCTGCTCCCGCAGCAGCCGGACCGCTCGTTCAGCCCGCCGCCTCGGGACCCGGTCCCCAGGAGGACGGCGCCGAGCCGCGGCTCGTCGTCGAGGGGCTCGACGGCAAGCGGGAGGCGCGGCCCGGCGGGGCTGGCCCCATCACGAGCCTCGCCGCCATCGGCGCGGCCTTCGTGCACTTCGAGGGCGTCCCGTCGGGCACGGCACTCGGCGCTCGAATCGCGCCGGAGGACCTGTGCTCCTTCGAGCTCGCGGGCGGTGACCGACTCGCCGGCGCCGTGCGCGGCGGCGACGGCGATCTGCTCGGGGTGGAGCTTCGCGGCGGGGTCGCCCTGGATCTCACGATCGACGCGATCAGCTCGATGGTGTTTCCCGGGCGCATCCCGGACGGCGTCACCAGCACGCCGGGCCCCGGGTCGGACGGCGACCGCCTCTTCCTCGTCGCCTCGGGCAGCCTCGATCTCGCCCAGGGCTTCGTCGAGGCCTTCACCGACCAAGGCGTCACCTTCGAGGACGAGCGCCTGGGCGCGCGGACCTTCGCGTGGGATCGCGTGGCCGCCCTGTTCATCACCGCCCTCGACGAAGAGGAGGGCGAGGAGCCCGCGGCCCTGTCCGGCGAGCCCGTGGCTGTCTCCCTGCGCGGCGGTGGTCGCCTCAGCGGCCGGCTCCGCCGCATCGTCGGACCGACCGAGGGCGTGGACATCGCGCTGGGCGAGGGCGCCGAGGTCTCGCTGCCGGGACGCGTCGTGTCCGAGGTGGCCTTGGACGACGGTTCGTTCCGATTCCTCGGGGATCTCGCTCCCTCGACAGAGGCACCGACCTCGCTCTTCGGCGACGATCTCGGTTTCGCGTGGCCCATGCGCGTGGACCGCAACGTGCGCGGTGGGCCCCTTGTCGTCGCAGGGCGGACCTACTCCCGCGGGATGGGCGTGCATGCGCCCAGCCGCCTCGAGTGGGACCTGGAAGGCGCCGGGTGGACGCAGTTCCGGGTGCGCTGCGGCGTGGACGACACGGGCGCCAAGGCCGGCAGCGCCGGGGCCGTGCGCTTCCGCGTCCTCGGCGACGGCGAGCTCCTCTGGCAGAGCGACGTCGTGCGCGCCGGCGCGCCCGCGCAGCGCCCCTCGGCCATGGATCTCGAGGGCGTGTCGAAGCTCGTGCTCGAGGTGGACCCAGCCGGGCCCTTCACCCTCGACCGCGCCGATTGGCTCCGGCCGATGCTCGTCCGGTGACGCGGTGGCCGGCGTCTCAGCCGGCTCGATCGCGCTCGTCGAGGTTGCGGAAGTAGACGCCCTGGTCACCGCCCCGGGCCTTCGCAACGCCCAGGGCGCGCTCGGCGCGGCGACGGAGATCCTCAGGGCTCTCGACGTCGCTGCCGTCGAAGGTCTCGAACCCGAGACTCGCGCTGACGTAGATCGACGAGCCGTCTCCTCCGGCGGCGCGCGGGGCCGGTCCGCTGAGTGCGCGGAAGCGGCCCGTGAGCCTGGAGACGACGCGCGCAGCGGCCACGCGCTGCGTGTACGGCAGGACCAGCGCGAACTCGTCACCGCCGATGCGGGCGCCGACGTCCTCCTCGCGCAGGCTCATCCGGATGACGCTGCCCGCGCGCCCGATCAGGTCGTCGCCCACCGTGTGATCGAAGCGCTTGTTCACCTCGCCGAAGTTGTCCATGTCCACGAGGACCAGGGCCAGCTGGAGGCGGTGACGCTGGGCCGCCGAGAAGTGGGCGCGGAGACGCTCTTCGAAGGCACCGGGCCGGAGAAGACCGGTCCTGTCGTCGTGCGACGCCTCGTAACGGACTCGCTCGAGCTCCGCCGCGGAGCGAGCCTGGGCCACGAGGTGCTCGGTTCGCAGGAGGAGCTCCTCGGGGGACGCGTCCCTGCGCGCGATGTCCCAGGCGCGGGTCTCCAGGAGCATGCGACCCGCAACGACGGCGGGGATGGGATCGTCGGGATCCGAGACGACGAGGACGGGCGGGAGTCCGGCGCCCGGAGCGCGCTGGCTCTCGGTCTGGTCGAGCCAGCGCCTCAGCGTCTTCAGCCGCAGCGCGGCTCGCGCCTGGCCCTCACCGCCGCCGACGACCTCCGGGTCGACGACGAGCACGTCCACCTCGTTCCTCTCGAGCTCGCCCGCAGCGTCCTCGAGGCTCTCGGCAGCGATCACGTGGACGCCGAGGGCCTCCAGCGGGCGGAACACGTCGCAGAGGGACGGCGCGTTCTCGTCCGCGCTCCGGGCGCGGTCGCCGAGGACGAGGAGTCGCTTGGGGCAGGGCACGGCCAAGGACCCGGGAGGGCCCTGTGAGTTGCGCCGGACACGGCCGAGGCCGTGGGGGCGTGAGATACCGGGTGAGTCGGAGCCGCTGCGCGGCGACACCGGATCCCCAAGTGTAGACCGGCCCGGGAGGCTGTGTCGGGCCCGGAACGAGACGTCGTGCCCGCGGACGGAGTCCCGAGCGGGAGGGGGGATGGAGGAGGGCGACCGACGAGGCCCGGCGGAGCACCAGCGGTGGGGGGAGCCTCGGCCCGGCTGTGACCACTGGACATCCGGGCAGGCCTCCGTAAACTCTCCGGCTCGATTTCCGCGCCTGGGGAGTTCCCTCAGGCCGGCCCAAACCCGCCCCACAGTTCCCATGAGCAACATCGACGCACAGAAGCTGATCGAAGCTGGTGTGCACTTCGGATGCCGCGTGTCGCGGTGGAATCCGAAGATGGCCCCTTACATCCACGGCCGTCGCGGGATGATCCACGTGATCGACCTGCGCGAGACCGTCAAGGGCCTTCTCCGCGCGCAGAACCTCCTCTTCCGCATCGCCTCCGAGGGCCAGACGGTCCTCTGGGTCGGCACCAAGCGCCAGGTCAAGGGCGTCATCCAGGACGCAGGCCAGCGCACCGGTATGCCCATCGTCACCGAGCGCTGGATCGGCGGCACGCTGACCAACTTCAGCGTCATCCGCAGTCGACTGAAGCGTCTCGCCCAGCTCGAGGCCATCGACGAGAAGGCGATCGAGCAGCAGAAGCTGACCAAGAAGGAGGTCGCGCAGATCAACCGCGAGCGCCGCAAGATCGAGCGCAACCTCGGCGGCATCCGCGAGATGGACAAGATGCCGGGGGCGATGGTCATCGTCGATCCCTCGCGCGAAGGCAACGCCGTCCGCGAGGCTCGAAAGATGGGCATCGTCGTGATCGGTATCCTCGACACCGACTGCGATCCGGAGGACGTCGACATCGTCATCCCGGGCAACGACGACGCGCTCAAGTCGGTGCGTCTGCTCGTCGAAGAGCTCGTCGACTCGGTCGAGGCCGGTTGGCATCAGCACACCGACAACCTCCAGGCCGTGGGCGTCGCCGAGCGCAAGGACGAAGGTGACGGGACCGGCGACGTCGTGCGTCCCACCACGGGCAACAAGCTCCCCGAGCGCCCCGAGGACCTCGCGAAGCCCGCTCCTGCCGCGGAGGCCGCTCCCGCCGCGGAGGCCGCCCCCGCCCCCGAGGCCGCCCCCGAGGCCGCCCCCGCCGCCGAGGCCGCCCCCGCCGCCGAGGCCGCCCCCGCCGCCGAGGCGCCCGGCACCGAGGCCGCGCCTGCGGCGCCGTCCACCGACGCGGCCGCGGCCGAGTGACATCCGCGCGGACGGCGCGCGTTCCGCGCGCGCCGTCCTGCCTCTCCAGTACCGGCGCCGAGTGCCCTCTCCGGTTCCCTTTCGCGGGGGCCGTCCCAGGACTCGGCGCTGCTCCACATCGACCCCATCCGTTCCTCCGAGCGGAGCGGCCCCGCGCCGTCTCCGACCCTCGTCCCCCGGCGCCGCGGCGCCCACGGTTCGCGCCCATCGCGGCGGGCCGCTCAACCAACCCACACGCACATGCCCGAGATCACCGCCCAACTGGTCCGTCAGCTCCGCGAGATGAGCGGCGCCGGCATGATGGAGTGCAAGAAGGCGCTCACCTCCACCGACGGCGACGTCGACGCCGCCCTCGACGAGCTCCGGAAAGCGGGACTCAAATCGGCGGCCAAGAAGGTCGGCCGTGAAACGGCCGAGGGACGCGTCGGCGTGAAGGTGTCCGACGACGGCAAGGTCGGCGCGATCGTCGCTCTCGCCACCGAGACGGACTTCCTCGCCTCGACCCCCGGGTTCATCGAGTTCCATCAGGCGCTGGTGGATCACGCCTACGACCACAAGCCTGGCTCGGTCGCCGCGATGCTCGAGCAGAGCTGGTCGACCGGCGGCACCGTCCAGGAGGCCCTGACCGCCAAGATCGGTGAGATGAAGGAGAACCTGCAGATCGTCGAGGCCTGCGCCTACTGCAACGACGGCGGCCAGGTGTCGGGCTACGTGCACCACGACAACAAGAAGGGCGCGCTCGTCAACGTGACGACTCCCGCGGACGCTGCCAAGGCGGGCGACACGCTCAAGCAGCTCGGCATGCACGTCGTGGTCTTCAGCCCCTCGGCCCTCGACGAGTCCGGCGTGCCGGAGTCCGACGTCGAGCGTGAGAAGGACATCATCCGCGACGGCCTGAAGGGCAAGCCCGAGGACATCCAGGAGAAGATCATGGTCGGGCGCCTCCAGAAGTTCTTCGCGGAGCGCACCCTCGTCGGACAGCCCTGGATCATGGACGACAAGTCCTCCGTGGCGAAGGCCCTGGAGGCCGAGCTCGGCGCCGGGACCAAGATCGACGGCTTCACCCGCGCTCAGCTCGGCTGAGTGAGACTCCGGCCGGCGCCCACCGGCCCCCTGCTTCCACCCGGGGAGCCTCCGCGAGGGGGCTCCCCGGTTCGCGTTCCGGGCGACTCGATGTGGACGGAGCTCCGGCCCAGGCGGCGCCAGCAGCTCGAAAAGGGGTATGGCGCGGGCCTCGGCGAGCGGCGCGGCGTAGAGTGCCTGCCATGGCGCCCAGCTACCGACGCATCCTCCTCAAGATGTCCGGCGAGGCCCTCGGATCGCCCGACACCGGGCACGGCATCGACGCGGACCAGGTCACCAAGATCGCCGCCCAGGTCGCCCGCGTGGTCGAGCTCGGGGTCGAGGTCGCGATGGTCGTGGGGGGAGGGAACATCCTCCGCGGGGCCGAGTTCTCGGCCTTCGGCGGCCACCGCGCGAACGCGGACTACATGGGCATGCTGGGGACGGTCGTCAACGCCCTCGCCATGTCCGAGGCGATCGAGCATTTCGGCCGCGAGACGCGCGTCATGACCGCCCTGGAGATCCGCCAGGTCGCGGAGCTCTTCGTGCGTCGCCGGGCGGAGCGACATCTCCAGCGCGGCCGCGTCGTCATCCTCGGCGCGGGTACGGGCAACCCCTTCTTCACGACGGACAGCGCCGCGGCGCTCCGAGCGAACGAGCTGGAGTGCGACGTGCTGATGAAAGCCACCAAGGTCGACGGCGTCTACTCCGCCGACCCGCAGAAGGACCCGGACGCCAAGCGCTACGAGACGCTGTCCTACGGCGAGGTGCTCATGAAGGACCTCAAGGTCATGGACGGCACCGCGATCACGATGTGCCGCGACCACTCGATTCCGGTGGTGGTCTTCGACATGTTCAAGGAGGGGAACCTCGAGCGCGTCGTGCGCGGAGAACCCATCGGTACGACCATCGTGCCGGACGATCAGGCGAGCTGACGGCCCGGGGCGAGTCCCCTCTCTCAACAGTCACCACCCAACCCAGACCCACGACCGGGGATCCAGAGGATCCCGCGACCAGAACGATGAGCTACGACGACGTTCTCGCCGACGCCAAGGGCCGCATGGAGAAGGCCCTGGGCCACACCCGTGACATGCTGCGGAACATCCGCACCTCCCGCGCCTCCTCGGCGCTGGTGGAGCACGTGCGCGTGGATTACTACGGCACCCCGACGCCGCTGAGCCAGATCGCGCAGATCACGGTCCCCGAGGCGCGGACCCTGGCGATCAAGCCCTTCGACGCGAGCGTGGTGAAGGAGATCGAGAAGGCTCTGATGAAATCGGACATCGGCATCGCGCCGGAGAACGACGGCAAGATCATCCGGCTCACCATGCCGCCGCTCAGCGGGGACCAGCGCAAGAAGTACGCGGCCAAGGCCAAGGACCTCGGCGAGGAGGGGCGGGTGTCCCTGCGGAACATTCGCCGCGATGCGAACAAGGAGGCCGACGCGCTTCAGAAGAAGAGCGACATCACCGAGGACGACAACCGCGACCTCCAGGACGAGATCCAGAAGCTCCTGAAGGAGTACGAGGGCAAGGTCGGTGAGGTGCAGGACAAGAAGACCAAGGAGGTCCTCGAAGACTGAAGTGCTGCGCCCGGGCGCCCGCGTCCGCGGGGGCCCGAGCACACGTCGGAGCCACCGTCACAGGGGCTCGAGGACGCGGGCCAAACTCCCCGCTCTCTCCTTGAGATCGCCTTGGGAAACCGTAGGATCTCGGCGCTCGTCGGCCGGGATTCGGTGGGCGAGACCATGAAAGGGCGCGTAGCTCAGTTGGTAGAGCAACTGGCTTTTAACCAGTAGGTCCCAGGTTCGAGCCCTGGCGCGCTCACCAGCCCGCACCGTCGCGCAGCGACGATGCGGGCTGGT
The DNA here is from genome assembly GCA_002862085.1 of Planctomycetota bacterium. Lineage (GTDB taxonomy): Bacteria > Planctomycetota > UBA1135 > UBA1135 > Saltatorellus. Next base: position 32,871 of record PKCK01000099.1, on the reverse strand, counting down.
CTCTTGTGGGGCGGTTCACACGAGGTGCAGGGCGCGCGCCGAGGGGGGATCGGGAGGCGTGGTGTTCACGGTGTCCGGGAGTCACCGGAGGGCCGGCTCCGGAGCGCCCACGGCAGGGGCATCGCGGCCGATCCGCGGGACTCCGGGCTCAGGAGGCGAGCGGCTGAGTGGTCTCCGCCTCCAGGCCCCCGATGCGCGGGAATCCCAGGGCCCAGGCCTGGCACCTGAAGCCGCCGACGAGGGCGCCGAAGACCACCAGCTGTCCGATCCCCAGCCACACGCTCGCGAACTCGCCGACGGCCCAGGCCGTCGCCACGATCACCACGCGCGCGGCCATCTCCACGACGGCCATACGCGAGGCCGTGAGTCGCTTGTTCCTCATCAGGCGCCACGCGTGCAGGATCGCCGAGCCCGTTCCTCGCTCGTGGCGGACGAGGCTCGCCATGGCGAGCTCTTGAACGGCGCCCAGCGCAGCCCCGTAGCAGAGCGTGAAGGTGAGTCCGAGCCCCGCGAGGACGACCCAGAGGGGCTGGAGCATCTCGACCTGCACGACGACGCTCAGGAGTACGAGCGGCGCGAGCAGGACCACGGTCGCGCAGGCCATCATCCCGAAGATCTGGAGCCACACGGCGACCGCGGAGACCTGGACGCGTCCGCCCAGTCGAAAGGCTCGCACGGCGTTCGCTCCGCCGCCTTGGCCCTTCCCCTCGCTGGCGATCCTGGCGAGACCGGCTGCGACCCGCACGCTGAACAGGACGACCGGGACCAATGCTGCGAGCCAGAAAGGAAGGCTCTCGGGCGCCGCGACGGGGAGGAAGCTGTCGAGCGCGGCCGAGACGCGGCGTTCCACTGGCACGAGGGCGCTGACGCACAGGAGCCCGAACAGCCCGCCGAACACCCAGGCGAGCCCCATGATCTCGAAGGCGAGTCCGGAGAGGCTGGGGAGGGGCGCTCGTCGAAGCGCTTCGCGCAGGACACGAGACGCCTCCTCGGGGTTGTCCTCGCCGACGAAGCGGCGGACGAGGATTCCCGAGTCCGCGAGGGCGGCCGGGTCCGGCTCGCCCGCCCCGCCGCGCTGATCCTGCTCCATCGCCACGGTGCGTGGGCCTCAGCTCCCGGTCGTCGCCGCGGCGGCCCCACACGCCGCCTCCACCTGCTCCACGGTCTTGGGCGCGCCCTGGGTCAGCACCTCGTGCCCCTCCGCGGTCACGACCACGTCGTCCTCGATACGCACCCCGATCCCGCGCCAGCGCTCGTCCACGTCGGTGTTCTCGGGGTCGATGTAGAGACCCGGCTCGACGGTGAGGACCATCCCGGGCTGGAGCGCGCGGGACTCCCCACCTTCGTAGTAGCGACCCTGGTCGTGGACGTCGAGGCCCAGCCAGTGGCTGGTCTTGTGCATGAAGAAGGCGCGGTAGCTGCCCGCGTCGAGGACCTCCTGCCGCGTCCCCGTGACCAGGCCCAGCTCGATCAGGCCATCGACGATCACCTCGAGGGCGGCCTGGTGGATCTCGTCGAAGCGTACGCCGGGTCTGACGGCATCGATCGCAGCCATCTCCGCGCGCAGCACGACCTCGTAGATGGCGCGCTGGTCATCGCTGAAACGCCCGTTCACCGGGAAGGTCCGCGTGATGTCAGCCGCGTAGTAGCCCCACTCAGCCCCCGAGTCGACGAGGATCAGATCGCCGTCCGCGAGCGGCTGATCGTTCTCGACGTAGTGCAGGATGCACGCGTTGGCGCCGCCGGCGCAGATGTGTCCGTAGGCCGCGCCGGTGGAGCCGTTCGAGCGGTAGGCGTGGTCGAGGAAGGCCTCGACCTCGCACTCGTTGCGCCCGGGGGTCACGAACCCCATGAGGTCCCGGTGCGCCGCCGCGGTCAGCTGGGCGGCGCTCCGCATGAACTCCAGCTCGTCAGCGGACTTGATGACCCGCATCTCGTGCAGATGCGGCGCGGGATCGAGCAGGGAGACGGGCGGACGGACCGCCCCGCGCGCGCTGGCTCGGAGCCCGGTGAAGACCTCGATCATCCGTCGGTCCGCATCCTCGTCGTCGCCGAAGCGCCATGCGATCGCCTCGTGGCCGGACAGCAGCTCGGGCAGCTCGTCCCACAGCCGTGCGACGTCGTGGGCCTCGTCGACGCCGAGGGCCGCCGGGGCGTCCTCGACGCCGAGCCGCCGGCCGTCCCAGATCTCGCGCTCCTTGTCCTTCGGCCGCAGGAAGAGCACGGTCCGCGCCGCCTGTTCGCCACGCGCGGGCAAGAGGACGAGGCACGCGCCTGGCTCGTCGAAGCCGGTCAGGTACCAGAAGTCACTGTGCGGGCGGAACCGGTAGTCGGAGTCGTTGCTCCTGACCTTCGGGCTCGCCGTGGGGACGACCGCGGCGGCGCCTTCTGCGGCCAGCCGCTCGAGGTAGGCCTCGCGGTGTCGGGCGTGGAGAGAGTTCTGCATGGGGCCCCTCAAGGGTACTCGCCCCCGCCCTCCACGTTCGGGGCCCGGATCGCCTCAGCGCGCTCGGACGGGGAGGAATCGGAGCTCGATGGCGCTCGTCACCGCGCGCACGAGCCGCGCCGGGTCCGCGCTCCTGGTGAGATCGATCACGGCGCCGCGCACCGTGCGGTCCACGGGCTCGTGCAGCGAAACGACGCGGCGGACCCGGGCGTCGACGCCCACCGCCCGTCCCCAGGCCCGGACCACGTCCTCGACAGCGGGCGGGGAGCGGTCGCCGGTGCGCACCTCGAGACCGGCCTCGATCAGCGCGGCGGGCAGCGTCCCGCCCGGGGGAGTGGGGAGTTCGGCCGGCAGCGGTGCGAGCCGCGCGAAGACCGAAAAGCTGCCCTCCTCCGGATCGAGCGGTACGCGCACCGGGTGGCGCGACCAGTCGATCGTCTCCGCATCGGCGCCCTCCGGCAGGGGCATCTTCTCCCAGTCGACGTAGAGGGTCTTCAGGCGGTAGCCCGCGGGTGCGGGCAGGACGAGGTCGACGGCGCCGCGGCTGCCCTGGATCTCCTGGAACTCGGCGACGACCCCCGAGCCGTCCACCTTGACCAGGAGGTCGAAGCGCGTGTCTCCGGTCTGGAGTCCACGAGCGGTGGCTTCACGCCACTGGATCTGCCCGAAGGGCAACCGCTCCGTGGCGGGAGGCAGGAGCGGACGCAGGGCCATCGAGGGGCCGAGCGGTCCGGGGCGCCCGGCGGCCCCGAGCGAGGTACCGAAGGGAACGCCCGGGAACAGGTAGGGGACCACGCCGGCGAGTCCTTCCGGGTCGCCCGCCCCGAGGGCCGCCGCCCATCGGTACGCGTCGTCCGGCCGGCCGTCTCGGGCAGCGAAGCGGCAAAGCCGTGCGATCGCCTCGCGGCGCTCAGGTGAGGGCTCGCTCGACGCCACGATCCCGAGGTCCGCCGCCCACGTGGGCCAGGGCCCGCCCTCCGCCTCCAGGGCCTCGGAGCCCGGTTCGGCCAGGAACGTCCAGGCCTTCGTGCCTGCACCCACCGATGCCCAGGGCCGCCCGAGGGGCTCGTCGGGGAAAGCGAGCCAGCTGGTGCCCCCGGTATCCTTCTGGGCCAAGGCCACGCCCGCTGCCGGGGCGGCGTCGGAGGTCGCGAGAAGGGGCAGCACGCTGGCCGCGAGGGCCAAGGGAGCGAGGTTGAGGCCGACCATGTCCAGGGGAAGGTCGGCCTCGCGGGCCGGGGGGTCAAGGGCCGCTCCGTGATCCAGGCACTGCCTGCGCTTGCAGCGGCCCTCGCCATGGCCCACGCTCTCCGGGGCGCAGGCGCCGGAGCCTGGCGCCTCGTCCCGCAGTCCTCCGACGGAACACCCGTGATCCACGACGAACTCCTCGCGATCCTCGCCTGCCCCGAGACCAAGCAGCCCCTCGCGCTCGCGGACGACGCGCTGGTCGAGAAGCTCAACGCAGCCATCGCAGGGGGCGCACTCCAGGACGTCGGCGGCGGAGCGGTGACCGAGCCGGTCGAGGGGGCGCTCCTGCGGGAGGACGGCGAGGTGCTCTACCTCGTCCGCCACAAGATCCCGATCTGCATGGTCGACAACGGCGTCCGCACCGCCGATCTCTGATGCTCCTCTCGCGCGGAGGCGCAGCCGCGGACGGCCCGCGCGCCGTCCGCCTGGGCTACTGCCTCAACCTCCACCCATCGGAGACGCTCGCCGACGTCGAACGCGCTCTGGAGGACTTCGTGGCCCCCCTCGCCGAGCGCCTCGGGGGCGGCCGGGACTTCGGCGTGGGGATGTACCTGGGGGAGGGACCCGCGCGCGCGCTCGCGTCCGACGAGTCCGCCCTCGAGGGCTTCGCGGACCTGATCCGGGCCCTCGGCGTCGATCCCTTCACCTACAACGCGTTCCCGCAGGGCGGCTTCCAGGAGGACGGGCTGAAGGAGCGCGTCTACGAGCCCGACTGGCGCACGCCCGAGCGCCTCGCGTACACCGTCGACGTCGGGCGCGTGGCCGCGCGGCTGGCCGGGGGTCCTGGCCGCACGATCGCGATCAGCACCCACCCAGGCGCCTACGGCGCGGAGATCACGGACCGCAGCGGGCTGCGCGCCTGCGCCGAGGGGATGGCCCGGGCGGTGGGGGAGTTCGCGCGGATCGAAGCACAGGGCGGACCGCGCCTCGTCCTCGCCGTCGAGGCCGAGCCCGACGCCTCGGCCAGGAACTCGCGCGCCCTCGCCGAGTCCCTCATGTTCGCTCGCCTCGTGGGGACACGCGTCCTCGCCGATGAATTCGGCCACCCCGCCGAGGCGACGGCCGCGCTCATGGAGCGGCACCTGGGGACCTGCTTGGACTGCTGCCATTCGGCGGTGGAGTTCGAGGATCCCGCGCTCGCCGTGGAACTCGCGAGCATGGGCGGGCCCCTCGGCAAGATCCAGTTCTCGAGCGCGCTGCGGCTGGAGGCGCCGGCGTCGCACCCGGCCGCTCGCGAGGCGCTCCTCGGCCTCGACGAGCCGCGCTTCCTGCACCAGGTGACGGCGCGGGCCGAGGGCGAATTCCTGCACCTCCGCGACCTGCCAGCGCTGCGCGAGGCGGCCGGCGACGCCGATGGGTCATGGGCCCGCGCCGATGAGTGGCGCTGCCACTTCCACGTCCCTGTGGACCTCGAACGTGCCGCCGGTCTGGCGACGACGAGGGATCACGCCGACGCAGTCCTGCGGGCGGCGCTGGCCCGTCCCGCCGCCGAGGAGCTCCACGTCGAGATCGAGACCTACACGTGGAACGTGCTGCCCGAGTCCGCGGGCGCGCCGCGCGACGGCGCCGCCGTGATCGACGGGCTGGAGCGGGAGTACCGGCACGTCCTCGACCTGCTCGAGGCAGGGGGCTGGTCGCCGGGGAAAAACGGCCCGGCTCGGGTTTGACACCCTCCAGACCCGATCCTATTCTCCCGCCCGTCGATTCGTCGGCACCGGGGCCCTATCGTCTAGTCAGGCCTAGGACACCAGGTTTTCATCCTGGCGACGGGGGTTCGAATCCCCCTAGGGTCACCATCCCCGGGCACTGTCCCCCGCGCTCCCCTGCGCGCTGGCACAGGGCTCGGGGATCTTCTTTCACGGGCTGTCTCGACCGGCCGTGGGTCGCGGCGCGAACGGCTCCCGCGTGATGTCGAGCGAAGACCGACCCTCCGTGGAATGGGCGCGACTCGAATACCTCGAGGACGGGACTCCCTTCGCCCCGCGCTACGGCGACGTCTACTGCTCGAGGAGCGGCCGGGGCCAGGCGGCGGAGGTCTTCGTCGAAGGCAACCGCGTGGCCGAGCGCTGCGTCGCCGCGCGCAGCTTCGCGATCCTGGAGACCGGGCTGGGGCTCGGTCTGAATCTCTCGGCCACCGTGGACGCCCTCGCGACCGTCGGGCGGAGCGAACCGCTCCGGCTGCGCTACGCGGCCATCGAGCTCCACCCGGTCCACCCCGAGGATCTCGCACGAATCCAACGCGACGCGCCCTTCGCGCCCTCCTTCCTCGAGGCCTACCCGGCGCTGGTCCGCGACGGCCGTGCGACCCTGAAGATCGAGGAGAACCTCCAGGTCGACCTCGAGCTCGTGCTCGGCGATGGAGCCGCCGCCCTGGCCAGGCTCCAGGGCCCGTTCGACGCGCTCTACCTGGACGGGTTCGCGCCGGCGAGGAACCAGGGGATGTGGAACCTCCAGGTCTACCGGGAGCTCGCGCGGCTCTCCGCGCCGGGCGCGACGCTCGCGACCTACAGCGCGGCCTCGGCCGTCCGCGAGGGATTGACCGAGGTGGGCTTTCGTGTGAGGCGGCTCGCGGGTTTCGCGCGCAAGCGGCACCGGATCGTCGGCCAGCGCCAGGCCTGAAACCCGCGGGCCCTTCGGCGCGCTGGAGCCGCGGACACCTGCGTTCACTTCACTTATGGCGTGGAACACACTCGCTACCATCGAGCCGATGTCGAAGCTCCAGATCTCACGACGGCGGGTCCTGCGCGGGGCAGCCGCGGCCGGGGCCCTGGCGGCCACCGCTCCCGCAGTCAGGGCGGGCCGTGTCCAGGACTCCAAGCTGAAGCTCGCGGCCGTGGGCACGGCGAACCGGGGCGCAGCCAACATCGCCGGCGTCCTCGGTGAAGACCTCGCCTGTCTCTGCGACGTGGACGCGCGGCACCTCGCGCGCGGCGTGGAGCAAGTGAAGGCCGGCGGCGGTCCCGATCCCGCCACGTTCGTCGACTGGCGCGAGATGCTGGCCGCGGTCGACGACCTCGACGGTGTCGTGATCTCCACTCCCGACCACACCCACGCGGCCATCGCCCGCGCCGCGCTCCGGCGTGGTCTCCCCGTCTACTGCGAGAAGCCCTTGACCCGCACCATCGGCGAGGCGCGCCAGCTCCGCACGCTGGCAGCGGAGGCGGGCGTCCCCACGCAGATGGGGACCCAGATCCACGCGCGGTCGAACTACCGCCGCGTCGTCGAGGCGATCCGCGCGGGGTTGATCGGAGAGGTGCACACGGTGAAGGTGGCCTGCTCCAAGAGCTGGTCGCTCGGCCGCCGCGCCGCGACCAAGCCGGTCCCCGAGGGGCTCGCCTGGGACCTCTGGCTCGGCCCCGCCGCCGGGCGCGAGTACCACGACGGCTTGCACCCCGCGGGGTGGCGGCGCTTCTGGGACTACGGCAACGGCACGGTGGGGGACATGGCCTGCCACTGGGTCGATCTCGTTCACTGGGCGCTCGATCTCGGCGTGCCCCGGACCGTCGAGGTCGAGGGCCCGCCCTACACACCGGAGGTCGCCGACGCCGACGGTGGGAGCGCGAAGGTGGAGGGGACTCCCGCGTGGATGCACGTGCGCTGGGGTCACGCGGCGACGCCGCAGCGACGCGCCGTCGACGTTCACTGGTACGACGGAGGTCGCAGGCCGGAGGACGTCCCCCTGCCCGACTGCCACGTGTTCATCGGTGCTCGCGGACGGATCGTGAGCACCTACGACACGATGAGCGTCGAGCTCGACGATCCCGCCGCGGAGTGGGTGCAGCCCGAGCCCTCGATCGCCGAGTCTCCCGGCCATCACGTCGAGTGGCTCAGCGCCATCAAGGGCGAGGGGCCCGCGCCGCTCTGCGAGTTCGCGTACGGCACCCGCCTGACCGAGACGGTCCTGCTCGCGTGTCTCGCCTACCGCTCGGGCGGCGAGATCACCTGGGACTTCGACGAAGGCGTCGCCAGCGCCGGGCAGGAGCTCGTGGCCCAGCCCGAGCGAGAGGGCTGGGACGTCTGATCGCGTCGTGCGGTACGGCTCCGCCGGGCTCGTCCGCGGCGCGCTCCGCCGCCTCCCGCTCCGAAGCCCGAAGCGCAGCTGAGCCACTCGTCCGGGCGTCGGCGCGCCTCGGCGCTGCGTGTGCCCTCCGCGCGGCGCGGGAAAGGGCCACACGCGACCCGGCCCGCGCTCAGGCGCGCGGGTGGGCCTTCTCGTAGATCTCGGCGAGCCGGGCCACCGAGACGTGCGTGTAGATCTGGGTCGTCACCAGGTTCTCGTGGCCGAGGAGCTCCTGGACCGAGCGCAGATCCGCGCCCCGGTCGAGCAGGTGCGTCGCGAAGCTGTGGCGCAGCGTGTGCGGCGTCGCGCGGCGGTGGATGCCCGCGGTCAGCACGTGCTTGGCCACGATGTTCTCGAGGCTGCGGGTGGTGAGCCGTGTTCCGCGCTGGCTGAGGAAGAGCGCGTCGGCGGCCGCGGTGGTGGGGGCGGGGCGCCGCGGGTCCGAGAGGTATTCGACCAGCGCGTCCTTCGCGAAGCTCCCCACGGCCACGAGCCGCTCCTTGCGCCCCTTGCCGAGAACGCGAGCCATGCCCCGGTCGAGGTCGAGATGCGCACGGTCGAGGCCGACGGTCTCGGACGCGCGCGTTCCGGCGGAGTACATCAGTTCGAGGATCGCGCGGTCCCGTGTCCCCAGGGGCGCGCTCACGTCAGGCGCCGCGAGCAAGCGCTCGATCTCCTGCTCCGAGAGGACGCCGGGGAGATGGCGCGCTGACCTGCGCTGGCGCAGACCGACCGCGGGGTTCACGTCGAGCCGGCCCTCGTCGACGAGGCCCTTGAGGAAGGTGCGCGCGGCCGAGAGCCGCCGCTGGATCGTCGCCCTCGAGAGGTCGCGGGCGTCCAGATCTCCCAGCCAGCCGCGGAGGGTGCGGGGAGTGATGGCCCCGGGGGCGGTCACGCCGCGACCCTCGAGGAAGCCCACGAGGTCCGCGAGGTCGCGGGAGTAGGCCTTGATCGTGTGCTCCGACGCGCCGCGCGCGGCGCTCATGCGCTCGAGGAAGCGATCCACGAGGAGGTCGAGGCCAGGGGCCTCGGCCGCTGCGTCGGGGGGAGCCGTCAACGCTCCTGGCGGCGGCGCTTCCGGTCGCCGCGGACGCGTTTCGAACTCGCGCCGCCTTTCTTCTCGTCGGCGCCCGCCTTCATGGCGCCGGCCTGGGCGCGGAGGCCCTCGAGGAGGACCTCGCGGGACTTCGGGTTGATGCCGGCCGTGAAGCCCTCCGCCTCACAGCGGGCGAGGGCGTCGATCAGCGCGGCGCCTGCGGCGGCCTGGGACTCGACGAAGGCCTCGAGAGCAGCGACCTCCCGCTCGAGGGCTTCCACCCGGGCTTCGATGGCGGCCGATTCGTCGGCGCCGTTCCGGGCAGCGGCCTCGGGGGCCTGGGGACTCGAGAAGGCGAGGGCGGCCGCGGTCAGCGCCCCGAGGGCGCAGAGAGCGAGGTTCTGGAAGCGCATCATGACGCCGTTCCTATCGGCCTTCCGGGCCCTCGGGTGAAGCCGGAACCTCCGGGAGGCCCCTGGTGATGGCCAGAGGGACCATGAGGACCACCGCGGCGGCCCCGTAGGGCGCGATGCTGCCCAGCCCGAAGTAGAGGGCGCCCCCCGCGATGGGGCCCAGGACCCGGGCCAGGGAGCCGAAGCTCCGGAAGACCCCGAGCGCGAAACCCTGGCGGTCGTCGGGGACGTAGCGGCTCGCGAGGCTCGAGAAGCTGGGCATGACCATCGAGCTCCCCACGGCCACGAGGAACAGGCCTGCATACAGGATCGCACCCGACTCCGCCCTGGTCACCAGCGCGATCAACACGAAGCCCGGCAGGGTCATCGCCATGCCCATGAACGCGACGGCGCGCTCGCCGCGCTTGGGAACGAGGCGCCGCACGAGCCCGCCCTGAACGAGGGCGATGATCAGGCCGATGAACACGAACATCATCGCGTTGTCCATCGGCTCGTACTCCAGGTGCTCCGTGGCGAGGAACACGAGCGTGAACTCCATCGCGCCGAAGGCGACGAAGTAGACGAAGTACGCGAGGTTGAGCGCCTTGACCCCGGGGAAGTCGAGCCGCGTGAGCGCGCTGAAGGGATTGAGCCCGCGCCGTTCCTCGCCCGCACCGGGACCCTGGACTCGCGTCTCCGGGAAGCGCGCCGCCGCCCACGCCAGGTTCACGAGAGCGAGCCCGAGCGCCAGAGCAGCCGCGCCGCTGAACGGGTTGACGCCCGCGTCGGCGGCGCCTTCGAAGAGGCCGGTCAGGTCCCAGCCCGAGGCCAGTCCGCCGAGCGCCGGGCCGATCACGAACCCGAGCCCGATGCCCGCGCCGAGGACGCCCATGCCCTTCGCGCGGTCACTCCCCTCGTGGGTGTCCGCGACGGCGGCCGACGCGGTGGAGATGTTGCCCGCCATCACGCCGCCGAACAGCCGCGCGAAGACGAGGAGCCAGAAGGTCCCCGCGAAGAACCACACGAGGTACGAGAGCGCCGTCCCCAGGAGAGTGACGAGGATCGTCGGGCGGCGTCCGATGCGATCGGACACGGCGCCCCAGATCGGCGCGAAGAGGAACTGCGCCCCCGAGTAGAGCGATCCCAGGAGGCCCCCGAAGAGCACGATGACCGCGAACTCGCGGTCGTCGACCATGCCCGCCAGCGAAGCGGCGAGCCGGCCGACGGCGCTGCTGGCCCCTTCCTTCCCGACATACCACTCGAGCATTTCGGGGAAGAGCGGGAAGATGATCGAGAACCCGACCATGTCGAGGAACACGGTCAGGAAGACGAGGCCGAGGATCCCCCGGCGGGGGGCAGGGCCAGCGCCCGGATCGGAGGTCGGGGATGCCATGGACCGGTTGTACGCGAGGGGTGCCCTGCGATGCGAGGGGTGCTGCGGCTACCATCCGGCGGCGATGTCCAGTCCGGCCCCCTCCTCGACCCAGACGCTCCTGACGCTCAGGCCGCGCGCCTTCCCCCTCGGGGCCGCGCCCTGGGCCGCTCGACTCGACGTCGAGACCGCCCTCGCGGCGCTCGAGAGCCGCGGGGGGCTCGTCTGCCTCGACAGCGCGGGCGGTGCGCCGACGCGCTGGTCGCTCATCGCCTTCGACCCGCTGGTGAGCTTCGAGGGCGCGGCCGCGCCCGCCGATCTGGACGGCCTCGCCGGGGAGCTGGAGCGGCTGCAGCTCGATCCGCGGGCCCTCGCGGACCCGCTGGTGGCCTCCTCGCCCTTCTGCGGAGGGTTCGTCGGGGCGCTGGCCTACGACCTCGGGGTCCGCGGTGAGGAGCTCGACCTGCCCCCGGCGGAGTGGCCGGCGCCGCCGATCGTCGGGGGGCTCTACGGGGACTGGCTGCTCCTCGATCCCGGCCCGCGCGGCGCGACGCTCTTCCTCTCCGACGTGCCGGGGCGCGCGCCTGCGGCCGAGCGCAGCGCCGCGATCCTGGAGGCGCTCGAGGCCGCGGTCGTCGGGCCGCGGACGGAGGCTCTCGCCGCCGGCGAGCCGGTCCCCGCGGATCGTGCCGTGGCCGCGGAGGAGCACATGGCGCGGGTCGAGCGGACCCGCGCGCTCATCGAGGCGGGCGAGATCTACCAGGCCAACGTCGCTCACCGCCTGAACGTCGAGGTGGCCGCAGCGGACGTCGAGCTGTACAGGACCCTCCGCGCCGCGAACCCCGCGCCGTACATGGGACTCTGTCGCTTCAGGTTCTCGGACGGCGCGGCGGGCGCGCTGCTGTCCTCTTCACCTGAGCTCCTTCTCGAGCTCGGGCCGGACGGCGAGGACGACCGCGTCGCGCGCACCAGGCCGATCAAGGGGACCGCCCCGCGCGGCGCTTCACCGGCCGAGGACGCGGAGAGCCGCGCGAGGCTCCTGGCCAGCGACAAGGACCTCGCCGAGCTGGCGATGATCGTCGATCTCGAGCGCAACGACCTCGGGCGGGTCGCGGAGGCCGGCGGCGTCGAGGTCCGCGGGTTCCCGACCCTGGAGAGCTACGCGTCCGTGCATCACCTCGTCGCCGACGTACGCGCTCGCCTGCGCCCCGACGCGACGGCGATCGACGTCGTCGGCGCGTTGTTCCCCGGCGGATCGATCACGGGCGCGCCGAAGCTGCGGAGCATGGAGGCGATCGCCGCTCTCGAGGGGGAGGGGAGGGGCTTCTTCACGGGATCCATGGGCTTCGTCGATGCCCGCGGGCGCGCGTCGTTGAACATCCTCATCCGGACCCTCGTCCACCGCGAGGCCGGCGATGCGCGTGAGGTCTCGCTTCACGTGGGCGGGGGGATCACCTGGCGCTCCGATCCTGCGCTCGAGGACGCGGAGACGGGGCACAAGGCGGACGGGCTGCTCCGAGCCCTCGCGCCCCACGCGATCGTGCGAGCGACGCCGCACGGTGGTGACCTCCGGAGGGGACGCCCGGAGCCGTCCCCGCATACGCATCACTGACAGGAGCCAGCAGGAGGCGCGGCACGGGCCTTGCTCGGATCCGGTCGCGCGGCGCTTCGAGACCGAGCACGGGGCCGCGTCCTTGCGGACGCGCGCTCCAGCGCCGACGATCCACACACCGACCCCGGCCCCGAGCCGCTCGCCCGGCGACTCGCCGGCCCGGCCGCTCGTGCGCCGCACTCCATCACGACTCCGATGATCACGAAGACCCGAGCCCTCGCCCTCGTCCTCGCCGCCTGCTTCGGCGCATCGACCCTCCCGGTCGCGCTCGCCGCCACGGCGGTCTCCGCTCCGCAGGACGACGAGGAGAAGCCCGACAAGCGCCCCGAGATCAAGGAGGCCCTCGCGGCCTTCAAGAAACACGTCTCCAAGCGCGGCGACGAGGACGTCGAGGCCATCGCGATCATCGATCGGATGCTCCAGGAGTTCCCGGAGTCGGGGCCGAAGGATCGCAAGGCGATCGCCAAGGAGATCGGGGCGGTGTTCAAGCTCAAGCGCAAGCCGTCGAAGGAGAACATCCTCGACAACAAGCTCTTCAACGCCGCGGCGATCGCGCTCGGGCGCATGGGCCCGGAGAGCGTGAAGGACCTGGTGAAGTGGTCTGACCACAAGAACTTCGCCAAGAACGTGGACGTCAAGTGCCGGCTGATTCGCGCGCTCGGCAAGACCGAGGACGAGGACGGCGTCGATCCGCTGATCGACTTCCTCGGCCATCACGACGCTCAGGTCCAGGCTGCGGCCGCCGAGGGACTCGGCAACTACGGCGAGGCCGAGCAGAAGGAGCGGAAGAAGATCTTCAAGAAGATGCTCGACCAGATCACGCGCGTGAAGAACGCCATCGACGTCGACCAGGTCGACCCCATCGAGCGCAAGCGCTACGACATCATCGCCGGCCCGATGCTGACGAGTCTGCAGGTCCTCTCCGGGAACGACGAGATTCGCGATCCCACCGCGTTCCGTCGCTGGTGGAACAAGAACAAGAAGAAGGACTGGGACGAGGGGAACAAGGACTGAGGCGCGGCGTCCACGCCCGTCCCATGGCGACGCGCTCCCGCTCCCACGACGCGCCCGCGCGCGTCCGGCGCCGCGCTCCCGCGCGAGCCGGGCGCGCACCGGCGCTCCTGCTCTTCCTGCCGTCCGCGGCGCTTCTCGTCTTCGCGCTCTGGCAGCGCGGCCGGAGCCTGCGTCCGCTGTCTCCCGCGACCGCGCCGACCGCGCCGGAGCGCGTCGGCCACGACGGTGAGACCCCGGGCTGGGACGGCTCCGTCGCGCTGGGCGAAGGCGTGACCCTCTCCGGTCGCCTCGAGCGCCTCCACCCCGTTGCCGAGCGGCAGCGATTCGACGTGAACGCGCTCCGGGAGCACTTCCCGCACACGGCGGTCCCGGGGGGCGAACCGTGGCGGCTCGTCCTGACCGCGGCGGGTGATGGAGGGGCCGACGGGGTGGTCGCGGTGGGGGCGCTCGCCGACACGGGCGTGGGCGAGCTCGTCTTCCTCTCGGGCGGTGCCGGTTCCGCCGAGGTCTCCGGGCCCCGCCACCCCTTGAGCTCGCTCCTCACTCCTCCGACCGGCGCGTTGCGGACCGGGGAGACGGTGTCCCTGGTCCTGTGGGGCGAGGCCCCCGAAGGAGTCGTCGCGGTGAAGCTGCCGGGCGTGGAGGCCGAGCTGCGTCTCGTCCCCTCCGTTCGAGAGGGAAGTACGGCGACCTCGTCCCTGGCCGCGATCGACGCGCGGGGCGAGGCAGCCCCCGGCGAGGAGGATCGGCGATGAGTGTTGCCGCCGTACTGCTCGCGCTCCCCGCCGTGGATCCGTCGGCCATCGCCGGCCTCCAGGAGACCGGGCTCGCGTCCGCTTCGGTGTCCGGCTCCGCGCAGGAGGAGGCGCGGTGGTCGCGGCGTGAGCTCGAACTGCTGACGCGCATCGCAGACCTCGAGACCGAGCTGCAAGAGGCCCAGGAGCGAGCCATGCGCCAGCAGCAGGAGTGGATCGAGTACGTGAGAGTGCTCCAGGGCTTCGAGGCGGTGCGCCTTCCGGAGCCGCCCGGGTTCCTGGCGGAGTCGATGAAGCCGAAGCCGGATCCGGTCGCGGAGGCTCTCGCGCGACGGGAAGCCCTCAGGCGCGCGCGCAGCGCCGAGGTGGGCCGGCGGCTTCAGGCCTTGCTCATCGCCGACGGCGTTCGCGGCGTCGACTTCCTGGAGACAGGCCTCCTCCACGACCGCAACGGACGCTCCTGCGTGGGCCCTGTGGTGGCGCGACTGCTCGACGACCGCGGGCGCCTGATCGGTATGGTGCGCGCGGAGCACCTGCACCTCGAGGTGAGCCGGGCCGCGCGCGTGGTCACCGTCGTCCTCGAGGATGGCTTCGAGTCGCGCGCAGGCGTTCGGACCCCGTTCCCGGCTCCGGCGGGCGCCACGTCGGCGGAGAACGGGGCGGGTGAGCCCGGCGCGGCCGCCCCCGCCGGGGTGAGGCGGATGGCCTTTCCCTCGGTGGACCCCAGACCGTGGATCGAGGCCGTCCCCGAACTCGTGGATCGAGACGACGTCGACGCGGATCTGGACGACGGCACCTGGGACCTGCCGGGCCTGCGCGTCCGTTTGACCCAGCTGCTCGCGGCTTCGGCGCCTGCGGGGTCGAGCAGCTGGCGGATCGCGGGGCTCGGCGGCGTGCGGCAGCGTCGCCTGATGGATGTGCAGTTCGTCGAGCTCGACGCGGCCGGACAGGTGCGGCGTCGCGTGTTCGCGGACGCGGCGGAGGTGCGTGTTCCCGGTTCGGGCAGCGTCGAGATCCTGCTCCGCGACGGTTCGGTCAAGCGCGGCGCGCGCGTGGCTCCGTTCCTCGACGGGACCTACCGCATCCTCCTGCCCTTCGCGGACGCGCCCACCTGGCGGGCCTCGGAGATCCCGCTGGTGGCTCGCTGAACCGCTCCGATCGTTCTGACGGGAGCCGGCGGGGTGTAATCTTCCCGGCGTGAGTCTCTTCGACGATCCTCCGCGGCGGCGCCGCGGCAGCGGCGCTGCCCGCCGTCGCGGCCGTCCCGCAGCTTCGGCTCGACGCCCGGACGCGGGGCCTGCCGAGGGCCCGCCGGTCGAGTCGGTGGCGGGGCTGACGGAGCGAATCGATGCTGCCTTGAAGGGGTTCGGTCGGGTGGCCGTCGAAGGGGAGATCAGCCGGCCCAAGACGGTGGCCTCCGGGCACGTCTTCTTCACGCTCAAGGACGATCGCGCCGCCCTGGACGCCAAGATCTGGCGGAGCCAGGTGCCTCGCGCTCTCGGTGCGGTGAAGCTGGAGGACGGCGCGCGGGTCGTCTGCCACGGTTCCCTGGACGTCTACCCGCCCTACGGGAAGCACAGCCTGATCGTCGACCGAGTGGAGGCGCGAGGGCTCGGCGCCCTGCTGGCGGAGCTGGAGCGCTTGAAGGCTCAGCTGCGGGACGAGGGGCTCTTCGACCGCAAGCGGCCGCTGCCGCGGCTCCCTCGCGTCGTGGGCGTCGTCACGAGCCGCGACGCCGACGCGTGGCGCGACTTCCTTCGAACGCGCTCGCTCCGCTGGTCGGGGTTCCCGGTGCGACTCGCTCACAGTCGCGTCCAGGGTCAGGCCGCGGCGCGGGAGATCGCCGGCGCGATCGAACGTCTCGATCGGAGCGGTGTCGACGTGATCGTGGTCTGCCGCGGGGGCGGCGCGATCGAGGACCTGTGGTGCTTCAACGACGAGGCCGTGGCGCGCGCGGCCTTCGCGGCGAGCGTGCCGGTGGTCAGCGGGGTCGGTCACGAGACGGACACGACCCTCATCGATCACGTCGCGGATCATCGCGCGCACACGCCCACGGACGCGGCGCAGACGGCGATCCCGGAGCGCCGGGCGCTCGAGGATGCGCTCCAGCGCAGCGCCGCCTACCTCGGCGACGCGGTGGAACGGGCCCTCGAGCGGCGGGAGGCTCAGACGCTCGAGCTCGGCCGGCGCCTTCGGGGCGCGGTGGCGGCGCGCCTGGAGCGCGGCGCCTCGGCGCTGGAGCGCGCGGGGTCACGTCTCGAGCGGGGTGGGCCCTTCGCGCGGGTCGGCCGCGCCGAGGAGCGTCTGCGCGCGCTCGCGGCGGGGCTCACGGGTGCCGTCGACCGGGCGCTGGAGCGGCGCGCGGAGGCGCTCACCCGCGCTGCAGAAGACTTGATCGGAGCCGGCGATCGCCGGGCCCGGTTCGCCGAGGACCGACTGCGGCTGCTCGCGCGGACGCTGGCTGCCGTGTCTCCCCACGCCGTCCTGGAGCGCGGCTACTCCATCACCCGACGGGCCGACGGCTCGGTCGTGGGGGACGCGGGGGACGTGGCTCCCGGCGAGCGCATCTCGACCCTCCTGGCGAGCGGTGAGGTGGACTCGGAGGTCACGGAAGCCCGGCCAGCGCCCGGCCAGGAGGAGCGCACGTGAGCAGCAGCTTCGACGGGCTCTGGGTCGTCGTCGTCAACTGGAACGGCGGCGCGGACGGCAACCTGCGCTGCCTGCGATCGGTCCTCGCCGAGGGAGTACCACCGCAGCGGGTCGTCTTCGTGGACAACGCGTCGGCGGACGGGTCGCGTGACGCCGTGGCGGCGGCGCTCCCCGGTCTCGTGCACCTCGACAACGGGAGCAACCTCGGCTTCGGCGAGGGGGCGAATCAGGGGGCGCGGCACGCGCTCGCGTCGGGTGCGCGGGCGGTGGCGTTCGTGAACAACGACCTGCGCTTCACGGAGGGCGACAGCGTGCTCCGCGCGCTCTGTGCAGCGCTGGACGCCGACGAGCGGCTCGGCCTCGTGGGGCCGCGCGTCCTCTTCGACGACGGCAGCGGGCGCGTGTGGTGCGCGGGTGGGCGCCAGGACCATCGCCAGAACGTCTCGACGCTCCTGGGGAACGGGGCGCTCGACGGGCCGGAGTGGAGCACGACTCGTGACGTGGACTACGTGGTGGGCTGCGCGCTCGTGGCCAGCGCGGCCGCGCTCGCGGACGTCGGGCTCTTCGATGCGAGCTACTTCGCCTACATGGAGGACGTCGAGCTCGGACTGCGCGCGCGGCGTGCAGGCTGGGGCGTGCGGGTGCTCGGCGAGCACGCGGCCCACCACGCGCCCTCGAGTGCCACCGGCGGGGGATATGGCGCGCGCCGGAAGTGGATGCAGGCGGTGAATTCCGTGCGGTTCCTCAAGGCTCACGGGGGCGCCGTTCACTGGCTTCGCTTCGCCCTCTTCGACGTCGCCAGCCTGCCGCTGCTCCTCGTCCTGCGCGCTCCGCGGGGTGAGGCACGCGCGGTGCTCGCCAAGGCCAAGGGCATCTGGGACGGATTCAGGGGCCGGCGTGTCACCGCCGACGCGCTCGAGAGCGGCGGCGGTTGGCTCTGGTGAGGCTGCGGCATTCTGTCGCTCGATCGAGACGGAGATCGCTTTCGACCCCTGTTTTCGACGGCCACGTGATGTCCCTGTAAGGGAACATCGAGCGCGGACGGTTAGTCTATGCACCCGGCGCTCGACGCTTCGTCGCGGTCGCCTCGCTCCCCGCCCCTCGGGGCAGGACTCCCCTCCCACCCCTTCCCAGGATTCGATGGTTCCGGTGCGACGCACGTCGCCGGCCCTCGCGCGCGCGCTCGCGCTCGCGGGTTTCGTGGCCGCCGCGACCCCTCTCATGGCCCAGGAGCCGCAGCCCGTCATGGGCCGGCCCGTGTCCGGGCTGACGTCTGCCGAGCTGGCTCGCTTCGACGCCGGGCTCGTCGCATTCACGACGCCGGTCCTGCAGTCGGAGGGCGCCGGCCCGATCTTCAACGAGGTCACCTGCGCGGGCTGCCACAACGTGCCGGCGATCGGCGGGTTCGGGACGCGGCGCGTGACCCGCTTCGGCATCGCGGCCGCGAACGGAGCTCCGTTCCAGTCCCTCGACGGATTCGGCGGCACGCTGCTCCAGGACCAGTTCTTCAACATCGGATGCCGTGAGACCGTGCCGGTCCAGGCGACGGTGACGGCCGAGCGGGGGACGCCGATCCTCTTCGGGCTGGGCCTGCTCGAGGCGATCCCCGAGAGCGTGCTGCTCGACCGAGCGGCCAACCAGCCCTTCGGCCTCGCGGGCCGGGTGCACATGGTGCAGCCCTTCGAGGACCCCAACGGGCCGCAGCGCGTCGGTCGTTTCGGCTGGAAGGGTGGCATCGCGACCGTGGAGAGCTTCTCCCTCGACGCTGCGCTCAACGAGATGGGCCTGACCAGCCCCGAGCTGCCGTTCGAGAACGCGCCGAACGGTGACATGGCCCTGCTCGCGCAGTGCGACACGGTCGCGGATCCGGAGGACCTCCCCGATGCCTTCGGCGTGCGGCGGACCGAGCGCTTCACCGATTTCCAGCGGCTCCTGGCGGCGCCGGCGCAGACGCCGCGCTCGGGCATGACCGGCGAGGCCGTCTTCGAGGCGATCGGCTGCGCCGACTGCCACGTGGGCCGCTACACGACGGGAAACGCGCCGGAGGCGGCGCTCTCCGGGCAGCTGATCCAGCCCTACTCGGACTTCCTGCTGCACGACATGGGCCTCCTCGGTGACGGCATCGTGGAGGGCGAGGCCACCGAGACCGAGATGATGACGCGCCCGCTCTGGGGCCTCGTCCAGCGCAACGCCTACCTCCACGACGGCCGAGCCCTCGGCGGCACCTTCGCCGACAACGTGGAGAGCGCCATCGCGGAGCACGGCGGGACCGCCGCCCCTTCGGCCGCGGCCTACCAGGCCCTCGGCCAGCAGGACAAGGACGCGGTCATCGCCTTCCTGACCTCCCTCGGCCGAGCCGAGTTCGACTGGGACGTGAACAACACGATCGACGAGTTCGACTGGTTCTTCGTCGAACCCTTCGCCACTGGCCCGGCGCCGGCGACCCCGATCACGCCGGACGATCCTGGCGCCATCGCGGACGTGGACCAGGACGGGGACTTCGACCTCGTCGAGTTCGGCAAGCTCCAGCGCGCCTGGACGGGACAGTGAGCGAGATGATGACGATGAACAAGAGCATCCTCCACGCCGCGATCGCGCTCGGACTCGTCGCGAGCTCCGCGGGCCAGACGACCCTCCAACTCGAGGTGACCACCGGGCAGGGCCCGGTGGTGCACGTCATCGCGGGAGCGACCGTCGACTACCAGGTGACGGGCCTGCTCGGCGGCGACGCGAGTCTGGGTCTCTGCATGTTCGCCTTCGACGCCACCTTCGACGGTGGGGCGCTCGATCCCATGGCGGCGCCCGCGTCCGGTCCGGTCCAGGAGTTCGTCGCGCCGCGCGGCTTCAACAATCCCGCCGGCTACGGCGGGACGGCCGAGGCCGGCGGTCTGCTCCAGGTGGGCGGTGCGATGAACACCATCGCCAACCAGTTCGCGCCGACGCCTTCGGGCATCGTCGTGACCGGGTTCGCGGACGGCGCGCCGGAGACCCTCGCCATCGGATCGGTGACCGCGCCGTCGACGGCGGGCACCTACACGCTCTCGCTCTCGGGCGGTTTCGCGAACGCCCTCGAGAGCCAATCGCCAGCCGGCTTCTGGCGGGTGCGCCCCGTCGATGTCCTCGCCCCCGCATCGCTCACGATCATCGTGCTGGAATGCGGAACCCACTCGTACTGCACCGGCAAGGTGAACTCCGGCGGCTGTGTGGCGACGATCCAGGGCTCCGGCCAGGCTTCGTCGAGCGGGAGCGGGTCGCTGACCCTCACCGTCTCGGACGTGATCAACGGTCAGTTCGGGATGTTCGTCTTCGGGCGGGACGAGGCACAGACGCCGCTCTTCGGCGGCACTCTCTGCGTGGCCCAGCCGCTCGTCAGGATCCTGGAGCCGGGAACCTCGGGCGGGACCGGGGCGTACGGGACGAACTGCAGCGGCAGCTTCAGCCGCGTCGTCGACGCGGGTTTCCTCGCGAGCCAGGGCCTCATGCTCGGCGAGACGATCCATTGCCAGTGGCTCTACCGCGACCGTTTCGCGGCGGACGGCACGACCGTCGGACTGTCCGAGGCGGCGCGCTTCACGGTCTGCCCCTGATGACCGGACGCCGGCCCGTCTGCGCGGCGCTGGCCGCCGCGGCTCTCCTCGCTCCCGTGGCCTCGGGCCACGAGGGTGGGGAGGGGCCCGACGGCCCGACCCCGGACGAGGTCGAGGCGTTCGTCGAGAGGAAGGCGGCCTGGCTCGAGGCGCTCGGAGAGTTCGTGGACGGGCGCGAGGCCGGCCCGCTGGGCGCGGGCGTCGTGTTCGTCGCGCCGGCCCCCTCGTCGGAGGAGTGGATCGAGTCGGAGATCGCTGGTCTGCTCACGGTCCGCTCCTACGGCGCCGAGCGCGCCGAGACCGTCGCCGCCGCGTGGCGAGGATGCTTCGTCCGGGGTGAGGTCTTCCCGGGCGAGTGCGAGGTGAAGATCAAGACGATCGGCGCGCGGCGGGACGCAGGCGGCATGATCCTCGATCTCCGGATCGAGGTGCGCGGCGTGGAGGAGCTGGGGCTGCCGCCGGTCTGGCAGGCGACGGCCTTGGCGTGCGCGTCCTTCGACGTGGACGAGCGTTGCATGAAGCTCGAGCTGGTGTCCTTCGAGCGCTCTCAGCTCGACGACCCCTACTTCGTGGAGCGGACCGCTGGCGTCTTCGCCGAGGAGCCCGAGCTCGCGGAGCTCCTGGGAGTGGGCCTGGACCGTCTCGCCACGCGTCTCGACGACGCTGCGCTCTCGGCCTGGTTCGGCCATCAGGGGATCGCCGCGGGCGACGTCAACGGTGATGGGCTTCCCGATCTCTACGTGGCCATGCCCTCGGGGGTCCCCAACCTGCTGCTGGTCCAGGAGGAGTCCGGCCGCGTCAGGGACGTCGCCGAGGAGCACGGGGTCGCGTGGCTCGACGACACCAAGGGGGTCCTGCTCGTCGACATGGACGGCGACGGCGACGACGACGTCGTGAGCGCGCTGGGTCCCGTGATCGTGGTCCAGGAGAACGCGGGTGAGGGGCCGTTCTCCGTGACGGGGATGCTGCGCGCGCCCGACGAGGCGAGCTTCTACTCCATCGCGGCGGCCCGGCTCGACGGCGACGCCGTACCGGAGGTCTTCGGCACGCGATACGTCGCGACGCGCTACGGCGACGCGGTGCCCACGCCCTTCCACGAGGCTCGCAACGGGCCCTCGAATCATCTGTTCCAGTGGCGCGGGGGGGCCTGGAGCGACATCACCGAGGAAGCGGGACTGTCCGAAGCGGGCGGCCGGTTCAGTCTCTCCGCGCAGTTCGTCGACGCCACCGGCGATGACCGCCTCGACCTCTACGTGGTCAACGACTTCGGGAGCAACCAGCTGTTCGAGCGCGATCGCGGCGTGTCCTTCCGCGCCGTGGACTCGCCCGTGTGCGATCCGGGCGCTGGCATGGGAGCGAGCTGGGGAGACGTGGATGGAGATGGCGACCTCGACCTCCACGTGACGAACATGTACTCGTCCGCTGGCCGGCGATTGGCGTTCCAGGACTCCTTCGGCGAGGGGCTCGGCGAGGAGGCCCGCCGGCGCATCCGCGGGCTGGCCTCGGGGAACTCGCTCTATCTCTCCGACGGGAAGGGGGGCTTCGAGCGGAGCGAGGGCGCGCGCATCGAGATGGGCCGCTGGGGCTGGGGCGGGGTGATGACCGACTTCGACCGCGACGGTCTCCTCGACATCTTCGTCCCGGCGGGATTTCTGACCGGGCCCGAGCCCGGCGACCTCTGAAGCGAGTTCTGGCGGCGCGTGGCGCCGCAGGACGTCGAGGGCCAGGGCGCGCGGGCTGCGCGAGCGGGCTGGGGCGACCTCGCCCGTTCGATGGAGCGCGGCGTTTCCTGGAGCGGGCACGAACGGAACCGCGCGTGGCGAGCCGTCGGTGACGGGACGTTCGTGGACGTGTCGGCGATCGCGGGTCTCGACCACGCGGATGACGGCCGCGTCGCGCTGCGGTGCGACTGGGACGGCGACGGGGACGAGGACCTCTGGCTGAGGTCGCGGAGCGGGCCGGCGCTGCGGTACCTCGAGAACCAGCGAGGGACCGGGCGGACGGTCCGCGTGGTCTCGCAGGTCCTGGTGACGAGCGTCGATGTGGACGTTCAGGATCGCAGCGGAGCAGAGCGACGGCTGAGGCTCGGCGGCGGTTCCGGGACGGACGGCTATCTCGCCTCCTCGCGCAGCAGCCTGGCGGCGCCGCTCAGGGAAGGGGACAAGGTCGTCGGGATCAGCTACTCGCTCGGGAGCGGCCGCGGCGGAGCCATGCGGAGCAGCGGCCACCTCGGGGACCGCTTCGAGCTCACGCCGGATCGCGGGTTCCTGAGCGAGAGTCGCGGCGAGCCCGCGCGGGAGCTCGGCCTCGACCGCGGGGAACTCGAGCGCGCCCCGCTGCCGGATCGCGTGGTCCTGCGGACGCCGCATGCGCTCCCGACGGAGCGCGCCCGCGCGATCCTGTCCCTCCCCGCGTCCGGCGAGGCCCGAGGCGCGGCGCGGCTGCTCGTCCTGAAGAGCGACACGTGCGCCACGTGCGAGGCGCAGGTCCCGCTCCTCCTGGAGCAGCTCCGGCCCGAGGATCCCGTGACCGTCTCCGTCGTGAGTCTCGAGGCTGCGGACCCTGCCCGCGTCGGGGACTTCGTCCGCGCGCTGGTGGAGTCCGTGCTCGGCCCGGGCGCGGAGCTCGCGCTGCCCGTCAGCCTGCTCCTCGACCGTGGCGGCAACGTCCAGGCACTCCAGCTCGGCGCGCTCCGGCGCGACCGGATGCTGAGTGACGTACAGCGGCTGGTGATCGCGCCCGGCCCGGCCGCGGGACGCAACGCGTTCTCCGATGGAGACGGGAGCCTCGAGCGCGGCCCGCGCTGGTTCCACGCCGCCCCTCGCTCTTACACGCGCCTGGTCCGGCTCCTGCGGGAGGCCGGGCTGGACGCGGACGCCGACGTCTACGCCGCGGCAGACCGCTGACCCGCCGCGGGCATCCCACGACTGGCGCTTCTCGCCGGTTCCCCTCACCATGATCAACATGAAAGCTCTCTACCTCGCGGCCGCCTGCGGCCTCTCGCTGACGCCGGCCTGGGCCCAGTCCGTGGACTGGGCGGAGTTCACGCGCGACGACTCGCGGATCTCGGCCGGCAACGCCGTCGGCCTCGGAGACGTGCGAGAGAAGGACTACGCCACCGGGGACTTCGACCGTGATGGCTGGATCGATCTCATCTGCGTTCGCAAGCAGCCCTTCACGACGACCGGCCGCTATCGCAACGTCCTGTTCATGAACCGCAACGGCGTCCTCACGGACGAGAGCGCGCTCCACGCGGCGACCACGGACGTCCCTGGTGACAGCGGCTTCTTGACGCCGACGAACGACAGGGACGTCGCGGTGGGGGACTTCGACCAGGACGGGTGGCTCGACTTCGTGACCGCGACCACGTTCTCCCCTGGACAGCCCAAGGCGATCTCCCACCCGCGGATCTACATGAACCTCGGGGAGGTCGGCGGCGTCTGGCAGGGCTTCTTCCACCAGGAGGCGCGCATCCCCGACTGGGGGACCTATCCGAACATGTGCGGCGTCGCGGTGGGCGACGTGACGGGCGACGGCTATCCGGACATCTACTTCTCCCACTACGAGCAGCAGGCCCAGGTCGATCTCAACGACCGTCTGCTGATCAACGACGGGGCGGGCTTCTTCACGGACGAGAGCTCCGCCCGCATGACCCCGGCGATGCGCGGGTCCTCCTTCGGCACCTCGGCCGTCATCGACGACATGAACGGGGACGGGGTCCAGGACGTCATCTCCGTGTCGGGGTCCGGGCAGACCGGCGGCCTGACGCGCTCGTCGATCGCCTACAACAATTCGAACAACGAGGGCTTCTTCAACACCCTCCAGGAGCCCTACAGCGGAGCTCCGTATCACGTGGCCACCGGGGACCTGAACGCGGACGGCCGTCCGGACATGATCCTGAGCGACGACGAGGAGGACCGTTATCTCCTGAACGAGGGGAACGATGTCTTCGGTCGCGTCGACTGGGGGCCCGCCCGGATCTTCAACACCGACGACGGGTTCGGCAGCAACAACTACATCGTCGACCTGAACGGCGACGACTTCGCGGAGGCGATCATCTGCGACGTGGACGTCGACCTCGGCGGGTGTGACCGCAGATTGCACATCTATCACAACCGCGGCGGCACGGTCGGCGGGTTCGTCAGCCTCGTCGAGGAGCGATCGGGCAGCACCTATGGCGCCCGGGGCCTCCCGGCCCTCCGCGGGACCCACGACGTGGCGATCTTCGACATCGACAACGACGGTGACCGCGACATGGTCGTGGGCCGCTGCTCCGGCACCCGGGTCTACCTCAACGAGCGCAACGCGCTCGGCGTCGATTACTGCGAGGCCATGCTCAACTCCACGGGTCAGTCGGCGCGACTCCGCGTGGAGGGCAGCCCCTACGCGGCGAGCAACGACGTGACCCTGCGAGCCGATCGCCTCCCGCCCGGGCAGTTCGGGATCTTCCTGGTGAGCCCGGATCGCGGGTTCGTGCCGAATCCCGGGAACAGCGCTGGCAACCTCTGCCTGGGCGCACCGCTCGGTCGCTTCGTGGGTCCCGGGCAGATCGTCGCCGCCTCCGCCGCCGGCGAGTTCTCGGTCGCGATCGACCTGACGACGCTTCCGCTCGGCTCGAGCCCGGTCATGGCCGAGGCTGGCGACACCTTCAGCTTCACGGCGTGGTTCCGGGACTCGATCTTCGGGATCGCCACCAGCAACTTCACGAGCGCGACGAGCGTCACCTTCCGCTGAGGGACAGCTCCAGCGGGCGGTGATCCCTCGCGAGCGCCCCGGCGCCGGCCCCCTCGGGCCGGCGCCGGGGCGCTCTTCCGTTTCCCCCGGGGCGTTCAGGAGTCGGCCGCGCGGCGGCCGACCTCGGTCTGGAGGGTCTCGATGAGCGCGTCCCGTCGCTCGAACAGGCGGTAGCCATCGACGCTCCGCAGGTACCCGCGGGCCTCGGGGTGCCGCTGGAGGAGGACGTCCTCCCCGAGCTCTTCCCGCAGCCGCTCGAGTCGCGCGCGCTTGTCGAGGAGCGCCTTCGTCAGGATCGGCATGACCATCGAGTAGTCGGCCGGCATCGACTCGGTCGTGCGCTGGTACGCGTCCTTGTCGACCTTGCCCCAGGTGACCGCCTCCGCAGGCGGGCACGACGAGAGGGAGCCGTCCGTGACCGGCGCGGTCGTGATCTGGATGTCGTAGAGGTACCCGCCGATCTCCTCGAAGCCGAGGATCTGACTGAGAGCGGGCTCGGGCTGGAGGTTGAAGTTCTTGGGTACGCCGCCGCCCAGCACGAGGGCTCCCAGGCTGGCGGGCCGGTCCTCGGCCGCGGCCGCGTCGGCGTCCTGTCCCCACACGTGGTAGGCGCAGCTCTCGAAGACCTCGAGGTGCAGATCGACGTCGAGGCGGTGCTCACCCCGACCTGCGCGCGCCAGAGCCCAGAGCTTCACGGAGTTGAGGAAGACGGAGCCGTCGGAGGGCGCGCCGACGAAGACCGGGATGGCTTTCCGGTGGCAGAGGGCGAGGAGACCCTCGGGCGCGCCGGTGCGCGCCTCTTGCTCCGCGTAGGCGCGGCCGAGCAGGTTGCGGAGCTCCGTCCCCGACATGGAACGCTGGAACTCCGGGCGGGCGAGGATGCGACGGAGGAGCTCGTCCTGGCCGAGCAGTAGGTCTTCGTCGAAGCCCACGTCGGTGATCCGGATGATGCGGTCGTCCCGCAGAGCTCCGTCGTCACCGAAGATGGGGACCTCGTGGATCGGGTGTTTCGCCGCGTCGTCGAGGGAGCGGTGCCCGTCGTGATAGCAGACCGCGTCGGTCGTCGAGAGGAGGCAGAACCACCCCGTGTCGAGGAGCGGGTTCAGCCACGCGATGTGCTGGCCGGAGGCCGTGACGGGGCCCGCGACCGCGAGGGTCATCGGTACGCCCTCGCCGATCGCGCGGTCCAGAAGGCCCCAGACGCGGCGCATGTAGCCGCCCCCGAAGCTCGGGAAGGCGCCCTCGAGGAGGTGGTCGAGGTGGCGGAGCTCGGTGACCGGGCGGTGGGCCAGGGGCTGGCCCTGGCGGCAGGGGGGGGCCTCGTCGGACATGGGGCGAAGTGTATCTCCGCCCCTCCGCTCAGGACCCCTGGTGCCGCTCGGTCACCTCGATCATGCGCTCGAGTGCCGCCCGGGCCTGGACCACGAGCTCGGCGCGCTCGTCGTCTCGGAGTCGATCGCGCGCGCCGCTCACCTCGTCCACGGAGTCACCAGCGAGGACACGATTGATCGCGGGCGCCTTGCCCTGCCGGAGAAGGTCGAGCATCCCGGCGAGGTGGGGAGGGTCGTTCCGGCTCATGGTCGCGCAGCCGCATCCGGCGGCGAGAGATCCGGGGATCTCTGCCAGGTGAACGATGTCGACCCCGCGCTTGGCGCCCTCCACGCGAGCGTTGCGGACGAAGTGTCCCTCGGTCCCGATCGCGAGGCGATCCCCGGGCCTCGCTGCGAGGACCGCGTCCCACAGGTAGTTGGTGCTGCCCGAGCCGTCCGCGGCGCGCACGGTCTCCAGTGGCGACTCGGGGTGCACGAGGACGCGGCGACCGTCGGCGCGCCAGTGCTCGACCATCTCGGGGGTGAACACCGTGTGCACGCCGCAGTACGAGCCCCACAGGATCATCTCGGCGGCGTCGAGGGCCTCGAGGCCGCCGTCGACGTCGGCGAGGGTGTAGTTGGCGCCGTGCGTCTGGGGGTTCGGCAGCGCGAGGAGCTTCGACTGATCCATGCCCAGGCGGTCGGCCACGTTCCGCCCGAGGTGCTGATCGGGGACGAAGAAGAGCTTCTTCCCCTGGGCCCTGGCCCACTCGACGACGTGGTGCGCGTTCGAGCTGGTGCAGACGGCGCCGCCCGTGCGGCCGGCGAGGGCCTTGAGGCGCCCGCTGGTGTTCATGTACGCGATGCAGAGCAGGTCATCGCCGTAGCGCTCGAGCAGCTGGTCGGCGATCGGCTCGACGAGGTGGTCCTTGGCGAGCATCTCCATCGTGCAGCCCGCCTTGGGGTTGGTGATCCAGACCTCCTGGTGGGGATGGCTGAGGATCGCCACCGTCTCGGCCATGAAGTGGACCGCGGACTCCACGATGATCCGTTTCCCCGGGTTCTCCAGGGCCTGGAGCGCGAGGACGTAGCTGTCGGAGACGGCGCCCTGGTAGCGCTCGACCAGCTTCACGATCTCGCCGCCCATGTAGAAGTGCGCGAGCAGCAGGAGCTCGTCCCCGAAGTGGTCCAGGGCCGGCAGCGTGTACCGGTCGAGCCAGGGGAGGACAGTCTCCGGATGACGATCCGGGAGCGCGAGGTACTCCTCCGCGTACGGTTTGAACTCCTCCTGGTACCAGTCCAGCGGGAGGTCCGTCTGGCAGATCGGGATCCCGGTCTCGAGGGTGAGGCCGGTCGAGCGGATGGTGGTGTCGGTCATGGGGCGGAGGCGCCTCGAGGGCGCTCGCGGTATTGTCGTTCGTCGTGGCGCTCGACGGGGGCGTGAACCCGTCGTATGGGGGCCCCGCGGCGTCGCCGGACCCTCGCGCGTTCTCTCCGGCCGGATCGGAGGCGTCCCTCGGCGAAGGAGGCCCACACCCTTCGTCCCGCGCGGCGATCGGAGAGAGCTCTCAGCTGACCCGGGCGGCGCCCTTCGGTCGGCCGCGGGCCGCACCCGGTCCGCGCAGCTGCCTTCCGAGCTCGAGCCGAAGGGAGTCTGCGGTGCACCTAGAGGCGGAAGACCTGACCCCACTTGGTGCCGCGCATCTCCCGGAAGTCCCGCTCCCGGCCGAGCTCCTGGAGCGCTCGCAGCGTGAGCGGTGAGTCCTTGAGGTACTCCGCCGCCTCGCGGTATTTCTTCATGCGGGCGAGCGACTTCGCGATGCCCACCTGCTCGCGGCTCTCGTCGCCCCGCAGCCGCTGCGCCTTGCTCGCCTTCATGGCCGAGCGCCAGTCCTTGACCGCCGCGCTCCACTCGCCGATCGCGTGGTTGAGCTCGGCGCGGTTCCGGTAGGCGATCGCCACCATCCGGCCACCCGCGGCGATCTGTTCCTCGAAGGGCTCGAGCAGGTCGCGCTTCGCGCTACGGTCCTTGTTGCGGGCGAGGAGCAGGAGCGCGGCGCGTCGCAGGTCCGACGAGCTCGCGTCTCCGTAGTCCTTCTCGAGCTTCCGTTTGGCAGCGGTGGACATGTCCGCGTCGGTGATCCGGGCCAGGTCGAACACGCCGATCCGATCCTCGGGGGAGAGGCCAGGTCGGAGCCCAAGATCGATGAAGGCCTCGGCGAGATCTTCTTCTGCGAGGAGCACGTCGCGGCGCCCGAGGAAGCCGATGATCGGCTCCGCGAGGCCGGCGGCTGCGTTCGAGCGCAAGAGCTCGATGACCTGACCGACGACGGCGTCGGTCGGCCCGTACTCGAGGGCGCCGATGGCCAGTCGCTGGCGGTCGGGCTCTCCGCTCGCGATCTCCTCGGACAGGAAGGTGGTCGATCCCGGCTGTCCGAGTGCTGCGATGGTGCGATAGCAGGACACGAGGACGGCTGTTCGGGCCTTCTCCTCTCCGTCCTCACCGGTGGCCTTTTCGGCGCCGCGGGCGATGGTCACGATCGAAGGGAGCGCCCGCCGCGGCTCGGGGGTCGTACGCAGCGCGAACAGGGCGCCGCGGCGCGCCGTCGGCGTGCCCGCGGCGGCGGCGTCGAGCAGGGCGCTCGTCACGCCGATCGACGGGCGCTCGTGGAGCACCTCCGCGGCGATCTGCGCCCGGAGCCGGGGCCCGTTCTCGGTGGACTCACCGGGGTCGAGGTAGGGCACGACGAGCGGCAGCGCTGCCTCGCCCAGCTGCATCAGCTCCTGCTTGGCGGTGTCCGTCCTCGCGGTCGGGCGGCGCGCCACGGACGCGTCGAGCCCGTCCATGATCTCCGCAACCGCTGGCCGCAGCTCGGCCTCCGCGCGTACGCGCGCGCGGCGAGCCTCGTCGAGGAGTTCCTCGAGGCTGCGCGTCGACGCGCCGTCGTCCTGCGTGGTGCTTTGCGGAGGCACGACGGACGCGGCCGGACAGGCGAGGCCGACGAGGAGGAGGATGGGGATGCCCATGGTGTCACCAGAGAATACAGCCGCAGGGAGCCTCGTCGCGCTGCGCGTGCCGGCGCCCGGCAAGAGCTACGTCAGGCCTGCGCTGCTCAGTCGCGGTCGATGCCTCGGTCCCATCCGGGGCCACGGCCGTCCCAGCCGGCCGCGCGCGGTCCGAAGCCGTGCGTGGGGTCGCCGTAGAGCGTCGGGCCAGCGACTTCGAGGGTGCCGTCCTCGGCGAGGGGCGCCGGGGCCACGTGGAGCAGCCCCCGATCCGCCCCCGAGCCGGAGCCGTCGCGTCCCCCGCAGTAGATGCGGCGGAGCTCGTCGAGGTTGCGGAAGACCCAGGAGTTCATGACGCAGGCGCGTTGCGCCTCGATCCTAGGCCGAGACGGCCCTCGATCCAACGCTTCGGCAGGCCCGCGTCCGCGCCGGACCCCCATTCGGATAGTCTCCCGCGCCGGCGTCGCCCTGGCGCTCGGCCGATCAGGGCCCCCTGCGGCCACCGAAGCCCCGTCGGACCGGTTCCAGGGATCCCCACGCCGGACCGTCCCCGTCGTCATGACCTCCCACGAGACCAGCCTCGATCCCGCGCGCCACGCTCACGGCACGCCGCGTCTCGATGGGCCCGGGCTCTCCGGGCGCGTCGCGGACGTCCTCGTCGTCGGCGGTGGGCACGCTGGCGTCGAGGCGACCCTCGCTGCCGCGCGCCTGGGTGCGCACGTGGTGATGGTCACTTTCGACGCCGACAAGGTCGGGGAGATGAGCTGCAACCCGGCGATCGGGGGGCTGGGCAAAGGCCAGATCGTTCGCGAGATCGACGCCCTCGGCGGCGCGATGGGGCGGATCGCGGACGAGACCGGCATCCAGTTCCGGATGCTCAACACGGCGAAGGGCGCCGCGGTGCGCGCGCCGCGATGCCAGTCCGACCGCCACCTCTACCGCGCGGCCGCCACGCGCGCGGTGCTCGCCCAGCCCGGCGTCGAGCTCGTCGAGGGCGGCGCATCCGGGCTGCTCTTCGACGACGCAGACGACGGCCTGAGGGTCGTGGGCGTCCGGCTCGAGGACGGGCGCGAACTCCGCGCGCCAGCGACCATCTTGACGACTGGAACCTTCCTGCGCGCAGTGATGCACACCGGCGAAGCGCAGGCGACTGGCGGGCGTATCGGCGAACGAAGCGCAGAGGGCCTCTCCGGCGACGTCGAGCGGCTCGGCCTGCGGCTCGGCCGCCTGAAGACCGGCACCCCGCCGCGGCTCGACAAGAGGAGCGTGGATCTCGGCGCCATGGAGGCGCAGCCGGGCGACGCGCACCCCTCACCCTTCTCGTACCTGACCGACCGCGCGCGCTTCCCGCTCCAGCGCCAGGTGCCCTGCCACATCACCTACACGACGCCGAAGACCCACGGGATCATCGCGGACAACGTGCACCGCGCGCCGATGTACAGCGGGCGCATCGAGGGCGTCGGTCCGCGCTACTGCCCGTCCATCGAGGACAAGATCATGCGCTTCCCCGACCGGGAGCGGCATCAGATCTTCGTCGAGCCCGAGGGGCTCGAGACGGACGTCCTCTACATCAACGGCATCTCGACCTCGCTGCCCGCGGAGATCCAGGAAGCCTTCGTCGCGACGGTCCCCGGGCTGGAGAACGCGCGCTTCCTGCGCCACGGCTACGCCGTGGAGTACGACTTCGTTCAGCCGAGCCAGCTCTCCGACACGCTCGCCCTGCGCTCGGTCCCGGGGCTGTTCCTCGCCGGGCAGATCAACGGCACCTCTGGCTACGAGGAGGCCGGCGGGCAGGGGCTGATCGCAGGGGCGAACGCCGCCCTCTGGGTCCAGGATCGGGCGCCGTTCGTCCTGCGCCGTCACGAGGCGTACCTGGGGGTGATGGTCGACGACCTGATCATCACCAACCCCAGCGAGCCCTACCGGATGTTCTCCAGCCGGGCCGAGTACCGCCTCCTCCTGCGCCAGGACAACGCGGACCGCCGTCTCGTGCGGCGCGCGGCCGAGGTCGGGCTCGTGGACGCCGCGCGTCTCGACGCGATCGACGAGAAGGAGCGAGCCATCGCGGCGGCGCGGCGGCTGCTCGAGAGGACGCGAGCGCAGCCCGAGAACAAGAGCCTCGTCGACCTGCTCCGGCGCCCGGACGCCTCCTTCGACCGCGTGCTCGAGCGCGCGCCGTCGGAGACCCGCGCTGCGCTCGGCGCCGTGAGCGGCGAGGTGCGTGAGGCCGTCGAGATCGACGTCAAGTACGAGGGTTACATCGAGCGCCAGCGCGCGGAGGTCGAGCGACTCGCGCGGCAGGAGACCTCCGAGATCCCCGCCGATCTCGACTACGCCGTGATCGAAGGCCTCAGCACGGAGGCCCGTGAGAAGCTCGCGCGCCTCGCTCCGCGCACCCTCGGCGCGGCATCCCGGATCGAGGGCGTCCGGCCGAGCGACCTCGCGCTCGTGGGGCTGGAGCTTCGAAAGCGCGCCGGCGCGATCGGCTGACGCGCGCGGAGAGCTACCGAGGCGCGACGCCCGGCGGCGTGTAGAGCTCGACGGCGTCCGCCTCCATCTGGAACACGCCGTAGGCGTACCCGAGCTCGTCCTCCACGCGACCCACCTCGAAGTCGCCGCGCACGACGACCGGCCGGTAGAGGTGGTACTGCGCGGAGCCGCCGCCTTTCATCTTCACGTTGACCCACTCATCGGGGCGCGGCGAGCCGCCGAAGCAGCAGGCGGCGAGGTCCTTCACGAGCATGAACTCCAGGACCTGGTCGCTCGACCGAGGCTTCATCTCGATGGCGAGCATGTATCCGATGACCGCCTTGTCCTCTCCCGCCTGACCGCGGACACGCTCGGGGAACTCGAACGTCGCGGCCTCCTCGGACTCCGGGCGGAAGAGGTAGTCGAGGAGACCGTCGAGCGGGACGCCGACGAGGCTGAGGTCCGCGAAGGTGACCAGGCCCTCGATCGAACCCTTCGCGCTCTGGCCCGGGTCCTGACGCAGCCCCATGACCATACGGGGGTCGAGGGTGGCCGCGAGCTCGGGGTCCAGTTCGAGGGGGCTGCCTGCGCCTCCGGCGGGCGGGCTGGCGGACCGGGCCGTGGGAGCCTCCGATGGTTCCATGAACGAGGTCCCCTGGGGTGCCGCGGCGGGTTCCGCCTCGGAGGACGGCGTGGGGGCGTTCCCTCCGTGGGTCCTGACGGTGCTCTCACCGTCCATGACCGCGGGGCCCGAGCCGTTGCAGGAGACTGCGAGGAGCGCGGCGGCAACGGCAGCCGGGGCGATGGAGACCGGGTCGGGGATCCTCATGGGACTGATTCTGAGCGACCGACGCGCTGCTTGGAACCGCCGACCCGCCTCTCGCGTGGCGGATGGCCCGCTCCGGCCTCCGGGGACCTCCCCGATGGCGCGGCCGGGCAGCTCGGGGCCTCCGTCGCTGCGTCAGCCGTCCCCCCCCGGGGTCTCGAGCTGCTCGAGCGCAGCCTCGACGGCCGTGCGGTTCTCGTGCCCCACCGGGAGGTCACTGGTCGTCAGGAAACCCCTCAGGAAGCGTCGAGCCTCATCGAGCTGGCCCTGGCTCCCGAGCAGGTTGCCCAGCTTATTGATGAAGATCAGGGTGCTCCGATGTTCATCTCCGAGGACCTGACGGCCGGACGCCACG
>PKCK01000092.1 GCA_002862085.1 Planctomycetota bacterium | reverse complement strand
GCGACGGACACCCGCTGATAGCGGCCGGAGAGGCCCGCGAAGCCCTCGAGGACGACGCGGTCGCGGGCGCCCTCCAGGCTCCGCCGGAAGCGCTGCTCCCAGCCTGCGGCGGCTTCGGAGAGAGCGGCGCGGCGGGCTCTCGTCACCCGAGGATCCACAGCTCCTCCCATCCCGAACGCCGCCGTGCCCGGCCGCGCGGAGAAGGGGAAGACGTGGACCTTGGTGAACCCGGCCGACTCGGCCGTGGCGAGGGTCTCCGCGAACTGCGCGTCGGTCTCACCCGGGAACCCGACGAGGATGTCCGCGGTGAAGGCCGGGCGGTCCAACCGGGCCCGGATCCGGTCGCAGGACTCCAGGTACTCGGCGACCGTGTACCAGCGGTTCATGGCTTTCAGGACGGGGTCGGAGCCGGACTGCATGGGCATGTGGAGGTGCGGGGCGATGCGGTCGGGGCGGTCGGCCATCAGGCCGACCATCTCGTCCGTGACCTCGGTGGCCTCGATGGAGGAGACCCTCAGGCGCCATTCGATGGCGCGGCCGTCCTCGCCGACCGGCGCGACCTCGATCAGGCGGGCCAGGAGCGACGCGATGTCGCTGTCGATGTCGAGGCCCCAGTGGCCGATGTGGATGCCGCAGAGGACCACTTCGACGTGACCGGCGAGGACGAGGCGCTCCACCTCCGCTGCGAGTTCCTCGGCGGGGCGACTCCGGCTCCGACCGCGCACCTTCGGGATGATGCAGAAGGCGCAGGCCTTGTCGCAGCCGTCCTGGATCTTGAGGAAGGCTCGCTTGTGGCCGGCGAAGGCCGTGATCCCGGCGGGGATCCCGAGCTCCTCGGGGTCGACCTCGTGGCCGATCTGCCGCAGGAAATTGTGTGGTGCCTTCGCCTCGCCGTTGCCGAGGACCCAGTGGACGCCGGGAAGCTCGGCCAGGACGTCGGGCTCCGATTCCGCCAGGCAGCCGGTGATCGCGATCCTCGCGCCCGGGGTCTCCCTGTGGATCCTGCGGACCAGCTGGCGCGCCTTCCGGCCGGCCTCCGCCGTCACCGTGCATGTGTTCACGACCACCAGTTCGGCCCCCGGACCGGTCACCTCGCACGCGCCGCGCCTCGCGAGGGCCTCGCGGAGCACCTGGGTGTCGTACTGGTTCGCCTTGCAGCCGAAGGTGACGAAGCGGACGGTGCCAGCGTCCGCCTCGGCGCCGGGGGTCTCGCGGAGGGCCTGCATCGGCGCGAGGATAGCGCCTCGGAGCCGGGGTTGCGCCCGCGGTCGGCCGGAGCAGGGGGCCGCGGCGCAGCCGAGCCGCGCTTGGAATCGAGCGCTGTCCGCACGCGTCCGCCCGGCGGACCGCGGATAAGCTCCACCGCCATGTCCGACCTCCACGACAGATCCCGGCGCCCTGCCCTGGGCCCGCTCCTCACGGCGATCGCGCTCGCTGCGGCGGCCTGCGGCGGCGAGGGCGAGTCCTCGCGGGACGGGAACGCGGGGAGCGCATCGGTGGCGTCCTCGCGCTCGCGCCGCGACATGCGTCCCGAGGCCGTGGAGGCCCGGCGCCTGCTCGACACGGGCCGGGCGGCCCTCGCGCGTCCCCTCGTCGAGAGTCTCGTCGACCAGCTGCCCGTCGAGGGGCCGCTCCTGCGCGCGCGGCTCGCCGTCCTGGAGGGGGAGAGCGCCGCGTGGCTCGCCGACGTCGAGGCCGTCCGCGCCGCTGACCCTGCCGACCCGCGCCCCTACGCGACGGCGGCCGAGCTCTACGCGGCCCTCGATCGGCGCATCGCCGCGAAGGAGGAGATCGAGCGCGGGATCGCCGCCGTGGGGGGGCTGACCCCCGAGCTCCAGCGCGCCGCGGGCGTGCTCGCGATCGTGACGCCGGGGCGGACCAAGGCGGGCCTCGCGATGCTCGAGGAGGCCGAGCGCCTGGATCCCGGGCTGCCCTTCCTCGGCCGGGCCCTCGGGCAGGCCCACCTGCTGTCCGCGAAGCACGCGTTCGCGGACGGGACGCCCGAGCTCGCGCTGGAGCGGATCGAGCGCTCTCTCGCCTACGACCCCGAGGACTTCGACGCGCGGCGCATGAAGGGCGAGTACCTCATGGCGCTCAAGCGCTTCGACGAGGGCCTCGAGCTGCTCGAGGCGCTCCTCGCCCAGGGCTTGCCGATCGGAGTCGAGCTCGGCAGCTACCACTGGACCGCAGGCACTTACCACAACGTCGTGGGCGACGACCTCGCTGCGCGGCGCCACTTCCTGCGGGCGCGCGAGCTCGGCGAGCCGAAGGTGGAGCAGCGCTCCGCGAAGCGTTTCCTCGACGAAGAGGCGCAGAAAGCCTACGAGCGCGCCCTCACGCGGCTCGAGGTGGGCGACGAGGACGGCTGCAAGGCGGCGCTCGTCGAGGCCATCGGACTGCACAAGAGCGAGGCCTCGGCGCGGCGCTTCTACGCGACGCGCATCGCGGCCCTCGCGGAGGCACAGCTCGAAGGCGGCGATCTTCAGCGCGCGGCGCCCTTCGTCGCCCTCGCCGTACACGTGGACCGGGAGGCGCCCGCGACCACCATCGTCGTCGCGACCCTCTACTTCGAGAAAGCCCTCGAGGCCCTCGGTCGCGACGACGCGGAGACCGCTCTGGTCTTCGCGACGCAGGCCGCGACGGCCGGCAGCGAGGATCCCTTCATGTGGCATTTCCTCGGGGAGCTGCAGTACGCCGCGCGCGACTTCGGAGCCGCCACCGGCTCTCTCGATCGAGCCCTGACCCTCTCACGGGCGGCGGGGGAGGAGTTCCCTCTCGACGGCCAGCTCAAGCTCGCCGACAGCATGGTCATGATGGGCCGAGAGGAGGACGCCAAGGTGCTCCTGACTCGCGCGATCGCGACCGCGGAGGCGGAGTCCGAGGCGGACGGGGCGACCATCGAGAAGGCGCGCGAGCTGCTCCGCACGCTCTGAGCGGCTCGGCCCCCGAAAGACGGCGGCCCGGGTCTCGCGTGGAGGCCCGGGCCGCTGCCGTTCACGAGTCGCCGCTCAGTCGAAGAGAGAGCTGCGTTCGACGCGGGGGTCGAGCTCCTGCGCGATGGCCTTGTTCATCGCGCCCTCCTCCTTGGTCTTCTTCTTCTTCTCGAGGATCCCGCCGAGCTTCCAGCGATAGCGGGGCGTCAGGGGGGCCTTCTTCACGGCGGCGCGGAGATGTTTGATGGCTTCAGAGCCCTCTTGCTCCTCCATGAGGCGCCAGTACTCGTAGTGGGCTTTGGCGGGTGCGCCGTCGAAGTTCTCCGACAGAGCCTTCTTGTAGAGGTCGCGGGCCTTGTCGCGCTCGCCGAGGCTCTTCGCGGTCTTCGCCTCCCAGATGAGGGCGTTCTCGCCGTCGAAGTCGAGCTCTTCGTCGATGTACGTGTACCACTCCTTCTCGAGTTCGCGGAGAGCGTCGCGGTCCGGGATCTTCATGCACTCCATGAAGTAGCGCAGAACCTCCTCACCGCTGACGGTCTTCAGGTTCATGCCGCCGCGCTCGCGCTTGACCTTCTTGTCGGTCGCGAGGCCGAGGAAGAACTTGCGGAAGTTCTTACGGCGCGACTTGTCCTGCATGAGCATGTGGACGAACGACCAGCCCCAGGTGTAGTCCTCGAAGCCGCGGGTCGTGATCATCTTCTCGAGCTCGATCTTCTCGCCCTCGGCCATCTGCCCCTTGATGGTGGCGAGGCGCCCGTTGTGGATGAGCCCGACCTCGAGCTTGCCCGTCGCCTCGTTCAAGCGCGCGCCGCCGTAGTACTCGCAGAGCGACTCGCCGGGCCAGTGGGGGTAGTTGAACTGCTCGTCGATGAGCTTGTGCAGGTAGTGCCCGAGCTCGTGGAAGACGACCTGCTCCGTGAAGTCAGGATCCAGGCGGTCGTAGAAGGCGTTCAGGTCGTAGTCGCCCAGGAACATGAAGTAAGCGAGGGCGCCCGGGGGCGCGCCAGCGACCTGCTGGTACTCGGCCTCGGCGTTGTAGAAGTTGATCGACAGCTTCGGCTTGCGCTTGTTGCGCTTGATGCCCCAGTCCTTCTTGAAGATGTCGTAGTACGCGTCGGACGAGTCGATGAACCGCTGAGTCACGCGCTGCGGAGTGGTGTGGAACCACCGGAAGTGCTTGGCCTCCGTCTCGTACTTGTTGCGCCACTCCTGGTGGGCGAGGTCCTCCTCCGCCTGCTCCATGCGGCTCTTCAGCTCCTTCTCGATGGCGCGCTGGGCGGTCTTCGTCTTGATCCAGCGGCCGTTGAACCGCACGAACCCCTTCTCGTACTTCTCGCGTTCCTCGTCGGTCTGCGGCGTGAAGGTGATCTCCTGGCCCTCCTTCAGGACGATCTCGACGAGTTCGTTGGCGACCTCGACCTTGCCGGCTTCGAGCGTGACCTCGACGTGGTCGGTGCCCTGTTCGAGGCCGAACTCGGTGAAGATCCGGCCGTCCTTCATGATCAGGATGGACCGTCCCTGGCCTCCGGGGGCAGGGGCGTTCAGCCCGGCGAGCCGGGGGTGTGCGGTGGCGCTTGCGAGCGCAATCGTTCCGATCGCGAGGGCGTTGAGCATGTCTCGGGGACTTCCTTGCTGCTTCGAAGGTGTGGGATACGAGCCGGGGCCGGCCCGGGGGATCAGAAAGCCTTGCGGAAGTGGGTGTTGAGGTCCTTCCAGTCGCCGTCGGAGAAGTCGCTGAAGGTCAGATCGAACGTCCGCTGCAGCAGCTCCTTCTCCATCTTCTCGAAGATCTGACGGCGGAGCGCCGCGTACTCGCGTTCGCCGTCACCCTTGCTCGCCTGGCGGCGCGCGGCGTCGAGCTTGCGCTTCTGCTCCTTCTCGATCTCCTTGATGACCGTCTGCATGTTGCGGAGGTAGGTCCCGAGCAAGCCCTCGGCGAGCGGGTGACGCTTGATCTCCGGGGAGGACAGGTAGTTGACCAGGAGCCAGCCTTCGAAGTGAGGTTTGGATTCACCCTGCTGGAGCTCGTTCATCTCCTTCTCGGTCATCGTGAAGAGGTCCTTCAGGTCGACCGTGTTCCCGCTGCGCGCGAGGCCCTTTCCGTAGGCGATCAGGTTGGCGTCGAGACGCCACTTGGGCTTGCGCGAGTCGTGGCGCGAGTAGCTGATGAGGCGCTTGAGGCCGGTGTCGATCCACTGGGGGAGGGCGGTCTTCAGGTCGAAGTTCCGCTCCTGCATCCAGTAGTCGTAGATCTGGTTGTTGAGGCGGTCCACGGCCGCACCGCTCCACCCGGCGGAGTCCCAGCGCGTCACGAGCTCCTCGCCGACGTAGAGGTAGCCTCCGCCGTTGCCGACGTTGATCCCCGCGAGGTACGCGAAGTACTCGGCGTCGTCGCGGCAGATCCGGATGACGGGCTTGCGCAGGTAGGAACTGCCGCCCAGGAAGCCGAAGTTGTCGTCCATCCAGTCCAGCAGGTTGTTCGCGTGCTTCTGGACGCGGTTCGCGAACTTCTTGTCGGCGCTGTAGACGGTGAGCACACGCCCGGAGAGCTTGTGGTCCCAGTCGTCAGGCAGCTTGTTGATGGCCTTTTCGTGGATGACCTTCTCCGACTTCACCGCGGCGGACCGGACCTCACGCTTGTCCGCCGCGTCGACGGACAGGCGGCCGAGGCGGACCTGGGCCTCCAGATTGCTGGTGATGCGCAGCGGCGCGTCCTTCTCGATGAGCTCGAAGGTCGTGCGCAGGGGCGTCACCAGCTTGTCCACCGCGTCCCAGTGATTGGTCAAACCGATGACGTGCACGACGTAGTCGACGTCCTCGGTCTTGTAGATCCAGGCTTCGATCGTGAGGGGGGCGCTGGAGAGCTTGTCGGAGCGGTAGGTGCGTTTCTCGACCGACACCCCGTCGATCTCGGTCTCCACCGGATCCTCGGCGAGGAAGAAACCGCCCTGGCCCTGGAACGTCCGCTTGAGCAGGTCGTCGTAGTCCCGGTAGGGGTTGGAGATCTTGACGACGTTCTCGTCACCGTTCTCGTCCTTGGTGACCTGGGTGCCGTCCTCCATCGCGGCGTGGGGCATCGCGATGACCATGAACTCCGGATAGTGGTTCGCGGTGGCGCCGGTCTTGCTGTCCGTGTAGGTGAACTGCTGCGTGCCGACGTACTTCGCGGCGAGCCACTCCTCGCGGACGCGCACGGCGATGTTCTTGAACTTCGCCGGCTGCTTGAACTTGAAGCCGTAACGAGTGTCCTGGTGGTAGCCCTTGGGCGCCTTCTTCTTCTGAGGAGCGGCGACGGGGCCGGGTGCCGCGGGGGTGGCGCTCGCGGCCGGGAGGATGGCGAGAGCGGCCGCGGTGGTCAGGATGAGGGTGCGCATGGAATGGTCCGGTGCGAAGCGTTCGGGCGTCGGGTGCGAGGCCGGCGCGGGCAGGAGTGGCCCTTGGGTGTCGGGCGAGCGATGAGGGTGGGCTGACCCGCTCTCCGGGGGAGGCGAAGTGCGTCAGGGCCGCGGTGTCGGTGGCCGCTCGGCAGGATTGGGGAGGATCTCGGGGGCGCGGAGGCCCGAGGACCGGGCCTCGGGCGGCTCTCGCGCGCATTCTATCTGCGTCCGTACGTAGCGGAACGCCTCTCATTCCCTTCGTTCGTGCGGCGGAACCGCCCGGGGTACGCACCACGGCGCGAAATCCTCGGCCGATCTCGATTTTCTGTCGGAAGCGTGCTCGAAGCCACTGACGGCCGATCAGGGCCTTGAACTGCCCCTCTCCCGCTCGCTACCGTCCGGTAGGCGGGCGACCGTCATGTCATGGCGAAACGCAAAGTGACCATGCTCGAGGCCTTCGAGGCCTCGGCGCGAGAGGCGCGGCAGCGCGAGCGGTCCGAGCTGCGGAGGAACGCCGCTGACCGGCGCGGTGTCGTGGGGTCGTTGCTCTCACCCTTCAAAGGTGGTGAGGAACCGGCTGCGGCGGACGAAGACGCTCCGCCCGGCGCGACCGTGGGCGCCGAGCGGTCCTCAGCGGGTGTCGGCGCCGTCCCGATCGACCGCCGGCCGCCGGGCGCTTCGAGCTGGGAGGCTCCGATCGTCCACTCCGACGAGGAGGCGTCCGAGCAGGCCGTCGACGACGTCGGTGAGGAGCATCCGCCCGAGCCCGAGCCCGAGATCACGGCGGTGTCCACGGTCTCTGCCGAGGCTCCGGCCGCCGAGCGGTCTCCCGCGCCCTCCGGCTCCGACTCGTTCTCGGTGCCGATGTCGCCCTGGTCGTTCGCAACGGTGGTCTCGCTCGCCCTGGCCGCCGTCTTCGCGATCGGGATGGGCCTCGGTGGGGTCGCGGACGATGCCCCCGAGAGCCAGGAGGGCTCCTCCGTCCAGTCCGCCGGGCTCTCCGTCGGCCTGGCGGTGCAGCCCGCCGGCGCGAACAGCGGTCCCGGGCCCGCGACCTCCGAGGAAGGACTCTCCGGCGATGCGCCGGCCTTGGTGCAGCAGCCTCTCAGTCCGGCCGAGGAGAAGTTCCAGAACGACGAGGCCACGAAGTTCACGGTGATGGCGATCACCTACGACAATTCGCCCGGAAACGTCGACCTGGCCTCCGACGCCTACAAGCTGCTGATCTCCGAGGGGCTGCCCGCCCTGCGTCCTTACCTCTGGGAGGACCGGATCTTCGTGTTCGTGGGCGGAGCCGAGAGCATGGGCGAGCTCGACGACGCTCTTCGTCGGGTCAAGGCCATCCGCGACCCCCGGACGGGCGCGGCCGAGTTCCGCAGCGCGTACCTGGTCAACACCGCGGATTACCGCGACGCCCCCCGGTGAAGGCCTCGACCGGGGCCGGAGGGGACGGTCGCCGGGAATTTGGGCGCCCCGGGCTGGCGGCGGAGGGGGGGCGGCCCTAATCTCTTCGCCCTTCGGAAATCCCGAACCCGACCCAAATCATGTCGATCCATCCCAGCCTCCGCGGTGTCAACACCCTCATCGGTGAGCGCAGCGTCTTCACGCGCAAGGAGCGCCTGCTCAAGCTCATCGAGGACGGCCGCATGACCGAGGACGACTCGGTCTACGGTCTCCCGAAGGTCCGCACCAGGTTCAAGATCAAGTCGAAGAAGGCCAAGAAGAAGAAGGACGAGGAGTGATCCTCGTCCTCCCGGCGGTCGCGAGCCAGCGGACGCCGAGGGACTGATTCGCCCGGGAGTGCCCCGCTCGTCCCCGCCGCCCGCGCGAAGCAGGCGGCAGGGAGACGTGAGCGGGGCTCCTGCATGTCTCGCGCTCTGCGCGCACGGACCTCTTCAGCACACCCCGCGACCCCATGAGCACCACCTCCGCGCGCGTCGCCGCTCCGGTCATGGAGGTCTTCGCCTCGTTCCAGGGCGAAGGGCTCTACGTGGGGCAGGCGCAGGTGTTCCTGAGACTGGCGGGATGCCCTCTGCGCTGCGCGTGGTGCGACACCCCGGGTTCGTGGGACGTCGGCGAGGGCCGCGCCGCGATGGTGCGCAAGGATGGCGAGCCCCCCGCGCGCGAAGAGCGCTGGGCCTCTCCCTTCCAGGCCGCCCTGTGGATCGCCTCCGTCGAGCCAGGTGAGCCTCGTACGGTCAGCGTCACCGGCGGCGAACCGCTGCTCTGGCCGGGGTTCATCCAGGCCCTGCGCCCGATGATCCAGCCACGGCGGCTGCACCTCGAGACCGCGGGCGCCCACCCCGAGGCCCTCGCTCGGGTGCTCGAGCACGTCGATCACGTGAGCCTCGACCTGAAACCACCCGCCGACATGGGTGAGACCGTCGAGATCTCCCTCCCCGAGCCGTCCGATGACGATGAGCGGGCCGCGCCCATCGACGAGCGCGCTCCTCGGAACGCCGAGGAATGGCGCCTCGCCCGGCGTCGCTGCCTCGACCTCGTGCGCGACGTGGACGCCTGCGCGAAGGTCGTGGTCCAAGCGGGCCGCGACCCGCGCGACTACGACGAGCTCTTCGAGGACCTCGCACGCAGGGCGCCGAAGGTGCCGCTGTTCGTCGCCCCGGCGACTCCGATGGCCGGCTGTGAAGCCCCCGAGCCGGACACCCTCGTCGAGGTCGTCGAACGCGCGCGCGAGCTCGACCTCGACGTGCGCGTCCTCCCCCAGATGCACAGGGCGATGGGAATCGCCTGAGAGCGTCCGATGAGCGATCAAGACT
Organism: Planctomycetota bacterium; assembly: GCA_002862085.1. GTDB lineage: Bacteria > Planctomycetota > UBA1135 > UBA1135 > Saltatorellus. The sequence goes on along the minus strand of PKCK01000092.1, from coordinate 80,797 downwards.
CCGTCGAACCGGGCGCCGAGACGCGCGCCCACCCCCAGCCCCCGATGCCCCGCGTCGCGCTCGTGGGCAGGCCCAACGTGGGCAAGTCCACGCTGCTCAACCGCCTCTGCGGAAGCCGCGTCGCGATCGTCGAGCCCACGGCGGGTGTGACCCGCGATCGGATCGCAGTGCCCGCGCGGCTCATGGTCGCCGAGGGAGAACGCTGGGTCGAGGTGATCGACACCGGCGGCCTCGGCATCGTCGACCGGGACGACCTCGGGCCACACGTCGAGGCCCAGGTGGATGTGGCCCTGCGGGGCGCGGACATGGTGTTGTTCCTGGTGGACGTACGAGACGGGCTCACCCCGCCGGACAAGCAGGTGGCGGCGCTGCTGCGGGGCGCGGACGTCCCCGTGCAGCTCGTCGTCAACAAGGCCGAGGGCGGCGACCTCGAGTGGCAGGCAGAGGAGTTCCGCGCCCTCGGCGTGGGGGGCGAGCCGGTCGTCATCAGCGCCCAGAACGGGGAAGGGATGGCCGATCTGCGCGAGCGGGTCGTCGAGGTCCTGCCCGGTGCGCCGACCGAGAAGCCCGGCGAGACGCCGCGGATGAAGATCGCGGTGGTCGGCCGACGCAACGCCGGCAAGTCGACGCTCGTCAACCATCTCGCGGGGGAGGAGCGCATGATCGTCTCGGAGATCGAGGGCACCACGCGCGACGCCGTGGACGTGGTCTTCGAGCGCGACGGCGAGACCTTCGTGGTCATCGACACAGCCGGCGTTCGCAAGCGCTCGAAGATGGAGGACGCGATCGAGTTCTTCTCGGACGCGCGCAGCATGAAGACGATCCGCCGGGCGGACGTCGTCGTGCTGCTCTTCGACGTGACGCGGAAGATGTCCGCCATCGAGAAGAACCTCGCGCGCTACGCCATCGACCGCTACAAGCCGCTGATCCTGGCAGCGAACAAGTGGGACCTCGCCGAGGGCCAGGAGCCCGAGAAGTTCCGCGAGTACCTCGACGCCCAGCTACCCGGGCTGTCCTTCTGCCCGATCGTCTTCCTCTCCGCGAAGGAGGGACTGCGCACGGACGAGCTGATCGAGGTCGCGAGCGATCTCTTCGAACAGGGCCAGCAGCGGGTACCGACGGGGGACCTCAACCGCGTGCTCGAGCGCGCCCTCGAGGCCCGTCAGCCGAGCGCGAAGGGTTACCGGATCCGCGTCCGCTACGCCACGCAGGCCGAGGTCCAGCCTCCCACCTTCGTGCTCTTCGTCAACGACAAGAAGCACGTCGGGAAGGACTGGCTGCGCTATCTTCAGAATCGCTTCCGGGAAGAGCTACCGTTCCACGAGGTGCCGATGCGCTTCGTGCTCAAGGACAAGAACGCCGAAGAAGAGGAGGTCTCGAAGCGATGATCCAAGCCGCCATGACCGCGCCCGTGCGCGCCGCCCTGCTGCTCGCGGCCGCCGCCGCGTCGCTGCTCGGGACGACCTCCTGCGGGGCGTCGAGGACGCTGCATCCGAGGTCCGAGGTGATCCAGGCCGACAACGAGCGCGTGCTCTGGAACGCGCTGCAGCTGGCGATCGTGAACGAGGAGTTCATGGTCAGCGGCGTGGGGGCCGACCCGGTCGCTCGCGCGATCACCAGCGGCTGGAAGGTCGACGAGGTGCCTTTCGGCCGCATGCGTGGCTCGGAGAACTATCGGGCGCGGGTCATCGCCTCCTACGGCCACTTCGACCCGCGATCGACGCGTCGGCCCGATGACCTCGTGGTCCCCGACCGTCTGGATCCGGCGCTCGAGACCTTCGTGGTGACCCTGCGCGTCGAGAAGGAGCACAACGAATCCCTCCGGCCCGGCATCGCGCGCTATGCGAAGTGGGTGCCGGCGGACGACGATCCCGCGTGGGCCAAGCGTCTCATGCTCCAGCTCCGCAGCCGCCTGGGCACGACCGAGTTCCGCCTCAACGAGGAAAAGAAGGGCGGCCCGCCTCACGAGCTCGACATCGACTGAGAGGGGGCGCGCGCTCACTCGGCCCCGGATCGAATGCAGCTTCGTTTCGGGTCGATCCAGCTGTGTCCCAGGTGGGTGCACCGGGGCAGGCTCTCCGGTCCTCGGCTGGATCTTCGCGCGCCCTCGGGCCGATCGAAGGTGCGTGCGGATGTTGCATCGTGATGCGCGGAACGGGGTCATGAGCGGCTGGGAGGTGGATCGAACCACCGACCTCGCCGTCGACAAGGCCCGTGGGTGGATCGAGGATCGCGGCCTGGCCGCCACCGCCGCCCACTGGGACATCGCGCTGGTGGAGCTCTCCGACCGCCCCTCCGCCCGGAACGCCGCGGAGCTGGCAGGGCTGGCGCGCCGCGCGCCGCTGGCCGTCCGCCTCTGGGAGGCGATCCGTCGCCCCTGGGCACCCGATCAGCAGGAGGATCACCTTCGCTTCGTGCTCTCGGTGGCCCACCTGGTCATCGTCGAGGATCGCGGCCAGCTGGTGCGGCTCGCGAGCCGCGTCAACGTGGACCCCGAGCGCGTGGCGCTCTGCGCCGCGGAGTACGGGCTCTCCGAGCCCGGCGGCGACGGCGTGGCCGACCTTCGCGAGGGAATCGACCGAGGCCAGCTCGCCGGTGCGCGCGTGGTCGTGACCGCCGATCCGCCCGCGGGCTTCGCGGACGCTGTTCTGCGGAGCGGGCGTGGCCTCGTCGCCGTGGGCGCCGAGCGGCCGCTGGCGTCGAGCGCCTGCGCCCGGGTCCATCTGCTCGATGCCAGCGCGGCGGGCCCCGACGTGGGCGCTGCTGTGGAGCTCGTGGCGCGGTCTTCACGGGCGGCGGGCCCCGGGCAGCTCCCAGGAGCCGGCGCCGCCCCGGGCTGGTGGCAGCATCTGGAGAGCGCCCGGAAGGCCCTCGATCCACAGCACGGCTGATCCCGGAGCTGGCTCCGGGTGAAGCGCGAGTCGCCCCGTGCCTCTCGAGGCGGGTATTCTCCCGCGCAGGCGCGCCTCCTCCGACCCCCCGACCGGGCCCCCTCCCCGTGAACCCGTCCCAACCCCAGACCACCACTTCCCGCGATGGAGGCGGCGACGTCGACGCGGCGCGCGACAGCGAAGTGCTCGTGCTGAGCACCGCGGACGCCGCGCCGGGCGCGATCGCTCTCATCGGTGAGGGCCCCGGGAGCCTCGGCTTCGACCGCGAGGCCCTCGGCCGCTCCCACGGCCTGATCGAGAGCATCGGCGAGCTCCTCGACGAGTGGCGTCCGGCGCTGCTGGTCCTGGAGCCGCTCGGAGAGGACGACGACTCCCGGGCGGGGACGATGGCCGCGGCGGCCGCTGCCAGCGTCAGGGAGCTCGACGTACAGGTGGGGGAGTCAGGCGAGCCGATGCCCGCCGCCGAGGCGTGGGCCGCGCTTCGCGAGGACGCGCGCGCGCGCTCCAGAGAGGACGAGCGCACGGTCACCGCCGTGATCTCCGCGTGGAACAAGTACGAGGACGTGCGCGCCAACCTGCTGGGAATCCGTGCGCAGGTGCGGCCCTTCGACGACGTCGTCGTGGTGGACAACTGCTCGAGCGACGGGACCCCACAGATGATCCGCCGGGACTTCCCCGAGGTGCGCCTCGTGGTCATGCCCAACAGCGCGTACGGGGCCTGCGAGACCTTCAACGTCGGCTTCTCCACGGCGCTCACCGAGTACGTCGCCATCCTCGATGACGACGTCGTGCTGACACCCTGGTGGCTCGAGCGCTCCCTCGCGCGGATGGCCGCGGAGCCCGAGACGACCGCGGTGGTCTCGACCAAGGTCGTGGAGCCCGGCATGCCGGAGAGCTTCCGGGACAGCGAGGCCATCAACCGAGAGCGCTACATGAGCACGTTCCGCGGCTGCGCGAGCCTCGCGCGGAAGAAGGCGCTCGACGAAGCCGGCGGGTACGACGAGCGGCTGTTCATCTACGGCAACGAGCGGGACCTGACGTGCCGTCTCCTGAACCTCGGGTACCGCGTGCTCCAGTTCCCCGGAGCCGAGACCTTCCACCGGACGCCCTTCGGCGTGCAGATGGGCAAGCGCAGCCTCTACTTCCACGCGCGGAACGCCTTCCTGGGGATGCTCAAGTACGCGCCGCTGAAAGATCTCGCCCGTCTTCCGTTCCTCGTGATCTTCAAGGTCCTCCTGCGCGGCGGGGACAACGAGGCTCACGGCGAGGTGGCCGACGCCGTCGGCACGATCGGCATCGGCAAGGCCGTCCGCACCACGCCCGGCTCCTGGTGGATCCTCACGAAGGCAGCCGCCAGCGTGCTCTACAACGTCCCGTACTGCCTCAAGCACCGCCAGGCGGTCGAGGCCCCCGACTTCGAGCTCCCGCTGAAGTGAACGACGCACAGGAGCAGAGCGGAGCGGCGCGGGACCTGGGCCCCATCAGCGCAGTCGTCGTCAACTACAACGGCGAGGCGTACCTCGAGGCGTGCCTGCGTTCGCTCCAGGCACAGACGGTGCCGCTGGACGAGATCGTCGTCGTGGAGAACGCGAGCACCGACGGCTCCCTCAACGTCCTCAACACGCACTTCCGGGACGTCGAGCTCGTGCGGATGACCTCCAACGTCGGGCCTTGCATCGCGCGCAACGTCGGCATGCGCGCCGCGCAGTACCGCTTCATCCTGCTGGTGGACAACGACGTCGTGCTCGAACCGAACGTCGTCGAGCGCTTGCGGGACGAGCTGGCGCGGCGGCCCGACGCGGTGATGGCTCAGCCTCGCAGCGTGTTCAAGTCCGACCCCGGCCGGATCCACTACGACGGCGGGAGGCTGCACTACGCGGGCCTCATCAGCCTGTTCCACTTCGGCGAGGTCGACCGCCGCGCCCGGATCCCGCCCGTGGAGGAGATCGACGCGGCGATCTCCCTCTGCCTCCTCCTCGACAAGAAGGAAGTCATCGAGGCGGGCGGCTTCGACGAGGCGTTCTTCATCCTCTTCGAGGACCTCGATCTGTCCCATCGGCTGCGGCTCGCCGGGCACACGATCCTCAAGGTGAACGACGCTCTCGCCCTCCACGACGACGGGACCGCCGGGATCAGCTTCCGCGAGGAGAAGGCCGACTATCCGGCGCGCAGGGTGTTCTTCCACTCCCGGAACCGCTGGCTCTACATGACCAAGTGCTTCCGGCTGTGGACCCTGCTGGTGGCGCTGCCCGGCATCCTCGTCTACGAGGTGGCCTGGCTGCTGTTCGCCCTGAAGGAGGGCAACGCCGGGGCGTGGCTCAAGGGCAAGTACGCCTTCCTTCGAGCCTTCCGCGAAGCGCGCCGCAAGCGCCGCTGGGTCCAGCGGCGCCGTAAGATCGGCGACCGTGCCCTCCTCGTCGGGGGCCCGCTGACCCTCAGCCCGAACCTCGCGTCCTCTCGCGGGCTCGGCGCGCGCCTGCTCGACGGCGTGCTCCGCGCCTGGTGGGGGCTCTGCCGCTGGTTCGTGGTCTGAACCTCTTCGCGGTCCGACCGCAGACACCGCCATGGCCAGGTTCCTCGGCTTCGCCCTCATCTTCGTCACCGTGGTCGTCGTCACGACGGCCTTCGTGGTCCCCAAGTTCTTCCTCTCGAGCTCCTACGCCTCGGAGCGCTCCACCGTGATCGCCGCGCCGTCCTCCGAGATCCACGCGGTGATCAGTGATCTGACGACGTGGAAGGATTGGACGATCTGGAACGCGGAGATCGACCCCACCGTGGAGTACGGCTTCCTCGGCGAGCCTGGGCAGGTCGGCCAGTCCATGACGTGGGTGGGCGAGGAGCTCGGCGAGGGCGCGATGACGATTCGGAGCGTGTCCGACGAGCGCGTCACCTACACCCTGGAGTTCGCGGGCATGGCGCCGGCGAACGTCGAGTTCGAGCTCGCGGCGAAGGGCGACGTGACCGCCGTCCGCTGGGCCATGTCCGGCGAGATGGAGGGGCCGCCGCACCTGCGCTGGATCGCTCTCATGATGGACGCCCTGAACGGGCCCGCGTTCGAACAGGGGCTCGCCAACCTGAAGGTGCGCCTCGAGGGCGAGGGGGAACCCGGGGGCGGAGACGCCTGAGCCCGACGTCGCGGCCGCTCCAGGAGCGGCCGCGCGGGCAAGCAAGCCATGCATGTGCTGCTCGTGACCCACCGCTACCCGCCGGACGGAACGGCGGGCGCGGAGACCTACGCCGCGACCCTCGCGGCTGAGTTCGAGCGCCGCGGTGTCGAGGTCTCGGTGCTGACCGCGGTCAAGGACATCGCCCGCCGCCACCTCTCGGTGCATCGGCGGGTCGAGGGAGCGACGCCGGTGGTGGAGGTCGTCAACAATCTCTTCGCCACCGACTTCCGTGCCACCTGGGACGAACCCCGCGTGGATGCGATCGCGGGGGAGCTCCTCGACGAGCTGCGGCCCGACGTGGTCCACGTCCATCATCTGCTCTACCTCTCCGTCGGGATCCTCCGGGCCTGCCGCGAGCGCGGGATCCCCGTGTTGATGGTGCTCCACGACTTCTGGCTCGGCTGCGCCCGCTTCGGCCAGCTCCTGCACGCCGACGGTGAGCGGTGCGACGCGGTCGACCCCGCGCGTTGCGGCACCTGCCTGCCGTCTTTCCCCTGGCGTCAAACAGACGCCGCGCGGCGCGTGGGACGCGGAGTGGCGGCGCTGAAAGGTGCGACGGGCATCGACCTGTCGGGCCCGCTCTCGCGGCGGCACAGGCGGGGCGTGGGGGATGCCCCCGGTGCCGCGCAGCCTGCGCCGGGCGAGGCGGCGGCCTTCGCCGCCCTCGCCAAGCGTCGCCTCGAGGAGATCGCTCTCGCGGTGAACGACGCGCGGCCCCGCATCGTGCTCCCCGCGCGGTTCCAGGCGGAGTGGTTCGTGGCCCATGGGATCGCCGAGGAGCTCTTCGTGCATCAGCCGACGGGGCTCGACTGGGACGAGGCCCGGGCGGAGCCACGCGTGGAGCGTGAGCCGGGCGAGGCTCTGCGCGTGCTGATGCTCGGCACCCTCGTCCCGCACAAGGGCGCGCACGTCCTCGTGGACGCGTGGGGGCGGCTCGGCGAGGAGAGTCGCGGCCGCGCCCGCCTTCGGATCCACGGGCCCGCGGACAGTCGGCCCGCCTACGTCGAGGAGCTCCGGCGAGCGGCGGCTCCCGTCGGCGTCAGCGTCGGGGAGCGCCTGGATCGACGCGGCGTCGCGCGGGCCCTCGCGGCCAGCGACCTGCTCGTGGTCCCGAGCCTCTGGCTGGAGGTCCGGCCCCTGGTGATGATGGAGGCCCACGCCGCGGGGGTCCGCATCCTCTGCAGCGACCTCGGGGGCATGGCCGAGGTCATCGCCGACGGAGCGGCGGGCTCGACCTTCCCGGCGGGGGACGCGGACGCCCTGGCCCGGGCGCTCGAGGCGGAGATCGACCGCGCCGAGGAGCCCTCGCCGCCGCGTCCGGAGCCCACGGCCGCCTTCCCTCGCTGGGACGCCGTGGCGGACTCCTTCCTGCGCCACAGTGCCGAGCTCGTCGCCGAGGCCCCGGCGGTGGATCCGCCCGGCCCGCGGTCGTAGGCTCCTGGCATGGCGTCCACCTGGTCCATCTCTCGCCGCACGGGCACCTGCGCCGCCTCCGGGCGCGTCTTCGAGGACGGGGAGCGTCACGTTTCCTTGCTTCGAGTGGCCGAGGGAGCCCTCGAGCGCGTGGATCTCTCGACGGAGGCCTGGCGAGAGGAGCAGGAGCGGATCGCCGCGGAGGGCGGGGCCGAGCCCGTGCTCTTCTGGACGACACGCCACGCGGTCGAGGCCAGGAAGACCGTCCAGCTCGACCTCGACAGCCTGGACCGCCTCTTCCTCCAGCTCGAGGGCCGTCCCGAGCGCGGGGTGCGCGAGCTGCGCTACGTCCTCTGCCTGCTGCTCATGCGCAAACGGCGGGTCAAGGTCGAGCGGGTGGTGCGCAAGGGCGGCGAGGAGTCGTTCCTCGTCAAGCGTCCGCGCGACGACCAGCGGTACACCGTCTACGTCTACGACTTCGAGCCCGAGCAGCTCGATGCGCTGCGCGCGCAGCTCCAGGCGGTCTTCGACGGCGCCGAGGGACCCCATGGGGTCCGCCTCGCGGGGGAGGAGGACGAGACCTCCGCGGAGGAGCCGTCCGCGGAGACCGCGGACGACGCGCCCGAGGCCGCGGGCGAGGCAGAGCCCGGCGGCGACCCCGAGGTCTGAGCCCGGGAGGGCCGCGGCGCGGCGCCCGGCGGCGCTGTTGCGGGCCTCGTCGCGGCAGTTCGACAGCGAGCGATCGCAGCCGGGCCCGGGGCGCCGGGCGGGCGCGTCGCGAGCGGTGCCCCGTGCCCCGGCTCCCGGTCCCTCGATGGGGGAGGAAGGCTCGGGGGCCAGCGCGGCCGGAGCGAGGCGGGCCAGGGGACGTCCGGAGCCAACGGGGGGGCAGCTGCGAATCACCTCGACGGGCTCGTCCCGGGGAGGCCGTGGGAGGCCTTGGCAGCCGAGAGAGCGGGCTGGTCCCTGGGGAGGCGGGCGGACGCGGTGCTCCGGTCCTCTCGCTCGTTCCACCCAGGGATGGGGTCCCCGTGGGCGACAGGACCACCAGATGTGGTGCCTCAAGCCTCGATCCGACGCTTGACCCACTACATGCCGTGGGGTCTGGCGCCTTCGCGTAAGTCTCTGTCGTGCAATGGCTTACGGATTGTGTGAAAAGGCGATCAGACCGCTTGTACGAACGGTCGGTGGCAAAGCAGACTGCGCGAGTGGGAAAGCGAGGCAGTAAGAGGCAGCAAAGGGGAGCTGGGGGGACATCGCGATGAGCCCCCGCCCCAAGCGTTTCCTCGGCAAGTCCGAGCACCCCGTCGATCCCAAGGGCCGCATGTCTCTCTCCAAGCAATTCCACGGGGCGCTCGATCGTGACGACGAGGGGCGCCCGACCGGAGTGCTCTGCGTGGAGCGCTCCGCGGGGAAGTGCCTCTGGATCTTCAACGACGAGGGCTTCGCCAAGGAGGCGGAGCGGTTCGGGACCGACGCCATGCCGGACCCCGCCGGGGACGCGGCGACGGACCTGGACGAGCAGCGCGACTTCTTCGAGTTCGTCGAGGAGTTCACCCTCGACGCCGCCGGACGCGTGGTGATTCCCGCCCGGTTCCGCGAGCTCGCCGGGATCGGCAAGCGAGCCACCTGCGTCGGCGTCTTCGGGCGCCTCGAGGTGTGGTCCACCGAGCGCTGGGAGGCCCGCCAGCGCGGGAAGAACTCCCCGCTGGTGGCCGGCGAAGGCGGCCCCCGAGCCTCCAGCGGCGAGGAGACCACGTCGTGAGCACCCACCAGCGCCACATCAACGATCGTCGCGCGCACGCGCGACCGGTTCCCATCCACGCGCGGCCCGCCGGAGCCGCGCCGCGCGTGCTGACCCTGAGCGTGTTCGACGCCATGACCGACCCGCTCAGTGATCGACCCGTGCACGTCCCCGTTCTGGCCGAGGAAGTCGCGCGCCTGCTGGGGGGTAGGCGTTCCGCGGACTCCGTCTCCGGCCTTCTGGTGGACGTGACGCTGGGTGCCGGGGGGCACTCAGCACTCCTGCTCGAGCGCTTTCCGCGCCTCCGCCTCCTGGGGACGGATCAGGATCCCGAGATCCTGTCCGTCGCGCGGGAGCGCCTCGAGCCCTTCCAGGACCGCGTCCGGATCGAACATGCGCGCATGTCCGAGCTGACGCAGGTCCTCGCCGACCTCGACGAGCAGCCCGCGGCGCTCCTGATGGACCTCGGGGCCTCCTCCCTGCAGCTGGACAGGCCCGAGCGGGGCTTCTCCTTCGCCTGGGACGGCCCGCTCGACATGCGCATGGACCCCCGTCGCAGCCGGACGGCGGCCGACATCGTGAACACCTGGGACGAGGGGGACCTCGCGGACCTCTTCTTCCACGAAGGCGGAGAGCGGGGCGCCCGCAAGGTGGCTCGCGCCCTCGTCGAGGCCCGCAGGCGGGCCCCCTTCCGTCGCACGCGTGGCCTCAGCGAGGCCGTCGCCATCGCCCTCGGCAAGCCCATCCGCTCTGGTGGGGACGGGCCGCGTCGGGGCTCGATCCACCCCGCCACCCGCGTCTTCCAGGCGCTCCGGCGCGCCGTGAACGAGGAGGCCGACGAGCTCGAATCCGGGCTCGCGGCGGCCAGGGAGCATCTCGCCCCCGATGGCCAGCTCCTCGCGATCTCGTTCCACAGCGGGGAGGACGGCGTCGTCAAGCGCTTCCTCGCGGAAGGCGCGCGGGCCGGCGAGTGGGTCCTCGAGACCCGTCGCCCGGTCGAGGCCGGACCCGAGGAGGTCCGCCGGAACCCGCGTTCTCGCTCCGCCAAGCTCCGGGTGGCCCGCCGCCCGCTGAGCCCTTCCCAAGGGGATCCGACCGTATGACCCGCTTCTCCCTCGGCGCCGCCCTCTGGGGCGGTGTGCTGGCCCTGGGCGCCGTCACGGCGCTCGTCCAGGGCCGGAACTTCCAGGACGCGGCGGAGCTCGATCGCCTCGTGGACGAGACCGAGTGGAACCTCCGCCGATGCAGCGGCCTGACGTCCGAGCTGGCGCGATTTGAATTCGAGCTCTCCGCTGAACACACTCGTAGACACGGCGCGGGGCACGAGCTTCCGCGCCGTTGACGGAGCCGAGCGGGGCCGCACCCTCGTTCGACCTTCCGACCGCACCACGACCACGTCGGGACCGCGGACGCCCCACCGGCGTTCGTGGGGTCCATCAACCCCCGACACGTTGAAGACCCGGCGACGGCCGCGGGGCCCGCACGCCTCGTAGCCGGTCGCGATGCACAGCTCCCTTGGAGGGGGAGGGATCCGCTATGGCGTTGGGGGAGTGTTCCGAGCCCGACAAGAGTCCGACGCGGCCGCAGCGCGGCGGCGCTGGCTCCCGGCGAGGCCGCCGCGATCGCGGCGTCCCCTTCGTCCCGGCCTCCGCGGCGTCGCCCGTCGGGGCCTCCGGTCTGCGCCCGGCATCCCTCTTCGCGGGGATCGCCGTCGTCTTCCTCATCGTCGCAGGACGCGCCTTCTGGATGAGTGTCTTCGCCGACGGCGCTCAACCGGACGCGACGCGTACGGAGACGGCGCCCACGCCGGGTTTCGCGATCCTCGATCGGACCGGGCGGCCACTCGCGATGAGCGTCGAGTGCTTCGACCTGACGGTCTCGCCCCGGGCCCTCCTGCGCGCGCACACGCCGGACCGTATCGCCCGCGGACTGTCGGTGATCCTGAGTCGGAACAGCGAGGCCGCGTCCATCGGCCGGGCAGGAGCGGCTGACGAGCAGTGGCCCGTCGAGCGGGTCCTGGAGCGGATGATGCCCGCTTCCCTGCTCGCGGACGGCCCGCACCGAGGGCGCCTCGTCCCCGCCGAGCCGCGCATGCTCGCCTTCGACGACGAGACGGCCGGCCGGGTCTCGGAGTGGCTGGACACCGGCGTCGTCGATCCGACGGAGCCGCCCCGCGGAGCCGTGCGCGGGATGTCGCTCGTGCGCGTGGAGGGAACGGTCGCGCCGACCTGGACCCTCGCCATGGAGCCCATCGCCGCCCTCGGCCGCGAGGCGCGCGAAGATCAGTTCGGGATCCGGAAGGACCCGAAGGGCCGCGAGGTGACGGCTGCGCCCGACCGCTGGACGCGTCGCATGCTCGACGCGCTCATCGCCCTCGTGGGGCGCGAGGCGATGATCGAACGGCTGCCGCGGAACGCGCGCCTCGCGCTCGAGGGGGAGCCGCGCAGCGACGTGACCGAGCGGCTTCGGAACGCCGTCTGGGCGGAGCTCGTTCCCACTCGCTTCAGAGTGCTCGCGCGAGCCATCGACCCCGTGCGGGCACACGAGGTGAAGGAGTTCATGCGGGCGGAGGGGATCTCCTCCTATCAGGTCGCGCTCGTCCCGCGGGTCGAGCGCCGCCACCCGACGAGGCCGGGCGGGGCCCCGGTGGCGCCGCACCTCGACCAGTCGGAGGAGGACGCCTTCTCGATCCTCGGTCACTGGGGCCTGCTCGACGAGGCGCGTGCGCTCGCGCAGGCCGAGCGAGACCGCCTGTGGCGTCCGCACGTCATCGACTGGGAGGACCCCGCGGAGCCCTTCGCCGCGCACCGCGACGCGCTCATCTCCGAGCGACGCCCCCGGAGCGGGGTCGAACTGCTCTGCCAGACGGTCTTCGAGAACGGCCCCTGGGCGCCGCTCGTGGGCGGCCTCGAAGGCCGCGTCTACGAGCGACGCTCCCGCCACGTCCCTCGGGACCGCCAGCGGGACTGGGGGCCGGGCGTCCCCGACTACTTCAAGGGCTACCGCGAGGGCACGGACGTCCCGCGCGTCGAGGTCACCCTCGACGCGCGGCTCCAGGAGGTCGTGCACGCCGAGCTCCGCCGGCTGATGGAGGAGCACGACCCTGCGCTCGCGATGGCGATCGCCGTGGACGTCGAGTCAGGGGACGTCCTCGCCGTCGACTCCGCGTCGCCCTACGACTACTCGGGCTTCGCGCCGCTCCTGCACGAGTTCACGCCGGGCTCGACCTTCAAGGCGATCATCATGGCCCTCGCGCTGGACGCGGGCGTCACCACGCCGGACGAGCTCTTCCCGACCTTCCGCGGCGCGGGCCTGCGCCTCGGTGGCCGGACCATCCGCGAGGCGGAGGGCGCGCCCACGGAGGCGAAGATCACCGCGGCGGAGGGACTCGCGCACTCGTGCAACGCGGTCCTCGTCCAGATCGCGCTGCGCATCGAGGCCTCGCAGCTGCGGGACGCGATCCTGCGGCTCGGCTACGGCGCCAGGCCCGGTGCGGGCCTCGGCCCCGAGCGCGACGGCTATCTGACGCCGCTCCAGCGCGGCACGTGGCGCAGCAACCAGACCCACGCCTCCGTCGGGTTCGGGCACGAGCTGACCGTCACCCTCTGGCAGCACGCGGCCGGCCTCGCGACGATGCTCCGCGGCGGAGTGCGTCGTCCGCTTCGACTGGTGCGGGCGCTCGAGCGTGATGGTCGGCGCTTCGAGGCGCAGCTCGAGGGCGGCGAGCAAGTGCTCGCCCCCGAGGCCTGCCGTGACACGCGCGAGATGATGGCGCTCGGCGCGGAGATCGGCACCGGCGACGCCGTCGCGAAGCGCGCGATGCATCCCGAGTTCAGCTGGATCGGGACCAAGACGGGCACGACCGAGAAGGTGCCGACGGAGCTCTGCGTCCACCTCGAACTCAGGGAGCTGGCGAAGGCGGCGCGCGACGGAGAGAAATGGACGCGAGCCAAGCGGCAGGCGATCCGCGCGCTCGAGCGGCCTCACCGCAGACGGTCGTGCTACACCTCGTCGATGTGCGCGGTGGCCCGCGCCGTCGATGTGAACGGCGAGGAGCGCGAGGTCATGGTTCTCGTGGTCGCCGACGACCCGATCGGCCGCGAGCGATTCGGCTCGCGGGTGTCCGGCCCGACCGCCATCGCGATCCTGCGACAGGCCTTCGGCTTTTCCCGCGTCCACGAGGGCGAATCGTCGGCGAGCGAGCGCGTTGCAGCCGACGTACCAGCGACCGGTGAGCCGATCTTCGAGCGAGGAGGCGCCCCGGTCGGGACCAAGGCGCGCTCCTACGACGCGCGCTGGCTCGACACCGACGAGCCCTGGGAGCCTCGCGAAGACGAGGCGGGGTCGCAGCGATGATCCGACCCGAGGGGAACCGGGGACGCCGCGGCGCGGAGTCCATGACGGCGCTGGTGGAGAGCCACGGGGGCGTGCTCTTCGACCTCGGCGCGGCCGGCGGCCCGCGGCCCGCGCGGCCGGGCGACCTCGCCGGCGCCCGGGTACCCGTCGGGATCCGGATCCAGTCCACGCGGGTGAAGCCAGGTGAGCTCTTCGCGGGGCTCCGGGGGCTGCGAACCGACGGCGCTCGCTTCCTGCCCGATGCCTTCTCGCGAGGGGCCACCAGCGCGCTGGTCTCGCCCGAGCGCAGCGTCGGCGACGCCGCGGCTGCTCTCGAGGCGCGCGGGGTCGATCTCGCCGGGCGCTCACTCTGGCTCCACCCGCGCGCCGCGGAGGTGCTCGGCGCCGTGGCCGCCGACATCCACGGCCGCCCCGCGGACCGGCTGCTGATCGCGGCGGTGACCGGCACGAACGGGAAGACGTCCGTGTGCCACCTGGTCGGACAGCTGCTCGATCGAGCGGAGCTCGCGCCGGCCGTCCTCGGCACCGCCGGGCACCGACTGCGCTCGGCGCGCGGTCCGCTGCGCCTCGCCGCCTCGCACACGACGCCCGACGTCGCTTCGCTCCAGGCGCTGCTCGCAGGTCACGTGGCGGGCGGAGGCCGCACGGCGGTGATGGAGGCGAGCTCGCACGGGCTCGTCCAGGGGCGCCTCGCAGGCCTCGCGCCGAGGGTCGCCGCCTTCACGAATCTCAGCCGCGAGCACCTCGACTACCACGGTTCGATGGAGCGCTACCTGGACGCGAAGGCGCGCGTCTGGGACCTGCTCACGCCGGGTGAGGGGATCGCCGTCGTCTTCGGGCGGAGCGACGCGAGCCTCGAGATGCGGCGCCGCGCGGCGGCCGCTGGCGCGCGAGTCGTCACCGTCGACGTCGACGCGGAGGCTGATCTGACCGCGCGCAAGGTGCGGCGCACTCGAGAAGGCTGGTCCTTCGTCCTCGCGGGCCTCGGGCTCCCGGCCGCCCCGGTGGAGCTCCCGCTGCCGGGCAGGCACAACGTCGAGAACGCCCTCGTGGCGGTGGCCATCGCGCGGTCCCTGGGGGCCTCCGCCGCCGCGGTCGCTGCCGGACTCGGCGCGGCGGTGGCCCCGCCGGGGCGCCTCGAGCGCGTCAGCGCTGGCGCGGGAGCCGGCGCGGCGCCGTTCGAGGTCATGGTGGACTACGCTCACAGCCCGGAGGCGATGGAGCGAGTGCTCGCGGATCTGCGCTGCGACCTCGACGGCCGGGGGGATTCCGGGCGCCTCATCTGTGTCTTCGGCTGCGGCGGAGACCGTGACCGCGGGAAGCGCGTTCCCATGGGGCGCGCCGCCGGCCGGATCGCGGACGTCTCCGTGGTGACGAGCGACAACCCCCGGAGCGAGGACCCTGCCGCGATCGCCGACGCCGTGCTCCAGGGGATCGACGCCGCGGGCGGTCGGCGCGTGCTCGAGCTGGACCGCGGCCGGGCGATCGAGCGTGCGCTCGGCATGGCGCGCCGCGGCGACGTGATCCTGATCGCGGGCAAGGGCCACGAGAACACCCAGACCATCGCGGGGCAGGCGCTGCCCTTCGACGACCGCGTCGTCGCCGCCGAGGCGCTCGCGCGTTTGGCCTTGGAAGAGGGGAGGAGCGCCTCATGATCCACTTCACCGTCGGGGACGTCATGGACGCCGTCGAGCCGCGCTGGAGCGCCGGCGTCGATCGCACCGCGTACGTGCCCGCGATCTGCACGGACTCGCGGCACCTCGACAAGGAGTGCCTCTTCGTCGGCCTCGAGGGGCCGAACTTCGACGGCGCGCGATTCGCCGAGAGTGCGATCCTCGGCGGCGCGATATGCGTGCTCGCGACGGACTCCCCCCGGGCGCGTGAACGCCTCGGCGAACTCTCGGCGGCGTACGGTGTCGCCACGGTCACCTGCGACGACGCCCGCGCGGCCCTCGCGGCCATCGCTCGAGAGGTGCGCGCCCGGCTGACTCGCGCGACCGTGTTCGGGATCACCGGCTCGTGCGGGAAGACCTCCACCAAGGCGATCCTGGCGAGCCTCCTCGCCGCGGAGATCTCGGTCGTCTCCAGTCCGGCGTCCTTCAACAACGAGATCGGCGTCCCGCGGACCCTCTTCCTGGCGGACGAGCACACCGGCGCGCTGGTCGTCGAACTCGGCACCAACGGGCCCGGTGAGATCGCGCAACTCGCGGAGATCGCGCGGCCCAGGATCGCCATCGTCACATGCGTCGGGCACAGCCACCTCGAGGGGCTGGGCTCGCTCGGGGGCGTCCTCCGCGAGAAGGGCGATCTGGTCGCGGCGCTGGAGGGAGTCGACGACTCCCTCTGCGTCCTCAACCTCGACTGTCCGCGCACTCCTCACCTGATGCGGCGCGTGCCCGAGGGGACGCGCTTGGTGACGGTCTCCGCGGCGGGCGACGAGCGCGCGTCGCTGCACACGACCCGCGTCGAGCGCCGGGCCGACGGCACGGCCTTCCAGCTCGGTGGAGAGCTCGCCGCTGAGCTCCCTGGTGAGCACTTCGTCTCCCTGCTCGGCACCCACGCCGTGGGTAACGCGCTGCTTTCGCTGGCGCCGCTCGCCGCCCTCGGGGCTCCCGTCGGACGCATGGCGAGCCGTCTGGCCGGGCTGCGACCCGAACCCCACCGCCTCGCTCCCCGGAGCGCTGGCGGGGTGCTCCTGGTGGACGACTCCTACAACGCCAATCCCGAATCCGTGGCCGCCGCGATCGAGGTCCTCGAGGGGCTGCCCGCCACGGTGCGTACCCTCGTCCTCGGGCCCATGGCGGAGCTCGGGCACGAATCGGTCGAGCTGCATCGGGCGGTGGCTGGCCACGCCGCTGCGGCCGGGATCGATCGACTCGTCCTCGTGGGGGAGGCACCCTTCGAGGACGAGCTGGCGGCCTGCGCCGAGGCCGCGAAGGCACGCGGTCTGGTGGTCCACCGGGCCGGCGGCCGCGAGGAGGCAGCTGCTCTCCTGCTCCGAAGGGCAGGGCGCCCCGCGCGCGGTGAGGCGATCCTCGTCAAGGCGAGTCGTACCGCGGCCCTCGACCAGCTCGTCGACGCCCTCGAAGCCGGCCTCGACGGGGTGAGCGCGGATCGGAGTCCGGAGGTGACGGCATGATCATCGAGTTCCTCATGGGCGGCGCGGGGTTCGACTGGCTCGACTCGCTGGTGTTCCGCGCCGCAGCGGCGGCGCTCACCGCTTTCGTGCTCGCGATGGCGCTCGGGCGGCCGACCATCGCCTGGCTGCGGTCGCACCGTGTCGGTGAGAACACCTCGAAGACCGACGCGCCGGAGCTGGCGCGTCGCGCGGAGGCCTCGGGGAAGAACAACACGACCACGATGGGGGGCAGCTTCCTCGTGACCTCGCTGATGGTGAGCGTGCTGCTGTGGTGCGATCTCTCGAACCTCCAGGTCGTGCTCGGTCTCGTGCTCGTCGCAGGGCTGAGCGCCGTCGGGTTCGTCGACGACTACCTCAAGCTGGCGGTGAAGGGCTCGAGCGGGCTCTCTGCGAAGGCCAAGCTCGCTGGCCAGACGATCGCCGTGCTCTTCGTGGTCGTGGGCTTCGCCTGGTACGCCCATGCGTCCGGCCGTTTCTCGCTGCTCGACGTCTATCCGCCTTTCCTGAAGGACATCGAGATCCCCCTGGGCGGGACGGTCTTCGGAACCCTCGTCTTCATCGCGTTCGGGTGGCTCGTGATCGCGGGTACCGCGAACGCGACGAACATCACCGACGGCATGGACGGGCTGCTGGCGGGCTGCGTGCTCATGTCCGGCTCGGCGCTGGCGGTCTTCTGCTACGTCACTGGCCGCTCGGACTGGAGCTTCTATCTCGACGTCCCCTACATCCCGGAGGCCGCGGAGATGGCGGTCATGGGGTCGGCGCTCGTGGGGTCGTGCCTGGGCTTCCTCTACTACAACGCTCACCCCGCCGAGGTGTTCATGGGGGACTCGGGGTCCCTCCCGATCGGCGGGCTCCTCGCCTGGATGGCGATGGTGGCCAAGCAGGAGCTCGTCCTGCCGCTGCTCGGCTTCGTCTTCTTCGCCGAGCTCGGCTCCAGCGCGCTTCAGCGCGTCTGGTACAAGCGCACGGGCGGCAAGCGACTCTTCACCATGGCGCCCATCCACCACGGGCTCCAGACGACCGGCGGGATCTTCCGGCCGGGCAAGAAGGAGTGGCACGAGGCGACCATCGTCACGCGCGCGTGGATCGTGGCGGCCGTGTGCGCCATGGCGAGCCTGGCCCTCTTGAAGGTGCGCTGAGCATGGCGCGTGCGGTGGGAACAGCGGCGTCGGACGCCGCCAAAGCGTGGTTCGCGCGGCGCCTCGACGGCGCGGCCGCCATCGCGCGTCCGTTCGGCGACGCCGCACGACGCGCGGCCGACCGCGCCCGCTCCGCACATCCGGCCGGGCCCCGCAACGCGCTGCTCTGCACGGTCCTCGTGGCTCTCGTCTTCGGCATGCTGATCCAGCTCTCCCACGCTGCCACGACTCTCCCGCCGGAAGCGTTCCGGGGGCAGATGCTGGAGCAGACGGCTTTCCGGCTCGCCGGGCTCGCGCTGCTCATCGCAGGCATGGCCCTCGGCCCGCGGCGTATCGAGCCCCTCATTCCCGCGGCCACGGTGGGAGCCTTCGTGCTCCTCGTGCTCTGCTTCGTTCCCGGCTTCGAACAGCCCCTCAACGGCTCCCACCGCTGGATCAGGATCCTCGGGAGGGGGCCTTCGATCCAGGCCTCGGAGCTCGCGCGGGTCGCGCTGGTCCTCTGGGCAGCCAGGCGCTGCGCCCTGCTCGACGACGACCTCGGAGACCTGCGGCGCGGCTTCGTCCCGACCCTGCTCGTCGGGCTCCTCGCCGCCAGCCTCGTCCTCAAGGAGCCCGACCTCGGCGGCGCGCTCCTGCTGCTCTTCTGCTTCGGTGCGACCCTCTACGTCGGCGGCGCGCGTATGAAGCACGTGGGACTCGTGGGAGCGATGGCCGCGGTGCTCCTGCTCCTCGCCATCCAGGTCTTCTCCCACGTCCGCGAGCGCTTCGCCGTGTGGGCCGGCGAGTCCACGAACTCCCAGGTCAGCCGGGCCGCCGAGGCCATGGCGTCCGGCGATCTCTTCGGCGTCGGTTTCGCCCAGGGCGGCTTCAGGAACGCGGGACTGCAGTACATGCAGACCGACTACGTGTTCGCGCTCGTGGGGGAGGAGTTGGGGATGTTCGGAGTGCTGCTCGTCGTCGGTATCTTCGCCGCCTTCGCCTGGCACGCCCTGCGTCTCGTGCTCTGCATCCACGACCGCTTCGCCGCGCTCGCCGCCTTCGGCCTGACCACCTCGGTCGGCCTGCAGGCCCTCATCCACCTCCAGGTCGTCACCGGCCTGGCGCCTCCCAAGGGCATGGCCCTTCCCTTCATCTCCGACGGGGGCAGCGGATTGCTCGCTGCCTGTGCAGCCGTGGGCCTCGCCCTCGGAGCTGCGCGCCACGCCGCCCCGAGCCAGGAGACCCATGGGTCCGCCTCCGGCTGACCCGACACCCCATCCCCACCCATGAGACTCAACGAACGTCACGCCGCGATCGCCGTCCTCTTCCTGGTCGTGATCCTCCTCGTCGGCTTCTTCTGGCAGGACGACGCCGCCGATCCGGCTCAGGCAGGAGCGGATCAGCAGCTCGTCCGCTTGGTGGAGACCGCTCACGTACCGGGCCAGGTCCAGGCGTCCGATCGAGGCGATCGCCGCGGACTTCGCGGCGGCGCGCCCCTCGGCGGCATCGACGAGGTCCCCGGGACGGCCACGCGTGCGAGGACTCCAGGGCTCCAGGACGACGCGCACCGCGTGGATCCTGGCGCGCCCGCTCTCCCGAGCAGAAGCGCGGACCTCGCGGTCACACCCGGCTCCTCCCAGCTGCGTCCGTCCCGAGGAGGCCCCGACGGCTTCACGGGCGTCCAGGTGCTCGGTGGCAGCGCGGCGTCGACCGAGATGGACGAGCTCGCGGGCCTCGCGGCGGAGGCGAAGAGCCAGCGCGGCTTCCTCGATCAGCTCGAGCCCGCCGCCGACCAGGTGATGGCCGCGGCGTCAGCGGCCCCGGCGAAACCGCTCGCGGCGCCCGCCGGCATCGCACGCGAGTACATCGTGCGCTCGGGCGACTCTCTCTCCGCCATCGCGACGAAGGAGTGCGGAACCACCAGCGCCATGGACGCGATCTGTCGCTTGAACGGCCTTCCAAATCCCGACATCATCCGGGAAGGCATGGTGTTGAAGCTCCCCGCGAAGACCTCCGCGTCCCCCGCGCAGGTCGCGTCGAAGGCGCCGGTGGCTGCCGAGGGTCAACGCACGGTGACCATCCGCCCCGGCGAGATGCTCAGCACGGTCCTCGAACGAGAACTCGGCACCTACCGGCGGTCGATCGCGGCGGTGCAGCAGCTGAACCCCGGCCTCGATCCGGATCGAGTGGCCGTCGGGCAGTCGATCATCCTTCCCCCTCTGGACGAGGTGCCCCCCGCGGCCGTCGACGCCGCGCGTCCGCGCGCCGCCGCCAGCCAGAGCCCGCGGGTCGCCTCCAGCCCCAACCGCGCCGATCGAGCCGAGTACGTCGTTCGATGACCCGCCGCTTCCGCACCACCTTGTTCATCGCCCTCGCGGCGGCCGTCGGCCTGCACCTGCGTCCTTGCCTGGGCTGCCTCGTCGCCGACGAGACCAGCCCCGAGGCGCCCGAGGCCGCCGTCGTGGCGGGCGCGGAGCGCCCCGCGATCTCGGCCATGGTCTCCCTCGCCGCCGCTCCCGTGCGGGTCCGCTGAGGCGTTCCGTGGTGGCTCCACTGCCTGATTCGACGTCCCCCGGGGATGGCGCAGAGCGCGCCTACGAGCTCCCGCGGCCAGCGCCCGGCGCGCCCGATCTCGCGGCTCTCCGCCTCGCGGTCGCGGGCGGCGGGACCGGAGGTCACGTGGTGCCTGGTCTGCACCTCCTGGACGCTCTCCACGAGGGGCTCGACGGCGGGGAGAGCCGGCTGGACGACCTTCTCTGGTTCCACAGCGGCCGCCGGGCAGAGGACCGCTGCATGGCCGAGCTCGACCAGCACCCCGCTGCGCCGGACCTCGAGCGCATCGTGCTGGAGCTCGAGCCCCAGGGCGGCGGTGCGCCTTCGCTCCGGCGCCTCGGCCGCCGGATCGTGCCCGCTTTCCTGAAGGCCCGCCGCGCGCTGGCGATGCACCGGACGCAGGTGCTTCTCGGCCTGGGCGGGTTCACCACAGCGCCCGCGGCCCTCGCCGCGCGGTCGCTCAGGATCCCCGTCGTCCTGCTCGAGATCAACGCGACGGCGGGCAAGGCGACCCGAACGCTCGGTCCCCTCTGCCAGCGGGTCCTGCACGCCTGGCGCGAGACGCTGCCGCCGGGACGTGAGGGACGGAAGCACCAGCTCGTCGGGCCGCCGGTCTCGCCCTGCTTCAAGCCGCCGACGGCTCCCGACCGCGAGCAGGCAGAGGCCAAGGACGACCTCGGCTTCGACCCCGCCCGTCCCCTCCTCGTGGTCCTCGGCGGGAGCCAGGGTGCGCGCGGGCTCAACGCCTTCATCCGGCAGCACGTGAGCATCCTCCTGGGTTCAGGCGTCCAGGTGTTCCACCAGGTCGGCCCGGGCCGCCGCACCGAGGGCGCTGACGACCTCGCGGGCTACGCCGCGGTCGAGTTCCTCGACGACGTGCGACTCGCTCTCGTCGCCGCCGACGGCGTGCTCTGCCGCGGTGGAGCTTCGACCCTCGCCGAGGTCGGCGCGGTGGGGACCCCCGCGTGGGTCGTGCCCTACCCGCATCACGCGGACAACCACCAGGTCCGTAACGCCCGCCAGCTCTGCGGTGGGGTGCGCATCGTGGACGAGCAGGACCTCGACCACGGCCGCTGCGAGGAGCTCGTGCGCTTCCTCGGAGAGCATGGCGAGATCGAGCGTCAGCTGATGCGCCGCCACCTCCGCGAGGCGGTGCCGGCGGACGCGGCGAAGCGGGTCTGGTCCGAGCTCGCGGGGCTCTCGGCCGGCCCCGGGGCGCTCGTCGCTGGCGTCTCCGGGTGACGCACTGCGCGTCGGGCGACTCGCCCGGCCGGTGTCCCGGTGCCGCGCGCATCCTGCTCTCGGGCAGTGGCCATCAGCGCGCAGGTCGGGTGGCTGCTCAGAAGCCGAACAGGACGCCGAAGTAGTAGCCCTCGAGGTCCAGGTCAGCGTTCACCGTCGCGTCCGAGTCCTCGTACTCGGTGTCGATCGAGGTGACGCGGTAGCCCACGACGAGGTCCCCGACGCCGAGGAGATCAACCGCGGCGGACAGGTCGCCGTCGATGACCGTCGTCTCCTCGCCGTCGAGCTCGATCACGAAGCCGCCGACGTCGGCGCGCAGGTCGACCGGGCCCCACTCCCAGGCGGCGCGGGCGCCGACCATGGGAACGGGGATGACCTCGGTGGTCGTGATCCGCGTCGGCCCGCCCCGCTCCTGAAGATCGATCTGCAGATCGAGCAGGGTCGCGCCGACTCCGATGCCGAGGTCGATCCCTCCGATCGGGACCAGGTCCCAGGTGAACAGCGCTCGTGCGAGCTGCAGATCGACGTCGGTGTTGACTGCCGTGCCGGCGGCGATCGTGTCGCCGTCGAGTTGGAACTCGCTGGCCGCGGTGCCGCTGCCCTCGTAGTCGACACCGAGGCCAGCGACCGAGAGCTCGGCTGCGCCGAAGCCGATGCGGGCCATGCCGCCCAGGGAGGCCTCGTCGCCGCTGGCACCCAGCTCACCGAAACTCGATCTGGCCGCGGGGCTGCCGCCATCGATGGACAGGTCACCGTCGAGGCCGAGGGATCCGATGAACGGCATCACCTTCGCCGTGGGAGCCGAGCAGGCGCCCAGGAAGATGGCAGCGGCCGGGGTGAGGGCCGCGCTGGCGCGGCGGAGGGGGTGTACGAGGCCCATGGGATCGGGGTGCGGTAGGTGGTCCTGGCGAGGGAGGGGGGATGGGCGGTCACGGGGTGGTCGGTCTGCTCAGCCCCTGCCCTGAGCTCCCCGTTCCCTCCAGGCGGCGACGATGTCCTGGGCTGCCTCGAGGTGCTGCAGAGGCACGATAACGTCCGCCGGGCCCATCTTCATGGCCTGGCCGAACTCGTCGTTGAGCTCGGAGCCGGGGACCCGCGCGGGGACGCCCTCGGAGACGAGCAGACCGGCGAGGATCTGCGCTTCCATCTGGCTGGCCGCGGTGTGGACCACGGCGAAGTCGCTGACGCTCATGGACGCAGGTTCGAGTTCCGGGAGCGATGCTTCAAGCGACCCCCTCCGTTTGCTGTGATGGCGCACGTGAGGGAATCCATTCCGCAGCCGACGCAGGGGACCGCTCAGGGAGGAGTGAGGCCGCAGGGAGGCGGTCTCGCGGGCGCCGGGCTGCCCGGCCGTATCCACCTCCTCGGGGCCGGCGGCGCGGGGCTCTCGGGGGCCGGGAGGGTTCTCGCGGCTCTGGGACACCGGATCACGGGTCATGATCGCGAGGCCTCGCCGTTCGCCGCTGCGCTGAGCGAAGCGGGCGTCCGGATCGGGTTCGGCCCCAGCGCAGCGGAGCGCCTGCCCGAGGACGCGGAGCTCGTCGTCCGCTCCGCCGCGGTCTCCGCCGAGGACCCCCAGGTCGTCGAGGCGTGTGATCGCGGGATCGAGGTCATCAAGTACGCGCAGCTCGTCGGGCGGATGTGCCCTGCGGGCCGCACCCTCGCGGTGGCCGGCACCCACGGCAAGACGACGACGAGCTGGATGCTGCACGGCGCCCTCGCGAACGTGGGCGGGCCGGCGGCGGGCGCGCTCGTGGGGGGGCTTCACCGCGACCACGGCGTGAACGCCGTGGTGCCGGATCCGGGTGGTTGGTTCGCCGTGGAGGCGTGCGAGTACGACCGCTCGTTCCTCCAGCTCGCGCCCACCGGAGCGATCGTCACGAATCTCGAGGCCGACCACCTCGATTGCTACGGCTCCTTCGCGGAGCTCGAGCGAGCCTTCTGTCGCTTCGTGAACTCCGTCGACCCGCAGGGGCTCGTGGTGCTCGGAGCGGACGTGCCGGACAGCCTCGCAGAGGCCTCCAGGGCGCCTGTCCTGCGCATGGGAATCGAGCTCCACGCCGATCTCGTGGGGGAGAGCCGCGGCGTCTTCCGCTTCGGCCTGCGCGGTCCCGGGTGGGCGACACCTCCCGTGCAGCTCTCGGCGCCGGGCCGCTTCAACGTCGACAACGCCGCTCTCGCCGTGGCGTTGGCCGTCGGTCTCGCCCGCGTGGCGCCTGCCAGCGCGGCGCGCGGCGTGTCGGAGTACCCCGGCGCTGCCCGCCGCTTCGAACCCTGGGGGGAGCCCGGCGGAGTCCCGATCGTGCACGACTACGCGCACCATCCGACGGAGCTGCGCGTCACGTTGGAGACGGCCCTCCGAGCGTTCCCGCGGCGCGAGTTGCACGTCCTCTTCCAACCGCACCAGGCGAGCCGTACGGCCCGCTGCATGGACGGCTTCGTCGAGGCGCTGCGCGGGATGCACCGCGTCGTGGTGGCGGACGTCTACGGCGCGCGCAAGCACATCGATCGCATGGAAGGCGCCGATGCGGAGACGCTCGTGACGCGTCTGCGCCGCGCAGGCGTCGACGCCGTCGTCGGGGGAGCTCCCCGGGAGGCCGCCATGGAACTCTGCGCCGGTCTGACCAAGAGGTCGGCGGCCTTCGTGCTCGGCGCGGGCGACATCGACCAGGTGGAAGGGGACCTCACCGATGCAGTGGCCCTGCGCTTCGCTGAAGGACGCTGACCTCGGCGCTCGCACCACGCTGCGCGTCGGCGGCTCGGTCGAGTGGCTCCTCGAGCCCGCGAACCCTGACGAGCTGCGCGCGGCGATCGTCCGAGCGAAGGACGAGGGGTTCACGCCGCGGGTCCTCGGCGGCGGGGCGAATCTCGTCATCGACGATCGCGGGCTCCCAGGGGTGGTCATCGCCACCGATCGGATGAACTTCGTCTTCCGCCCGATGGCTCCGCCACCGGGCGCGGACGAGGGCGGCGGCGGACTGCTCGACGAGGTCGTGCCGAGCGCCCGAGTGGCGCCGCCCGATCCCGCAGACGATCCGAGACTGGCGGTGTGGGCTGGAGTGCCCCTCCCCAAGCTCTGCCGCGCGGCGCGCGACCTCGGCTACTCCGGCCTCGAGAAGATGGCCGGCGTCCCCGGGCAGGTGGGCGGTGGGATCGCGATGAACGCCGGCGGGAAGGACCCTGACGGGACCCTCTGGCAGATGAGCGACGTCGTCGAGCAGATCCGCGTCGTGAACGAGCTCGGTGAGTTCGAGGACATCGACGCCGAGGCCTGGGCGCCCGGGTACCGCGACGGCCGGCTCGGTGACGCCGTGGTCGCGGGGGCGGTGCTGCGCTTCGAGCCGCGGCCGAAGGCCGAGGTGGCCGGGGACAGCCGTGATTACCTGCGCCGCAAGAACGCGGTCCAACCCGTCACCGAGTGGAGCGCGGGCTGCGTCTTCAAGAATCCCGACCCCGAGGTGTCGGGCGGGCGCACGGCCGGCCTCCTCGTCGACGAGGCGGGAGGGAAGGGCCGCCGGATCGGCGGCGCCATCATCTCCGAGCGCCACGGGAACTTCCTCGTCAACACGGGCGAGGCCAGCGCGGAAGACGTCTTCACGCTGATCGAGGAGACCCGCGCGCGGGTCGCCGAGCACTCCGGCGTCGAACTCGAACTCGAGGTGAAGCTCTGGCGGCGGCACTGAGGAGCCTCCATGGCTCCCGCGGTCCCGCTTCCTGCTCCAACCAGCGACCGATCACACCGATCACCGATGAGAACCGTCCGCCAGGGGCGGGCTTCCGTCCGCGGCGCTGCGGGTCCATACTCTGCGCCTCGGACCCACAACCAACCAGACACTCGATCCCATGATCCAGGCAGACCCGGCTCCTCAGGTGGAGGGGCCCCACCCGCTGTCGACCCTCCGCCATTCCGTCGCCCACCTGATGGCGTCGGCCGTGCAGAAGCTCTTCCCCGAGGCCCAGTTCGGCTTCGGGCCCTCCATCGAGCACGGCTTCTACTACGACTTCGACCTCCCCGAGCAGCTCACCGACAAGGACCTGCGCAAGATCGAGAAGGAGATGCGGCGCATCGCGAACCGCTCTCCGAAGATCGAGAAGGAGGTGTTCACCCGGGAAGAGGCGCGCGAGCGGCTCCGGTCCTGGGGGCAGGAGTTCAAGATCGAGGGCCTCGACCTCATCCCCGAGGGCGAGGAGATCTCCTTCTACTTCCACGGCGACGGCGAGGATCGCTGGGGCGATCTGTGCGAGGGACCGCACGTGGACTCGCTCAGCGAGCACGAGTTCCACTTCAAGCTCCAGCACGTCGCCGGCGCCTACTGGCGGGGTGATGAGAAGAACCCGATGCTCCAGCGCATCTACGGGACCGCCTTCTGGACGAAGGACGCGCTGAAGGAGCACCTCGAGTGGCTCGAGGAGGTCAAGAAGCGGGACCACCGCAAGCTCGGCACGGATCTCGACCTCTTCAGCGTTCACGCGAACGCGGGCGCGGGTTTCGTCTTCTGGCACCCGAACCTGGGCGTCGTGCGCCGCGAGCTCGAGCGTTACTGGTGGGACCTGCACACGGCCGGCGGCTACAAGCCCGTGTACACGCCTCACGTGTCCCGCGAGAGCCTCTTCGCGGTCTCGGGCCACCTGCAGAACTACGGCGAGATGATGTACGCGCCCATGGAGCTCGACGAGCTGCCGTACCGCATCAAGCCGATGAACTGTCCGGGCCATGCGCTGATCTTCAAGGATCGTGGGCGCAGCTATCGTGAGCTCCCCCTGCGCTGGGCGGAGCTCGGCACCGTCTACCGCTACGAGCGTTCCGGTGTCGTCCACGGGATGCTCCGCGTGCGCGGGTTCACCCAGGACGACGCGCACATCTTCTGCACGCCGGACCAGCTCGCCGACGAGATCGCAGGCGTCTGCAGGCTCGTGGACACCGTCCTCACGACCTTCGGGTTCGAGTACAAGGCGTACCTGGCCACCAAGCCAGCGGAGAAGACGATCGGCGACGACGAGATCTGGGAGCGGGCCACCGAGAGCCTGCGCCAGGCGGCCGCCGCCGTGGACCTCGAGCTCGAGCTCGACGAGGGCGGTGGCGCCTTCTACGGCCCCAAGATCGATTACAAGATCAAGGACGCGCTGGGTCGCGAGTGGCAGAACAGCACCATCCAGTGCGACTTCAATCTCCCCGAGCGCTTCGACCTCGCCTACACCGCGCCCGACGGTTCGCAGATGAGGCCGATCATGGTGCACCGGGCGATCCTGGGGAGCCTCGAGCGCTTCGTCGGGGGGCTCATCGAGCACTTCGGCGGCAAGTTCCCCTTCTGGATCGCGCCCAGCCAGGTGGCCGTGATCCCGATCCGTGAGGAGCACGCCGACTACGCCAGGGGCGTCGCCGAGCGCCTGGAGTCGGAGCTGTTCCGCGTCGACGCCATGCTCGACGCCGGCCACATGAACAAGAAGATCAAGGAGGCTCAGCGGGCGCAGACGCCCTACATGCTGATCGCCGGTGAGCGTGAGGCCGAGGAGGGGACCGTCGCGGTCCGCCGCCGCGGCACGCGCGAGCAGGTCGTCGTCCCCTTCGAGACCTTCCTCGACATGATCCGCGGGCTGCGGGACACGAAGTCCCTCGAGCTCCCCGAGCCGAGCGCCTGATCGGAGGACCCGCGCTGATTCGAGGAGCGGCGGGCCCCCGGTTCGGGGGGGCCCGCCGCTTCTCGTCAGGATCCGTTCCTCGCCCGATGGCTCGGTGACGTTCCTGGCGCATTCGCTGACGCCGATCCAGCGTCAGCCCATCCAGGGGGCCTCGTAGGAGCGGCCGAGGCGCACGATCTTCATCAGGAGCTCGGGGTAGGAGTAGCCGCGCGTCTCGAAGCTCTCGGCGAAGTCCTCGCCGAAGCACAGGTCGGGATTGGGATTCGCCTCGAGGATCCAGACCTGGCCGTCCGCGTCCATCCGCATGTCGATGCGGCTGTAACCGGAGAGCCCCAGTGCGCGGTGGATACGCCGAGCGGTGCGCTGGATGCGCGCGACGGTGGCCCCGTCGAGGCCCTCCGCGGGGCCGGTGCGCAGGCCGATCTTCTTCTGGTAGGCGCGATCCCACTTCACGCGGCTCGTGGTGATGTTCGCCACGCCGGCGGGCAGGTCGTCCATGAAGATCTCCCACACCGGCGAGACCTCGACGCGCTTGTTGCCGAGCACGCCGATGGTGAGCTCGCGCCCCTCGATGTACTCCTCGCAAAGTGCTGCGGTCCCCACCTGCTCGTGGACGTAGTTGACCCGGGCGCTCAGCTGCTCGGGGTCGTGGACGATCGAGGCCTGGCTGATCCCCGTGGACGAGTGCTCGCTGCGCGACTTCACGAAGAGCGGCCAGCGGAGGCCCTTCGGGAGCTTCTTGGGAGCTTTCCCGCGGGGCACGACGAAGAACTTCGGCGCGCGGATCCTGTGGTAGTGGAGGACCTTCTTGCAGAGGGCCTTGTCGTTGGCCACGAGCAAGCCGCGAGGGTTGCAGCCGGTGTAGCGCTGTTTGCGCAGCTCGAGCCAGGCGACGACCGCGGAGTCGTAGATCCCCGCGTCGTGGAAGTGCATCAGGAGGTTGAAGGCCACGTGGGGCCGGTGTTCCCGGAGCGCCGCCCGGATCGGTTTGAGCTCGTCGGCGACCGGCACGTGGATCACGTCATGCCCGAGGCCCTGGAGCGCGGTCGTGACGTCGTACTCCATCTTGAATTGATCGACCTGCTCGTCGTCGAGGCCCGCGATGGACTCGGGCGGGACGAGAGCCTCGTGCATGAGCACGGCGATTCGAAGCCTGGACGAGCGGGGCATCGTGGGTGCGTCAGCGGTGGTAGCGGGGCGAGCCGCCGTAGAGGAAGTGGCCGGTGAGGGACGTGAGGACGACGGCCGCGTCGAGCAGCGAAGACTCCCGGCTGGAGGAGAGGCGCAGCTCCCGGGACTTGGCCCGGGCGATCATCTCGCGGACCACGTGGTCGAGCAGGTAGCGGTGCTGGCCGGTGGAGCGGGCGACCCGCGCGACGAGGTCACGTCGATGCTCGCGGAGGAAGGGGGCGAGCCGGGGGGCGCGCGGCGCCGCGTCCTCGGGGAGAGCGAAGGCTCGCTCGAGCTGGCCGTCGAAGGCCGGCGTGGCTTCTTCCGCGTAGTGGGCCTTCTTCTGCGCGTAGTAGGCGCGCAGTGTCCGCTGGACTCCGTGGGCCGGCTCCTCGCGGCGCCGCGTGCGGAGCTTCGGCGGCGCGTCACGAATCTCGTCCATCAGCTCGTCCACGTAGAGGAGCTTCTCGAGGGCGGGCCAGCCCGCGTACCGCTTGCGCCAGCGGCTACCGGGTCCGAGCCAGACCGCGAAGGTCTCCGCGAAGTCCTCGAGGGGGTGGGACTGGGAGTACCAGTAATCCAGGTGAAGGACGTAGTCGCGGCTCGTCGGGTCGGGCGAGTAGCTCGCGCGGTAGGGAAGCCCCGGCCGGCCGAAGATGTCGCGGAAGCGGCGGCGCCGCCGCAGGCCATAGGCGTTGTCGATGGCGTGGGCGGTCTCGTGGCGCAGGAGCTTCATGCACTCCGCCGCGGATCCTCCCTCCACCTCGAGCATCTGGCTCCTCTCGAGCCTGACGAGCCGCGGGTGGGCGAGGAAGAACGGAATCGCGAAGCCCGTGGCGCCATCCGGCGCGAACCACTCCGTGGAGAGCCAGGTGTAGGGTCGGAAGAGCAGGCCGCGAGCCTCCAGCTCTCGATCCAGGGCCGCGAGGCGCGGCGCCAGTGGCGAATCCTCGATGGTCACGCCGAGGTCCCCGATGCGCCTGTCGAGCAGCGCTTCGCGGGGGAGTTCGGACCAGTGCATGGGGAGAGGGTGGGCTCTGCACGCGCGGGGCCTTCGGACGCGAAGCGGGCCCGCGCGGCTGTCACCGCGCGGGCCCGAGCTTACAGGACCGTTCCCGCTGGCAGCAGCCAGCGGGGAGAGGCGTCACTCGAGGTCGAGGACTCCGGTGCGCTCACCGGTGGTGAGGGTCGCTGTGCGGGCGCGGTAGTTGGCGCCCAGGGTCAGCGCCAGGCGCCACGGTTGCGGGGAGCGGTCGCCCAGCATCCCGAGGCCCACCACGGCGGCCTCGCGAGCCGCCGGCGGGAACTCGTCCTCGTCGTCCACCGTGATGCGGCAGAGCTCGTCGAGCGCGCGCTTGTCCCCGATGTACCCGAGGGCCGTGATCGCTGCGACGAGCTCGCCCTCGGCCTCGAGTCGCTGGCGCTCGGTCGCGTTCTTGTCGAGCGCCTCGTAGGCCGCAGCGGCCTTCCTCATGGACTCGAGCAGCCCGTCGACCACGCTGCCCTCTCCGAGGAGGCCGAGCGCGAGGCCCGTGCGCATCTGCAGCACCGGTGCACCCTGGCCCTCGGCGAAGGTCTCCTTGAGCACCTCGATCGACTCCTTGTCCTGGAGCATCCCGAGGCCCATCGCGACGTAGCCGCGGGCGGCCGCGTCGCGGGTGCGCTCGACCTTCGGCCGCAGCTTGGGCATGAGAGCGATGGACCCGCGCATGCCTGCTGCGAGGGCGAAAGCACCGAGGTCGTCCACGCGCTTGCCCGCGCGGATGACGTTGCCGAGAGCGGTGTCCAGCTCCACGTCGAGGGCCTGGCCCTTGGCGCCGAGCTCGAAGCCGAGCACGCCGACCGCGAGGGCAGCCCAGGGCTTCACGCGCTTCTTGCCGCGCACGAGCTCGCCCCGCAGGGTCGAGCGAATCTCGGCCAGCGCGCTGAAGGGCTCATCGCCCTGCCCGCGGTGGCCGCCGACCTCGGCCAGGGAGATCAGCGCGAAGCGCTTCTCCATGTCGCCGCCGGACTTGATCGACTTGCGGATCTGCCAGCGGATCCATTCGTCGACCGCGTCGTCGTCGGCGTCGCCGATCAGGCCCAGGGCGAGCACCGAGCTCTCGCGCACGTTCTCGGGCTGGCGCGAGGACTTCCGCAGCGCGCGGATGAGGACCTCTGCGACGCCCTCCTTCATGCGGTTGGTCATGCCCTCGGGACGAGCGGCCACGAGGCGAGCCAGGGTGGTCGCGGTGTGGGAGCGCAGCACCGGATCGAACTCCTTCGTCGCGGTGAAGTAGCGCATCAGGTACGTGACCTGGGGCCGCAGCGACGTGTGGGGATCGGGGACCACGCAGGTGCCGCAGTAGCACGCCACGACGTCCTCGTCGACGTGCAGGGGCACGAGGCCCATGGCGATCATCGCGGCGACGCGTGCGTCGTTGGCCTCGCTCGCGTCGTTCTCGATGATCTCGACGAGTGCCTCGACGATCGCCTGGCGCACCTCCTGCTTGGGGGAGCGCGAGCCGATCATGCCGAGGCCGTAGGCGGCGAAGGAGCGGATGTCCATGGGGACCCGCGCCGTCGTCGGCTTGCCCCCGGGCGTGATAGCCTCGCAGCCTGCCTTCGTGTTGAGGGCGATGTCGCGCAGGAGCTCGATGTTCTGCTCGCCGCCCATCACTCCGAGGAGGAAGGCCGCGGTCGGATGCATCTCGGGCGTGCCGTTGGCGAGGTACCAACGGGTCATGAAGTCGTAGACGCGCTGGTGCTCGCCACCGACCTTGGACATCGCGACGAGAGCGCTCTGGCTGAATCGGTTGGTGCAGCCCTTCTGGATGCCCTTCTGGAGGGCGTCGGAGAGCACCGTGTCGATCAGCGCATCGCTCGCGCGCCCGCCGATGGTCTCGCGGCTGACCTGGCCGCGGCCGAGGTAGACGCCGTCGGAGCCGGTGTACGCACCGCCGGTGTTGATGCCGGAGAAGCGCAGGAAGCGGTCGCGGTTGAACTGCCACCACAGCTGCCAGTCGTTCGGATCGGTCGTCTGGCCGTAGCGGTCGAGGTCGTAGGGATCCTCGCCGGGCAGGACCGGGAGGCCTCCCATGCCCGTCGGGACCTCGGGCACGCCCATGGCCCCGGGGTTGCCCGCGGGGGGGGCTCCGGGCGCGGGCGGTCCAGCCGGGCCGCTGGGTCCGGCCGGCCCTCCGCCGCCGCCCGTCGCGCCAGGACCTTGACTGCCACCACCGCCGCCGGCGGTGTCACCGGGCGCGCTCCCACCGGGAGCGCGAGGGCCGGCGCCTCATCACTGGAAGGCGAAGGTCCAGTTCGTGAAGGCCGCGGTGCAGCCGAACACGATCAGGACGCGCGTCGCGAAGCGAAGCAAGCGGTCTTTGTTCATCGTTCGATGGGCGGATGGGAGAGGGTGTGCCGCACAGTCGGGAAGAGCGGCGAGGCAGAGCGGCGCATGGCGCAGGAGCCCTGGCTCCTATATCTGATGGCATGGGCGGTGAATCTTCTATGATCGTTCCCGCGAAAGGCCACTCACGGAGGCCCTGTCACGCCGCGAAGACAGGCGCTTCGCGGCATTCCGGGCACTGGAGCCTCCTGGAGGGGCCCTCTCTCAGAATCATCCCACTCGCCCCGTGACCCACCGCGGGGCCAGGTCCATCGGCGGGGGCGGCGCGAAGCGCGCCTGAGACGTACCCCTCGAACCTGATCCGGTTCGCACCGGCGTAGGAAGCCCCATGACCAACACTGTCCCCGAGCGGTCCCAAGAGCCCGCCATCGACGCCCTCGAGCCCTTCGAGGTCAGCTTCCCGTGCTCCCACAAGATCCACGAACGGATCGAGTGGAACGGCCACGAGCTGCTGGTCCCCAAGCGGCGGATCCACCTCAGCAACGATGATCCCCCGGTCGACGTGTACGACACGTCCGGGCCCCAGGGATGCGACGTCCGCCAGGGCGTGCCGAAGCCGCGAGCCGAGTGGATCGCGAAGCGCCGCGCGACGAACGAGTCCGGCAACTTCAGCCAGATGCACTACGCCCGCCGCGGCGTCGTGACCGAGGAGATGGCCTACGTCGCCGCGCGCGAGGGGGTCGATCCCGAGTTCGTCCGCTCGGAGATCGCCCGCGGGCGCGCGGTGCTCCCCGCGAACGTCAACCACCCCGAGATCGAGCCGATGATCATCGGCACGAACTTCCTGGTGAAGATCAACTCGAACATCGGCAACTCGGCCGTGACGAGCTCGATCGAGGAGGAGGTGGAGAAGCTCCAGCGCAGCATCCGCTGGGGCGCCGACACGGTGATGGACCTCTCCACGGGGGACAACATCCACGAGACCCGCGAGCACATCGTGCGCAACAGCCCAGCGCCGATCGGAACCGTGCCGATCTATCAGTGCCTCGAGAAGGTGAATGGGAAGGTCGAGGACCTGACCATCGATCTCTTCCTCGAGACCCTGATCGAGCAGGCCGAGCAGGGCGTCGACTACTTCACGATCCACGCCGGCGTCCTCCTGCGCTACGTGCCCCTGACGGCCAAGCGCGTCACCGGGATCGTCAGCCGCGGCGGGTCGATCATGGCGAAGTGGTGCCTGGCTCATCACCAGGAGAACTTCCTCTACACCCACTTCGAGCGCATCTGCGAGGTGATGAAGAAGTACGACGTCACCTTCAGCCTCGGTGACGGGCTGCGGCCGGGCTCGATCGCGGACGCGAACGACGAGGCCCAGTTCGGTGAACTGGAGACCCTCGGCGAGCTCACCAGGATCGCGTGGGAGCACGACGTGCAGTGCATGATCGAGGGCCCGGGTCATGTGCCCATGCACAAGATCAAGGAGAACGTCGAGAAGCAGATGGAGGTCTGCCACGAGGCGCCCTTCTACACCCTCGGCCCCCTGACGACGGACATCGCGCCGGGCTACGACCACATCACGAGCGCCATCGGCGCCGCGATGATCGGCTGGTTCGGGACGGCGATGCTCTGCTACGTGACGCCCAAGGAGCACCTCGGGCTGCCCAACGCCAAGGACGTGAAGGACGGCGTGATCGCGTACAAGATCGCGGCCCACGCGGCAGATCTCGCCAAGGGCCACCCAGGCGCCCAGGCCTGGGACGACGCCCTGAGCAAGGCGCGCTTCGAGTTCCGCTGGGAGGACCAGTTCAACCTCTCCCTGGACCCCGTCACCGCGCGGGAATACCACGACGAGACGCTCCCCGCCGAGGGGGCCAAGGTGGCCCACTTCTGCTCGATGTGCGGCCCGCACTTCTGCTCGATGAAGATCACCGAGGACGTGCGGAAGTTCGCCAAGGAGAAGGGGCTCGAGACCGAGGAGGCGATCGCCGCCGGGATGAAGGAGAAGTCCACCGAGTTCACCGAGCAGGGCGGCGAGATCTACTCCTGAGGGGCCTCACGTCCGGAGCCGCGCCCTCTCGTCCGCCGACCGTCGCGTCGCCGGGTGAGGGGGCGCGCTCGTATCCGGACGGGGCAGCCGCATCGATCAGCGTCGCTTGACAGCCCGCTTCGAACCCTTGTGCTTCGGCGCGGCCCGTGATGTCCGATCCTCCTCGTGAGCCGTACCATCGCGGCGGCGCGGACTGAACACCATGCTCGGACCCCTCAAGCGACGCTCCTTCAGCGCCCTCATCGGCTCCCAGTTCCTCGGAGCCTTCAACGACAACGCGTTCAAGCAGCTGATCCTGTTGCTCACCGTCTCCGCGGCTACCGCGGAGGCGCTGCCGTGGATGGCGGCTGATCCGCTCGCCGTGAGCTCCGACGGGACCAGCCGTCAGTGGCTCCCGGCGACGCTCTTCGCGCTGCCCTTCGTGCTCCTCTGCACGTCCACGGGCGCGCTCGCCGACCGCCTCTCCAAGTCGTCGATCATCAAGGCGGCGAACGTCCTCGAGATCGTCGTCATGGGCGCGGCGACGATCGCCCTCTCCTTGCAGAGCTACGCCGCGCTGCTCGCGGTGGTGTTCCTCATGGGAGCCCAGAGCGCGCTCTTCGGGCCCTCCAAGTACGGCATCTTGCGGGAGATCATCCCCGGCCGGGACATGTCGCGGGCGAACGCCCTGATCCAGACGAGCACGACCGTCGCGATCCTCGGCGGGATCGTTCTGGCGGGCACCCTGGCCGAGCACTTCGGCGACCGCCTCTGGATCCCGGGGGTGGTGTACGTCGGCCTCGCGACCCTGGGCTGGCTCGCGTGCCTGCCCATCGAGCACCAGGAACCACGGGACCCTTCGCGTGTCATCCCGTTGAACTTCGCGGCGGAGATGCTGCGGCAGTCCCGGAGCGTTCGCGGGGTCCCGCACCTCGGGGTCTCCATCGCCGGCAGCGCCGTCTACTACTTCGTGGGCGCCCTCGTCGTGCTGATCGTCAACGAGTACGGCCTCACCACTCTCGAGCTCGACAAGGAGGAGACGAGCCTCCTGCTCCTCCCGGTGGCCCTCGGTATCGCGGTGGGGGCGGTCATCGCGAGCCGCTTGTCGGGTGACAGGATCGAGCCGGGCCTCACGCCGCTCGGCCTCCTCGGCATGGCGGGCTCGCTCCTCGCGATCCAGGCGGCGCCCCTGAGCACGCAGTGGGTCGCGATCTGTCTCTCGGTGCTCGGCGTGTCGTCCGGGGTCTTCTCCCTGCCGGTCCGCACCCTCTGCCAGGTCCTCCCGCCCGACGCGACCCGCGGATCGGTCCTCGGCTTCAGCCAGGGCATGGACTTCATCGGGATCCTCCTGGCCGGTCCGGCCCTCGCGCTCATGCAGGCCGGGGGCCTGACGCCGCCCGGGATGATCGCCGTCACGGGCGTGCTCTTGGTGATCGCGTTCCTCGCCTCGCTGCGCTTCGCGGCGCACTTCACCGTGCGCTTCCTGATCTGGATCCTCGCCC
Organism: Planctomycetota bacterium; assembly: GCA_002862085.1. GTDB lineage: Bacteria > Planctomycetota > UBA1135 > UBA1135 > Saltatorellus. The sequence goes on along the minus strand of PKCK01000092.1, from coordinate 45,502 downwards.
ACGCCGTCTACCGGACGAGGATCCGGGGGAGCGAGCGGATCCCGGAGCGGGGCGGCGCCCTGCTGGTCGCGAACCACGTGTCCTTCGTGGACGCGGTGCTGATCGCCGCGGTCGCCGGCCGCGACGTGCGTTTCCTGATGTTCCGGGGGTTCTTCGAGGTCCCGCTGCTCGGCTGGTTCGCGCGGCGGATGGGCGCGATCCCCGTGTCGGGTCGTGACAGCCAGGAGGAGAAGGAGGCGGCGCTGGGACAGGCGGTGGAGGCTGCGCGCGCCGGGGAGCTCGTGTGCATCTTCGCCGAGGGAGCGATCACGCGGAGCGGCCACACGATGCCCTTCCGGACAGGGCTCGAGCGGATCGCGCGGAACGCCCGCATCCCGGTGCTGCCCGTCGCGCTCGACCGCCTGTGGGGGAGCATCTTCTCGTTCTCGGGCGGCCGCGCGTTCAGGAAGCTCCCCAGGCGCTTTCCCTACAAGGTGGACATCGCGATCGGCGAGGCGCTCTCCCCGGACGTGGACGCGTTCACGGTCCGCCAGCGGATCCAGGAGCAGATCGCTGCGTTGCGGACGGAGCGGCAGGGGCGGAGGGGATCCCTCGCATGGCGATTCCTGCGCGAGGCTAGAAGCTATGCGCGCCACCCCGCGATCGTCTGCGGGACCGGCGTCTCCTTGAGCTACCGCGAGCTGCTCGTGGGCTCCCTCTGCATGCGCGAGGCGCTGCGCCCGCTCCTCGGGCAGGGCAAGAACGTGGCGGTCCTGCTCCCGCCGGGCGCAGGCGGCGCCCTCGCGAACATCGCCCTCGCGCTCGAAGGCCGCGCCACGGTCAACCTGAACTACACCCTTCAGAACGCCGACCTCGCCGAGATGTGTGAGCGGGCGGACTGCGGCTCGATCATCACCGCCAGGCGGTTCCTCGGGGCCCTGGAGCGAGAGTCGCCGCTGCCCCCCGACCGCACGATCCTGCTCGAGGACGTACGCCCCGCCATCACCACGGGCATGAAGCTCGGCTTCCTCGCGAAGTCGTTCCTCCCCGGGACCTGGCTCGCGAATTTCGAGGCGCCCTCCCCGCGCGGCGGTGCCCCGGCCTCCGAGGAGACCGCGACGATCATCTTCTCGAGCGGCAGCACGGGCGCGCCCAAGGGCGTGATGCTGAGCCACTCCAACGTCCTGTCGAACGCCCAGTCGGTGCTCCAGGTGATCTCCCTCGGACCCGGCGACGCAGTGCTCGGGATCCTCCCCTTCTTCCACAGCTTCGGCTACACGGTCACGCTGTGGACCACGCTGCTCTCGGGATCGAAGGCCGTGTATCACGCCAACCCGCTCGATGCGAAGGTGATCGGGGAGATGTGCGGCGAGCACGGCGTCACGATCACGATCGGCACTCCGACCTTCTACCAGTCCTATCTCCGCCGCTGCGCGCCCGAGCAGTTCGCGCGCGTGCGCGTGGCGCTCTCGGGGGCGGCCAAGCTGAGCCAGGCCCTCGCGGCCGCATGGAAGGCGAAGTTCGGCTCGCAGCTGATGGAGGGGTACGGCTGCACCGAGCTCAGCCCTGTCGTCTCCGCCAACCTCCCCGGCGGTGACGACGCTCCGCGCCGCGCGCGCAGTCACAGGCCGGGGTCGATCGGCCGTCCGCTGCCGGGGGTGGCGGTGCGCATCGTGGATCAGGACGCGTACCCGGCGAGCGTCGTCGAGCGCGGGGTGGGGGACGCAGGATTGATCCTCGCGAAGGGGCCCAACGTCATGCAGGGCTATCTCGGGATGCCTGAGAAGACGGCCGAGGTCCTGATCGACGGCTGGTACACCACCGGGGACATCGGGTACCTCGATCGCGACGGCTTCCTCTTCATCACGGACCGGCTCTCCCGCTTCAGCAAGATCGGCGGAGAGATGGTGCCCCACGGCCGCGTGGAGGAGGCGCTGCAGGACCTCGCGATGGAGCTCTCCCGCGGTCACGAGGGCGCGCTCGACGAGGACGCAGCGCCCCCCGCGATCGCGGTGACGGCGGTGGAGGACGAGACGAAGGGCGAGCAGCTCGTCGTCCTCCATGCGGGCCTTCCCTTCGACGGCGCCCTGCTTCACGAGGGCCTCGGGGAGACCGACCTGCCCAACCTCTTCCAGCCGAAGCCGGCGATGTACTTCGAGGTGGGCGAGATCCCCATGCTCGGAACCGGCAAGGTGGACCTCAAGGGGCTCAAGGACCTCGCCCAGGCGGTCCTCGATCTCCCCCCGGAGGAGAGGCGCCGCCCGCTGACCCTCGCGCTGCTCGACGCCGTTCGCGGCGCGGCGGGGCGGGCCGAGGAGAAGCCTGCAGCGGAGTCGTGACGGTGCGCGCCAGGCGTCCCGGGGTCGGCGGCACGGGGGGGCGCCTACGAAGAAGGGGCCGCGAGCGTTCGCCCGCAGCCCCTCCTGACCGGATCACCGTCGGCCGCCGGTGACGGCGGGAAGTCACTCGGCGGAGATCGTGCTCTTGATGGTGACTTCGCCGGACATGGTGGCGCTCGCCTCACCCATGGCGCCGCCGAGATCGGCGTCGCCGGAGAAGACGATCTCGAACTCGCCGTCCATCTCCATGGAGGTGTACTGGCCGAACTCGATGTCGTAGGTGCCGGTGCCGGTCATGTTCATGCTCATCTCGAGCATGGCGTTGATCGGGGGCATCTGGTCGGACGCTTCCGGGGGCATGGCGCCCATGATCATGTCCATCAGGTCGTCGACGTTCATGTCCATGTCCATCTCGTACTCGATGGTGGCAACGCCGTCCTCGACCTTGGTGACCTTGCCGGTCGCGGCGAAGTCCATCGCGTCCATCGCGCTGTCCATGATGCCTTCCATCGCGTCGGCGGCCTCCGGCGGGAGTTCGGAGGTGTCCATGCCGCTCATGGCCTGCTCCAGCATCTCCTTCCACTCGGGTGCGATCTCGAACTCCTTGCCTTCCTCGACCTTTTCGGAGGGGCTCAGCAGCTCGAAGTGGGAACGGTGGGTGACCGTGGCCAGTTCGGCGTCGCCGAGCGGCTCCGTGTCCTCGGTGATGTCCTTGCGGGAGACCTCGCCGTACTGGTCGATCGTGAGCTGAACTGTCCGCCCGACCGTGGGGCTCTCGACCGACTCGTCGAGCGAGTCGCCGTCGCCCATGGCGCTGACCTCGCCGGACACCTCGACGTCCATGGCGTCGGTCGTCACGTTCATCTTGGCGATCTTGCCGTCACGGACCTCCAGGATCTTCTCGGTGAGCTCCTGGGTCATGGCCATCTCCATGTCGAACTCGACGGCGCCCGCGAGCATCTCCTGGCCGTCCATCAGGGCCGAGACGTCGTCGAGGCCCATCTCCATGGACATGGTGTTGGTGACGATGAGGGTCTGCCCCTTGGTGAAGCGCGGGGTCAGGTCGAGTTCCTCGGCCACGGGGCTCATGGCGAGAGCCACGGGAACGGCGAGGATGAGGGTCTTGGTCTTCAGGTTCATAGGGAGTCTGTCTCCTGGGAGTTGCCTGGAACCATACGCGGGGACCGGCGTTTCATTCCGTTCGATTTGGCCCAAACGGGTGGGCGAGCGCGTTTCTGAGGCCTCGAGAGGGGATGTCGACCGGCCGCCTCGGCCTCCGGGTCACCCGACCCCGTGTTCCGAGGCGAGCCGCCCGATGCCGGATCGCGCCCCCCACAAGACCTCCCTCAGGCCAGGATCCGGTCGAGGACGTGGCCGTGGACGTCCGTGAGCCGCATGTCTCGCCCGTCGAACCGCACCGTCAGCCTCGTGTGGTCGAGCCCGAGCAGGTGCAGCATCGTCGCGTGGAGGTCGTGGATCTCGACGCGGTCCTCGACGGCGTGGAGGCCGAACTCGTCGGTGGCGCCGTAGGTCGTGCCGCCCTTGACCCCGCCGCCGGCGAGCCAGATCGAGAAGCCGTGGGGGTTGTGGTCCCGCCCGCGGGTCGCCCCCCGGCCCTGGGCCATGGGGGTCCGGCCGAACTCGGCCGCGAAGACCACGAGGGTGGTGTCCAGCAGGCCGCGGCTCTCGAGGTCCTGGAGCAGCGCCGCGATCGGGGCATCCACGGCGCGCGCGTTCTTGCCATGGCCGTCCTCGATGTTCGTGTGCTGGTCCCAGCGGTCGGCGCCGAGCCGGACCATGGGCACCTGGACGAAGCGCACCCCGGCCTCCACGAGCCGCCGCGCGAGGAGGCACTGGCGCGCGAAGGTCTTGGTCGGGTCGAACTCATCGTCGACGCCGTACCGCTCGCGCAGGGCCGCGGGCTCGTTCGAGATGTCGGCGAGCTCGGGCACGGCCACCTGCATCTGGTACGCGAGCTCGTAGTTGGCGATCGCCGCGTCGACGCCACGGTCGCCCTTCCGCGCCAGCCCGTCCAGGCCGTCGAGCAGGGCGCGGCGGCGGAGGCCGCGCTCGGAACCGGTGTGGGGGCCGCGAGCGTGGGCCACGGGCTGACCCTCGGGCCGGAACACGGAGCCCTGGAACGCGGGGTTCAGGAATCCCGAGCCGTAGCATTCGAGGCCGCCCGGCGGGACGAGCCCGCCGTCCACGACCACGTAGCCCGGAAGGTCCTCGGCCGCCGAGCCCAGTCCGTAGGTGCACCATGCGCCCATGGAGGGCCGGCCGGCCGGGTTGTGCCCCGTGTGCAGCAGGTAGTTCGCTGCGGTGTGCTCGGGGAACTTCGAGACCATCGAGCGGATGACGCAGAGCTTGTCGGCCTGCTCGCGGATCTTCGGGAACAGGTCCGAGATCGGGAGCCCGCTCTCGCCGCCCGGCCGGAACGTCCACGGGGAGGCCATGACCGAGCCGACGTCGTTGAACTGCGTCGGCGGGGCCTCGATCGGCATCGGCTTGCCGTCCCAGCGCTCGAGCTCGGGCTTGGGATCGAACGTGTCCATCTGGGCGGGGCCGCCGTCCATGTAGAGGAAGATCACGTTCCTGGCGCGGGCGCCGAAGTGGGGAGGGCGCACCGCGAGGGGCCGCGTCGCCTCCTGGGCGCCGGCCAGCGCGCGGTCGGAGCCGAAGAGGGCCGCGGCGGCGACCGCGCCGAAGCCTCCGGCGGCGCGGGTCAGGAGCTCGCGTCGGTCCACGAAGGGGGACGAAGCTCCGAGGTGGTGGAGATCCCGCCTGCTCATCGGAGGAAGAGGAACTCCTTCGTGTTGAGGACGGCGTGCGCGACGTCGACGAGGGTCGCGCGCTCGTCGCCCGCCTCCGCCGCGAGGCGATCGACGAGGGCCAGCTCGGCGGGGCGCGGCGCGCGGCCGAGGGCGCGGCGCCACACGAGGGTCGCCCGGTCGTGCAGGCCCTCTCTCGATCCCAGCGCGAGCTCCGCCAGCGCCTCGGCGCGGCCCTCCACGAAGGGGTCGTTCAGCATCGCCAGCGCCTGGGCGGGCACGTTGGCGCTCGTGCGCCGGCCGTGACACGTCGAGGGCGTCGGCATGTCGAACACGGTCAGGAACGGGTGGAGGAAGTTGCGCCGGACCTCGAGGTAGATCGAGCGCCTTCGATCCCCGTCGAGGGGGCCCGAGCCGCCGGGCCGGCCGCGGCCCGTCATGAAGGCGGTCAGGTGGATCGGGACGGGGGGGCCGAAGCGGGCCGTGTTCAACTCTCCGCTCACCGCGAGCAGCGCGTCACGGACCTCCTCGGCGTCGATGCGCCGCGTGCGCGCGTGGGCGAGGAGGTCGCCCTTCGGGTCGCGCTCGCGCGCGCTCTCCGTGGGCTCCGTCGCGCGGCCGTAGGCCTCGGTGAGCGCCATGCGCCGCAGCATTCGCTTGGTGGACCAGCCGTCCGCCTCGAAGGAGATCGCGAGGTGGTCGAGCAGGGCGGGGTGGGTCGGGACGGCTCCCATGGCGCCGAAGTCGTCCGGGGTGCCGACGATCCCCTTGCCGAACATCGCCTGCCAGAGACGGTTGACCCAGACGCGCTGGACGAGTCGGGACTCCGAGTCGAGGAGCGAGCGGGCGAGGCGCAGGCGCCCGCTCCCCTCGCCGTCGACCGCGTCCGGCCCGGCGTTCGCGGCGAGGAGCACGCGCGGCGCGGCGCGGGGCGCGGGCGCGCCGGGGGAGCCGTAGCTGCCCCGGTCGAGCACGAGCTCATCGCGGCCCTCGAGGTCGAGGGCGGCGGGCGCGAGGCGCGAGGTGAGCTGGCGGCGCTCCACGAGGGCCGCGAAGGAGGCCTGTTCCGCGGCGAGCTCGGCGGCGAGCTGCGTGCGCACGGCCTGGATCCGGCGGCTGGCGAACTCGGCGACCTCGAGGAGCGCCGCGCGCTCCTCGTCCCCGAGGACGCGGCCCTGGATCCCGCCTCGCTCGAGAAGCTCGGCGGCGTCCCGGAGCAGCGCGGCGAGGTGAGCGCCGGGCCCCTCCTCCTCGAGGTCGGTGGATTCCCAGCCTCCGAGCACGGGTGGTGCCGCGCCCGCGTCGAGTTCGATCGTGCGCGCCACGTGAAGCGGCGCGGGCCCCGTGGCGCTCCACTCGGCGTGGGCGTGCCACCCCTTCGCGGAGGGCATGTCCTGGACGATCCACTCCCATCGGCCGCCCGTGTCGAAGCGGCGGATGGAGGCGCCGTGGAGTGGACCGGCCACCATCTTGTGGGAGGCGATCGGTGTGATCAGCTTCCCCTCGCCGCGGACGAGGTGCGCGACGCGCCCCGTGCGGACGAGGAACGACGGACTCGCCAGGGTCCGGCCCGCCTGGACCCAGTTCAGGCTTCCTCCTCTTCTCGTCGCGGCGTCGGGGTGAACGGCGAGCTCGGACCACAGACCGTGGGAGACCGCCGCGGGGCGCGTCGCCACCGAGTCGACCACGAGCCCCTCGTCCGCGAGGGTCAGCGCGATGGCGCCCTCCGAGCCGGGCGCGGGGCCGAAGGCCGGACCGTTGGGGATCCAGTGCGCTCCGGAGAGCGCCCCGTACTCCACGAGGACTCGCGGCGCCTCGGCCGCGGGAGCCGCGCCGCCTGCCGGTGGGCGGTCTTCGAGCGCCTTGCGGAGCGCCTCGGGGCCGGCGCTGCGGGCGGCGAGCCATCCGGCCCCGCTCGTCCACGCGTCGGACTCGAGGACGCGCAGCCACGCGGCCGCCGTCAGTGCGCTGCGTTCGGCTGCCGCGGCGTCGCGTCGGCTCGAGAGGATCACCTGATCGAGGCCGATCTGGCCCCAGGCGCCGCTGTCCTCGTCGACCGCGCGCAGGCGCAGCGAGCGGCCACGGAGCTCGGTGAGGTCGAAGTGTCGCCAGTCGTAGCGGTTGGAGCGCCGGCCGCGCACGGTCTCGAGGACCTCGCGGCTCTCCGCGTCGAGCAGTTCGATCCTCGTCGCCTCCTGATCGCCGCCGTTGACGAGGAGGTGCAGGTGGTCGTGGCTCGCGGTGAAGGGCGCGCTCGTCAGCGTGCCGACGAAGCGGTCCCCGTTCCCGTCGTGTCCGGCGTAGCTGTTGACCGCGTACGTCCCGCGGGGCCGCATCTCGGCCTGCTTGGCCTCGACGGTGGCGCGGACGACCGGGCCGGGGTCGAAGGCCTCGCCGGTCCGGGCCCAGGGGCCGAGGCCGCCGCTCTCGAGCTCTCCCGTCTCGAAGTCCTCCAGCAGGACATCGGTCACGTGCTCGCCGGCGCCCTGCTCTGCGAGGGCGGACCGGAGCCGATGCGCTGCCTCCCGGGCGCTGAGTTCGTCGTCCTCGGGCGCCCTCGCGATGGAGTAGAGAGCGACGACGTCCTCGGCGTGCGCGGCCGCGTCGCGGAGGGCCGCTGCGATGGCTCCCGCGGCGCGCGGCCGGAGCCGGCGCTCGAGAGCGCGGATCTCGTTCGCGACGGCGCGGTTCGCCCCGTCCGTCTCGAAGCGCATCTGCCGCGGCGCGGTGGAGATCGCGAACCCCGCGAGGGCGTGGTAGTCGACGGCGCTGATGGGGTCGAACTTGTGGTCGTGGCAGCGGGCGCACGACACCCCGAGGCCGAGGACCGCCTTGGAGAGGACCTCCACCTGGTGGGCCACGCGGTCGGTCTGATCGCCCCGGGGGGACACGGGCGAGTGGACCTCTTCGCCGAGGAACCACGCGCCGGTCCCGAGGGGCGACTCGTCGAAGCGGCCCTCGGGGTCGAGGCGCGGCTCCTCGACGAGGTCACCCGCGAGGAGCTCGGTCACGAACCTGTCGTAGGGGACGTCGGCGTCGAAGGCGCGCACCACGTAGTCGCGGTACTGCCAGGCGTTCAGGATCGGGTAGTCGAACTCGTGCGCCTTCGTCTCGGCGTAGCGCACGAGGTCGAGCCAGCGCCGTGCCCAGCGCTCACCGAAGTCGGGGGACGCGAGCAGGCGATCGACGACGCGCTCCTTCGCCCCGGGCTCGCCGTCCGCGAGGAAGGCGTCGACCTCCTCGGGAGTGGGGGGGAGACCGGTCAGGTCGAAGGTCGCGCGGCGGAGCCACGCGAGCGGCGCCGCCGGCCCGGAGGCCTCGACCCCCTCCTGCTCCATGCGCGCGCCGAGCAGCGCGTCGATGGGGTCCTGCCCGTCCTCGAGCTCCACCGCCGGCGCCACGGGCGGGAGGAAGCACCAGCGGAGGCGGTCGGTCTCGTCGAAGGAGACCGCGGCCGGCAGGTGGGCGCCGGCGGCGACCCAGCGCTCCAGGGCTGCGATGTCGTCGTCCGGGATCTTGCCGGACGGGGGCATCGCCAGGAACGGATCTTCGTAGCGGACGGCCTCGATCAGGAGGCTCGCGTCGGGGTCGCCCGCCTCGAACAGCGGCTCTCCGTCGACACCGGCCCTCAGGGCGCTGACGGAGTCGAGGCGCAGGCCGGCCTTCGGGTCATCGCCGCTGTGACAGCTGACGCAGTGTTCCGCGAGGACCGGGCGCACCTCGGCCTCGAACTGACGCGCGACCTCCTCGGCGCGGGGGTCGTCCCCCTGGTTCAGCGGGGCGATGAGTCCGAAGGAGATGAGCGCGGCGCCGATCATGCTGCGTCGATTCTAAGGAGTTGCCCGCGATCTCCCACGGAAGCGGAGGCTTCGAACGCGTGATGTTCTCACTCGCGAAGGCGCATCGGGTCGCAGTGTGCCGCCCAGGGATCCTCCAGTCCGAGCGTCGCGCGCGCAGCGGATCGTCCAGCGGCGAGACCGAGGGTCATCCCGTGTCCGCCGAAGCTCGCGCACCAGGAGAGTCCCGGGACCCGCGGGTCCCGGCCGAGCACCGGCCGATCGTCCGGGGCCAGGTCGCGGTAGCCGGCCCACGCGTCCACGAGCGGTGCGTCCGCGAGCGCTGGAGCGAAGGGCGTCAGGCGGTCGCGGGTGCTGCCCATGACATCGGGGTCGATGGGGTAGCCGCCCTCCTCCGCGGGCGCCGCGTCGTGGACGTCGCAGGGCGAGACGAGCCAGCGATCTCCGCGGGCGCGCACGTAGAGAGCGGCGGCGTCGTCCCAGACCACGGGCGGGGCCGCGACCCGGGCGTCCCGACCGAAGGCGAGCACGTGGCGCCGTGTCGGGCGCAGGGGCAGCGGCGCGCCGGCCGCGGCGCCGACCTCCCGGGCCCAGGCGCCGGCCGCGTTGATCACGCGCGCCGCGGGGATCGACTCGCCGAGCGCGGGAGCGACGCCGCACACGCGGCCGTCCTCGACCTCGATGCGCGCCTCCCCGCTGCTCCGGACGAACCGAACGCCGCGCGCGGCGCAGCTCCGCGCGAGCGTCGCGAGCAGACGCGGGGCGTTCACCTGTCCAGCGGTCGGGAACCAGGTGGCGTGCGCGGCTTCGAGGCGTGTGTGTGGTGCGCGGCGCCTGGCCTCTTCGGGGTCGAGCGGATGCATCTCGACGCGGCCCTCCAGGTCTCCGAGCCACTCGGGCTCCGCGGCCGCGTGCCCGACGACGAGACCCACACGTTCGACGAGGTCCAGCTCCGAGGGGAGGCCCGAGGTCTTTGGATCCGCGTAGATGGCGTCGGTCGCCATGGCGAGCTCGCGGGCGACGGGGTCGGGGACCGCGATCCGCTGGATCTCGGCGCTCCGTCCGGAGGAGTGCGCGTCGTGACGTGGCTCGCGCTCGACGACGACGACCTCGAGGTCGGAGAGCGAGGCGGCGAACCACGCGCTGGCCAGGCCCGCGATGCCGCCGCCGAGGACGACCACCCGTGCGTGCCCGTCAGCCATCGCTCGGCCCGGCGCCCTCGCCGCCACGGGGAGCGACGCGGAGATCCGCGACGCGCTGGATCGCGGTCAGCACGAGGGCGTGGTCCACCTCTCCCGACCGGATGCGCGCGGCGAGCTCCGCGAGGGGCACGAGCCGCACGACGATGTCCTCGCCGCCGTCGAGAGCGGGCTCCGCGTGACGGACGGCGCCCTCGGCGAGGAAGTGGTGGCACCGGTTCGTCAGGAAGGCGGGGTTGGGAGCAACGCTCCCGAGGCTCGTCCAGCGCTCGGCCGCGAAGCCGGTCTCCTCGAGGAGCTCGCGGCGGGCGGCCTCGATGGGCTCCTCGCCCGGGTCGACCATCCCGCCGGGGACCTCGACCGTCGCCGTGCGGGTGCCGAAGCGGTGCTGCTCGACCGTGACGACGTCGCCGCTCTCGGTCAGGGCGATCACGTTGACCCAGTCCGGAGCTTCGAGGACGACCCTGTCCATGGACCCGCCGGTGCGCGGGTTGGTCACCGTATCGAGGCGGGAGCGGAAGATGCGGTAGTCCGTCCCGACACGGGTGTCGGTGACCGGCCAGGGGCGCGGCCCGTCGGGGGCTCCGTCCGGGGGGCCTTCGGGTTGGGGGGCGCGGTCGGCGCTCATGGCGCCCGAGGATAGTGCCGCGCGCAGCTCCCCGGTGCCTTCGTCGGATCATCCCTGCCCGGCGCATCCGCGCGCATCGGGAGGGAGAAGCCCGGGGTGTCGCCATCGGAGCGCTCCCGCGCCGCGACCCTCCTGCGCCCATGCCCGCCGCCGCATCCCCGCCCACGACCGCCGCCTCCGTCGGCCAGGCTCCCTCGCCCGCAGCCGGGGGAGTCGGCGCGGGCCTGTGCGCCCTCGCCGCGGTGCAGCTGTGCTTCGGGCTCTTCCCGGTCTTCGGCCGGCTGGCCATGGACGCGGAGGCGGGCTTCACGCCCTTCGCCGTGGCCACCTGGCGCATCGGGGTGGGGGCCGTGTGCCTGCTCGCGCTGGCGCTGGCGGTCTACGGTCGGCGAGCGGTCCCGCGCCGCGCGGACCTCCTGCCCCTGGCGGGCTTCGCCCTCCTCGGGATCGTGCTCAACCAAGGGCTCTTCCTCGTCGGGCTCGAGCGCTCGACGCCGATGAACGCCGGCCTCGTGATCTGTCTGATCCCCGTGTTCGCCTACGCCGTGGCGGTCGCCGCGCGCAAGGAGCGCTTCGTCCCGGCTCGCGGGGTGGGGGTGTGCGTCGCGCTCGTCGGCGCGGTCCCGCTCTTCCTCCAGCGCGGAGCGGATCTCTCGAGCGATCACGCGCTCGGGAACGGGCTGATGGCGCTCAATGCGCTCTGCTACGCGGTCTACCTGGTGTGGACCAAGCCGCTGCTGACGCGGATGCCGGCGCTCGTCCTCGTCGCCTGGATCTACGTCCTCTCGCTGCCGTGGCTGCCGCTCTTCGCGGCGAGCCAGGACCTCGCACCCGAGACGGCGTCGCGCGGCGCGTGGTGGTCGCTCGCCTACGTCGTGGTCTTCCCGACCATCGTCGCCTACGCCCTCAACTCCTTCGCTCTGGCGAGGGTCCAGGCCTCGACGACGGCCTTCTTCATCTTCGCCCAGCCGATCATCACGGCCGTGGCGGCCCACCTCCTCCTCGGCGAGCGCCTGACGCCGGCGCTCGGCCTCGCGGCGCTCGGCCTCTTCTCCGGAATGGCCCTCGTCGCCCGGCGGCCGCGCTGACAAGCTGGACGACATGGAGCTCCCCGCCACGCCTCACTTCGTCCTTGAGACGACGACCCGCTGGTCCGACGAGGACAACCAGGGCGTCCTCAACAACGCGGTCTACATGACTCTCTTCGAGGAGGCCCGTCTCGCCTTCTGCCGCATGGCCGGCGTCCTCGAGGACAACCGCTTTCCTTTCCTGCTCGCCGAGACCACCGTGCGGTTCAAGCGCCCTGGCCGCGGGGGCGCCAGCGTGCGCGTCGAGCTCAACACGCTCGAGATCGGCAAGTCGTCCTTCCACCAGGGCTACCGCGTCCGCTCGGAGGACGGCGAGGTCTGGGCGGAGGCCAAGGCCGTCCTCGTCTGCTACGACGCCGCGACCGGCGAGAGCCGGCCGATCCCGGAGGATCTACGCGACGCCCTCGAGGCGATGTCGATGGACTGAGGGCGCCGCGCCCGGGAGTGACCATGGACGTGAATCGACTCGACCCGCGCGGGCTCTGGCTCGGCCGCGTCGAGCGACCGGGGATCGGGCCCTGCGTGGTGACCCTGCGCTCGGGGGAGGTCCTCGACATCACTTCGAAGGATGCGCCCACCGTGCGCGACGTGCTGGAGCGAGACGATGCTGCGGATCTCGTCCGTACCGCGTCAGGGGAACGCCTCGACACGTCCGGCGAGTCGTTCGAATGGCTGGCGCCCTGCGATCTGCAGCCCGTGAAGGCCTGCGGCGTGACCTTCGCGCGGTCCATGGTCGAGCGCGTGATCGAGGAGCAGGCGGCGGGGGATCCCGCCCGGGCCGAGGCCATCCGCGCGCGCATCGGCGCGAGGATCGGAGACAGCCTGTCGAGCGTCGTCCCCGGATCCGAGACCGCGCAGGAGGTCAAGGCGGCCTTGATCGAGGAAGGGCTCTGGAGCCAGTACCTCGAGGTGGGCATCGGCCCTGACGCGGAGGTGTTCTCCAAGGCCCAGGTCCTGTCCTCGGTGGGGACCGGCGCGGACGTCGGGCTCCACCCGATCTCCACCTGGAACAACCCCGAGCCCGAGGTCGTGCTCGCCGTCACGTCGCGCGGCGAGATCAAGGGCGCGACCCTCGGCAACGACGTGAACCTGCGGGACGTGGAGGGTCGCTCGGCGCTGCTGCTCTCGAAGGCCAAGGACAACAACGCCTCGTGCGCGATCGGTCCGATGATCCGTCTCCTCGACGGAAGCTACGGCCTCGACGACGTGCGCGCGGCGGAGCTGACGCTGAAGGTCGTGGGGGAGGACGGGTTCGAGCTCGCGGGGCACTCGTCCATGTCGCAGATCAGCCGCGACCCCGTGGACCTCGTGGCCCAGACCATCGGGCGGCACCACCAGTACCCCGACGGCTTCATGCTCTTCCTGGGCACGCTCTTCGCGCCGACCCAGGATCGCGACACCCCGGGCGGCGGGTTCACCCACAAGCTCGGGGACGTCGTCACGATCGCGAACGAGCACCTCGGAGCGCTCACCAACACCGTGCGCCTCTCCACCGAGTGCCCGGAGTGGACCTTCGGCGCCTCGCACCTGATGCGAAACCTGGCGGGGCGCGGGCTGCTCTGAGGTCGCGCGCGCCGCGGGCGCGCCCGCGGCGAGCCTGCGGATCCCCAGGAGAGGCGGCGTGGGCCCCAGCCGCGTGGAGACGGCAGCGTGGGCTCAGCGGCTCGTCATGATGCCCTCGACCCACTCCTGCTCGCGCTCCGGCGAGAGGGGGATGATCCACTGGTGCCCCTCGCGGGTGTTCCAGGTGGCGCGCCACTCCCGGTGCTCGGGGGTGTCGGGGAAAGACTCGTCCGGGCCGTACGGGTAGCCGCTCATTCCGTGGAAGGGGAGGGGCTCGACCTCGAGGGCCTCGTAGGTGTTGGGGTCCCGGTCCTTGGCCCAGCCGTCGAGGAACACGAGGTAGTCGCGCTCGTAGCCCTCCGGTACGGGGGGAAGCTGGCTCGCGTCGAAGCGGAGCTCGAGGGCGTCGCCGGAGCCCATGATCACGAACCGATCGTCGATCTCACCCAGGAGCGGTTTCACGTCGCCGAAGCGGGTGTAGCGGCCCGGGTGCTGGTTCCAGCGCGGGCGCTGCTCGACCTGGTCCCAGTCGAAGAACAAGGGCAGGTCCTCGCGCTCGGGCACGAGCGGCTTCGAGAACCCCCGTGACCAGAGCTTCGCGGCGGCCGGCTCCAGGGGATGGGTCACGAGGTCGGCGTCGTCGTCGCAGGTGGCGAGGTGGATCATGTCCCAGTACAGCTCGAGGGTCGAGCCGAGGCGGATCCGGGGGTCCTCGCGCGGGACGATGTCGGTGACGTCGACGACCATCGTCTTCGTCTTCCCGGCGGGGAAGCCGATGGGCGGCCCGGCGGGGACCCAGGTGCCGTCGGGGCCGGGGACCTGGATCATCGGCGGGACGAAGCCGACCCCCGGGGTCGTGGCGGAGGCGACGTTGACGCTCGCGTCGCTCCAGAAGAACCAGCCGGTGGCGACCAGGCGCAGCTGCTTCGCGCCCTCGAGGTCGGCGGGGTCGAACTCGAGCTCGAGGAAGTGTGGCTCGGCGAGGCCGAGGTACTGACCGCCGAGGCGCGCGAAGGGCGCGGGGTGGCGGAAGTCCTGCTCCTGAAGCTCCTCGGTCCAGTCCTTCCCGTCGCTCCCGGTGGCCTTCTCGACGGCCGCGACGCGCGAGACGGTGTGCGTGTGCGGCTCGGGGAAGGGCGGGAAGGTGAAGCGCTCGTTCGGGTAGACGTCCGCGCTCGCGGGGTGGTCGACCACGTCGAGGCGCACCCGGTCGAGGTAGGTCACCTCACGGAGCTCCTCGGTGAACTGCAGGACGAGCTCGCCGTTCTCGTCGGGGACCAGCTGGTCGCCGCGGACGAGGACGTACTCGTCGTGGTCGGGCGGGACGAGCATCCCGGGCGCCATGGGCAGGCCCAGGGGCGTGATGCCGATGACGTCGCTGATGAACTCGAAGGTCTCGCCGTTCCAGGTGTAGAGGAACGGGCAGGAGCCGATCAGGCCCTCCTGCTGCTCGGCGAAGGTGTCGTTGTCGAGCATGAACTGGGCGCCCTTCTCGACGTCCGTCTCCTGACTCACGACGCCGTTGGGCCAGGTGATGCGCACGACGTCCGCGTAGTCCTGCTCGCCGATGCCGACGACCTCGGCGCCGCCGCGCAGGAAGATGCGCCGGTAGACCTCGCCCGCGCGCACCTCGACGATGGCGCCGACGCCCTGGCGGTTGTCCTTCTTGCCGATGAACTTCAGGTAGATCGAGCTGTCGGGCTCTCCCTCCGGTGAGATCGCCACGAGGTCCGCGCCGTGCATGGTCACGACGTCGAGGACGGGGCTCGCGTAGGGATCGGGGGCGTCGACCTCGGCCACCATCAGCGGACCGCGGGCTCCCTCGATCGCCGGCAGCGGCGCCGCGACCGCCGTGTCCAGCGCGAGGCCGTACACGGCCTGGCCGGCGCCGTCGGCGCCGCTCCAGACCACGTCCACGGCGCCGTCGAGATCGAGGTCCGTGAGGGTCGGGACCGCCCCGTCGGCCAGCGTGTGCGTCAGGGCGACGGGCGTGAAGGCGCCGCCCGGCGTCTGACGGAGGACCATCGAGGCCTCGGGCGTCGCCACGAAGAGATCCGGCCTCGCGTCCCCGTCGATGTCGGCCACCGCGGGCTCACGCGGGAAGCCCATCGACGGGAAGAGCTCCGCGCCGCGGTCGACGAAGAGTCCGCGTCGCTGGGAGTCCATGAGGTGGATGCCGGCGGGGCCTCCCATCAGGAGGTCCACGTCCTGGTCCCCGTCGAAGTCCTCGGCCACGCACCAGGTCAGCGCTGCGCCGGGCAGCGTCGCGATCTCCGTGACGTCCTCCCAGGTCCCCCTCGGGAGCAGTTCCCCGCTCGCGTCGACGATCGCCCCGGCGCCCGCGTTCATGAGGAGCCGCGCGCCGAAGTCGCCGACCACGAGCAGATCGAGGTCGCCGTCGTGGTCGTGGTCGACGATCTCGAGGTCCCGGATCGTGCCGCCCATGTCCGGGAGCGCCACGGGGGAGGTCTCCCACGCCGCGCCCGAGAGCTCGTCCGACTGCTCGATCAGCGCCAGCGCCGAGCCCTGCGCCGCGATCACGTCGAGGGTGTCGCCGCCTCGCCCCTGGTTCAGGTCGAGGGCGCGGTAGGGACCGGTCACTCCCTCGAGGAGCTGGGTGCTCTCGTTCGTCCCGCCGTCGCGGCTGCGGGTCACGAGCGTCAGCGTCCCGTCGCCGACGCTGAGCACGTCCACCAGCCGGTCCCCGTTCATGTCGACGAGCTGGACGTCGCGCGCGCTCTCGCCGAGCGTCGCGATGGTCCGCGGCGCGCCGAACGCCGGCGGGGCGGGCGGGCCGGAGGGGAAGGAGCCGCGCGCGGCGGGCGGCTTCACGCCGGCGAGCTCGCCGGGGTCGAGGTCGGCCTCGCTGGCGGGCTTGAACCCCTGTTCGTTCCCCAGGTCGTTCCAGAGGGTCTCCCACCGGACGACGACCTCCTCGGGCTCGTCGGCTTCCAGGGCCAGGCGCCAGCGGCGGTAGACCGCGGTGACGTACCACTGGAGTCCGTTCGGGAGGCCGAGGGAGGCGACCTCCTCGAGGAGCGTCCGGGCGCGCGCGAAGTCGTCCGGGGTCTCCGCTTCCAGCACGATGGCGTCCGCGAGTCCGAGCTTGGAAGGCGCGTCCTCGGGGACGGCCTCCAGCACCGCCTCGAAGGCGCCGACCGCGGCCTCGGTGTCGCCGTCGAGCACCGCGAGGCGCGCGCGGGTGTAGAGGACCGCGGGAGAGCCGGGGGCCAGCTCCTCCGCGCGGGCGGTGGCGGCGGTGGCGAGGTCGAAGTCCCCGAGGCGCAGGGCGACCTGGGCCTGGGTAATGAGGTCCGCGGGCGAGGGATCGTCGCCCTCGAGGAGCGGCGCGAGTTCGTCGAGTGCCTCGCCGAACTCCTCCTTCGAGAAGTGAACGGCCACCCGTTCGCGGCGCAGCACGGCCTCGGTGGGGGGCTGGCCCTGCGCGTCGAGTCCCATGCCCACGCCGGGCTCGGCGTCGTCGCCGCCGCAGGCGGTGACGAGACCCAGGGGCAGGGCGAGCAGCGCGATCAGGTGAGCTGTGGAGCGGGGGCGAGCGGGCGCGGTACGGTGCGCGGCGGTGCGTCGTGCCATGGAGCGGATCCGGGAGGGAGTCGAGCGCCCAGACTAGCAGCGGTGGGGCCCGCAGCGCGGACCTTCCCGGGGGACCCGCGTGCGTCCGGGCACGCGGATGTGCCACCATCGGCGCGATGTCCACGTCGAACGACGCCGCGCGGCGCGCCGGTGACGGCCTGCCCTTCGTCGGGACCCTTCTCTGGGTCATGACGGCGGCCGTCACCCTCTGGCTGGTCCGGCCGCCGGCTCCCAGCGACGCACAGGCGCCGCCGGACGAGGCGTCGGCGGGGCGCGCCCTCGAGGTGCTCGAGCGCATCGCGCGTGACGAGGACGGGTCGCTCTCGCCGCCGAGGCCTCCTGGCTCGGCGGCGAACGCGCGCTGCCGCGAGCGCATCCTGGCGGAGCTCCGCCGCCTCGGCCTCGAGCCGGAGGTCCAGGAGATCTTCGGCGCCTGCCCACGCCAGGGAGTCATGGGCACCGCGCGCAACGTCGTCGCCGTCCTCCGCGGTGACGGCACCCGGCGGCGCGACTCCGGGCGCGACGCGATCCTCTGCATGGCCCACTACGACTCGGTCTTCGCCGGCCCCGGCATCGGGGACGACCTGGCGGGTGTCGCGGCCTGGCTCGAGGTGGCGCGCGCGCTGACCTCGGGCCCAGGGCTCCAGCGGGACGTCGTCCTCCTGTTCGAGGACGGCGAGGAGCAGGGCCTGCTCGGCGCCGAGCTCTTCGCCGAGCACCACCCGCTCAGCGCGCGCGTGGGCGCGGTGATCAACCTCGAGGGACGCGGCAACTCGGGACCGAGCCGCATGTTCGAGACCGGACCTCGGAACCGCTGGGCGGTGGAGAGCTTCGCGGGAGAGTCCCGCGCTCCGAGCGCCTCGTCGGCCTCCGTCGAGGTCTACCGGCGGATGCCCAACGACACCGACTACACCGTGTGGAGGGAGCGCGGCGTGCCCGGCCTGAACTTCGCCTTCATCGGTGGAGTGACCTCCTACCACACGCCGCTCGACGACATCGCGAACCTGTCGCGGCGTTCGCTCCAGCACCACTGCACCAACGCACTCGACGCGGTCCGCGGGCTCGCAGCCGCGCCCTTCCCGGGCGACCCGGACTTCGAGCCCACCGGCGACGCGCTCTTCTTCGACGTGGGGGGGCATGTCCTCGCGCGGATGAGCGTCACGGTCGCGCGGGCCGGCTCGGTGCTCGCGCTGATCCTCGCCTTCGCGGCGGTCGCCGCGCTCCTGCGGCGCCCGTTCGTCCGGCCGGGACGCGTCCTGCTGAGCGTCCCGCTCCTCGTCCTCGCCTTCGTGCTCTCCGGCGCGGGGGCGCACGCGATGAGGCTCCTCGTCGGAGCGCTCGGCGTCGCGCCCGTGGTGCACCAGGCGCACGCCGGCCCTCTGATCCTCGCCTGCGTCTTCGCGGCGCTGGCCGCCTTCGCTCTCTGCCTCGTCGCGGCTGGACGCTTCATCGGGCCGAGCGAGGGGCTCGCCGGCGCGCTCCTGCTCCTCGGGCCCCTGTCCCTGGCGCTGGGTTTCTCCGTCGTCGGGACCGTGCATCTGGTCGCGCTGCCCGCGGCCGTGACCGCGGTCGGCGTCCTGGCGGCCGCGCCGATCGCGACCGCGCGTGGCCACGTCCTCGGGGGCCTGGCGGGGCTCGTCGTGGCCACCGTGCTCTGGGCGCCGCTGCACGCGGCGGTGCTCCAGGCCTTCGGGACGATGCCGGGTCCGGTGCTCTCGCTCGGGGTCCCCGTGCCCGTCTCGATCCCGGCGGTGCCGCTCTTCGTGCCGTTCCTCCTCCTGGCCCCCTGCCTGCTCCTGGCCGCGGCCACGCCGCTCGTGACCTTCGGGGCGCTCGTCGTCGGAGGCGTGGCCGGCTTGCTCTCCATGCAGCTCGGATCGTTCACGTCCTCGGAGCCGGGGCACGTGAACGTGATCGTTCGCACGCCGGAGGAGGGGCCGTCGAGGGTGGTCCTCGCCGGGCAGGGACCCGCCGTGGAGCGCTTCGAGCGGGGCTTCGCCAGGGGGCCCGTCCCGGACCGGGATCTCGGCCGGCGCCTCGAAGAGCCTGGCCGCGTCGAGATCCTCGAGCGTGGCGCTCGCGCTGGCGGGTGGTCCTTCGTACGCCTCCTCGTGACCCCCAGGGAGGGGTGCGATCGCATGCAACTTTTCCCCACAGGCGCCAGATCCGTCGTCGTCGACGGTGTGTCCTCGCCGCGCGGCTCCTTCCGCCTGCTCGCGCCGCGCTCGGGCGGGCACGAGATGGTGCTCGAGTCGGGCCCGGGTGAGGTCCCGTCGCTCGTCATGACGGAGGTGCGCGGCGGCCTCTGGCACGGCGCCGTGCGCGGCGCGATCGAGCCGTGGATCACCGCGCGCCCCGACGACACCGTCGCGCGCGGGAGCGGGGACCGCTCCGAGGTGACCTCGACCTGGGCCCTCGGATCCCCCGATCAAGGAGATGACTCCCGATGAAACGCCTGATCAGCCTCTTCTCCCTGCTCCTGGCCGCGGGCTGCTCCGGCGATGCTCAGCCGGATCGGCCGTCCGTGGTCCTGGTGATCTGCGACACCTGGCGCTCGGACGCGGTGTCGAGCGCGGGGGGAGCCGAGGGGCTGACGCCCTACGTGGATCGGCTCTCCGCGGAGGGCGTGCGCTTCACCGAACTCCGCGGCCATGCTCCCTGGACGCTGCCGTCGATCGCGTCGATCCTGACGTCGCTCCACCCGATCGAGCACGGGGCTGGCGGTCAGGTGGGGAAGTTCCGTCGGATGGCGGACGGCGTGACCACTCTGGCGCACGCATTCGCGGACGGTGGGTACAGGACCCACGCGGTCGTGAACGTGGACTTCCTCGACCCCGCGAAGTTCGGCGTGACGCGCGGCTTCGAGACGGTGGACGTCCAGTCCTACGACAACAACCGCGAGGTCAGGGCGGCTCGTGCGACGACCGAGGCGGCCCTGCGATGGATCGAAGAGGAGGCGGGCGATGAGCCCTTCTTCCTCCTCGTGCACTACTTCGACCCGCACTGCGTCTACGCGCCACCGGGGGCGTTCCGGGAGCGGTGGGCGGCGCCGGAGGACCGCGAGAGCGACTGGACCTTCGGCACGCGCGAGCAGATGATCGCGATTCGGACCGGGCGCCTCACGCCGGGTGCCGACACGATCCGCCGTGCGAAGCATCTCTACGACGGTGAAGTCGCGTACTTCGACGCGGAGTTCGGCCGACTCACGGATCGCCTCCGCGCTTCCCGGGGATCTTCGGAGACGGTGATCGCCCTCACGGCGGATCACGGCGAGGAGTTCCTCGAGCACGGCGGGTTCGAGCACGGCCACACCCTCTTCGAGGAGCTCGTGCACTTGCCCCTCGTGATCCACGCTCCCGGCCGGCTCGTGCCCGGCGTCGTCGAGGCGCCCGCGCGGCACATCGACCTGGCGCCGACGCTGCTGGAACTGTGCGATCTGCCGGCGCCGGGACAGTTCGTCGGGCGCAGTCTCCTGCCGCTCACCAGAGGCGAGGGAGGGCCTCCACGCGGGACGCTGGCACACGGCAACTTCTGGCGATCGCCCCTCACCAGCTGGGTGTCCGATGGCTGGAAGCTCATCGAGCAGGACGGCGCTCCGCCGCTGCTCTTCGACCTTCGCCGGGACCCGGGCGAGCAGAGGAACCTCGCGGGTGAAGCGGTCGAGCAGCTCGCCCGGCTCAGGGGGGAGCTCCGGGCGGTGGAGGCCGGGATGGCCGCGCTCGGAAGCGGGAGCGCAGCGAGCCTCGACGAGGCGACGCGGAGACGACTCGAAGCGCTCGGCTACGGTGGAGCGACCGAGCAGGACGCGGCCCCGGACTCCCGCTGATCCTGTCCGGGAGGTCCGCTCGTCGCTGAGCGCCACGGGCGGATCAGCGAGGGCCGTTGGTGGCAGCCAGCCGCAGCTGGCCGCGGCCTTCACGCCGGGGCTCAGCGGGACGCGAAGTCGGAGAGGACGAGCTCCAGCTCGCTCCGGCCGCGCCAGTGGCTGATGCGCGGCGTGAAGACGATGTCCAGCGGCCGGCCCATGGAGAGCTCGGGCTCGCGCTTGCCCATGCCGAAGGCGAGGGCCTTGAAGACCGCCGTACCCGAGCGGATCTTCAGGAGCAGGTGGCTGCGGTCCTGGCCGATGAGCCGCGGCATGTCGTCGAGCCGCACGTCCTCGGCGAGCAGCACGGGCTTGGGGTTCTTCTCGCCGCAGGGTTCGAGCCGCTGGATCTGAGCCATGAGGGACTCGTCGAGCCCCTCGAGGCGCACCCGCGCGTCGATGTCGAGGGGACGAGCGCTCTCCTCCCTGCCGAGAGCGACGGCCTCCGCCACCAGCGCCTCGCGCAGGGGCCCGAGGGCGGCGGCCTCGATCTCGCAGCCCGCGGCCATGGCGTGCCCGCCGAAGCGGCGCATGTGATCGGCGCCCGCCTTCATGATGTCGAGCACGCTGACCCCGTCGACGGAGCGCGCGCTTCCCCGCCCCACGCCGTGCTCGTCGATCCCGATCACGAGGGCGGGCTTGTCGAACCTGTCCACGAGGCGCGAGGCCACGATCCCCACGACGCCCGGGTGCCAGCCGTCGCCGCCGACCACGAGGATCCCGTCGTCCTTGTGCTCGTTCGCCTGCCCGAGCGCGCTCTTCAGCACCTCGCGTTCGACCTCACGGCGCGCGTCGTTGAGCAGCTCGAGGGCCTCGGCGCAGCGCCGGCCCTCCGGGGCGTCGGCCGCGAGCATGCATTCGACCGCCCTCGCCGCGCTGTCCATGCGTCCGCTGGCGTTGATGCGCGGGCCGATCTGGTAGCCGACGTCCTCGGGCGTCAGGTCGCGGCCCGCGAGGCCCGTGCGCTCGAGCAGCGCCAGCATCCCCGGGGCCGGAGCGTCGCGGAGGGCGCGCAGGCCGAAGTGGGTCAACACGCGGTTCTCGCCGATGAGCGGGACCACGTCACAGATCGTCGCCACGGCCACGTACCCGAGGGCCTCGAGGAGATACGCGCGCAGGTCGGGGCGGACCTTGTCCGAACCACTGATGCGCTGGCACACGGCCCAGGCGAGCTTGAAGGCGACCGCGCTGCCGCAGAGCTCGCGGAAGGGGTAGTCGTGGCCCGGGAGCTTGGGATTCACCAGCGCGTGGGTCGGCGGGAGCTCCCCGTCGGGCGGCTCGTGGTGGTCGGTGACGATGACGTCCACGCCCGCCTCCGCCAGGGCCGAGACCGGCTCGACGGCGGAGGTCCCGTTGTCCACGCTGATCACGAGGGTCGCGCCGACCTCCTCCGCCTTGGCGACGCTGTGGTCCCCGAAGGAGTAGCCGTCCCGCGTGCGGTGGGGGATGTGCCACTCCACCTTCGCGCCGAGGGTCCGGGCGAGGCGGACGAGCAGGACGGTCCCGCTGACCCCGTCCACGTCGTAGTCCCCGTGGATCAGGATCGTCTCACCCGACTCGACCGCGCGCTGGACGCGCGCCGCCGCGCGCTCCATCTCCGGGAGACCCGCCGGGTCGTGGAGGAAGTGGAGCGAGGGGGTCAGGAGGTCCTGGACGGCCTTGGGGTCCTCGTGACCGCGGTTGACGACGAGCCGCGCGAGGACCTCGGGCAGGCGCTCGGACTGCACGAGGCGCCGGACCATCTCCGGGTCCGGCTGCGCCACCCGCCATTGGCTGCGGCGGTCGTCGCCGGCGGCCGGATCGCCGCTCTCCTCGGGGTGCGTGGCCGATGTGGAGAGCCCGGATCCGGTCGGCGAGGTCGTCATGGATGGAGGCTACCAAGCCGGGACAGGCAGGCGCGCTGCCGGTCCCGTCTTCCGCAGCGCGGCGAGCTGCCGCGGCGTTCCCCTCGCCCGTGGCTCGCGGGGCCCTCATACTGGGGTGCAGAGCGACCCACGCCCGACGACCATGCCCGAGACCCCCGAGCGATCCGCCAACCCCTTCCGCGCCCTGCCGTCGGTGGACGAGCTCGTCCGGAGCCTCGGAGAGGCTGACGGGGCGGGGCCGCTCGCGCGGATCCCCGGGGCGGTCCGCGTCGAGCTGGCGCAGGACGCGCTCGACGCCCTGCGCCAGCGCATCGGCGCGGAGAAGCTCGACGCCGCGGCGGTGAAGGAGCACGTCGAGCGCGGAGCGCTCCTCGCGGACCTCGTCACCCGCGCGACCCGCGAGGCGGGCCGAGGCGTCGTGCCGGCGGTCAACGCGACCGGTGTCGTCCTCCACACCAACCTGGGGCGAGCGCCCGTCCACCCCGAGGTGGCCGAGCGTATGGCCGCGGCGGCGCGCGGCTACTGCGTCCTGGAGCTCGACCGCTACTCGGCGCGGCGCAACGAGCGGGACGGCCGGCTCGGCGTGCTGCTGGCCCGGGCGACCGGGGCCGAGACGGGGATCGCCGTGAACAACTGCGCGGCGGCGGCGTTCCTGATGATGCAGACGTTCGCCGGAGGCCGCGAGGCGATCGTCAGCCGGGGCGAGCTCGTGGAGATCGGAGGCTCCTTCCGCGTCCCGGACGTGATGGCCCGCGCCGGCGTGAACATGGTCGAGGTGGGCACGACGAACCGCACGCGCATCGCGGACTACGAGCGCGCGATCACGGCCGACACGGGTCTGTTGATGAAGGTCCACACGAGCAACTACCGCGTCGTGGGCTTCACCGAGGAGGTGCCGCCCGAGGAGCTCGCGCGGCTGGGCCGTGACCGGGGGGTGACCTCGGGTTGGGATCTCGGGTCGGGGCGGATCGAGGCAGACGGCGCGCGCTCCCTGGAGATCGTGGGCGACGAGACGGTCGTCAAGGAGGCCGTCGCCTCGGGCGTCGACGTCGTGGCGTTCTCCGGTGACAAGCTCCTCGGCGGGCCCCAGGCGGGGCTCATCGTCGGCCGACGCGCCGCGATCCGCGCCCTCCGCAAGAATCCGATCTACCGGGCGCTCCGCCTCGACAAGGTCGCGCTGTCGGGCCTCGAGGCGACCCTCGAGCTCCTGCTCGCGGGGCGCGGGGACGAGCTGCCTGCCCGCAAGCACATGCACCTGAGCCGTGAGCAGCTGCGCCCGGTCGCGGACCGACTCGCCGCCGCGATCGCCGGCCTCGGCGGTTTCCAAGCCGACGTCGTCGACTCGGAGTCCCAGCCCGGGAGCGGGAGCGCGCCGACGGTGTTCCTGCCCTCGGTGGCCGTGCGCGTGCGCTGGGACGGCGGCAGTGCGGACCGCCTCGCCGACGTCCTCCGGGCCGGGGAGCCGCCCGTCTTCGTGCGCATCCATGACGGGCGCGTCCTCCTGGATCCGCGGGCGCTGCTCGAAGGGGACGAGGCGCGCCTGCTCTCGGCCTTCCGAGCGGTCGCCTCTGCATGAGCCGGGAAGACCGCGGGCCCTCGCGCGTCCGGGATCGCCATGGAGAGAGCTGACCTGGAGGCCGCGGACGAGTTGACCGTCGGGATCGTCGGTCTCGGCGCCGTCGGGATCCCGCTGGCGTCCATGCTCGCCCGCGCGCCCGGGATCGGTCTACGCCTCCACGATCTCGACGAGGGGATCCTCGCCGCGCTGAAGGGAGGGCGCTCGCCCCTGGCCCACCTCGACGACGCGCTGGTCGCGCCCCTTGCGGGGCAGCGAGGTTCGACCGACCCCGCGGTCCTCGCGGACTGCGACGCCGTGCTGGTCTGCGTGCCGACGCCGCTCACCGAGGCGCGCGAGCCCGATCTCGGCGCCGTGCGCGCCGCGGCGGTCGCGATCGCCGAGAACGCGAGCGAGGGTGCCCTCGTCGTCCTGGAGTCGACCACCTGGCCAGGCACCACCCGGGAGGTCCTCGGAGGCGCCCTCGCCGGCCGACCCGATCTCGAGCTCGCGTACTCCCCGGAGCGGGTCGATCCGGGCCGCGTGGACCCCGAAGCCCCCGGAGGCGACCCGCTGGGGGCGCGCGTCCCCAAGCTCGTCGGAGGGACGAGCCCGGGCGCCACCGAGCGCGCGACCGCGCTCTACGAGCGGGTCTTCGAGACGGTCGTCCCGGTGTCGAGCGCGGAGGTCGCCGAGGCCGCGAAGCTCGTCGAGAACGTGCACCGCGCGGTCAACATCGCTCTCGTCGGTGAGCTCAAGATCGCCTTCGACGCCATGGGCCTCGACATCTGGGAGGTGCTCGACGCCGCAGCGACGAAGCCCTTCGGCTTCACGCGCTTCGATCCGGGGCCGGGGATGGGCGGGCACTGTCTGCCGATCGACCCCTTCTACCTCGCATGGGCAGCGCGCCGCGCGGGGGCCGAGACGCGCTTCGTCGAGCTCTCCGGCGAGATCAACCGCGCGATGCCGGGGTACGTCGCGAGCAAGGTCGAGGCGGCGCTCGGCCGGCGCGGGATCGCGGTGGCCGGTGCGCGCGTGCTGCTGATCGGCGTCGCCTACAAGCGAGGCGTCGGGATCACGGAGGAGTCACCCGCCTTCCCCCTCGCCGCCCGGCTCCGCGGAGAGGGCGCGGAGGTCTCCTACTGCGACCCCCTCGTCCCGCTCTGCGAGCTCGGCGAGTCGCGCGATCTGGCCGCGGCCCTCGAGGACGGCATCGACGTGTGCGTGGTGCTCGTGGATCAGGACGGCGTCGAGCTCGAGTCCGTCGCGGCGGCCGACGTGATGGTCGTCGACACGCGCGCGGCCCTGCGGACGAGGCTGCTCGGGGATCCGCGGTACGTGCCGGCCTGAGGTGAGCGCGGGCCGGGGAGCGCGCGATCCTGGGCCACGTCGCGCAGGAGCGCGTCGAGGTGCGGCGTCCGCCGTGAAGGGTCGCGGAGCCCGGCGTCGCCCCGATGGACGTTCGAAGGCTCGATCGCGCCGCTTCCAAGGGCCCGTCCCCGGGCGTAAAGTCGAACCATGCGCCTCAAGCGGAACAAGCGACTGACCGACTACGCGGCCTGCGCCGGCTGAGCTGCGAAGATGCCCATGGGGCAGCTCACGCAGGTGCTGCGTGACATGAAGCAGTTCGACGACGAGCGCCTGCTCGTCGGCCCGAAGACGGTCGACGACGCGGGGGTCGTGCGCATCGGCCCTGAGGACGGGCTGGCCGCCGGCGGCGAGGCGCTGCTCGTCCAGACGGTCGACTACTTCCCGCCGGTCCTCGACGACGCCTACCTGTACGGCGCCGTGGCCGCGGCCAACTCCCTGAGCGACGTCTACGCCATGGGCGGGCGCCCGATCAGCGCGCTGAATCTCGCCGGGTTCCCCAAGGGCTTCGAGGAGGCGTGGGTCGCGGACATCTTCCGCGGAGGCTTCGAGAAGATCGCCGAGGCCGGCGCCGTGGTCGCGGGCGGGCACACGGTCGAGGCTCCGGAGCCCCAGTTCGGCTTCGCGGTCACCGGGCTCGTGAGGCGCGAGGAGCTGACCGCCAACGGCGGCGCGCAGGTCGGGGACCTCGTCTATCTGACGAAGTCCCTGGGCATGGGCTCCATGACCACCGCGGGCAAGTTCCAGAAGGCGCCGGAGGAGGCCGTGCGCGCGGCCGCCGAGCAGATGGCGACCCTCAACCGCGACGCGGCGCTGGCCATGAACGCGGCCGGCGCCCACGCCTGCACCGACATCACGGGCTTCGGCCTGAACGGCCACGCGCGCAACATCGCAGCGTCCTCGGACGTCACCTTCCGCTTCGACCTCGCGAGCGTCCCCTTCTTCCCCGGCGCGCGCGACCTGGCGGCCAAGGGCGTCGTGAGCGGGGGCGTGGGTCGCGGCAAGTCGGCCCTGGCCGGAGAGGTCGACGTGGCGGAGGGTCTCGATCAGGCCCTCGTGGACATCACCTACGACGCCGAGACCTCTGGCGGCCTGCTGATCGTGCTGGCCGAGGAGGACGCGCCGCGGCTCGAGGACGAGCTGGCGAAGCGGGACGTGCCCGTCCATCGCGTCGGCGAGGTGGTCGAGCGCGCGAGTGACTCCTTCATCCAGCTGCGCTAACCACCGCGCCATGGCCCGGACCTCGATCGCTCTCGCTCTCCTCGCTGCTCTCGTCGCCGCCTGCGCCTCCAGCGGGGAACCCGCGGGCGGCGAAGCGCGCCGCGTCGACCCCATCTCTCGCCCGGCGGTGCTCGCAGAGGGCTGGGCTCTCGAGGTCGCCCACGAGGGAGACGTTCGCATCAACGGCGTCGCCTGCGGCGAGTTCGACGTCGGGCTCGCAGGCGATGAGATCGTCTCGGTGGACAAGCTCGGGCGTATCCGGCTCCTCGGACTGCGCGACGGGAGCTTCGGACCGCTGGAGCTCCCCTGGCCCATCCCGATGGAGGGCATCAGCGGATCGAGGGAGCCCGGCGGTGAGCTGGTTCAGGTGGCAGCCGGTGACCTCGATCCCGAGGCCCCCGGTGATGAGATCGTCGCGGTGGGCGTGCTGCGCGGAGGCGAGGACGATGGTGAGCCCGGCCTCGTCCGTGTCCTGTCGCGCTCGGGACCGCGCGGCGCATGGCGTGAGCAGCGCTTCGTCACCCCGGGGCTCGTCCACGCGGTCGCGGTGGGGGACGTGCTCCCCGGGCGCGAAGGGCTCGAGGTCGTCTTCGCGGGCTTCTTCGGCGAAGCGCTGGTGGGGTACATCGACCGCGAGAGCGGCGCCCTCCTCGTCGATGCGATCGGCACGACGCACACCGGCAACGCCAAGGGAGCCTGCCTCGTGGACGACGGCTTCGTGCTCGCCTGCGACGACGGCAAGACCTTCCGCTATCGCCGCGGCGCCGCCGGGGAATGGCAGCTCGCGCGCACCCACGACTTCGGGGCGACCCTCGCGCGGATCGCGGCGTTCCAGGGCGTGGATTACGCGGTCTGCGGGAACGACGGGAGCTTCACGCTCCACCAGCGGCGTGGTGATCGCTCGGGAACGACCGCGCTGCACCGGGTCGGGAACCGCCTGCGGGGCGCGCTCTTCGTGGACATCGACGCGGACGCGGAGGGCGTCGAGGCCTGCACCGCTGGCTACGACGGGGAGATCCGCGTGGTGCGCCTGATCGAGCAGGCCGGGGCAGGGGGCGTGTTCCCGCGGTTCGCGACGTCGAAGCGCTCGGTCGCGCGGGACACGGCCAAGATCCACCACCTCACCTCCGGCACCTTCGACGGCATCGGCACGGCGCTGGTCAGCTGCGGCTACTCCGGCGACCTCCTCGTGACGTACCCGCGCTGACGCGCGCTCTCCCTTGCCCAGCGGTCCCTTCCAGCGCTCCACGCCCCGGCGAGACGTCTACGCCGGCCTCGACGCGCTGGAGGTCTCGGGCGCGCAGGCCGGGGGCCCGCCGCTGGTCCTCGGGCACCGCGGGGCCCCGCGCGAGGCGCCCGAGAACACGCTCGCGAGCCTGCGCCGCGCCCTCGAACTGGGCGTGGACGGGGTCGAGTACGACGTGCGGGCCTGCGGAAGTGGCGAGCTCGTGGTGTTCCACGACGCGCGGCTCGACCGGACCACGGACGGCACGGGGCCGCTCGCGGGGCTCGACCTCCGCGGCCTGTACGGCGTCGACGCGGGCTCGTGGTTCGGCAAGCGCTTCGCGGGCGAGCCGGTCCCGGTCCTCGACGAGGCGCTCGCCCTGACGCCCGAGCGCCGCGGGGAGCGCCCCTTCCACATGATCGAGCTGAAGGAGCGAGGGCTCGTCGAGGGGCTCGCCCGGCTCCTCGAGGAGGCGCACCCGCCGATCCCCTGCCGCGTCGCGAGCTTCAATCGCGAGGTCTGCCTCGACGCGCGCGACGCAGGGCTCGACGCGATGCTGCTCGCGCCGCTGGCGACCGAGGACGACCGCCGCTTCACCAGGGACGAGCGGATCGCCGCCTACGGCGTCGGTCCGGGGGGGTGGTTCACCGAGGACGCCCAGGGTGACTGGTCGCACGTGGAGGCGTGGGCGTGGAGCATCGACGACCCGGACGAGCTCCTCGCGCTCGCGCGTCGCCCCCTCTTCGGGATCAACACGAACGAACCCCACAGGGCACTGGTGGCCCGAGCCCTGGCGCGCCTCGCGCCCGACGCCGAGGTGCCGTACCCGGTCGAGGCGCCCGACCTCCACGTCGAGCCCGAGACCCTGGAGTCGAGGGCGCGCGGCGAGTGGTTCGGGAGCTGGGAGATCGAGGTCGTCGTGCGCAACCCGCTCGATCGAGAGGTCAGCGCGCGCGCGTCGATCTTCGTGCCCCACGGGGCCTTCGAGCTCGACGGCGTGCCGCACGCGTTCGACCTCGAGGCTCGGGAGGAGCGCCGCGTGCGCGTGCGGATCTCGGGGGGGGCCCGGGAGCCCGGGCCGGATCCGCTCTTCGCGGTCCTGTTGTCGTGGAGCGGCGGGCCCTCCGTCGGGGCGGGGGGAGACGAGGCGGAGCTGCGCGCAGGCACGCGACTCCTCTTCGACGCGCCTCTGCGGCGGAGGCGCGTGGCCACCGCTGACGGCCTCGCGCGCCGGCTCGAGATGCTCCGCGAGCGCCCCGCCGATCCGCCGGCCACCGTCTCCGCGCGGCGGGTCGGCCGGGACCTCATCCTCACGCTCGAGAACCCCGGGGGGCTCGAGGACGCGCACCTCGTCGCGCGGCTGGGCCGCGAGGTGGCGCGCGCGGGCCGCGGGATGCGCCTGCGGCTGCCGGCCAGCTTCGACGCCGTGCCCCTCGGCGTTCCCTTCTCCTGCGGGATCGAAGGCACCGGGCCCGACGGGACCCGGCGGCTCCGCCGCTGGGCCGGCGGGCTGCCGGAGGGCATCGGCCACGGGAGCGCGGGCCTGCTCCTGCCTCTCGGGAAGGGCTGAGAGGAGCTCCCAGCCGCCGCAGGACTTCGGGGAGGGCCTCGCCGACGGGCTCCAGACCCCGGAAGCGGAGCATCGTCACTGCTCCGTCCGCGGAGCACTCGAGCACGAGCTGGTGTTCGTGGATCACCGTGTCGTCGGCCCTCGCGCCGGTCTCGTTCGAGCAGACGCCGAGCGACGGACTCGTCGGGAGCGAGGCGCGCTCCCCGTCCGCCGGGCGCGCGAAGGAGCAGCGGTCGAGATCGACGTGGAGGAATTGGCTCGCGCGACGCGCCGCCATGACCGTCCCGAGCAGCGCGAGGACCGCGATGACGCCGAGAGCTGGGACGGCGAGCTCGTCCGCGCCGGGGAGACCCTCGCCCAGGACCGCCCCACGAGGGACCGATGAGGTGGGCTCGCTCGAAGCGGCGGCGCTCGGGCGCCCGTCAGAGCGCGGTCAGCGTGAGGTCGTCGACGAGCAAGGTGCGACCACCCGTGGCTTCGAGCTCGATCCGAACGTGGGTCGCGCCTCCGGGGGCGGAGGCGACGAGCTCGGCGAGTCGCGCGGCGGCCGAGGGAGCGAGAGGGGACTGAGGCTGGGTGAGCACCGCCCCGCTGCTGTCGAGGAACGTGGCGCGCAGGATCGCGGAGCCAGCGCCCGCGGGCGAGGTGAAGAGCGCACGCATCCTGTAGCCCTGGCCAGCCACGACGGGGAGGAGCTGCTCGATGCTCCCCTCGTCGATGCGGGCCGAGGGAGCCGCGACTCCGCCCCATTCGTTCAGGGCGACGCCGCCCGTGGCCGTCCAGCCGGTGAGGCCGTCGTCGAAGCCGGCGTTCTCCACCGGGTTGGTCGGCGAGGTGGACAGGAGCGCTCTCCCATCGAGGACCTCGAGGGTGGGGAGCTCTGGCGAGCCTCCGCGGTTCCCCGAGCCCGAGGCCACGTGGATGACCCCGTCGAGCACCGCGATCCCGCCGCTGTGGCGACCGGCGACCAGCGGCGGCAGAGCGGTCCAGCGCTCGGCGATGGCGTCGAAGGCGTCCACCTCGTCGTGAGCCGCGAGTTGACTCCCGCTCTCGCCGCCGACGACGACGGCGTAACGCCCCACGGGCACGGCCATCGTGCCGGCGCGTTCCGTGGGGAGCGGAGCCGCGGCGGTGCTCCACGTCCCGGTCGTGAAGTCGAAGACGTCGACCTCGGGGATGGTGCCGACGAAGGGGTTGGGCTGGGTCGTCGCGCGGCCGCCCGCCAGCACGAGGCGGTTCCCGACGACCACGGCGAGGAAGTGATCGCGGGGGCGCGGAGCGTCGGGGAGTACGGTCCAGGTCCCGCTGGCCGGGTCGTACTCGTCGAACCAGGGCCGGGCGCCGCCGTTGTGGCCCTGGTTGTTGCCGCCGACGAGGTAGACCTTGCCTCCGTACACGACCGCACCCGCCGCGCCGCGCCGCCGGCCGGGCGGGATCGGGCCACCCGCGCTCCAGCTGTTCGCCGCGGGATCGAAGGTCCACACCCTCTGCACGTTGGACTCGTTCGGATACCCGCCTGTGAACGCGCCGACGACGAGGATCGCGCCGTCGAGCGCCACGGGCTGGAAGTGGTGCATCTCGAAGGGCGGAGGTCCGAGATCCGTCCACGTGCGACGGACCGGGTCGTACTCCTGGGTCTGCTTCGGACCACGGCCGCCGATGAGGTAGGTCTTCCCGCTCACCTCGACCATGGCCGTCTCGTGACGCGGCTCGGGGATGGTCGCGTCGCTCGAGAAGGCGAACTCCCAGAGGCTCGGCCGGGGCGGCCCGATGCGGACCCACGCCGCCGTGGAGGGCACGCCCGCGGCGTCCACCACGAACAGCATGTACGCGCCAGGGGGCGCGTCGTGGCCTCTCGGGGGTGCGTCGACGGAGAGTGACGCGCCGGCCTGGGTGAAGGGCAGCGCCAGGAAACGCTGATCGGAGTTGGTCCCGTGGGTCGAGCTCCCCGGGCGTACGAGGTGGACGCCTGCGATGGCGCCGCTCGAGGCGAGGCCGACGCCGAAGGTCCCGCCGTAGGCGAGCTGCTGGGGCGCGGACGTGATCGCCGGCCGGGGGGCGGGCTGGCCGGTCGACGGGTCGAAGAGGTAGGGGGGCGAGAACACCTGGGCATCGGCCCGGCCGTCCCCGCCGCCGACCCAGACGGTCGCGTCGGGGAGCAGGAGCGCGCTCGAGCGATGGCCGCGGTCGGCCGTCGTCCCTGCGCAGAGCGTCCAGGTCCCCGTCACGGGGTCGAAGAGCTCGGCGGTCTCCAGCGACGCGGGGTTCGCACCCTCCGCGTGACGCGCGGCGCCCCCTGTGACGAGGAGAGAGCCGTCCGCCAGGATGGTCGCGTCGTGATCAGCCCGCCGGAGAGTCGGGGGGAGGGTCGCCGCCGCCGTGGGGGAGGCGCCCGATGTCTCCACCCGTGCGGCGCTGCGCAGCGCGTCGCCAGGGGCGCCGCGGTGATCCACGCCGCCGACGAGGACGACGAGGTCCGGCCCCAGCTGGGAGGCGGTGCCCCACGCTCGCTGGGTGAGCTCGCGGGTTCCCACGAAGGCCGTGGCGCCGCGGCCGGTCAGGTCGAGCAGGGCCGCGCGCTCGTCCCAGCCGGTCCAGAGGATCTCGCCCGAGGACGTCACGAAGGCCGCGGGGAAGGTCCCGTCGAGCGATGGGTCACCGACGACGTTCCACGCGGAGACGTCGATGCCCTCCAGCGCGGTCCACCGGCCGCCGGCGAAGCGTTCGGGGTGGAAGAGGCCGGAGCCGCCCGCGTTCGATCCTCCCAGGGCGAGCAGGGATCCGTCTCCGAGGGTCAGCGCGGCCGCGCCGAAGCGGGGCCGCGCCATGGGGGCCATCGGGACCCACGCCCCGCTCGTCTCCTCGAGGCGGCTCGCCTGGTCCTGCCCGACGGCGGCGCCGCCGCTTCGTCCGCCGAAGCCGCCGAGCTCGACGAGGGTTCCGTCGGCGAGCCGCGCGTGCCCTGCGCCCACCAGCTCCTCGGTGGGATGATCGATCGTCTCGTGGGTCCACGAGCCCACGGTCGCTCGGTCGACGCGGGTCGAGTCGTGGGGTGAGGCGGGGTCGGGGTCGCCGGGACCGGTGGGGTCCGCGCTGGCGTGGGAGACGATGTGCCCGCTCGCGAGCAGGCTGGCGTGCACCGGCTGCACCGGCCAGGGGAGCAGCGGGCCCCACGAACCCCGGACGCCGCGGCTCGACGCCCCGCTGCCGTCGGGCGCCGCGGGCGCGAAGACGACCGGGTCGCCCCAGTCAGCATGGTCCTGGTCGAAGCCGTCATCGCCGTCGAGGACCACGAGCAGGAGTTCGCGCACGCCCCGCACGTCCAGTCGACCCGTGGAGACCGCCTGGTCCGAGCCGCTGAGGAGGCCCGAGTCGAAGAGGAGCGCTCCGTCGCCGAGGACCTGGAAACGGGCGGTGCCGGCGCTGCCGACGGCCTCGTCGATCCCGACCCAGCTCTGGAAGATCAGCGCCTCCCCTTCGAGATCGAAGGCGACCACGCTCGGAGCGCGGGTCCCGAAACCCGTCGTGAACGAGCGCGATCCCACCTGGAGCGTCGCGCCGTCGCCCGGCGCGGCGCTCCCCACCGATCGGTCGAGCTCCACCGGGCCGAGGGTCCCGTCCGCCCACACGGCCGTTCCGCCGCTCAGCGCGTGGACGAAGAGCCGCGGCGGCAGCGGATTCGCGGGCGGCGTCACGGGCGTCCGCTGCGCCAGCGCGGGCGCGGCGAGCGCAGCGGCGGTGAGCACTGTGAGCGAGTGTCGGAGCATGGGTGAGCGTGAGTGGATCTCTCACGCGGAGCGCGGCCCGAACGCGGCCGAGCCGCGGGACCAGACTAACCGCGCGTCGGGCGATGGTCGTCCCGGGAGGCCCGGGGTGGGCGCGCCCGGGAGGTGCTCCGGGCGTCGTCGCTGGCCTCCCGGCCCCCCCCCTGTCTCGTTCCGAGCCGCCTCGGTCGGGAGGCCGGCTCAGGCGCTCGCCATGGCGGCGAGGCGTGCGTCCACCTTGTTGGCCGTGATCGCGCCGTAGTTCGCCGCGCCGAGCCAGCCGCTCATGATGATCCCGACGGATCCCGCGTGGTAGAGGCCCTCGACCTGGTCGGAGAGGCCCATCGAGTACGGCAGGCCCTCGAACTTGGTCCCGAAGGACGTGCCGTGGGGGGACTCCGTGTAGAAGCGGAACGAGAGCGGCGTCGAGGCCTCGGCGTGCTCGATCTTCGCGGCGGTGCCCGGCACGCGGCGCTCGATGTCCGCGATGGTCTCGTCGACCATGCGCTGCTTGTTCGCCTCGTACTCCTCGGGGCTCATGCGCTCCCAGTCCTCGAAGAGCGCGTTGGTGCTGGAGACGATGACGTAGCGGTCCGGCTTCCCCGCGGCCTGATCCTCCGGCCGGCCCTTGGGGTAGTAGAAGCTGAACGTCCGGCTCTCGCCGTGCAGGTCGCAGAGGGCCGCGCTGTCGAAGGTGGGGCGCGTCGAGGTGAAGAAGAGGTCGCTCACCCAGGGGAGGGACTCGCCCTCCTTGAGGCCCATGTAGACCTGGCAGCTCGAGGTGTTGAGGCGGACCTTCTTGAGGCCCTCGACCCAGTCCTCCGCGAAGTGCTCCTCGCCCACGAGGCCGAGGGCGGTGCCGTGGATGCTCGCGTTCGAGAGGACGACGTCTGCGCCGATGACGCGGTCGCCGACGCGGACGCCCTTGGCCTGACCGTTCTCCACGATGATCTGGTCGACGCGCGAGCGGCTGAAGGTGTCGACGCCGTTCTCCCCGAGGATGCGGCGCATGTCACGAACGAGGCCGTCGGTGCCGCCGG
This sequence comes from Planctomycetota bacterium, assembly GCA_002862085.1. Lineage (GTDB taxonomy): Bacteria > Planctomycetota > UBA1135 > UBA1135 > Saltatorellus. The sequence continues at coordinate 11,071 of PKCK01000092.1, read as the reverse complement.
TGAAGGTGAAGACGCCCTTGGACATGAAGTTCGAGAAGACGATGCCGTAGCTGATCGCCGGATCGTCCAGGCCCGAGCCGTTCGCGTAGCTGATGGGCTCCATCAGGAGCCTGTGCACGTCGTTGCGTCCAGGGAAGTACTCCTCGAAGAGCTCGCCCGTGGTGCGCTGGTCCTGGTCGTAGTAGTTCATCCGACGAAGGTCGTCGTAGAACCCCTCGACCACCGCGCGGTCCTGGCCCAGCACGCTCACGAGCTTGTCCGTGAAGCAGTCGCGGGTGAACTCGGTGTCGAAGCTGAACTGCGGGTTGTCGAAGCGCACGCCGTCGAGCTGGACGATGCGAGCGGCGACCTCGGGCCCCCAGTACTTGCGGCAGGTCTTCTTCATCCCGAACGGGAATCCGTGCAGCGAGATGTCGAAGACATGGCCGCCCTTGCGCTTGAACCAGGTGGCGAGGCCGCCGTAGTTGTAGTGCTGCTCGATGACGCAGACGCTGCGCCCGGCGCGCGCGAGGATGTTGGCGGCGGTGAGCCCGCCGAGGCCCGAGCCGATGACGACGACGTCGTAGCGGTCCCTGGCGCCCTTCAGAGGGTCGCCCTTGAGGGGACGCTTGCCGTCGCGGTGGCCGGCGTAGAACTTCTTGTCGCGGCCGGCGATGGACGGCTGGCCGAGGGGCGCGGTGTCGGTCATGGCGTGCTGGTGAGACGCTGGTCTCAGCGGACTGCGAGCGCGTGCTGGTTGGCCATGGCGATCCCCGAGAGCATCGCGCCGACGATGCCGAGGTAGCCCTGGTCGGTGCCGCAGAGGAAGAGGCCGTCGATGGGGGTGCGGCCGCTGCGCTGCTTGCGGGGGCTGCCGTAGACGGCGCCGCCGAGGTGGCCGGTGAACTTCTGGATCGTGCGCGGCGTGAAGCCATCGACGTACACGGCGTGGGGGCGCGCGTCGAAGGCGTAGGGCGCCGCGGTGGCGTGGGCGCTCTCCCAGATGCGCTCTTTCGCGGCGACGTACTCGTCCTCCGGCATGGCGGTCCAGGTGTCGTGCCGGGCGAGCAAGGTGAGCCGGAAGAGCGCGTCGGGGAGCGGCTCGGCGGACGCGTAGTTGTCGGGGCAGCAGATCACCCCGCTGCGGTCGTCCACCAGGGCGCCCTTCTCCGGAGGGCCGTAGACCAGGCGGTCCTCGGTGTTGAAGAAGACGATCGTGTCGTCGTGTCCGAGGTCGGCGGGCCGCTGGTCGAGGACGGTGAGGTACTCGACGAAGGTCAGGGGCCCGACGTCGGCGGAGGAGACGACGTCCGCGGCCTCGGTGAGTCCAAGGGTCTCGACATAGCCCGCGCTCGAGAGCACGACCGGGGCGCGAAGCTCCGTGCCGTCGTCGAGCACCACGCCCTCGACGCCGCCCTGCCCGGAGAGGATCCGCGAGACACCGTTGTTCATGCGGAGCTCGCCGCCGAGCTCCTTGAAGCGGTTCCGCAGCAGGTCGAGCACGGTGCGGACTCCGCCCTCGGGTCGCGCGAAGCCCTCCTCGTAGAGGCTCTTGAACAGGATGATGAACGACGCCCACTCGACGTCGTCCGGCGTGGGGCTCCCGTAGTAGAGCAGCGGCAGGAGCAGCATCTCGACCAGCGTCTGGTCGGTGATGTACGCCTTCAGCTCGTCCCTGGCCATGGGCGGCTCGCCCTCGACCTCGACGAGGTCCGGGTAGCCGGCGATGTCGCGGACGAGACGATCGAACCCGTCGATCTGGCCCGGGAACTTGTCCGCGATCTCCGCGCGGAGGACCTCGAAGTCGTTGGTCCAGCGCAGGGAGACCCCGGGGAAGCTCACGCGGCTGCCGGTCTGCTCGCCCAGCTGGAGCGCGTCGTAGGGGATGCGCAGCTGGCGGAGGATACGCGTGAGGGGGCGGCCCTTCGTGCCCTTGGGCACGTAGTTGGTCAGGGCGTGGAGCCCGACGTCGAATCGTCGCCCCTTCTTCTTGTAGAAGCTGTTCAGGCCGCCCCAGAGGGAGTGTCGGTCCAGCACGACCACGCGCTGGTCGTACTGGGCCAGGCGGATGCCCGCCGCGAGGCCGCTCATTCCGGCGCCGATGACGATGGTGTCGAAGGTCTCCATGTCGTGGGCGCTGGCCGATGCGGCCGCGCTCTGCCCTGTCAGGCGTTCTGGAGCTTGAGCTCCTTGTCCTCCATGTGGGGGTGGAGGTAGTCCGCGCAGGACTGGAGGCTGCCGAGCTCCTTGTAGTCGTCCTCGGGGACCTGCACGCCGTAGCGCTTGCGCAGCTCCATCACGATGTCGAGGAAGTCCATGGAGTCCAGCTCGATCTGGTCCCGCAGGAGCTCGGTGTCGTTGAGCCCCCCGAGGTCTTCGTCGGGGGCGATGGTGGCGATGATGTCCTTGACGGCTTCCTTGACTTCGTCGTGCGTCATGTCGAGTGGGCGGGGGCGCGTGGCCCCGCGAGGCTTGCTGGGGGGGCTCCCGCGGCTGCGAGAGCTGTGCTGGTGGGGGAGGGAGGATCAGCTGCTCTCACAGCGCTTCACGATGAGGGCGCTGTTGATGCCGAGCATCCCGAAGCTGAGGTTGAGGATCGTGTCGACGCGGCCGCGGTCGAGGGGCTCGTTGATCACCAGTCCCCGGACCTCGCACTCGGGGTCGAGGGAGTCGACGTTGATGGTCGGGTGCACGATGCCGTCGGTGAGGGACGGCAGGTTGCCCGCGAGCTCGAGCGAGCCCGCCGCGCCCATCGTGTGTCCGATGTAGCTCTTGGTGTTGTTGATCGAGGTGCTGGCGGAGTCGCCGAAGACCTCGCGCACCGCGCCCGACTCCTGGATATCGCCCTGGGGCGTGGAGGTGGCGTGGGTGCTGACGACGTGCACGTCCTCGGCGCTCATCCCGGCGTGTGCCAGGGCGCCGCGCATGCACTCGTTCTGGCGCTCGGGCAGGGGCAGGACGAAGTCCGCGGCGTCCGAGTTCACGTGCCAGCCAGCGATCTCGCAGATGATCGGGGCGCCGCGCTTCACGGCGTCGTCGTAGCGCTCCAGCACGTACAGGCACCCGCCCTCGCTCACGACGATGCCGTTGCGCTCCTTGTCGAAGGGGCGGCTGACCTTGGTGGGGTCCCCGTGCTCGCCGAGGGCCCCCTCCGCCTTGAAGCTCGCGAAGATCCCGAAGGTGTGGATGCTCTCCGACACGCCGCCCGCGACGGCCATGTCGCACTCGCCGAGGGCCAGCATCTGGGCGCCCTGGATGATGCCCAGGTTGCCGCCGGCGCAGGCGCCGCCGATGGCGTAGTGGGGCCCGGTGATGCCGGTGTTGAGGGTCACCTCGCCCGCGGGGTTGTTCGCCACCGTGCGCGGGTTGTGGTGATGGGACCAGTAGGACGTGTCGTAGTCGTACTGGCTGATCTCGTAGATCTGCTGCTCCGTCTCGACGTTGCCGTGCTCGGTCGTCCCCACGTAGACGCCGATACGGCTCTTGTCGACCGTCTCCAGGTCCACCTGGGCGCTCTCGAGCGCCTCGTTCGCGCAGTAGATCGCGATCGATCCGGCCCGTGTACCGCGGCGCAGACTCTTGCGGCTCTGGTGCTTCTTCGCGTCGTAGTCGCACTGACCCGCGACCGTCGCCCCGAAGTAGCGGATCTCGTACGGCGACACGCCCGACACGCCCGCGAGCAGGTTCTGCCGATAGGTCGCGAGGTCGTTGCCGTTCGGACTCGTGAGCCCGACCCCGGTCATGACGATGCGCGGAAGTGCGGGGCGATCAGCCACGGGGATCCTCTTCGTCCGCGTCCAGCGGCGGTTCCTGGGGGAGGGCGCGCGGGATCGCGCTCTGGAGCACGCGAGCGGGCACGCCGACGCCCACCTTGAGCGCGGTCCCGATCGCCTTGGAGAGCAGGCTCTGGGGATCGCCCAGGGCGTTGGAGACGCTCGTGAAGACGAGCTTCATCACCGCGTCGGCGAGATCGCAGGTGGCGATGATCGAGCGGAGCGTGAGGACCCGGGGGTCGCTCTGGCCGTGGCGCTCGCGGATGATCTCGAGCATCCGGGTCGCGCCCGTCTTGAAGTGGTCGAAGGCCACCTGTTCGCGCCGACGGAGCACGGTCGCGACGATCGACAGGGTGTTGCCCACGGCCTCGTGGACGTTGCACCTGCGCGCGGGATCGAAGGTCGAGGTGACCGCGCCCCACTCGACGAGCTCGTTGATCGTGGTGCTCGCCGCGCCCTGGCTGATCCCGAGCTCGGCGACGACCTCCTTGGCGGAGAGCGGCTGTCCTGCGAGGACGAGCAGGCCCCAGACGCGCCCGTGGATCCGCTTGAACCCGAACGTCTTGAAGAACGACTCGAAGGTCGCGAGCTCGTCCTTGAGCTCCTGCTCGAGGCCCGGGAAGCCCAGGGCGCCGCCCTCGAGGGGCGCGAGCGCTGACGGATCGATGGGGGCCTGGGAATCGGTCACGGGGGGGGCCTTCGTGGAGGGATCGGGAAGCGTTTCAGATTTTTCTGAAAGGCTTGGCCGGAGTTGTAACGATTCAGCCACCCCGTCGGACACCGCGAGGACCACAAAACCTCCATCGAATTCGTCCAGGCCGCCGGGTCCACGTCGGGTCGCAGGCCTCTCCGGGAGCTGGCCGTCGAGCCGGTCGCCCCGACCTGGCTCCGGTCCTTCGCAGGCGAGTGGGGGGGCGGGGGCCCGGAGGTCGCCGCGTCAGAGCGAGAGGACCCGGCGCAGCCACGCGCCGATCCTCTCGATCTCCTCCATGCAGACCTGGTGCTGCATCGGGTAGTCCTCCCATTCCACCTCGTACCCGAGGGCGCGCAGACGGTCGCGCGCGGCCTCCCCCTTGGCCATCGAGACCATCGGATCCTCGGAGCCGTGGCACTGGAGGATCGGGACGTCGAGGTTCGCGGCCGCGCGCTCCGCCTCGACGTCGCCATCGACGGCGAGATAGGTCGAGAGCGCGAGCACCCCGGCGAGGCGCTCCTGGTGACGCAGCCCCGTGTGAAGCGCGATCGCGCCGCCCTGGCTGAAGCCCGCGAGCACCATGCGCGCCGCCGGGATCCCCCGCTCTCGCTCGCGGGCGACGAGGTCCTCGAGTCGCGCCGCCGAGGCGCGCACGCCGTCCTCGTCGACGCGGCGCTGGTCGAAGTCCATGTTCAGGATGTCGTACCACGCCGGCATCACCATGCCGCCGTTGATCGTCACGGGGATCCGGGGCGCGTGCGGGAAGACGAAGCGGATGGCGTGGTCCTCGGGCAGGCCCAGCTCGGCGACGACGGGCGGGAAGTCGTGGCCGCTGGCGCCGAGGCCGTGGAGCCAGATCACGGCCGCGTCCGCGGGGCGGCCGGGCTCGAGGACGACGCAGTCGAGAAGAGTGCTCATGGGGCCGGAGGGTATCCTCGTCCACGCGCGTCGTGGCGCCGCGACCCACGTTGCCGGTCGTGATCGGCGGCGCCGGGAGCCGTCGGGGCAACGACCGAGGCCCCCCCGGCTGCTCCAGTCCTCCGCCATGGCGACACCGACTCAGCTCCGCGACCGTGTCTCCAGGCTCGCCCCCCAGGATCCCGGCGGCGCCCTCGCCCTGGCGCGATCGATCCCCGATCCCTGGTTCCGCTCCCAGGCCCTGGCGCAGGTCGTTCGCTCCGTCGCGGAGCATCGCGTCAGCAGGATCGCGCGAGAGGCACTCGCCGCGGGCGCGGGCTGTGGTGACGCCTACGAGCGTTGTGCGATCGCGGCGTGGACCGTGAAGGCGCTCGTGGAGCGCGGCCACACGCGAGCGGCGGAGACCGCGCTGCAGAACGCTCTCCACGCCGCCGCTTCGGTCGATCAGGCCGGGGCGCGCGCAGAGGCTCTCGGGCATCTCGCGCGCGCTGCCGGCGACCTGGGCCCGCTCTGGGTGGAGAAGGCCGCGCATGCGCTGGTCGAGCTGGGGGCCGAGGATGGCCACTGGCGCGTTCAGCGGGCGATCGTCCGGTGCGTGCTTCTGCTCGCCTCCGAGGACGACGAAGCGGCTCGGCGTGTCCTCTCCCGCGTGAGTTCGGACTCGACGCGCAGATCCATCCGGGAGCGGCTCGAGGGCAGCTGAGACGCGCTCACCACTCGAGGCCCAGCATCAGGCAGTGCAGTCCGCTGCCGATGCCCTGCATGGCCACGCGGTGGCCGGGCGCGATGAAACCGTCGCGTGCGGCGAGGGTGAGGGTCGCGGGCAGCGACACCGAGCCGACGTTCCCGAGGGTCTCGACCGTGGTGAAGTCACGGTCGTGGTCGAGGTCGAGGGTCTCGAAGAGCAGGCGCTTGTGCGCGACGCCCACCTGGTGGGTGACGATTCGATCGACGGCGTCCGCGGACCAGCCGAGCTCCTCGAGGAACGCGGGCCAGGTCTCCTTCGCCAGGGCGTTCCCTGCGTGCAGCAGGGCCTCGGAGTCCGTGTCCATGAGCGGCCCGCTCGCGCCGTCGGCGCGGTCTCCGCTGCAGAGTTCGTGGTGCTGGGTCGCGGCCCGGGAGAGCCCGCCGACGAGTCGATGCGAGCTCGTGGCCACGCTCGAATGACACAGCACCGCCGCGGCGCCGCCCGAGCCGATGGTCAGGGAGGCGTAGGCGCGCTTGAGCTCCGCGCGGCCGACGCCCTCGGCGAGGAGCGCGCGCACGGTCTCCTCGACGAGGGGGCCACCGTCCTCACCGCTCACCACGAGACCAGCCGCGATCTCGCCGCGCTCGATGCGTCCGGCCACGAGGGCCATGGCGTTGGCGAAGCCGAGGCAGGCGTTGGAGAGGTCGAAGGCCTCGGCGGTGGGCGGGAGCCCGAGCCGGGCGTGGACGACCGAGGCGGTCGCCGGCTCCATGAAGTCGCGGCAGACCGCGGAGTGGACGACGCAGCCGATGCGATCGCGCGAGATCCCGGCGCGCGCCAGCGCGTCCTCGCCCGCGAGGACCGACGCGTCGCTCGGACGGGTCCCGGCGGGCCAGAAGCGTCGCTCCCGGATCCCGCTCATGAGCTCGAGCCGGCCGACGCTGACGCCGAGGCGGTCGTAGAGCGGCGCGAGGCGCTCCTCCAGGGCATCGGAGGTCGTCGCCTCGGGAGGCAGGGCCAGCCCGAGAGATTCGATGTGGACGGACTCGAAGCGCATGGGCCGGCGGATGGTAATCGCGCCGCTCCTCGCGCAGATCGCTCGGCCGCACGGATTCGGCTCACGAGGCCCGCGGTCGGATCGGATGTCCCGAGGATGCTGCCGTCCGCACCCGAGCGGAACTCGAGGGGCCGGGTGTCCCCGAACCGCGGCCCGACGTCGGTACATCGATCGCGATCCGGATCTTCTGCGAAGGCGGCGCCGCCGGGCGAGCCCTCAACGGCCTGCCCCGACGGACCGAGCGAGCTCGGGGCCGCGGCCCGGATCGTGGGCGTTTGGACGCAGAGAGCTGGTTGAGCGGGCGACTCCGCGGCTGGCTGTCTCATGCCACGACCGCACGCGTTCGACCGCTGCGGTCACGCGTCACGAGTCGGTCGTGGCTCCGCTCCGGGCCGAGTCGCGCGCTCAGGATGCAGACTATCATTCAGGCCACCGCGCCATGACCGCACCCCAGCCTCTGACGATCCTCCACGTGGACATGGACGCCTTCTACGCGTCCATCGAGGTGCGGGACAACCCGTCGCTCGAGGGGCTCCCGGTGTGCGTCGGCGGCCCCGAGCGGAGCCGCGGTGTGATCGCTGCGGCGAGCTACGAGGCCCGACGCTACGGCGTCCACTCGGCCATGGCGACGGCGACCGCGCGCCGGCTCTGTCCGGACCTCGTGCTGCTCCCGCCGGACTTCGACAAGTACACGGCGGTGAGCGCGAAGATCATGGGGATCTTTCGCAGCTACACGCCGACCGTCGAGCCGCTCTCCCTCGACGAGGCGTTCCTCGACGTCGAGGGATCCGAGCGCCTCTTCGGGGATGCCGAGGAGATCGGTCGGCGGATCAAGAACGACATCCTCCGGGAGACGCGCCTCGTCGCGTCGGTGGGCGTCGCACCGACGAAGTTCCTGGCGAAGCTCGCGTCCGACCTCGACAAGCCCGACGGCTTCCGCGTGATCCAGCGAAACGAGGTGCGCGAGGTCATCGATCCTCTGCCGGTGTCGAAGATCTTCGGCGTCGGGCCCCGAACGGCGAAGCGCCTCGAGGCTCTCGGCATCCGGACGGTGGGGGAGCTCGCGCGGCAGCCCAAGCGCGACGTCGCCCGTCGGTTCGGAGCGTCGGGCGTCTGGATCCACGACCTCGCCCACGGCGTCGATCCGCGCCGGGTGACCGCGCGCCGCGAGGAGAAGTCCCACGGGATGGAGCGCACCTTCGCCGAGGACATCGCGGATCGCGAGGAGTTGCAGAACCTGCTCTTCACGTTCTGCGAGGAGGTCGCGTTCTACCTGCGCGACAAGGGCCTGCGTGGCCGGACGATCACGGTCAAGGCGCGCTTCAGCGACTTCCGGACCGTCACGAGGACGAAGAGCCTCGACTTCGCGACCAACATCGGCGCGCGCATCTACGCCACCGCTCGTGAGCTCCTCGGGCGGGTGGAGACCAGGCCGCTGAGGCTGCTCGGCGTGCAGGTCGCCAAGCTCGAGGACGTGCGCCAACCCTTCCAGGAGGTGCTCTTCCTCGGGGCGGACGCGGACGCATCGTCCAGGAAGGACTTCGTCGAGACCGCGGACAAGCTCGCGCGCGTGACCCCGAGTCTCGACAAACTGCGGCGCCGTTTCGGTCGCGGGACGGTGCTGCCCGCGAGCCTCCTCGGGAGCACGGCCCCGGAGGGACGGGACGGCACGCCGGCGGATGGCGTCGGAGACACCGAGGCCTGAACGCATCGACCCTGCTCGCGGGCAGGTCCCGCGGGCAGGGTCGATGGATGGGCCAGCCGCCCGTTCCATCCAGGCCGGCCGATCAGGCGGCCTGGCCCACGGCGCGGGCCGGCTCGGCGTGAGCCATCCTCGTGTGGGTGATCAGGACGTAGTGGCCCTCGGCGAGGTCGAGAGCGGCGGCGCGACCGCGGAAGCGGTGGGCCTCCCCGCCTTGACCCGCGCGGGCGTCGCTCACGTGGGCGTGCCGTGCGCGGCGGAGCACGCTCTTCAAGCCCCGGGCGAAGTCCGCCGCGCGGGCGTCGCCGGAGTCCTGGGCGCGCTCGCAGACGGAGAGGTAGTTGGCCCCGGCTCCCGTGCAGGAGGCGTCTCCGCCGTTGGCCGCGGAGAAGCGGCTCCATGCCGTGTTCACCGCGACGATTCGGCCGCGCTCGTCGAGGACCGCGGCGTGAGCATCGATGGAGTTCAGCGCAGGAACCAGGCGGCCGAGGGGCGTTCCCGCAGGGACCGAGAAGCCTGCTTCGGGCACGGCGGTCGGCTGCGGCGCGGGCCCGGATCGACTGGAGAAGGAGACGAGGACGGGGCCGCTCGTGGTCCTCTCGTCGGACGTGCGCTGGAGGGTCGCCATGGTCCGCTGCACACCGCCGCCGCGGGCGGGGCGCTCGAAGTCGATGCGGACGCAGTCGATCTCGCCGCGGAGGAGACGGCGCAGCTGGGCGTACATCGTGCCAGCGCGGCGGTTGCCCGCAGCGGCCGCCGCGGCGCAGGCCGCGACGTAGTCGCAGCCGACCCGGGCGCTCTGGAGACCGAGGGGATCGCCGGCTCGGCCGTCGCGATCCCAGGGGAAATTCGTCCTCTCGATGCGTCCGTCGGCGCCGAGGAGTGCGCAGCGGTCCTCGGAGGAGTTCATGGTGATCTCGGCTTCCGCCGGGGTCATCAGGTCGGAGGCGAGTTGAAGCTGGGTCGACATGGGCAGGGGCTCCGCGGCAGGGGGTGACCCAGGGGGTATCGACCTCGCCCCGGAGAAGCTTGAGGTGAGCGACGCCCAGGGCCTCCCCCTGTGTTCCTGCTCGCCCTGCCCTCAGTGCGCCTCGAGCCAGTTCGCGCCGTGGCCGAAGTCGACCCTCAAGGGGACCTCGAGGTCGACGGCGCCCTCCATCGCGCCGCGGACCACGGCGATCGTGTCCTCGAGCTCGCGCTCGGGGACCTCCAGGACCAGCTCGTCGTGGACCTGCAGGAGCATCTGCGCCTGGAGTGGGGACGTCTCCAGGCGGCCCTCGAGGTCGATCATGGCCTTCTTGATGATGTCGGCGGCGGAACCCTGGACGGGCGTGTTGACCGCCGCGTTCTCGGCGGCGACGCGGGCGCGCTGGTTCGAGGAGGTGACGTCGGGCATCGGCCTGCGGCGGCCCATGAGGGTCTCGACGTAGCCGTTCTCGCGGGCGCCCTCGAGGACGCCGTCGATCCAGCCGCGTACGCTCGGGAAGGCCGCGAAGTAGCGGTCGATGAAATCGCGCGCTTCGACGACGGTGAGCCCGGTCTCGCGCGCGAGGCGCTGCGGTCCCATGCCGTAGAGAAGGCCGAAGTTCACGGCCTTGGCCTGGCTCCGCATCGTGCGGTCGACGTCCTCGGGAGCCACGCCGAAGACGATCGAGGCCGTGGACGCGTGGATGTCGCGGCCCTCCCGGAAGGCCTCGGCGAGCTTCTCGTCCCCCGAGAGGTGCGCGAGGATACGGAGCTCGACCTGGCTGTAGTCGGCGGCGAGCAGGACCCAGCGGCCGTGCTCGTCGGGCTCGCGGGGGACGAAGGCCGCGCGCAGGCGGCGCCCGCGCTCCGTCCGGACGGGGATGTTCTGCAGGTTCGGCTCGCTCGAGCTCAGCCGCCCGGTCGCGGCGACCGCCTGGCTGAAGGAGCAGTGGATGCGCCCCGTCCTGCGGTCGACGAAGCCCGGGAGAGCATCGACGTAGGTGCTCTTGAGCTTCGAGACCTCGCGGTACTCGAACAAGCGCTGGACGATCTCGACCTCCGCGTAGTTCTCCGTGAGCGTGGCGTGATCGGTGGCGTAGCCCGTCTTCGTCTTCTTGGGCCGCTTCACGCCCGCCTCGTCCTGGATGCGAAGCTTCTCGAACAGGATCGCGCCCAGTGCCTTGGGGCTGTTCACCTTCAAGCCCGGCTCTCCGGCGAGGCGACGGACGTCGTCCTCGGCGGCCTCCAGGTCCCTTGCGAGCTCCTTTCCGAAGGCCTCGACCGCGGCCACGTC
>PKCK01000075.1 GCA_002862085.1 Planctomycetota bacterium | reverse complement strand
GCCCTCCGCGAAGGCCCCGCTGAGGACCTTGCGACGGTCTCCACCGTCCCCGGCGGCCCTCGGGTAGCGGATCTCCACCCGGCCTGTCCCGTCCCAGTGCGCGGTGCCGTCCGAAGCGGGGTCGAGGACCGGTGAGTGCTGGCGGCTGTCGAGGAAGTCGAAGGTGAAGCTCGAGGGCCCCTCGGATCGGGGGCCTCCTCCCTGGGCGCGCGCGAACCAGGCCGACGCGGCGAGGACGGGCCGGCCTCCGGAGTAATCCGCGAGGAAGGGCCCGACGGCGTCCTCGCGCCGCGCGAGCACGTACCGCCAGAGCGACACCTGGGCCGGCACCTCGACGCGCCGGCTCGGGACGAAGCTGAGGACCGCCCCACCGCCTGCGCCGTCGGAGGCCTCGGGATCGTTCGAGCGCAGGAGGATCTCGCGGATCGGAACCGGCTCGAGCGACTCGTTGATCCCCGCTGGCAAGGACTCCACGCGTTCCGGTACGAGCTCGAACTCGGCGGGGTTCAGCGTCCGCGGGTCGAGGGGCTCTGCGCAGACGACGATGACCTCCTGGTTCGACGCGAGGGGCCGCGAATCGGTCGCGCCGGCCTCGGTTCGGGGGACGCCGAGACGGCCCGTGAAGTCCGGCGACGCGTCGCGGAAGAGCGCGTCGCCAGCCGCCACGACCGGACAGCGCACCACGGCCGATCGGGCGAGCGACGCGCCCTTCTCGTCCCGTACTCGCGCGGCCGCGGGGTGGCCGCCGATGCTGAGAAGGAGCTCGTGGCCCGGCTGGAACCCCCCGTCGGAGAGGTCCGGCCTCGTGGCCGGCCGCGGCCGGAATCGCAGGGTGCGGCCCGAGGGGACCCAGGCACCTTCGACGTCGCGTCCGGTGGTCGCGTCCACGAGCTGGATCGACGCACCGGTGACGCTCGTCCCGTCGAGGGCCGCGCTGAAGGTGAGCACGATGTCCTCGTTGAGCGCGAGCGGCTCCCCGGCCTCGAGGTGGCGCACGCCCACGAGCCGCAGCTCTGGATCCGCCGGCGCGGGAGGCGCGCAGGAGGCCGCCACCATGAGAGCGAGGACGAGGCCGGGGCCCGGGCGCGGACGAGGAGAGCTGCGCATGGCCCCATTCGACGGCCACGAGCTGCCCGGAACAAGGGCGAGGGGCCCGGCTCACCGCGATCGCGGCGAGCCGGGCCCCTCGCTCGTCCCCGCGCGGGGGATCGATCGACGGATCAGAAGCCGTAGAGGATCTGCAGGTAGTCGATGCCCGGGCGCGCGGCGTCGCGGTCGTCGATGTCGATCAGGAACTCGAACTTCACCCGCACGAAGTCCCAGACGTCGGCGTTCAGGTCCTCGATGTCCGGCGTGAAGGCCGCGATGTCTCCGCCGCTGTAGATGTCCGCCGGGTCGGTGCTCGGGTCGCCGGTCGCCGGGTTGGCGCGGGCGGCGTCGAAGAGGATCTTGATCTCGGTGTTCGGCGGGAAGGAGTCCTCCACGCCGGCCGCCGAGAGGCGGAAGAAGAACGGGACGATCTCGACCTCGGGGCTGGCCAGGCTGAGCAGATGGTCGGTCAGACCCGCGCCGTCCACGACGAGCGCGAACTCACCGGCGCCTTCGTCGAAGGTCGCGGACTGGACGAGGTACTCGACCTCCGTCGCCGGTGCGTTCAGATCGCGCACGCGGACCGCGAAGCGGATCAGGAGCGACGGATTCTGCTGATAGATGCCCGGAAGCGACGCGGCAGCGACCGTGAAGGTCTCGGCTGCTCCGTCGACGGACGGCAGCGCACCGCCCTGGCTCAGACCGGTGTAGGCCAGGAGCGGAGCGAGCTCCTGGGCCTCCGTGCCGTTGCGCAGCACGTCGCCGGTCGCCGTGTCGGTGCCCTCGAAGGCCAGGATGACCTGGTCGTCGGGGGCGCCGCTCGGGTTCTTGCGAGCGAGCCCGAGAGGGATCCAGTCGCTGAAGGCCTCGGAGCGGGCGCTGAAGAACGGGAGGAACACGTTCACCGGCTCCGTCGGGGCCGTCCAGCCGAACGGCGGCGGCGAGCACGAGCGGGTCGGATCGATCGGATTGTTCGGATCCGCGTACACGCCGGGACGGTTCGGGAACAGGAGCTGCGTCGCCGGGTCGGAGACCTGGAGCTGGATGATGCCAGGGCCGCCGTCGCCGCCTGCGCCCGGATGCTCGCCCGTCGGGAAGTCGGACGCGCAGGTCGACGTGAGGCCGCAGAGGTTCTCCCACGTCTGGAGGCCGTTCGGCGGAACCGTCGTGCTGCCCTCGAAGTTCTCCGACGGGATCGAGTCGCGGTTCCACTGCCCCTCGCCGTCCTCGTTCGCGCCGCAGAAGCTCTGACGGCCAGCGCCGCCCTGGCCGCCGAGGGCGGTCAGAGGACGCTTCTCGTGCACCGGGGCACTCGGGTTGTCGAGGTAGAAATCGCCGACCGACGCGTTGGTGGCCTCGCCAGCGATCCAGATCGTGCTCGCGCACGACACGACGATGTGTCCACCGGAGCCGCCGCCGGAGGCGCCGCCGACGCGGTCGAAGAACGAGGTGTTCTCGCCGCCGTTCCCGGTACCACCGTCAGCGGAGATGCCGCCGCTCGGGCCGACCGTGACGCCCACCGGGCGCGGATCGCCGCCGCCGGGGCGGAAGGGATCCGTGACGCCGCGCGTGCGGCCGAGGACGAGGATCTCGATACCGCCGGCGCCGCCGCCCCCGCCGCAGCCCTTCTCGTCCCCCGTGATGGTGAAGGGAGACAGGGGGAAGGTCGCGCTCCGGACCGCGTCACCGCCGCCGCCGCCGCCGGCGCCGGCCCAGACGCGGGCGAGCTCTCCGCGGATCTGGCGGCCGTCAGCCGTCAGCAGCGTGCCGAAGAAGTTGTTCTCGTCGCTCGAGTCGATGAACGGCTGCGGGCCAGGCGCTCCACCCTGCGCGGGCTGGTTCTGGCTGACAGCGCCGGTGCCGTCGAAGGAGCCGATGACGCCGCGCTCGATGTCCATTCCGATCATCGTCTGGCAGAGCAGGAAGCTGCCCTGCCAGTCGTAGCGGATGTCGGCGCCGAGAGCGCCACCGCCGCCGCCAGCACCTCGACGGTTGTCCTTGGCGCAGGAGCCGCCCGGCGCGTAGCCGGTCTCGCCGCCCTCACCGCCGAGGCCGGGGACGTTGAACGCGCCGAAGCCAGGGCCGCCGCGCGGGGTCGACTGCGAGGTACGGAAGGAGGCCACGCCTCCGTCGCCGCCGCCGGGGCCACCGGAGGCCCCGAGCTCGGGCTGGTTGGTCGTGTTGAGAGTACCGACGCCGGGGTTGTCACCACCGTCGACGCTCAGGATCCCGTCGATGTCGACGTTCCCCGTGGCGAGGATCGTCACCGTGTTGCTGCCGATGAAGGTGACGCGGGCACCCTGCTCGACGCGCAGGTCGCGCACGTTGATGATCCCGCCGATGATGGCCTGCTGGTTCGTCGGGAAGCCGTTGGGACCGCCCTGGATCGTGTCGGCGTCGGTGCTGATGATCACCGTCTGGTTGGCGGGGATCACCCAGTCGAAGTCACCGCCGGGGCCGCCGGTGCCAGCGAAGTCGAAGGACGCCTCGAGGACCCCGGGAGCGCCCGAGCCGCTCCAGTTCGCGCGCGGGTTGGAGCCGGGAGTGAGGATGTCCTCGAAGGACCCGGGGACGGTGCCCGGGACCGTGAAGTCGATCGAGATGCGGTCGGTGCCGTCGTCGGGGTTGGCGCCACCGGGGTTCGCGACGTCGGTGGTGACGCGCGCGAAGTTCGCGAGAGTCGAGGGGACCGGGTCACCGGTGAGGTCGCGGAAGCCCTCGCTGACCACGGCGCGAAGCTGGGAGCCTTGCGGGACGATACCCGTGGGGGTGAGCCTGACCGACGAGCCGATCTCGGTGCAGTTCGACAGCAGCTCGACCGTGGAAGGCACGGGCTCCCAGGAACTCGTCGCCTGGTTGAGGAACTCGATACCGATGCGCGATGAGTTGACGTTGCTCGACGCGGCGATGATCGGCTGGTTGAACTGGAGGACGAAGCCGAACTGCTGCGTCTCGTCGCTGTAGAGGTTGAGCGGCACGTTCGAGCCGATCACGCCCTGCTGCAGGGCGACGTCGAACTCGATGAACTCCCGGTCCTGCCCGGACGCGCGGCCCGGGAACTCGACGAAGGACGAGCTCTCCGACGTGAGTGATTCTCCGTTCAGGCCACGGATGACCACCTGGGGCGGACCCGCGACGGTGTCGACGAAGAGGACCAGCTCGTCGTTCGACTCGGGCGTCACGAAGTTGATGTTGAGCCCGGTCTCCAGCCGTTCACCGGCCGTGCTCTGGACGGTGACGCCGCCGCCGATCCCGGGGCTCGACTCCGAGGGAACCGTGATCCGGTAGTCACGCCCCTGGAGGAGGCCGCCGTCCGAGTTCGTGTTGTTCGTCGGGCACACCGGCTGGAAGCGCACCGTGCGGGGCGTCGCGAGGGTGAAGGTTCCGACGGCGGGCACGCCCTGGGTGTCGACGATCTGGATCGTGCTCAGCGAGACGGTGGAGAAGTCCACGTCCTCGTTGAACACGATGTCGATCGGACGGTTGAGCTGCCAGGTGACCCCGTTGAGCACGGAGGAACCCTGGACGGCGAAGTTGCTGACGCCGGTGCCTCCGCCGGGAGGGTTCAGCACGTCGCTGGAGCCACCGCTGCAGGCGGCGAGCGCGAGAGCGCTGAGCGCGGACAGGAACAGTCCGGCGCGGGACCCCGCGCTGGGAACGCGGTCGAGTCGACGTTCGGTCATCTGGGACACCGGTTGGGTTTCCGGAGTAGGACGAGAGGTCTTCATGGTTGGGGGGAGGGCCGAGCGCTCGCTCGCGTGATGATCATCGCCGCCGAGGCGGAGTGGGGCGGCCGCCGCAGGCGAGGAGCCGGTTGCGCGGAGCGTCGGTGAATGTTGCGGTTGGGGTCGGGGCGCGCCGAGCGGACGCGCTCCGCCTTGTGATCAGGGCTGCGACCAGGTCAGGGCGAAGGCCGAGACCTCGGCCGACTGACCGTTCTCGGGGTTGCCGACGAACGTGAGTCGGACCTGGTAGAAGCGCGCGTCGCGGATCTCGTCGACGGAGTCGCGCCAGAAGTCGTCGGCGCCCACGAAGTTCAGCCCGGGGTTGGCCCGGACACGGTTGTGGCTGACCGGGAAGTCCAGGTCGTTGTAGTAGTCGCCGTAGCAGTCGAGGGTGAACGCGTCGACCTGGTAGTCGGTCAACTCGTCCACGTTCGGTTCGCCGGCGTCGTTGTCGATCCCCGGCGTGGCGCTGTCGTCGTAGTTGATGTCCGTCGCACCACGGAACCGAACGATGAGCTCGGTCCCCGCCGGCTGATCGTCGAAGCCCGGCTCGATGGTCGGCTGCTGATAGACGCGGCCGGGGAAGGGGAGGCTGTCGTCCTCCCCGGCGATGTCGGGCGAGAACCAGATCGAGTTCGAGTGGCTCACCCGCGTGATGAGATCGATGGCACCGAGGTGCACGACGTTGTCCTGACCCGGCGTGATGGAGCCCGGCGGGTTGGAGCCCGGTGCGAAGCCGCCCGAAGCCGTCGACTCCTGATCGGGGTTGACCGTCACGGTCGTGCCGGACTGGTTGATGCCGCCGCTGGAGAAGGAGCGGAAGTAAGGACGCGACGACGAGTTGACCGCGATGTTGAAGTCCCAGCCGTTGATACCGATCGCCGAGGCGTCGGGGATCACGCGGTACTCCATGAGCAGCGGCAGACCGACCGTCTGGACCTGGCCCGGCGAGTAGACGACGGGCTGCGATCCGGGATTGATCCCCAGAGCGATCCAGTAGGCGCGCGGATCGACGGGGGCGTTGCCGCCGCCGCCGCGCGCGCGGTTGTCACAGTCACGCCAGGTGAAGTAGCGGCGCTGCTCCGGCGCGACGTCCCGGTTCAGCGGGAAGGGCATGAAGGTCAGCCCCGTGCTGGCCGTCTCCAGGTCACCGGGATCGAGGTTGTAGCCGAGGGAACGGTCGTGGACCGTCACCTGCGCCGGCAGGTCCGAGGGGGCGCTCGCGACGATGTTGTTCAGGTAGATGTCGTCCAGCCCTGAGAAGGGGAAGCGCGGCCACGCGTTCGAGGGGTTGATGTCCTCGTCGGGCGTCCAGCGGCTGTGGGCCAGGCGGATCTCGAACTGATCGAACGAGTCCGGCTGGATCGTGCCGCCGTTCGGCGCCCAGCCCAGACCCTCGACGTCGACGTTGTGGTCGAGCTGGTCGAGGAGCGCGAAGCTGCAGTCGGCGTAGCGCCAGATGTGCTGCATCTTCGAACCGAACGGAGTGTGCGGCGTGATGACCCCGAGCCCGCCGGGCAGGAAGGTCATCTGCTGCAGGATCGGCTGCGAGTTGTCGATGATCACCTGGTTCCGGACGACAGGACGCGGTCGCAGCAGCTGGCGCGTCGTGTCGATGAGGACCTGACCACCGAACTCGGCGCCCTCGGGGAGTTCCTCGTCGATGGAGGTGAAGCGGCTGACGCGGCCCCCGTTGAGGGCGGAGAGGTCGTCGGGCTCGACCGTGATTCTGATCTCGGGGATCCGCTCCACCACGTTGCCTGCGAGGTCGCGCGGCGGGAAGACGTCGTTCAGCGCATCCGCAACGCGCAGGAAGTAGGACTCCGAGAGACCCTGGGTGTGCGCGAGGAGCTGCTGCGGCGTGAACGTCACGCCTGAGAGGTCGGCGGTCTGGTTGACCGTGCCGACGACGAAGGAGGAGGTCGCCGTGGGGACGTCGGGGTCGAAGGACGTCCGCGTCAGGGTGACCGAGTCGAAGGCGGTCAGGGAGGCCGGGTCCATGGGCTCGCTGAAGCGCAGCGAGAACACCGAGTCGGTCGTCACCCGACCCGTGGGGTCGTCCGGGAAGCCGTTCGGCTGTGGCACGACCGTCAGGAAGCAGTTCGACCGAGCGCCGTCGATCGCCGCGTCGAAGGCCGTCTCGTACGTCGCCGTACCGACGCCGACGTTCTCCCATTCCTGGGGCCCGGGCCAGGAGGACGGGAACAGCAGGAGCCGCACCTCGAGGTTCGTGACGATCCCGGCGATCGGTTCGCTGTTCGCGCGCTCGACCTCGGCGAAGAGGCCGGACTGAACGATGATGTCCCCCACCTCGGGCGGGGACGAGCAGAGCTGCGAGGCGAACTGAACGCGCGGCAGCACGTAGCGGAGACCCTCGACCTGCTGCGGGGCGTCCAGCACGGTGATCGGCGTCGAGCCGACGATGACCGGAGCAGCCTGGTCCTCGAGGAAGCCGTTGAACGGGTCCGCGATGATGTCCGGCCGTCCGCCGGTCCGGAACGCGCGGGTCACCGGCCGCGTCGCGTCCGCGAAGTCCACCGGGCCGTTCGTCCCCGTGGCCATCGGGTTGCCCGCCAGGTTCGTGATGATCTGCGTGATCCCGATCGCCTGGTTCAGTCGGGTCGGAATCCGGATCTGGGCGTTCGGCGCCGAGGTGTTCAGGCTCGCCGGCACGCCGACGCCGTTGATCGGGAGCGGCGGCTCGACCGAGAAGGCCTCGAGCTCGCTGGTGGTCAGGTCGATGATCACCCGGGTCGGGAAGAAGGTGCTGCCACCGGCGATGGTGCCGCCGTAGAAGTCCGACGCGAAGACGCGCGCTTCGAAGGGGATCGTGGGCGGGTCACCGGTCCTGAACTGGACGGTGCGGCTGTCGACGGTCCCCGGGACGATGAGGTCGTCGAAGGTCAGCACGACCGCCGCGTTGCGAGGCAGCATCGTGTAGATGCCAGCGTCGTCGAGATCGCGGACCTGGATCGTGTCGAGGGTGTCCCCCGCTTCCCGGGCGAGTCTCAGGAACTCGGCCCGCCCGGCGTCCGTGTCCACGATCTCCTCGATCGTGAGGAGTTCCTGGCCGGTCACCGGGTTCCGCTCGAGCGTGAACCTGTTCGGAACCGTGCTCAGGCTCTGCCCGACGACGAAGTCGGAGCCCATCAGCACGCGTCGGCCGTCGGAGTCGCGTCCGAACAGCTCGACGAGGCGCCCGTAAGCGATTCCCGACCAGCGGAAGTCGGTGGCCAGGCCGCCCGCGTTGGGGTCCTCGAAGTAGAACCCGCTCGAACCGTCGACGGTGCCGCCGGAGCCGTTGTCCACGTCGGGGGTCGAGCCCCCGCCGCACCCCGCGATCAGCACGGAGGCGAGGGCCGCCACGAGGGCCCCTCCGGCGCGGCGGGCGGAACGCACGCGAGGCTTCGCGGCGTCGATCGGTTGGACCTGCATTCTGATCACGAACTCGTGGTGGAACGGACCGCGGGAGCACGGCCCGAAGGCTGGGGGGCGCCGGTCGGGGAACCGGAACGGGTTGTCTGAAGGGCGCGCAGCCCCTTCTGCGGAACGCGGGAAGGGCGCTTCTGAAGGTCGTCGGGGGGCGCGGCGACTCGCGCGGAAAGCGGTCCACGCGGCCCCGGGCCGACCGTCATCCCATTCTCGCGCCTTTGAGGTGCGGGTCAAGTCGCCGGATCGTGGCGCGATCATCCTGCTGCAAGCGCCGTGCCCGAAGGGTTCGGCTGGACGGGCGACCCCGCCCGGGGGCCTGGAGGGCGTTCCGGGGCGTTCGTGACGGCTCCGGCCCCCTCCCCGCCCCCGCCGGGACGCGCACAGCGGCCGTCAGCGGCTGTGCGGAACCGCACGAAACCGCGCCTACGGTCCTCCGAGGCGGCATCATCCTGGGACCGAAGCCCGCGGACCTCAGCGGGCTCCCGGCACCACGGCGGCCCGGAAACCGAGCTCCTCGGCGACGGTGGCGCTCTCGAGGAGCACGATGTGCTCGTCCAGGATCTGGCGCACCGAGGGCGAGTCGGGCGCGTGGTAGATCCCGCTCGAACTGCAGCCCACCACCGTGAACGGAATCTCGCGGTTGCAGTAGGCGCAGACTCCCCGGAGCGGCTCGCGCTCCACCAGCCGCAGCCGCGGCGCGACGTGGCGCGCCTCCGTGCGGGAGATGCACGAGGGGTTCGGGCAGGGATTCGGGCCTGCGGGTACCGGCGATCCGATCCCACCCTCGAAGGAGCCGGTGATCTCCCCCACCGGGAGCCGCCCGAGCAGCCACGCGAGGATCGCCATGCGGATCGGTACGCCTCGCGCCGCCTGCTTGAAGTAGATGCTGCGGGGATCCGCATCGACCTCCGGACTGATCTCGTCACGGCGCGGCAGCGGGTGCATCACGACCGCGTCACGGAGCGACTCCGCCGCCATGGCGCGCTTCTCGAGGCGCAGGTACGCCGTCTCCGAGAGCTCCTGATTCGGGTGGCGCTCGGTCTGCGGCCGGGTCATGTAGACCGCGTCGACCTGCTGGACCTCCCATCCTCGCGCGTCGGTGAAGAGCGAGAGCTGGTGGGGCTTTTGCGGCGTGAGGTAGACCGCATCGCTGTTCGATGCGAGCGCGCCGAGCCGGCGCGCATCCGCGCGCATCGGATTCACGCCGAACTCCTCGTAGAGCCTGTGGACGACGTAGTCGGGCAGCTCGAAGCCCGGCTGCGGTACGCACACGATGTTCGCTCCGAAACGCGCGAGGGCGTAGGCGAAGGAGTGGACCGTGCGGCTGTAGCGAAGATCGCCCGCGAGCACGACGTCGAGTCCCTCGATCCGTCCGCGCTCCACGTGGAGGTTGTAGAGATCGCAGAGCGTCTGGGTCGGATGTTCGTGCGAGCCATCGCCCGCGTTGATCACCGGCACGGGCGAGTAGTGCGCGGCCAAACGCGCCGCGCCCTCGCTGGGATGGCGCAGGACGATGACGTCCGCGTAGCCCCCACCGACCACGCGGATCGTGTCCGCGAGGGACTCCCCCTTCACGACGCTGGAGCTCGTCATCTCCGCCGCGGTCAGCACCCCGCCCCCGAGGCGCAGCATGGCCGACTCGAACGACAGGCGCGTCCGCGTGGACGGCTCGTAGAAGAGGCTCGCCGAGATGGAGCCCGGGCAGGTGTCCGCGAAGGCGCGGGGGTCGGCGGCGAAGCGATCGGCGTGCTCGAAGAGCGCGCGCATGTCGTCGTTCGTGACGTCGTCGATCGAGACGAGGTGGCGGACGGCGGGGGGCGCCTCGCCCGCTGTGACCGCGGGGACGTCCGCCCCGGCGGGGTCGGGGACCGTGTCCTTCGTGGAACTGCTCGTGCTCATGTCCGACGCAGCGGCTCCGACTTCCGGAACGCGGGCGCGTCAGGACCGAAGGCTATCGGCCGGAGGGCGCTGCGTCGAGCATGGGGGCGCTCCTGGCGAGCTCAGCGGGCAGAGTCTCGAGTCGAGCACCAGCCGCTCCGCCAGCGAGAGCGCCCTCGAGGGCTGCGTACATCCAGGGCTCGAACGGCGCCGAGAGGCCCGCCAGCGACTCTGCGACCTCGGCCCCCGACCCGCTCCAGCCGAGGGCGGCGCTCGCAGCTCCTGCGACGACCTCGCGCGCGTGCTCCGGTGCGAGACACGCGGAGAGAGCGCCCTCGGGCCAGCGGGACGGATCCTGGCCGAATCGTTCGTCCGCCCTCGCCGAGAGGCGCTGGACGGGCGGACCTTGAACCGGCGCCCCGACGCCCGCGCCCAGCGCCACCACGAGGTCCGCCCGCGCAGCGGCCCTCTCGCCCGCGCGCATTCCCTCTGCCTCGACCGCGGCCTGCCCCTCCGCTCGCCCGATCTCGCGCAGGCCGGCCGTGTCGAGCACCACCAGCGGCCGACCGTCCAACTCGCACGCGCCCGCGACCACGTCCCGGGTCGTTCCCTCCACGTCGCTCACCAGCGCTTCGTCCCTTCCGATAAGAGCGTTGAAGAGCGTCGACTTCCCCGCGTTGACCGGCCCGGTGATCGCGACGACCGTCGGCTGAAGGAGCGGCCGGAGCAGCCGGCCACGTTCGAGCAGCTCGCCCGCGAGCTCTGCGCGCTCCGCGCCGCGGCTCGCTGCGAGCCGGGCGATCCCGCGCTCGAAGGCGCCCGCTGCCTGGTCGAGCAGCACGCGCGCGCCAGCCCTCGAGGGCGCGCGGTGCGCGGCGCGCAGGGCGCGCTCGGCGGGCGCCGCAGCCGCCGCAGGCGCTTCACCGCCGAGGTGCGCGAGAGCCGCGCGGACGACCGCCGGACTCCCGTGCAGATGCAGCTCCACCGCGCCGAGGTCGCGGCGCACGACGAGGACCTCGTCCAGCGTCTCCCCTTCAGCCACGAGCCGCCCCAGGCTGACGCGACCGGCATCGGGGAGCGGGCGGCCCAGCAGCGCGGCGAGTCGCGACCGAGCTCGTTCGCCAGTGACCTCGAGCACGGCCACGGCCCCCGCGCCGGGCGGCGTCAACCGACGCGCGGTCATCGGATCTCCGCGGCCGCCTGGCCGAGACCGAGGTGCACGAGCGCGGGGTGCACCCGAAGCGCGGCGCCGTGCTCCCCCGCGAGACGCGCCTCCACGAAATGGCGCGCTCCGCCGGTCAGGTGAACGGCGACTCCCTCGAGCCCACCGTGCGCCTCCCCGGCGATACGACGCACGAGCTCGACGGCCGCTCCCTCCAGCCCGACGATGACCCCGGCGCGTAGCGCGCCCGGAGTCGAGCGACCGAGGGCCGCCACGGGCCCCTCGAGGTCGAACTCCGGCAGCCGCGCTCCGACGTCGCTGAGTGCGCGCGCGTGGGTGCCCGGACCGAGGGCGATGGCCCCGCCGAGGAAGGTCCGCGTCCCGTCCTCTTCGCGGGTCGCCGCGTCGACGGTCATCGCGGTGCCCACGTCCACGACGATCACACGGGCGAGGCCCGCGCGCTCGAGCGCGAGCGCGCCGCGGGCCGCGTACTGCCGATCGGCGCCGCAGGTCTCGGGTCCCGTCAGGCGGAGCTCCAGCCCGGGGTCGGGGCGCTGCGCCACGACGAGGCCCTCGTCCTCCAGCAGGCGGTGGACGCGCGCTTCACGGTCGAGGGCTCCGACGGCGCTGAGCGCGGCGGCGGTGGTTCTTCCTGCGCGCGCGAACTCCGTCAAGCGGACCTCCTCCTCGGCGACCGACCAGCAGCCCACGACCTCGACGGACGGCGCAGCGCCGGGGGCCTGGCTCAGGAGGGCGGCCGAGCCCCCGCTGTTGCCGAGGTCGACGGTGAGGATCCGCTGCGCGTCCACGCCGGGAGGATAGGCCGCGCGCCCGGCGTCTGCTGGAGCCGTTCGCCGATCCGCGGCGGGGAGCGCTTCACCGGAATGCAGCGCGCCGGGGCCCGCGGAGATCGCGGGCCCCGGCGCGGTGGACTCGGGAGAGCGCCTCGTGCGGGCGCCCGGCCGGGAGCGTCACTCCTCGGGGCTGTGGTAGACCTCCTCCACGACGCGCCCGTTCCGCAGGATCTGTACGCGCCAGACGCTCGTCGTGTCGGAGTTCTGGCGCACGTACTGGATGCCCTGCTGCTCGCTCGTGATCGAGGTGCCGTTGATCGAGATCACGACGTCCTCGGCCTGTACGCCGTGGCGCGCGGCCATGGAGCCGGGCTTGACCTCGCGGACCTTGAGTCCAGCGCGCTTGCCGTCCTCCATGTAGGTCTCCAGCTTCACGTCGTTCGAGAGGATCTGCTGGTAGTTGGCGCTGAACTCCGCGGCGTCGTTGGTGCCGACGTAGATCTGGCCATTGATCCGCTCGGTGGTCTCGCGCTTGGCGGTCCGCACCCCGGGCGTGATGCTGCGCAGGCCGTTGGGCTTCCTGATCTTGCTCGCGTCGTCGACGGAGGTGATGACCTGGGTCTCCAGGTCGTCCTTGAGACTCGACGGCTCCAGGGACTCCTTCTCGCGCGCCTCGTCCTTGAAGGAGAAGGTCACGCTGTTCGCGTCGATGGAGAAGATCGCGATGTATCCGTTGGGCGCGGGGAGGGTGTCCCCGATCCCGAACCAGAGGTCGTCAGCGGCGTCCGGCACCTTGATGTCGAGCAGGCAGAGCGAATCACTCGGCTCCTTCGGCGCGCAGAAGATCGACTTCACGTCCAGGATGTCCGCGACCGGGGTCGGCGCGTTCTCCAGCTCGATCTCGGCCTGCGTCTTCTCGGGCTCGGGCTCGGCAGGCGGCTGACCCGTCCAGTCGAAGCCCAGCATCGCCGGCTTGATGTCGCTGTTGTAGTTCAGACCCAGGCGCTTGGGCGCCGGAGGCGGCATCACGTCGCCGAGGAGCTTGGTGGTCCGCTCCTGGTCGAAGAACTCCTGGTTCTGGCCGTTCTTCCAGTAGTCGTATCCGACGAAGCCGATCCCGCCGAGCAGGCCGAGGGACGACAGGTACGAGAGGGTCTTGAGGGTGCCGACGTTCATATCGAGATCGCGTGCCGCGCGGCCGGAGGGTAGCACCCGACCACGCCGGGTTCAGGACGTCCTACGCAGCCCTTTCTTCCCGTCCGGTCGCCCGAACTCCGCGGAAAGCCGCTCCCGGGCGCGCTGCGCCGTCGCCCGGACGCCGTTGATCGCCAGGAGCTGGCTCAAAAGCCCGGATTCGCGCCTTTCAACCGCAGGCCGCCGCCCTGGTCCGCGAGGCCGTCCCCGGGCCGGGTGTCCCTCACGCCCGGCGCAGGGTTCGAGGGCTCGACCTCGGGGCTCGCGGCCACCCTGGCCTGGGCGCGCGTCCCGCCCTGGATCCCCCGGAGGCGCATGAGCAGCTCGTCCGGGCGATCCGAGGTCTGAAGCGCCTCGTCGAGTTCCACGAAGCCCTCGCTCACCAGCTCCATGAGCCGATCGTTGAAGGAGACGATGCCCCGCTCCATGCCGCTCTGCACGACGCGGCCCAGCTCGGTCGTCTGACCTTCCTCGATGAGCTCCCGCACGTGGGGCGTGACCTGCATGAGCTCGTACGCCGGGACGAGGCCGCCGCCGGTCCGAGGCACGAGTCGCATCGAGAGGACACCTGCGAGGGTGTCGGCCATGCGCTGACGGATCTGCACGTGACGCTCGACGGGGAAGAAGCCGAGGATCCGGTCCACGGTCTGGGCGGCGTTCACCGTGTGCATGGTCGAGATGACCATGTGCCCCGTCTCGATGGCCTCGAGGGCTGCGAGTACGGTCTCGGCGTCCCGCATCTCGCCGATCAGGATCACGTCCGGGCTCTGGCGAAGAGCGTGCTTGATGCCCTCCTTGAACGAGGTCGTGTCGGTCCCGACCTCACGCTGGCTGATGACGCAGTAGCGCTCCTTGAAGAGCAGCTCGACGGGATCCTCGAGAGTCACGACGTGACGCTCGACGGTGCGGTTCATGAATTCGATCATCGCCGCGAGGGTGGTCGACTTGCCTGAACCAGCGACGCCGGTCACGAGCACGAGGCCCCGCCTGCGCAGGGCCAGCTCCTTCAACTCGTCGGCAGGCAGGTGCAACTCGTCGAGGCTCGGCGGGTCCTCGTTGATCCGCCGGATGACGATCGCTGGCTCCCCCATCTGTTTGTAGGCGTTGATGCGGAAGCGTCCGAGACCGTCGAGATCGAGCGCCGCGTCGGCGGCGCCGGTCTCGACGAAGCTCTGCATGCGCCTCTCGCCGAGGATCCCGCGCAGCACCTCGAGCATCGGGCCGGGCCCGGGCACCTTGCCGGGGAGGAAGCTGATACGGCCGTCGAGGCGCTGGGACGGGCGGCCGCCGCTGCGCAGGATCAGGTCGCTCGCGTGGTTCTGCACCATCTGCGCCAGCCACTCCTGGAGCTGGTGGCGCGGGCTCAGGCTCGAGCCGGGGAGGCCCTCACGGGTGATCTCCACCGTGACCTTCGGCTTCTTCGGCGCGTCGGCGCCGTCCACGCGGGCGGGCGCCTCGCCGAGCTCGATCGGAGCGGTCTCGACGTCGGGCGTGGACGCGGGCTGAACCGGCCGGGCGGACGGCTCGCCCCGACCGGCGAGCAGCGGAGCCGGCAGCGGCGCAACGGGCTCCACCGGCGCGGAAGCGCCATCGAGTCGGGGCGCGGGCGCGGCCGGCCGATCCGCCCGGGACGCTTCAGCGGCGGACTCCTGGGCGCCGTGGCCACGCTGGTCGTCGGGGGCCAGGCCCCGGAAGCTCATCTCGTCGCTGTCCGATTCGTGCACGCCGCGCCCCCTCCACGGGGCTTGATCGAAGAGCCCGCGGCGCGAGTGCGGC
The DNA here is from genome assembly GCA_002862085.1 of Planctomycetota bacterium. Classification (GTDB taxonomy): domain Bacteria; phylum Planctomycetota; class UBA1135; order UBA1135; genus Saltatorellus. Next base: position 79,356 of record PKCK01000075.1, on the reverse strand, counting down.
GGGCCAGGTGGAGGGATCGAACCGGGACGCGCCGCGCCTTGAGAGCCACGGGGCAAACGCCCGCTGGCAGCTCCGGATGGAGACCGGTTCCCCGCTCCCGATCAGGCGTCGCGGACGATGCGTCGGGCGGCGTGCAGGACGGGGTCGACCCCCTGACCGAGGACCGACGAGACCCCGAGGACCTCCTCGCCCGAGGCCTCGGCGAGGGTCGCGAGGCGCTCCTCCCAGCCGTCGTCCTCGAAGCACTTCGAGCCCACGGTGAGACGCGGCTTGGCGTGCAGCTCCGGCGAGTATCGACGCAGCTCGTCCTCGAGGGCTGTCCACGCCTCCACCGGGTCGCGCTCGGCGGACTCCGAGACGTCCACGAGGTGCAGCAGCACCCTGCAGCGTTCCACGTGCTTGAGGAAACGATGGCCGAGCCCCGCGCCCTCGGCGGCGCCCTCGATGAGGCCGGGTAGGTCGGCGATGACGAGGGTGTCGTAACCGTCACCCACGGGGGCGATCCCCACCTGTGGTTCGAGGGTCGTGAAGGGATAGTCCGCGATCTTGGGTCGAGCCGCGGAGACGCGGCTGATGAACGTCGACTTCCCGGCGTTCGGGAACCCGAGCAGCCCGACCTCCGCGAAGAGCTTCAGCTCGAGGCGCAGGCGGCGGTGTTCGCCGGGGGTGCCGAGCGTCGCCTTGCGAGGGACCTGGCGGACGGAGGTCGCGAAGCGCGTGTTGCCCTTACCGGCGCTCCCCCCCTGGGCGACGACGAGGGTCGCGTCCGGTTCGGCGAGGTCCTTCAGGAGGTTGCCGCGCTCGGCGTCGTAGATGAGCGTCCCGACCGGGACCTGCACCTCGAGGTCCTCACCGCTTCTGCCGGTGCGGTTGCGCGGGCCGCCGGGCTGGCCGTTCTTCGCCGCGTAGCGGAACCGGCGGCCGATATCGAGGAGCGAGTGGACGTTGGTGGTCGCGTGCAGGATCACGCTCCCGCCGCGGCCACCGTCGCCGCCGTCGGGCCCTCCGCGGGGCACGTGGGCTTCGCGTCGGAAAGAGACGATCCCATCGCCGCCCTTGCCGGCCTGGACCTCGATCTCTGCCTCGTCGCGGAAGGTGGCCATGGCTCTCGTCGTGTTGAAACACAGAGGGGAGCGCGTCGCGCTCCCCCCGTCGGATGGCTGGTGGTCCGGGCGGTCGCCGGACGTCGCCGTCAGCTGGCGAGCGGGTCCACGTGGACGCGGCGGCCGGTCTGGAAGCGGACGGTGCCGTCGACCAGGGCGTAGAGGGTGTAGTCGCTGCCGAGGCCGACGTTCTTGCCCTGCTTGTACTTCGTACCGCACTGGCGGACGAGGATCGTGCCGGCGGTGACCTGCTGGCCACCGAAGCGCTTGACGCCGCGGAACTGGGGGTTGGAGTCGCGGCCGTTACGGGTCGAGCCCTGTCCCTTCTTGTGTGCCATGGGATCTGGTGTGGGTCTGGCGGAGCTGGAGCTCCGGGAACTAACGGTTGATCCCGGTGATCTTGACCCGGGTGTAGGACTGACGGTGGCCGCGCTTGACGCGGATGTTCTTGCGGCGCTTGAAGCGGAAGACGACGACCTTGTCACCGCGCTCGAGACCCATGACCTCGCCGGTCACGGAGGCGCCTTCGACGTTCGGCTTGCCGATCACGGAGCCCTCTTCGCCCCCGATCATGAGCACGTGGTCGAAGGTGATCGTGGAGCCACGCTCCGCGTCGTCCATGAGATCGCAGAGGACCTCGTCGCCCACCCGGACGGTGGCCTGGTTGTTCCTGTCGCTGATGATTGCGTACATGACTGGATCGGTCCGGGGACGAGCACCCCGACGGGGGTCCAGCCGCTCCGGCTCTCCCCCGGTGAAAACCCTCCCGGGGGCCGCCCGGCGGTGGCCGAGGGGGCGGAGAGGGTACGGGCGGGGCGTTCCGGGGGCAACCGAATGGGTCCCGGGGGCGAGGAATCTCCGCCCGGGTCCCCGGGCAGCGTGATGCAGGCCCCGCCTCGGAAACGACGGCGGGCCCGCCCCCCGCCGCCGGCTGGGGGGGACCCGCCGCGCCCTCCCGGGTACCCGGGCTCGAGGCTCGATGACCGGACCTCGGGGCCCGGGAGCCGCTTCAGCGCTTGCGACGGCCCCCAGGGCGCACTTCACGGCCGTCCGCGCGGAGGTAGCGCAGGACGCTGTCTTCGGGCTGGTCGGGGACCTCCGTGAGGACGATCTCCTTCTCGGAGCGGTGCTCCATGGCCCTGACCCAGTCCCAGAGGTCCTCCTTCAGGTACTGGACCACCTCGGGGTGCGCCCGGACCTCGACCCGGGTGAAACCCTTCTGGACCACCGCCCCGCCGAGGCGGCGCAGGATCGCCTGGGCGCGGGATTCCACGCTCCGGATCCGCCCGGTGCCGCGGCAGCGGGGGCACGTCTGGAAGACCTTCTTGTGGGTGCCGGGCCCGAGACGCTGGCGCGTGAGCTCCAGCAGGCCGAACTGGCTGATGCGTCCGAGCTTCGCCCGGGCGCGGTCGTCGGCGAGGGCCGTACGAAGCGCCTTCTCGACCTGACGGTTGCTGGCCGACCGCATCATGTCGATGAAATCGCAGACGATGATCCCCCCGAGATCGCGCAGCTTGATCTGGCGCGCGATCTCGGGCACGGCCTCGAGGTTCGTCTTGAGCGCGATGTCCTCGAAGTCGTAGGTGTCGGCGCGCGTACGACCCGAGTTCACGTCGATGGCGACGAGGGCCTCCGCCTGGTCGAAGACGACCGAGCCTCCCGAGGGCAGATCGACCCGGCGCGCGAAGATGCGCTCGAAGTCCTGCTCGAGCCCCGCGTCCTGGAACAGCGGCCGGTTGCCCTCGTGGCGCTTGATGCGGTCCACGTGCTCCGGCATGAGGGCCTTCGCGAAGCCGACCATCTGCTCGTAGACGCTGAAGTCGTCGACGATCACCTCCTTCGTCCTGCGATCGAAGAGGTCCCGCAGCGTACGCGTGGCCACGTCGGACTCCAGGTACAGCGGCGCAGGACCGCGGCTTGCGGTGAGCTTCTCCCCGAAGGACTCCCAGAGGCCGAGCAGGTAGTCGAGGTCCCGCTGGAGGTCCGCCTTCGTACGGCCGACGCCCGCGGTGCGCACGATCACGCCCATGTCCTTGGGCGTGTTCATGCTCGCGAGGATTCGCTTGAGACGCTTGCGCTCCTTCTCGTCCGGGATCTTGCGACTGACGCCCGTCCGCGACATCGACGGCATGAGCACCAGATAGCGCCCGGGCATCGAGATGTAGGTCGTGAGGGTCGGGCCCTTGTCACCGATCGCGTCCTTGGTGACCTGGACCACGACGGAGTCCCCCACCCGCAGGAGCTGATCGATGGGGCGGCGCTCTCGCTGAGGTCGCCGCTCGCGCTGACCGCGACCTGCCCGTCCTCGGCCGGACTTGGCTCCACCGGAGCGGCGAGACGAGGACTCTTTCTTCTTCGAGGTCGTCTTCTTGGAGGCGGCCTTCTTGGAAGCGGCCTTCTTCTTGGACGCCTTCTTCTTGGCGGCCTTCTTCTTGGTCACCTTCTTGGTGGCCTTGGCCTCGTCACCGCCGCCCTCCTCGGACTTCTTGGCGGCGGAGGCCTTCTTCCGCGAGCGACTGCGCTTCTTCCGAACGGGCGCTGCACCGTCGGACGAACCACCATCGTCCGAGCCTCCGCCGTCGTCCTCACCCCCGAGCGAGACGATCCAGGAGGAGGTCGGGCGCTTGCGGCGCGAACGGAGCGTGCGCTTCGCAGGGGCTGCCGGCTCGTCGTCCTCTCCGGCGACCTCCCCGTCCTCGGCGGACGGCGTGGGGTCGGGGTCGGGGAGCAGACCGAACTGGGGAGACGAAGACGCCTCCTCGGTCTCGGCCGGGCCAGCGGCATCGGACTCCTCGCGCGGAGTCTCGCTCGCGACCTCGTCCGGGGTCTCATCGGCGGGCTGCTCGCCCGCGTCGGACTTCCCGCGCCGGCCTCCGCGAGTGCGCTTGCGACGCGTCCGCGCCTTGGGGGCCTGGTCCTCGTCCTGATCCGCGGGCTCGTCCTCCTCGGCAGGCTCGCTCTTCCCCGTCGCCTTGCGCGTCCTCTTCCGCTTGGTCTTCTCGCGAGGCTTCTCGGAGCCCTTCGCAGGCTCCTCGTCGGCCTCCTCACTCTCGTGATCCTCGTCTTCGAGGTCGTCGACGTCGGCGATCTCGTCGGCGATGTCGTCGAGCGCGTCGGCTTCCTCGGACCAGTCGGCGTCGTGGTCCCCCTCCTCGTCGTGGATCCCCGCCCGCAGCAGGTCGTCGATGCGGAAGCCCTCCTCGCCGTACACGGGAAGGACGTCCGAGGTGTGGAGGAACCCGTTCCGGCCCTGACCGAAGTCGATGAAGGCCGCGCCGATCGCCGGCTCGAGGTTGACGACCCGTCCGCGATAGATGTCGTTGACGAGAGTCTTCTGACTCTCGGCGTTCATCAGGAAATCGATGATCCGATCGCCGTCCACCACCGCGACGCGGCGCTCTTCCGGCTCGACCGCGTTCACGAGGATCCTGTTCGTACGCAGCGCCTCGGCCTCGGCGGCCTTGTCCTCGGCGGTCTTGGTCGCCCGCTTGGCCTTGGTCGCCGTCTTCTTGCGCTTCGACTTGGGCCTGGGCCCGTCGTCCGCTGGCTCCTCGACGGCCTCGTCTTCTTCGTCGTCGCCGCTGGCCTTGGACTTCCGGCGCGAGCGGCGGCGACGGCGCTTCTTCTTCCGTCCGCCGTCCTCGTCACCGTTTTCGGCCTCCGCGTCGTCGGTTGCTTCGGCGACGTCGTCCTCGGGCTCGGCCGTCGCCCTGGATCGGCGCGCTTTCTTGGTCGCACGCTTCTTCTTCCGCTTGGGCGCTTCCTCCTCGCCGCTGGCAGCCGACGGCGCGCCGAGGTCGTCGTCCTCGCCAGGGATCGCGTCGATCTCGACGGCGTCCTCGTCCGAACGCTTGCGGCGGCGACCGCCCCGCGACCCGCGACGGCGACGCTTGTGGCCGCTGCCATCGTCGTCACCGCCGTCGCCCGGCCCCCCTTCGGCGCTCTCCGGGGAGGGTGAAGGTGCCTCGGTCTCCCCGTCCGAGGAGCTCGCAGCCTTCTTGCGCGTCGTCGTCCGGCGACGCCGCCGCGGCCTGTCCGCCGCAGGGATGGCGGCGCCCTGACCGGAGCTTTCGACGCCCGCGCCGAAGGAGCTCGCGGCTGCGCCCGCCGCACCGGCCGCGTCGTCGTCGCCAGAGGTCCAGGCGGGGACGTGGAGGGTGGCCTCGAGGGCCTCGAGGAGAGGATGGTCGGCCCTTCCGGCCGCCGGGGCAGCGTGAGAAGAGCCGCCGAGGTGTTGATCTGTCATCGCGTGAAGCGGAGCTCGCTGTGCGCGGCATGGCGGACCTCGGCGGTGCCTCGCGCCCGAGACCGCGCACGGTCAGCGGGACCCCGAGGGGACCGGCCGGGTCCCGCTGACGCCGTCGGTCGCGGGCCCGGGGCGCCGCTCGTGGCGACGCCCGTCTGGTTTCGAAGGTGTCGGCGCGCAGCCACGTCGGGCTCTTCGAGCACGTCGGCGCGGCGCCGGAGATCGGACCCGCGTGCACGGGCGGCAGCCATCGAGGTGTCTCGCTGCCCGCTCGGGGGGTCCGGTGAACGGTTGTGTGAATGGAGCGAGCGCGGCCCGCTCCGGAGGCTCCACTGTCGCAGAGTGGTCGGGCCGAGTCGAACTCCGGGCGCCGAAAAGGTGCTCCGGAGGGCTTCCCTTTCGGCTCGAGGAGCTCTGAAGGGGGCTGGGAGCCCTGCAGGGGCTCTCGGGGAGCCGCCAGGGGACCGGCGCGCGGCCGGAAATCGCGGCGGCCGGCGCTCCGCTCGCGGGAGCGCCCGGAGGGGAAGCGCCCCCCCGCTTCGTGGCCAGCGAGGGGGCGCCGTCCGTCCCGGATCAGTCGAGGGGGCTCTCGGCCTCCATCAGAGCCTCGACCTCGTCCCGCAGGCGCATCTTCCGACGCTGGAGTTCCTGCTGGAGGAGGAACTCGGCGTCCTGCGCGTTGTGCACGAGGGTGGGCGTGATGAAGATGATGAGGTTCCGACGGTCGCGGGCTTCGTTGCGGAACTTGAAGAGCTCGCCGAGGATCGGAACCCTCGAGATGTAGGGCACGCGCGTCACCGTCTTGGTGTCGGCGTCGGTGGTCAGACCGCCGATCACCGCGGTCTGGCCCGACTCCAGCATCATCTGCGTGATCATGGTCGAGGCTCGAGTCCGGGGGAGGGCGATGGTGCCCTCCGCGCCTGCGGAGCCGACCGTGAAGACGTCGAAGCCCGCGGGAGCGAGAGCCGACGAGCCGGTGCCGGAGAGCGTGGTCTCCTTCGGCACGACCTCCATCTGGATCTTGCGCGTGCCGGGCACGACGTTCGGACGCACGAGGAGCTGGAACCCGATCTCGACCGGCGAACCAGAGGCCTCCTGGACGGTCAGCTGGAGGCCGCCGGCCTGGCCCTGTTCGGACTTGGCCTCGGCGTAGCGCACCGTCTCACCGACGAAGATCGTCGCCTCGTTGCCGTCGAGCGTGATGATCTTCGGCGCCTGGATGACCTCGGCGGACTGGTCGCGCTGGAGCAGGCGGAGAGTGGCCTGGACCTGGTTGAAGGAGAGCGCGCCGAAGATCGTCGCGGGGCGGTCGACCGGGCCAGGACTGATCACGGGCACGTCGGCGTCGCCGAAGAAGGGGCCGAAGCCGCGGTCGGAGGCGATGATGGCATCCTCGAAGCCGCCGGCGCCCATGGTGAACGGGAGCGCGATCGGGATCTGGGAGCCCCGGACGGAGACCTGGGGACCGGTGTCCCCGTAGTCCACGCCGAGGTTCAACAGGTCGGTGTTGGTCGTCGACACGAACTTGAGGTCGATGAAGACCTGGCTCGGCTCCACGTCGAGGCGCCGGATGATCTCCTGGATCGTCTCCTGTACCTGGCTCGTATCGCGAATGATGATGACGTTCTGCGACTCGATGAAGTCCAGCTCGCCGCTGTCCGAGAGGGCCTTGCGCAGCGCCTCGAGCACGGTGAAGTGCTCGGCAGCGGTGCCGGTGGGCGGGGCCGAACCGCCCTCGATGAACTCGGACTCGATCTTGGGGACGCGGACGCTCTTCGGACGGATGTAGCGCAGCTGGTAGCTGCGGGTCACCTTCTGCTGCTCGAGGCTGACCGGGTCGACGACGCGGTAGAAGTTGCGTCGCTCCTCGACGACCGTGTAGCCGAGGGTCTTGCAGATGCCCTCGAGGGCGTCCTTCCACGGCACGTCGGAGAGGTGCACGCGCACGATGCCCTGGACCTCGGGGCCCATGACGATGTTCGCGTTCGCCAGCTTGGAGATGGACGAGATGACCTCGCGCAGGTCGATGTCGTCGTAGCTGAAGGTCACGCGCTTGGGACGCGAGATGCTCAGCACACCCGACTTGTCCTCGTCGACGACGCAGCCAGCGATCTCGGCGGCGAACTCGAGGGCGTCGCGCCAGTAGACGTCGCTCAGCTTGAGCGCGCGGACCTTCTGATCGCCACCCTCGAGGATGACGATGTTCGCGCCAGAGAGGTCCCGGAGGACCTGGACGACCGCGCTGAGGTCGTTCTCGACGACGTCCAGGTCGACGCGCGCGTCGAGGCTGGGTACCTGGGCCTCTGCGGCCGGCATGAGTGCAGCGGCGGACGCCGCGAGCGCAAGGAGAGTCTTGAGAGGGTTCACCACGATTCCTCTGTCCGGTCACCGGACGTTCGTTGTGTTGGTTGGGTCTGGTCGCTGGGGAGCGAGCGGTCGGGTAGCGGCGGAGAACGTCCGTCGCACCATGTGGGTTTCACGGGGCGGAGTAGGTGGCTCTGCCCGCGTCGTTCTCGGGTTCGTCGCGGCTCAGAAGACGCGCGTCAGGATCGCGCCGCGGAAGATGAAGTCGATCTCGTTCGGTCGCACGTCGTGCACGATCAGCTCGTCACCGACGGGGTCGCCGACGGAGCGTGTCTTGCCGTTCACGATCACCACGGGGGCGTACCCCTCATGAAGCGCGTACCCGCCCACGACCATTTCGATGGCCGCGAAGTCACGGAGCGTGCGAGCGTCGTCGGCGAGGAGGCGGAGCCAGTCGGCGAGGCGGGCGCGCTCCTCGGGCCCCTTGACGAGTTCGAGCTCGTCCGCGAGAGCCTTGAAAGCGTCGAGCGCCATGCCGTAATCGCCGGCGTCGATGTGAGCGACCATGAGGTCCCCCACCGTTTGCATCTGCACCTCGCTCGGCCCTGAGTCGGCCTTGCTCTTCGCGAGGGTCAGACGTAGCTCGGCCAACGGCTCGGTCACCCCGAGGGAGAGACGCTTCTCCGCGGGCTTGTAGCTGATCCGATTCTCCCTCTCGATGCGGCGGATGTCCTCGTCGAGGAGGGTGATGACCTTCTCGAGCTCCGAGCGCTGGACCATCCGCTCGAGCACCGAGGGGGCGCTGTTGGATGCGTCCCAGTAGCGCTGAGCCTCTGCCATCCGGCGGACGAGCTCGTCGACCTCCTCCATCTGGCGCTGGACGGTCCACGCGTTGGGGTCGTCGACCTGCGCGGGGACGCGTGGGTCGATGAGCGGGTCCCGGCGTCCGCGCGGGCCGCGGTAGCGGTAGGTCTCCAGCGTCGTGAGGGCATCACGGCGCCGGGCGATCTCACCTGCGAGCAGGTCTCGCTTGCGCTCGTAGCCGTTGATCTCGACGCCAGTGGTCTCGGCGGAGGGCTGAACGTACTTGTACGTCTCGACCTCCATCTGGATCCGGTGCTTCGCCACGCCGTCCTCCTCGAGGGCCTTGCGCGACGCGGCGTTGACCTTGAAGGAGCTCACCGCCATGAAGCGGCTGTGAGTCTCGATCTTGTTGAGGAACTCGAGGAACTGGAACGAGTCGCCCGTCATCGTGAGCTGGTACCCGACCTTCTCGAAGGCGCCCTGCTGCCTGCGGCCCTTGCCAGGGTCGGTGGACGGGCGGAAGGCGCTGGGCTTGACGCCAGCCTCCTTCGAGTAGTCCTGGAAGTCACGGATGACGTTCAGGAGGTCCTTGGTGTCCGGCAGCACCTCGCGGATCCGGTCGGAGATCTCGCGCAGCACGATGACCTCACGCTCGACCTCGGGCGTCTTGCGCACGGTGTCGCGCGCAGTCTTGATGTCGGTGCGCAGCTGCGCCAACTGGGCCCGAGCAGCCTCGATCTGGCCGAACTCGGCGTAGATGAGGTACCCCGCGCCCAGCGCGATGGCGGCGGTCACACCGCCGAACCTCGTCCAGAACTTCTTCTCGCTCACTGGCCCGCCTCCTCAGCCACGCTGCGATTGGCCACGCGCTCGTCGGGGCTCAGAAGGTCGATCGTGAGGGGGAAGGACCAGTTGACGGACGGGATCAGGTCCTCGTCGGCGTCGTTGATGCGCGCCTGGGGAGCCTGGGGCTTGCCGAAGATCTGCCACAGGCCGGAGATGTCCCGGCCCTCGATGTCCTCGAGGAAGTTCGCGACCTGGTCGTAGTCCTCGGAGCCGGAGTGGCCGGCCGCCTTGAGCCTTCCGTAGCCGCCGCGCGAGCTGCCGCCGCTCGGCTCGAGCTTCACATCGATGTCCTCGAACCACACGAAGTGCTCGATGCCCTCGCGGCCCTCGTGGACGACGTCGAGGAGTTCGTCGAGGGTCTTGGTCCACAGGACGCGGTTGCGCGTGATCTCGGAGAGGGTCTTCTCGCGCGCGGAGCGGGTCTGGATCTCCTTCTGGAGGGCCTTGTGGTAGGCGACTTGCGACTTGAGCCCGTCGAGATCGAGCTGAAGCACGCTCCGCGAGGTCTCGATGTTCGCGCTGGTGCCGAACTCGAGATATCCGTAGTAGGCGAAGAGAGAGGTGTTGACGAGGACCGCGGCTGCGATCGCGGTCATCACCCCGATCGGCGACCTGGCCTTGCGACGGTACTCGTTGGGCAGGAGATTGATCGTGATCATTGATTGCGCACCCTGGAAGCGAGCCCGACGGCGACGACGAGGGACGGTGCCCAGGACTCCAGTTCCTCGGCATCGAGGCGATTGACGTCCACGCGCAGACCTTCGAGGGGGTTCCACACGCGAGTCGGGCGAGCGCTCGACTGTTCGATGGCCTCGACCACGCCAGGCGCGAGCACGCCTCCACCCGAGAGGAGGATCTCGGTGACCGTGACACCCTCGTTGTGCTCGACGTAGTCCATCGAGAGAGCCAGCTCGCTCGAGAGATCTTCGAGCACCGGCGCGATCGCGGTACGCACCTCGGCCTGATGGTCCTCGCTGGCGCGCTTGATGGCCTCGGCTTCGAAGCCCTCGACGCCGAGGCGTCGCGAGACGGCCTGGGTCATATCGGCGCCGCCGATCGGGATCTCGCGGCTGAAGCAGCTGACGCCGCCGCGCATCACATTGATCGCAGTGCTCTTCGCGCCGACGTCGACGAGAGCGGTGGCGCGAGTGTCGTCGGCGTCGAGTCCGTCGGTGTCCGGGAGCACGCAGAGCTCCCAGGCGTTCGCGACGGCGAACATGTCGAGATCGATCGCGATCGGCGACAGGCCAGCCGCGCTGACCATGCCGGCCTGGTCTTCGAGGCGCGCCTGCGGGCAGGCGGCGACGAGCACCTTCATCTCGCCCGCGGCGGGATCGGTCTCCTCGTCGCCGTCGACCCTGCCGAGCGGTGCGCAGTCGATGATGAACTCCTCGTCGGAGCCAACGAGCTTGTCGGCCTCGAACTGGATGGCCTGGCGAAGCTCCGCGTCGGTCATGCGCGGCATCGACAGGTAGCGAACGACCGTGTCCTGACCGGATACGCCGGTCACCACGCGCTTCGACCGGAACTTGCCCTCCTTGAAGGCCTGCTGGACGGCCTCGTCGACGCTTCCGCCAGGCGGCAGCTCGACGCGGCTGAAGCCGGTGATGACGGGCTCGTTGCCTTCGAGGGTCAGCTCGATGGCTTTCACCACCGACGACCCGAGGTCGAGCCCCACGACGCTCTTCTTGGTTCGGATCACGTTCCTCTTCCTGCTGGGAGGTGAGCCGCGCTCCTCGGGGATCGGTCCCGGCGGCCTCCTCGGGACAATCGACAGCGGTCCCGCTCGCGGTTGAGAGGCGGTCCCGAAAAAGGCTCACCGAGGACCGCGAGAACACCCGTCCAATGGGTCAGGAACGCCGATTTCCGACGTTTTGAGGACGTTGAGCGCTCCCTGACGGCGAAGCGGCTGGAAGTCGCAATCCGTATCCGCGAGCCAGGATCGGAGATCCACGGGGCGCGATTCCGTCGGAGTGGCTGCCGGCCCCCCGGGGAGCTCCGTGGAGCGGCTCAGGAGGGCTCGTCCCCGATCGCACGCGCGCCGAGGGCCGCCCGCCCCCGGCGGCCCTCACTCGCCGAAGCCGCCGGCGATCAGACGCTCGAGCTGGTCGAGCAGGTCCTCGGCTCCGTCCCCCAAGGCCTCGAGGGTGAGCTCCGTGCCCTGAGATGCCTCGAGGGTCATGAGCTCGAGGATGCTCTTGCCGTTGACGCCGGTGCCAGGCCCCGAGGGGCCCTTGATGCGCAGCGTGCACTCGTGGGCCATGGCGGTCTGGACGATCGCATGGCAGGGCCGCGCATGGAGTCCAGCGGAATTGACGATACGGACGCTGCGGGTCGCAGCAGGGTCAGCGGCCACTGGCAGCCATCTCCCTGAGAAGCCCGACGAGCTCGGCCTTGGTCCGCGCCTGGAGCGCGAAGCCACGGAAGTCCGCATCGCGAGCGAGGCTCGCGATCCAACGCATCGCCTCGACATGGTCCTCCGGGTCGTGGAGCTCCGTGGGCTCGTCCGGACGCAGGACCACGAAGACGATCTGAACCGGGGCGCCATCGACCGCCTGCCACTCGAGGCCGTCGGGAGCCACGGAGAGCGAGAAGATGGCCTCCTCGAGGCCTTCCAGCTTCACGTGAGGGATCGCGACGTTCATCCCGACGCCGGTGGAGGCGAGCTCTTCACGGGCCTGCAGCGCGGCCCGGGCGTCATCCTCGAGCGCCCCCGGCAAGAGCTTGGAGCTCATCAACTGGTCGACGACCTCGTTGAGTGCCTCCTCCTTGGAGGTGGCCTTGAGCTTGAGGATGCAGCCCTTCGACTTGAATCGCTTGTGCCAGTCCATGGGAGATGGGTTCCGCTTCAGGTCACGACCTCGGACGTCGAGCCCACGCCGCCGCGGAGAACGGCTGGGGGGGCGCGCCGCCTCAGCGTCGCGCCCCCCGCCTGTGCGTCACAGTGTAACAGGAACCTGCCGCCATGGCAGGAACCTGCCTGGAACGGCTGCTAGGCGACTCCGTGCTGCCTCCTGGGTTCGAGGCGAGCCTTGTCATGCTCCTTCCGGAGCTGTCGCCCCATCCGGTCGATGGCCTCACCGAGGGCCTCGCCGAAGCCGTCGCGCCGCACGTTCGCGACGAGGACGTGGCCCTTGCCGACGTTCGCCACGATCTCCACGTGGTGCTCTCGCGCCTCCTTCTCGATCCGCGCGTCCATGGTCACGATGCGACCGTGAAAACGCTCCAGTGCAGCTAGCCGCTCCTCAACGAGGCTGCGGTAGCCGGTCGGGTAGTCGTGGTGAAGGATCGACACGCGCGTCTTCATGGTTACCTCCTGGGTAGCCGGACTGGGAGATCGAGTTGTCGCGCGCCGGCTCTCGTCCCGCGCGCACGGAGCACCCTGCGGAAACGAGTCTCTTCAGTCAAGGGCCACCCTTTCAGCGGCGCTCCGCGGGGGTGCGAACGCTGATTCCACGCGTTCCAGATCGGAGCCCCGTTCCGGGATGCAGGTCGCCGACGTCGTCCGCACGGCGCGTGTCCGGCACGTCAGAAGTTCTCGGGAGTCCGCTCAGCGGCGCACGCCCCGGAACGTCGGCTCGTCGTAGAGGACACGCAGGAGAGCGAGCCCGCGCGCGGGCGCGGTCGGTCCGGCGAGCTTGCGGTCCCGCGCTTCGAGCGCAGCGCTGACGTCGTCCGGCGTCATGCGCCCTTTCCCCACGGCGAGGAGCGTGCCCGCCATCGTGCGCACCATGTTGTAGAGGAACCCGTTGCCCTGGACGACGACGGCGAAGCGCTCGCGCCGCTGCACGACGCGCACGTGCGTGACGCTGCGGACGGTCGTCTTGCGCGGAGACCCGGTGTTGCCGAAAGCCGCGAAGTCCATCTCCCCCACCATGCGGGCCGCCGCCGCGCGCATGGCGTCGAAGTCGAGCGTCATCGGCTCCCAGTGCACGTACTGCGGGCCGATCACGGGTCGGTGCCGGGTGGTCTGCACGAGGTAGCCGTAGCGCTTCCCGCGCGCGTCGAAGCGAGCGTGGAAGTCGTCCGCACAGGTCTCGGTCGCTCGCACCGCGACGCCCGCCGGGAGGTGGGCGTTCAGAGCGTGCTTGAGACGGTCGTCGTCGAGGCGCGTGTCGACGTGGAAGTGAGCCACCTGACGCAGTCCGTGCACCCCGGTGTCCGTCCGCCCCGCCCCGTGGATCACCACGACGGTGTCCAGCAGTTCGGCGAGGCCGTCCTCGATGGCGGCCTGAACGCTGTCGAAGCCGTCCTGACGCTGCCACCCGTGGAAGAGCGAACCGTCGTAGCTGACCTCGATGCGGACGTTGCGGAGCATGGCGTGGCGCAGACGATACCGCGCGGCCGCTCCGCGGATCAGCCGTGTCGCCGGCGCTTGTACGAGCTCGGGATCCCGAGCTCACCGCGGTACTTGGCCACGGTCCGGCGGGCGACCCCGTGACCGGCGGCCTTCAAGGCGTCCACGAGGGCCTCGTCGGAGAGCGGCGCCGCCGCGTCCTCCGCTGCGACGAGTTCCTTGACCTTCTCGCGCACTGCGTCGATGGCGGAGGCTCCGTCCGCGCCTCCGACGGAGGATTGGAAGAAGCTGCGGAGCGGAACGATCCCGTAGGGCGTCTGCACGTGCTTGCCAGCGACGGCACGGCTGACGGTGCTCGTCGCGAGCTCGAGGGCGCCGGCGACCTCTCCCATGGAGAGCGCCTCCAGAGCCTTGGGACCCTCGTCGAGGAAGGCGCGCTGACGCTGAAGCACCTCGCTCGCGACCCGCAGGAGCGTGGCGCCACGCATCTCGACGGCCTCGCTGACCCAGCGGGCCTTCTCGACCTTCGCCGCGAGGTACGGACGCGCCTCGTCGCCGCGCTCCAGGGATTCGAGCAGCTCCTGGGCGATGGGGTCGATGGAGACCCTTGGCAGTGCGCCACGGGTGAGCTCCACGGTCCAGGCGCCGCCTTCCACGGGGAGGGCGAGCACGTCCGGGACGATGGTCGGGGCGTCGGCGGAGCCGTGGCCAGCCGCGGGACGCATGTCGAGGCGCTCGAGCACGCCGAGGAGCCGGTCGAGCTCTGCGAGCTCCAGGCCGAGCTTCGACGCGACCGAGGGCCGCTGGTTCCGGCTGAGCTCCACGAGGAAGTCCTCGAGGAGCCGGCAGAGCAGCGCGTAGTCCCTGTCCTCCGGATCGAGCTGGAGGAGCAGCGCCTCCACAGCGCTGCGAGCGCCGACGCCAGCGGGTTCGAGTTGCTGCAGCTCGCCGATCGCCTCGCCCAGCAGAGCGTCGCCGCGCAGGACCCCGGCGAAGGGCAGGTCGGCGGAGATGGCGAGCTCACGCAGCTCCTCGTCGAGCGTCTCGAGCAAGCCCCCGTCGGTGAGGCATCCCACGAGGAAGCGAGCCCACGCGCCGAGGTCCCCGGTCACGGCGCGGGCGTCCAGCTGGCGCAGCAGCGAGTCGGTCAGCGACTCGCCGGGATCGGGCTGCGCCTGGAGGAGGGCATGGTGATCGTCCGAGGCCTTCGCGAGGGCGGCGCGCGAGCGAGCCGGTCCGAGGGTCTCGACCGCGTGGACCTGGGCCTCGGTGGCGCCGGTGGGCTCGGGCGGCTCCACCAGGAGAGCCTCGTTGGTCTCCGCCTGGACGCCGAGCCACCCCTCGAGATCCTGGAGCGGGAGCGCCAGCACCTCGATGGACTGAAGCATCCGCGGCGCCAGGATCATCTCCTGGCTCTGCCGCATGCCCTGGTTCAGGCGGGTGTTCAGACCGAGCTTGGCCATCCCCGGGGCTATCGGCAGGAAGATGGACTTCCCGGAGCCCCCACGGGCCGAAATCGCGGCCGCGGCGTCGTCCACGGGCTGGAGCGGTCGCCGTCCGTCCCCCGTCGCGGACGCGGGAGGGGGCGGGCGGGCGGCGAGGCGCTCAGGCGCGCGCTGCGGAGAGCTGCTCGATCACGGCCTGGGTGAAGGCCTCGGTCCCGACGACGTGTCCCCCCCCGCCGGCGATGTCGCGCGTGCGCAGGCCGGACGCCAGAGCGCCGCGCACGCCCTTGACGATGGCCTGGGCGACCTCGATCGAGCCCAGGGAGTGCTCGGCGAGCATCGCGGCCGAGAGGATCGCGCCGATCGGGTTCGCGACGCCCTGCCCGGCGATGTCGGGGGCGGAACCGTGGACCGGCTCGTAGAAGGACGGGCCGGGCGCGCCGAAGGAGCCCGAGGGGAGCATCCCGAGGCCGCCGGCGAGCACCGAGCACTCGTCGGAGAGGATGTCGCCGAACATGTTCGAGGTCGCGACGACCCCGAGGCTCGCCGGCCGCTGGATCGAGATCATCGCCATGGCGTCCACGAGCATGTGCTCGAGCTCGACGTCGGGGAACTCGGATGCGAAGACGTCCGTGAAGGTCGCGCGCCAGAGCTTGGACGTGGAGAGGACGTTGACCTTGTCCACCGAGGTGACCTTCACGCCCCGCTCGCGCGCCATCGCCCCCGCGGCGCGCGCGATGCGCTCGATGGCACCGCGGGTGTAGAAGCACTCGTCCGTGGCGCGCTCGTCGTCGCCCGCGTGGTCGCCGAAGTAGAGCCCCTCGGCGAGCTCGCGGACGATGACGAAGTCGACGCCGTCGAGGATCTCGGGGCGGAACGGGGTCGCGCCGGAGAGCTCCGCGAAGGGCGTGATCGGACGGATGTTCGCGTAGAGGCCGAGGGCCTTGCGCAGGTCGAGCAGGCCGAGCTCGTCGTGGTTCACCGGGTTGGCGGAGCCGACGGCGCCGAGGAGCACCGCGTCGGCGGCCAGGCACCCTTCCCGGGTCACGTCGGGGAAAGCCGTCCCGTTCGCGTGGTAGCAGTCGGTGCCGAAGGAGTACTCGTCGAGCTGGAGCTCGATGCCGGCCGCATCGCAGGCGGCCGTGAGGACCCGGGCCGCGCTCGCGGTCACCTCGACTCCAATGCCGTCCCCGGGGAGGACCGCGATCTTCTTCTTCGTGCTCATCGGATCGAGCGAACCCGGTGGGTCCGCTGGGTGGTGCGCGGGCGCAGCGAGAGCGCGCGCCTCGCGCTCTGGACGGCCGCGCGGGCCGCCGGAACGGGTCGCTGCGGAGCGGGGTGCGTCCCCGGCCGCGGCGATTTGGGCGGAGCACGATATCGGCTGACCCCACCCCGGTGCCACCGCGGCACCCTGTAACGCGTCGCCGGACCGCACCACGGCCCGTCCCGCTGCTCCCCGGGCGGCCAGGAGCAGGAGCGGTGGCGCGCGCCCCAGAGCGGGACCCGGACGCCCTCGGTGGGCCGCCCGGAAGCGTGAATCGGGCGGAACCCGCTCCACTGCCGCGGGTTCCAATGGAAGGTGGTCCGGTCTCCGGCCGATGGTGCTCGTATCAGCCGCTCGAACTCATCTCCTCCCATGCCCCGCAGCAGAACCCCGATGCTCCGCGTGACCGAAGTCCTGCCCGCGCTCGGCCCGCCTCTCCTCGCCTGCGCGATGAGCGCGACCGCCATCGCGCCGGTCGGCGCCGCGCCCCAGGAGCGCGGCCGTGACCCCGAGGAGGTCTTCGCGCGGCTGAAGCAGCGCTACGACAGGAACTTCGACGGCGTGATCACCGCCGAGGAGTGGACGCGGAACAGGCGGAACTTCCGGCGGCTCGACGAGGACGGCGACGGGAAGATCACCCTGGCGGACCTGAAGGCGCGTATGGGCGATGCCCGGCCGAGGATGGATCCCGCTCCCTCGACCGCCAGTTCCTCCGGCGAGATCAGCCCGGAGGCCCTCGAGTTCTTCGAGACGAAGGTCCGGCCGGTGCTCGCCACGCACTGCTACTCGTGCCACTCGGAGGACGCCGCGCGGATCAAGGGTGGCCTGCGCGTCGACGGCCGATCCCACCTGATCAGCGGCGGCGTCGGCGGTCCGGCGCTCGTGCCCGGCGACGCGGATGCATCGGCGCTCATCGAGGCGGTCCGCTACGAGGACCCGCTGTTCGCGATGCCGCCGCGCGAGAAGCTCCCCGACGAGGCGATCCAGGACCTCGAGGCGTGGGTCGCGATGGGCGCCCCGTGGCCGGCGGAGCGAGAGAACGACAGCGCCGCGGACGTCGTGGTCGAGGACACCGCCGGCGGGAGCGCGGGCTACGGCGAGATCGACCTGGAGGCCGGCCGCGCGTTCTGGTCCTTCCAGCCGGTGGCCCGCCCCGCGGTCCCCTCCCCCGAGGACGAGAGCGACTGGGCGCGCTCACCGATCGATCGATTCCTGCTGGAGGAGATGGAGGACGCCGGGACCCGCCCGGTCGCGGACGCGGACGACGCGACCTGGCTCCGCCGGCTCACCTTCGACCTGACCGGCCTCCCGCCGAGCCCCGAGGAACTCGCTGCCTTCCAGGAGGACAAGGGCGCCGATCGGCACGCCAGGGTGGTCGACCGCCTGCTCACGTCGCCGGCCTTCGGTGAGCGCTTCGGCCGCCACTGGC
Organism: Planctomycetota bacterium; assembly: GCA_002862085.1. Lineage (GTDB taxonomy): Bacteria > Planctomycetota > UBA1135 > UBA1135 > Saltatorellus. The sequence goes on along the minus strand of PKCK01000075.1, from coordinate 61,618 downwards.
TCGACGTCGCCCGCTACGGCGAGTCGAGCGGTAAGGAGGCGAACGTGGTCTACCCCCACGCGTGGCGCTATCGCGACTGGGTCATCGACGCCTTCCACGGCGACATGCCCTACGACGAGTTCCTGACCAGGCAGCTCGCCGGGGACCTGCTCGAGGCCGAGGACGACGATGAGCGCGCCTGGAACCTGATCGCCACGGGCTACCTCGCGCTGGGGCCGAAGGGCCACCAGAACCGGGACCAGCGCCAGTTCCGCCTCGACCTGATCGACGAGCAGGTCGACGCCGTCAGCCAGGGCATGCTCGGCCTGACGCTCTCCTGCGCCCGCTGCCACGATCACAAGTTCGATCCGATCCCCACCGAGGACTACTACGCCTTCGCCGGGTTCTTCATGAGCACGGAGACGCTCTTCGGGACCTACCGAGGCGCGGGGAACAACAACCCGGCGAGCCTGATCGAGCTCCCCGACGCCGCGTCCATCCCGAACGGGCCGCGCATGGAGGACGCCATCCGCCGGATCATGGGACGCGCCCTCGACCGCACGACGGAGCCGTCGGCGCGCGAGATGAACGCGGAGGACGAGCGCCAGGCCCGTCGCCTCGCCCGCCAGCGCGAGCAGCAGAGCGAGGTGATCCAGTCGCTCCTCGACCGCTTCGACGAGCGCGGTCGCGCTTTGCCCGCCAACCGCCTCGCCATGGGCGTGCGCGACGGCGAGCCGATCGATCTGGCGATCCTCGACCGCGGCGAGCTCGAGCGGCCTCGCGGCGTCGCTCCGAGGGGCGTACCCCAGGTCCTGACCGAGCAGCCCCTCCAGCTGGAGGGCGGCAGCGGGCGACTGGAGCTCGCGCGCTGGATCGCGTCCCCGGAGAACCCGCTCACCGCGCGCGTCTGGGTCAACCGCGTCTGGCACCACCTCTTCGGTGCCGGGCTCGTCACCAGCCCGGACAACTTCGGCCGGGGCGGCGATGCACCGACCCACCCGGAGCTGCTCGACTGGCTGGCCGCGGGCTTCGTGGAGAACGGATGGTCCACCAAGGCGCTGGTGCGCGAGATCGTCATGTCGCGCGCTTACCGTCTGGACTCCGCGCGCGACCGCGCGAACGAGGCGCTCGATCCCGAGATCACCACCCTCTGGCGCATGCGTGAGCGGCGCCTCGAGGCAGAAGCGATCCGCGACGCGATGCTCGTCGCGTCGGGCGAGTTGAGCCCCGAGCGGCCCGTCGGCTCCCCCACGAACGCGATGGAGGGGCGCCTGCAGCGCGAGGAGTTCGCGAAGTTCGCGACGCGCGAGCGCCCCGTCCGCTCCGTCTACATGCCGGCGCTGCGCGGCCACGTGACCGACGCCATGGAGGCCTTCGACGCTCCCGACGCGGCCTTCGTGACCGGTTCGCGTGAGGTCACGACCGGGGCGACCCAGGCCCTGTTCCTGATGAACGACGGTGACGTGCTCGAGCGGAGCGACGCTCTCGCGGACCGCGTGCTCGCGATGGAGGTCACCGACCGGGAGCGAATCGACGCGACCTTCGTCCTCACGCTCGGGCGCGAGCCACTGGGCCGTGAGCGCAGCGCCGTGCTCTCGTTCCTCCGGGACTACGAGCGCACCTTCGACGCCGAGGCGAAGAAGGCGACGAGGAGCGCCCCTCCCGAGACCCCGCGCGAGGGTCAGCGGCGCCTTCGCCGTGAGCGCCGTCAGCGCGAGCGCTCCCCCCTCGCACAGAAGGGGCCGGAGGAGCACACGGACGGCCGCCGGGCCGCGTGGTCGGCCTTCGCCCAGTCCCTGTTCCAGAGCGCGGAGTTCCGCGCCATCGGCTGAGTCCGAAGGAGAACGACTCATGGATCTCTGCAACCAACGCGCCCCTCTCGGGCGCCCCAGCCGCCGGGACGCGCTGCGCTTCGCCTCGTCCGGCTTCGGTCTGCTGGCCCTCTCCGGAGTCGCTGCGGGAGCCCGCCGCGTGACCGCCGCGCTGGGTGATGGCACTCCAGGCCCCCACTTCGCGCCCCGCGCCAAGCGGGTGATCTTCCTCTGCATGGGCGGTGCGCCGTCCCACGTGGACACCTTCGACCACAAGCCCGAGCTCGCGGGACGCAACGGCGCGACCCTCTCTGGCGTGCGGCGCGGCGCGAAGCTCCTGGCGTCTCCCTTCAAGTTCACTCCGTCGGGACGCAGCGGTCTGATGATCTCCGAGCTCTTCCCCGAGCTCGCAGGACACGCCGACAAGCTGTGCCTCCTGCGGGGGATGCACACCGAGGTGCCCGTGCACGCGGCAGCGACGACGCACATGCACACGGGCAGCTTCCAGTTCGTGCGCCCGTCGCTCGGTTCCTGGTCGCTGTACGGCCTCGGCACCGAGAACGACAACCTGCCGGGCTTCGTCACGATCAACCCGCCCACCGGCGGCGGCGGCGCCCAGAACTACGGCAGCGCGTTCCTGCCCGCGACCTACCAAGGCCTGCGGATCGGGCTCGCCCGCAGCGGCCGGAACCGGCTCGGCGCGGCGCAGACGCCGGTGGAGGACATCGCGAACCCGCGTCAGTCCTCGAAGCTCCAGCGCAAGCAGCTCGACCTCGTCAAGAAGCTCAACGGCGAGTACGACCGCCGGGAGAAGGGCTCCGACGAGATCGAGGCGGTCATCGAGTCCTACGAGCTCGCCTTCCGCATGCAGTCGGAGCTCCCGGACCTGCTCGACCTCTCGAAGGAGAACCAGAAGACCCTCGACATGTACGGCATCGGCCAGGAGGAGACCGATCGCTTCGGCCGCCAGTGCCTGATCGCGCGGCACCTCGCCGAGTCGGGGGTGCGCTTCATCGAGATCGGCGCCGGCGGATGGGACCATCACCGCAACCTGCGCGCTGAGCTGACCCAGAGCTGCCGCGGCATCGACCGGCCCATCGCCGCGCTCCTCCAGGACCTCGCCCAGCGTCGCATGCTCGACGACACCCTGGTCATCTGGGGCGGCGAGTTCGGCCGCACGCCCTACGCCCAGGGCACGGACGGACGCGACCACAACCATCGAGGCTTCACCACCTGGATGGCCGGCGGCGGCGTGAAGGGTGGCCTCAGCTACGGAGGCACCGACGAGAACGGGATCGAGGCGGTCTCCGGCCGCATGTCGATCCACGACTGGCACGCGACGATCCTGCACCTGATGGGCCTCGATCACGAGCGCCTGACCTTCCCCCACGCCGGCCGGGACTTCCGCCTGACCGACGTGCACGGGGTCGTCGCCAAGGACATCCTCGCCTGAACCAGCCCGGGGGGGACCTCGGTCGCAGCGGCCCGCCGCGCCTTCTCGCGAAGGCGAGGCGGGCCGCCTCGATGATGAGCCGGCCCGTGCGCGGCTATCCTGCTCGCCGTGATCACCTACGAAGGCCAGCTCTATCGCCCCCCCTCCGAGGCGAACAGCCTGATCCTGCAGGCGACGATCGGCTGCTCGTACAACCGCTGCACCTTCTGCGGGATGTACAGGGACAAGCGTTTTCGCGTCCGGCCGCTGGACGAGCTGAGGAAGGAGATCGCGTGGGCGGCCGCGGAGCTGGGCGCCGCGGTGGACAAGGTCTTCCTCGCGGACGGTGACGCCCTCGTGGCGAAGGCCCGCTTCCTGGAGGACGTCCTCGTGGAGCTGCGCGCGGCGTTCCCCCGGCTGCGCCGGGTCTCCTGCTACGCCTCCCCCCAGTCCCTCCAGGTGCGCACGCCCGAGGAGCTCGACAGGCTGCGCGCCGCGGGTCTCACGCAGCTCTACCTCGGCGTCGAGTCGGGGGACGACGCCACCCTCGAGCGCCTCGACAAGGGCGTCGACGCGGAGGAGATGGTCCGCGTCGCCGCGAAGGCCAGCGCGGCGCGCATGAAGCTCTCGTGCATGATCCTCCTGGGCGCCGCAGGCCGGGAGCGCTCCGTCGAGCACGCGCGCGCGAGCGCAGCGATCATCAATCGCATCCAGCCGCGCTTCGTCAGCACCCTCGTCATGACCCCGGTCGAGGGCACGCCGCTCTGGGACCAGGCCGAGCGCGGCGAGGTCGACGAGCCGAGCGTGGTCGAGCTGACCCGCGAGCAGCGCGAGTTCGTCGCCGGGCTCGAGCTCGAGGGGAGCGTCTTCCGCTCGAACCACGTGTCGAACCAGCTGGCACTCGCCGGGACTCTCCCGAAGGACAAGCAGGACCTGGTGAACACGATCGACGAGGTCCTCGCGGACCTCGAACGCCGCGGGCCCGGGCGCCGCCGGCGGCCGCGCTCCCTCTGACCCGGCTCAGCGCCGCCGGACCTGCCGGCGATCCTCGAGCGCGTCCTCCAGCACGCCCTTGTGCAGGTACTCGATCGCGCTGCCTGCCGGGAGCCCCCGGGCGAGGCGGGTGACGCGCAGGTCGGGGAGTCCCGCGGACTCGAGCGCCTCCAGGACGAGGAGCGCGGTCGCCTCACCCTCCTTGTCGGGATCGGTGGCGAGGATGACCTCCGTCACGCCGCCCTTCCGGACGCGCTCGACGAGGGCGCCGATCGACAGGTGCCGCTCCTCGGTCCCGTCGGCCGGATTCAGCGCCCCCATGAGGACGTGGTAGCGGCCACTGAAGACGCCCGCGCGCTCGAGGGACTCGACGTGCCGCGGCTCCTCGACCACCGCGATCGTCGTCGCGTCGCGCTCGTCGTCACTGCAGACGGGGCAGAGATCACCCTCGCTCACGTTGCCGCACTCGACGCAGCGCCGCGCCTCGGCGAGGCAGCGGGCGAGGGCGTCGCGCAGCGAGCCTCCGGAACGGGCGTCCCGCAGGACGTGGAAGGTGAGGCGCTCGGCGCTGACGCGACCGATGCCGGGAAGGGCCTCGAAGGCCTCGACCAGCTCCTCGACGGGCGGCGGGTAGGACACGGCCTGCGGCGCCTCAGAAAAGGCCCGGCAGGTTCATCCCGCCGGTCACCTTGGCCATTCGCTGGTCGTGGCTTCGCTTGGCCCGCGCCTGAGCGTCCTTGAGGGCCGCCACGGCGAGGTCCTCGAGCATGCCGGCGTCCCCGCCCTTCGCGGCCTCTTCCGCGAAACGCATGCCCACCACGTCCCCCATCCCGTCGACGGTGGCGCTGACGACGCCGCCTCCGGCCGTGCCGTCGATGCGCGCGTCGCGCAGCTCCGCGCGGGCCTCCTCGAGGGCCTTCTGCATCTTTTGCGCCTGGGCGAGGATGTTGCCGAGGTCTCCGCTGCTTCCGCTCATGTTTCGTCCTGGCCGCTTCGTCCTGGGTTCGTGGACCGGCCCCGTGCGACCCTAACCGATCGTCGGGGCTGTTCGTTCAGCCCTCGATCTTCCCGTCGAAGAGGGCGCGGACCTCCTCGGTGAACGCGTCACCCGCGCCCCGTCCGGCTCCGTGGATCTCCACCTTCAGGCGAAGCCCGCCGGCGTGAACGGCCGCGAACGCCTCGGTCAGCGCGCGGTGACCGTCGGGACTCTCCAGGAGGCCCTGCTCGCGCTCCGTCAGTCCGCGGTACCCGAGGGGCACCACGCCGGCCGCGCCGCGGACCAGCCGCGCGCGCTTCGCGGTGATCTGCGCCAGGGGCGCCGAGCGCCGCGCCAGCTCGTCCAGGAACGCGTTCCAGAGGTCTTGCGTGCTGTTCGTATGGACCGGCTGGGCCTCCGGAGCCCCCCCGACCGCGCCCGGGCCCCCGTCCGGGGTGGACCGCGGCGCCTTGCGCGCTGCGCCACTGGCAGGAGGCGCCGGCGGTGTGATCGAGCGCTCTGGTTCCGGGGTGGGGGCCTCTGTCCTGGGGCGCTCCGCCTGCGGCTTCGGCGACGCCGCCGGCGCGGACGCTGGCGCAGGGTCGGGCGCCGCGGGGCGCGGCTCGGGCCGGCGCTCGCGGGGCCGGGAGCCGGACTGGACCTGGGGCGCCCCGCCGGCCCGCTGCTCGAGCGCCTCCAGGCGCTTGATCAGTTCGGGAAGCGGCATGGTCGCCTCGGGCGCGCACAGGTCGAGCAGCGTCGTCTCGAGGATCAGCCGGGCGTGCGCCCGCATGTGGATCGGCCCCATGCGCTCGCGCGCGTGGAGCAGCTCCTGCAGGACGAGTTCGAGCCGCTCTGCGCCGAACGCCGAGGCGCGCTCGATCATGCGGGCCTTGACCTCGGGGCTCGCCTGCTCGGCGAGCATCGGCGCGTCCTCACCGACGAGGCGCAGGAGCATCGCTCCGCGCAGGTAGTCGAGGGTCGCGTCGAGGAAGGCCGCCTCGTCGCCTTGGCGGCCGGGGAGCGCCGCGAGCAGGCGCGGCCTGTCGCTGGCGAGGATCGCGTCGAGCATCGCCTCGATCGCGTCGGCGGAACCCTCTCCGGCGAGGCGCGCGGTGTCGGCGACCCTCGGCGCGCGGCCGACGAGCGCCAGGAGCTGATCCGCGAGGGACAGGGCATCACGCATCCCGCCGCGTGCGCGCCGTGCGATCTCGGCGGTGACCCCGTGCTCGGCCTCGATCCCCTCCAGCTCGAACACCTCGTCGAGGCGCGATCGGATCTGCTCCTCCGTGAGCGGTGAGAGGCGCAGGACCTGACAGCGCGACGCGACGGTGTCGGGGACCTTGTGCAGCTCCGTCGTCGCGAAGAGGAACTTCACGTGGGGCGGCGGCTCCTCGAGCGTCTTCAACAGCGCGTTGAACGCCGGCTTGGAGAGCATGTGGACCTCGTCCACGAGGAAGATCTTGAAGCGCGCCTTCAGGGGCACGTAGCCCGCCTGGTCCCGGAGGGACCGGACGTGCTCGACGCCGGTGTTGGAGGCCGCGTCGATCTCGATCAGGTCCGGTTCCGTGCCAGCGTCATGGCTGAGGCAGCGCTCGCAGACGCCGCAGGGCTCCGCAGCAGGCCCGTTCTCGCAGTTCAGCGCCTTCGCGAACAGGCGCGCCGAGGTCGTCTTACCGGTGCCGCGTGGGCCGAAGAACATGTAGGCGTGCCCGACGCGCCCCTCGGCGATGGCTCCGCGCAGGGTCCGCGTCACCACGTCCTGGCCAGCGACCTCCGAGAAGGTCTTGGGCCGGTACTTCCGCGCGAGAACGAGGTACGACATGCGGCCCCAGGATAGCGCCCAACCCGGGGGATCGCGCGACGCGCAGGGCATCAACGCACTGCGGATGTCGCTGAGGCGTCGGCGGCCCCGGGAAGGACCGAGCGCGCGCCGAAGGGCCCGGGCACCTCGCGCCTGGTACGAGGACCTTAGGGCTGCTCCGTTCCCGGCCTGACCCGGTTCGGAACCGCACCATCGCGTGGGACCGGACCCATCGTCGCGCGCTCGGAGCGAAGGCGCGCGAGCCGCCGCCGCTCGCCCCCGCAGGAGATGAAGGAGTGGCGGAGAGGGTGGGATTCGAACCCACGGTACCTTGCGGCACACACGCTTTCCAAGCGTGCACAATCGGCCACTCTGTCACCTCTCCACCCACCGGGACACCATGCTGGCGCCCGGTTGATTCTGTGGACGAACGAACGCGGAGCACGTGCTCCGGGCGCGGATGGAGCCGCCTCGCAGGGCCGCCAGCCGTGAGGGCCGCGCGCGCGAGCAAATGGCGGAGAGGGAGGGATTTGAACCCTCGAGACCCGTGAAGGCCTACTGGTTTTCGAAACCAGCGCGTTCGGCCACTCCGCCACCTCTCCGCTCGATCGCTCGACAGGTCCGGTGGCTCGCGTGAGCCCCATCGAGCTCACCCGGGCGCGCCGTCCGGCCCTGTGTTCGTTCGTCTTGATGGACTCCGCTTCGCGCGGAAGAAGGCCTTGAGCCTGTCGCTCGCCTCCTCCGAGTGAACGCCCTCCGCGATCTCGGCCCGGTGATTGAGCCGGGGATCGGTGAGCACCTCGCCGAGAGAGGCGCAGCCCCCGAACTTCGGATCGCGCACGGCCCAGACCACCCGGCTGACCCGGGCGTGGCTCAGGGCGCCAGCGCACATGAAGCAGGGCTCCACCGTCGTGTACACGGTGGCGCCGGGGAGGCGCATGTCGCCGGTCCGCCGGAAGGCCTCGCCGAGGGCGATCAGCTCCGCGTGCGCTGTGCCCTCGCGGCGGCCGCGGCACTCGTTGCGAGCAGCGCCCAGCAGGACCCCGTCGCGCACCACCACCGCACCGATCGGCACCTCGTCCGCCCGCTCGGCCTCCTCGGCCAGCGCCAGGGCGAGAGCCATCCCCGCGCGGTCTTCGAGTTCCTGCCGCAGAGCGGCGAGCTCGATTCTCGATTCGTCGCGTTTCGCGTCGTCCATCACGGGTTGTCAGCGACGGAGTTCGAGAGGATTCGCCTGTTCGAGCCCGCCGAGAGCGTTCGGGTCCGGCGGATGCCGGGCCAGCCCCGGCCTGGGTCGGCCCGCGAAGATCGCGGGGGAAACCGAGCCGCCCCCACGGCGCCCGAGCAGGCCCCGGGAACAGGGGGTGGTACACCCGAGAGGATTCGAACCTCTAACCTCCTGATCCGTAGTCAGGTGCTCTATCCAGTTGAGCTACGGGTGCGATTGGGCGCGACGTTGTAGCGGCGGGCAAGGGGGAGGTCAAGCGGACGATGGGGCTTCCTTCAGCCCCCGTTCCGCCCCCCCATGGGCTCCTTCCAGATGGAGCCCTCCCGGCGGTTCCGGCCCCCCCCCTCGAACCGCTACGATCACCTCCGTGAACGGTTCCCGCGCCCACGATTCCTCGGCCAACGGCCAGAGCCTGATCCGCCTCTCCGACCTCAGCGGAAGCCGCGTCGGGGACGTCCTCGACCTGGCCGAGCGTTTCAAGGCCGGAGCATCTCGCCGCGAGCTCGAGGGCCGATCGGTCGGCTTCCTCTTCTTCCGCGGCTCGCTCCGGACGCGCACCTCCTTCGAGGTCGCGGTCCAGCAGCTCGGCGGACACGGCGTCCACCTGAACGCCGACTCCGATTTCTGGGACCTCGAGGCTCGCGACGGCGTGGTGATGGACGGCAACGCCGCGGAGCACGTCCGCGACGCGGCCGCGGTGCTCTCGAACTACTGCGACGCCATCGCGATCCGGCCCCGGCCCGGGGGTCGTGCCTGGGAGGTCGATCGGCGCGACGAGAGCATCCGCTCTTGGGCGACGCACGCGACCGTGCCGGTCATCAACATGGAGAGCACGCTGTGGCATCCGCTCCAGACGCTCGCGGACCTGCTCACCCTCCGCGAGACCTTCGGCCAGGACCTGCGCGGCAAGAGGCTGGCGATCTGCTGGACGCCCTCCCCCACGCCGTCGAGCCCCGCGATCGTCCACTCGCTGCTCCTCGCGAGCCTGCGCGCCGGGATGGACGTCCGGCTCGCGCACCCGCGCGGTCACGAGCTCGATGGCGGCGTCATGAGCGAAGCGCGCGGCCTGGTGTCCGAGGGGTCGGGCAGCCTCACGGAGGCGCCGAGCACCGCGGAGGCCGCGACCGGCGCTCACGTCGTCTACGCGCGCTCCTGGTCGTCCCTCGAGAACTACGGCAACAAGACCCTCTCCGCGCACAGAGCAGCCAGCACGCGCGAGTGGCTCGTGGACGAGTCGGTCATGAAGCGCGGCGAAGACGCGCACTTCATGCACGCCATGCCGATCCGCAGGAACCTCGAGGTCACCGACTCGGTTCTCGACGGACCACGTAGTCTGGTGCTCGCCCAGGCGGCGAACCGGCTCCCCACCCAGAAGGGGCTCCTGTCGCTCCTGATGCGCACCTGACGGTGCCGCCGCTCCCCGCGGCGCACCGTCCATCGCTTCCACCGAGTTGCCCCCCCCGGGGGCGCTCCCTCTCGAAGGAGACGCTTCGCGGCTCCTGCACACGTACGCCCGGAACCCGGCTCGGCCCCTCCACCGCACTCGTTCGCCGCGTCCCCCCCCTGGAGACGTCGCGCGCTCCGCCGAGGACCCATCACCATGGCTGCACCCGACTTCTGCCACCTCCACGTCCACAGCGAGTACAGCCTGCTCGACGGCGCGAATCGGATCAGCGACCTCGTGAAGGCCTGCCAGCAGGACGGTCAGAACGCCCTGGCCCTCACGGACCACGGGAACATGTACGGCGCCATCGAGCTGTACCAGAAGGCCACGAAGGGCGGGATCAAGCCGCTGCTCGGCTGCGAGGTGTACATCGCCAAGCGGTCGATGCACGAGAAGCACTCGAAGAAGAACGGCAACGGGTACAGCCACCTCACGCTGCTTGCGCGCACGAACGAGGGCTACAAGAACCTCGTCAAGCTCACGAGCGCGGGATACGTCGACGGGTACCACTTCAAGCCGCGGATCGACATGGATCTGCTGCGTCAGCACTCGGCAGGCATCTCGTGCCTCTCCGGGTGCCTGGCCGGCGAGATCAACCAGCTCACGCGCGCGGGCAAGGTCTCCGAGGCCGAGGACTGGGCCACCGACCTGCGCGATCTCTTCGGCAAGGATCACTTCTGGCTCGAGCTCCAGCGCAACGGCCTCACGATCCAGGCCGACGCCAACGAGAACCTCGTGCGTATGCACGAGCGCACGGGTATCCCGCTGGTCGCGACCAACGACATCCACTACCTGCGCGCGGAGGACTGCCACGCCCAGGACGTGCTGCTGTGCATCAACACCGGCGCGAAGAAGGCGGATCAGAACCGCTTCAAGTTCGAGACCGACAGCCTCTTCTTCACGTCACGCGCGGAGATGGGGCACATGTTCCGGGACCTGCCGAAGTCGATCACCGCGACCATGGACGTCGCGGAGCAGATCAACGTCGAACTGACCTTCGGCAAGTACCACGTGCCTGAGTTCGTCCCGGACACCGGTGAGTCGCCGGACGCGCTCTTCGACCGTCTCCTCGACGAGCGTCTCCACGCGCTCTACGGGGCGGAGAACTCGGCGGCACGCGAGCGCCTCGAGCACGAGAAGAAGGTCATCCGCGACCTCGGCTTCGTGTCGTACTTCCTGATCGTCTGGGACCTCATCAAGTGGTCACGCGACAACGGGATCTCCGTGGGGCCGGGCCGGGGATCCGCGGCCGGCTCGATCGTCGCGTACCTGCTCGACATCACGCGGCTGTGCCCCCTGAAGTACGACCTGCTCTTCGAGCGATTCCTGAACTCCAGCCGCGTGTCGATGCCGGACATCGACATCGACTTCTGCAAGGACGGCCGCGAGCGGGTCATCGAGTACACGCGTCAGAGGTACGGGCGCGACTGCGTCACCCAGATCGTGACCTTCGGGACCATGGCGTCGCGAACCGTGGTGCGCGACGTGGGCCGGGCACTCGATCTGCCGCTCTCGGAGATCAACAAGATCTCCAAGAAGATCCCCGCGGGCCCGGGCGCGCCGCCCCTCGCGAAGGCGATCGACGAGGACCCGGATCTTCAGGCGTACAAGGACCTGGGCCCCGAGTGGAAGGAGCTCTTCCAGTACTCCATCCCCCTCGAAGGCATCGCGCGCCACGTGTCCACCCACGCGGCAGGCGTCGTGATCACGCCGGGACCCACCGTGGACTTCGTGCCCCTCGGCCGGAACGGAGACGACATCACGACCCAGTTCCCCGCCCCACAGCTCGAGGAGCTCGGCCTCCTCAAGATGGACTATCTGGGGCTGCGGACGCTCACGATCATCGACAAGTGCCTGGAGAACATCCGGCGCCGCGGCCTGGAGCCGCCGGTGATGGACGACCTTCCGCTGGACGACCCGGAGGTCTTCGAGCTCCTCATGGCGGGCGATACGCTCGGCGTGTTCCAGCTCGAATCCGAGGGCATGCGCAAGCTGCTCGCGCGGCTGAAGCCCGACTGCTTCGACGACGTGATCGCCGTGCTCGCGCTCTACCGGCCAGGCCCGCTCGAATCGGGAATGGTCGACATGTTCGTCGATCGCAAGCACGGCCGCGAGGAGATCGCCTACCCCCACGAGAGTCTGGTTCCGATCCTCGAGAGCACCTACGGCTGCCTCGTCTATCAGGAGCAGGTCATGCTCGCGTCCGTGGACCTGTCCGGCTTCTCCCTCAACGACGCCGACAACCTGCGCAAGGCGATGGGCAAGAAGAAGCCCGAGATCATGCAGAAGTTCTCGGCGCAATTCATCGAGGGCGCCGTCGCCAACGGCTGCGACGAGGAGACCGCGCGCACGACCTGGGACAACATCATCAAGTTCGGCGGGTACGGCTTCAACAAGTCCCACTCCGCGGCCTACGCGCTGATCACGTACCAGACCGCCTACCTCAAGGCCCACCACCGCACGGACTTCCTCGCCGCGAACTTCTCGTGCGAGATGAGCGACTCGGACAAGATCAAGGACTTCATCGACGACGCGAAGAAGGCCGGCATCCGCACCCTGCTGCCGAGCGCCACCGCATCCGAGTGGGAGTTCGTCCCCGAGCCCGTCGCAGACGGCGGCGAAGCGATCCGCTTCGGCTTCGGCGCGGTGAAGGGGACCGGGCGTGCGGCCATCGAAGCCATGTGCCGATCCCGGGAGAAGATGCTCGAGGACGGCAAGGAGCTCGGCTTCCACGAGATGATCACGGCGGTCGACCCGCACGACATGGGCCGGATCGCGTGGGAGGCCGTCATCAAGGCGGGAGCATTCGACGAACTCGGTCACAACCGCGGCGCGCTGCTCGCCGCCCTCGAATCGGCGATGAGCGATGCGAGCCAGCTCGCCAAGGATCGCCGCTCCGGACAGTCCTCCATGTTCGACGCCTTCGGCGGCGCGGAGGAGGAGGTGCCGGACGCGCCCAAGAACGACGGCATCGACCGGCGGCACGATCTACCCAAGGCCGAGGTGCTCGCTCTCGAGCACGAGGTCCTCGGCTTCTACCTCTCCGGGCATCCCCTCGAGGAACGCGCGGGCCTCGTGTCGCTCCTGAGTTCCTGCCCCATCCGGAACCTCGACGAGCTCTCCCAGAGCGGGGGCGGTCAGGTACGGATCGCGGGCCTCGTCCTCCAGAAGGCCGAGCTGGTGGTGAAGTCCGGGAAGATGGCGGGCGCGAAGATGTGCCGCTTCCGCCTCGAGGACCTCTCGGGTTCGGTGAGCGTCACCTGTTTCCCGCGGACCTACGCGGACGCGCGCGACATCATCGAGGACGGCGCGGTCCTGCTCGTGAAGGGCAAGCTGGAGGAGGGCAGCGACGAGCCCGCGATCCTGCTCGACGATGTGTTCTCCCTGTCCGACGCGCTGTCGCGCTTCCGCGGCGGACTGGAGCTCCGCGTCGAGCCGAGGGACAGGGTCAAGCTCGAAGCCCTCAAGGAAGCCTGCGACCGCAACCGCGGAGAGAGCCCGCTCTACATCCAGACCATGGGCGACGACGGCATGACGCGCCGCGTGAAGGCCAACCGCGGGCAGGGCGTCGCCATCAGCGAGGAGTTCGCGACCGAGCTCTGTGAGCTCCTCGGCCACGACCGCGTGGGGATCGTCCGGATCTGAGGGGCTGACCGGCCGCGGCTCTCAGGCCCCGTCCGCCGCGCCCCACTCGATGGCCGCGAGGATCTGCCGCGCCTCCTCACCGCGGGCCTCGTCCACGAAGACGTGGTCGTGGCTCGCGCCGGCGATGACGTTGCATGAGATCCCCTGCTCTGCGAGCGCGGTGGCGAAGGCCGCCGTGAGTCCGACGGCGTCGAGGGCCGTGGTGGCCTGCAGGGTGATCCAGGCGGCCTCGAAGAGGACCTCGAGTCCGGCGGACTGCGCTCGCTGGAGAGGCAGGACGAGCGTCAGGCCCTCCTCCTCCCACATCGTGGCCACGACGCCGAGCTCCGCGAGCCCGTCCAGCCCTGGACCATGGGCGCGCCGCGCGAAGGCGTAGGCGCCCTCGTGCAGATGCGGGCGGAGGGGGCCGAGGTCACCTGTTCGTGTCTCCATGGAATCGAGGCGTCCTCTTCCGGGCGCCGGCGGGCGAGGTTAGCGCCCGTCGTGCCGCAGCGGACCCCCACCTGGTCCCGAGCGCTCAAGGAGCCGCGCTGATCTGCCGCACCCGGCTGTCCGTGGCTGCGTCCAGGGACGAGAGGCCGGCGGTCGGCGACGCCTGCACGCGCAACCGTCGGCGAGACGGGAGCGAATCCCGGCCGAGGGCGGCATTTCGCCACCCGCTCCCAAGGCCCCGATCGCCCCGCCATGCTGACCACACTCCTCGCGCTCCTTCCGCTCCACGCGCCCGCGCCTGTCCCCGCTGTCGGCGACGGCGAGCTCCCCGAGAAGTCCGCGGCGGCCCTCGAGGAGACTCGCCGACGCGTCCTCGCCCTCGAAGCGCTCCGTACGGAGCTGCCCTCCGAACTCTCGGACTCGGATCGGGTCCGCGCGATGGTGCGGCGCGCAGCAGCGGCCGCCGTCGCGCTCCCCAAGGGCTCGACCATCGCCGACGAGCTGCGGGAGGCCGGCCGAGAGGCGCTGCGGACCGCGGCTGCCCAGCCGCGCGCTGCGGCGCTGCTCATGGAGATGGTCACCCGGAGCGCGGCCCTCGACCTCGCCTTCGAGCCGATCATGGAAGCCCCCCTCCCCGTCGGCTTCCCCTACCCCGCGCCCGCCGGCGAGATCCGCGTGGTCGAGTACCCGCGGTACCGCATGGCCCGGGCTGACATGGGGATGGGCCGCTCGAACGGCGCTTTCTTCACGCTCTTCCGCCATATCTCCGACCGCGACATCGCCATGACGGCGCCCGTCGAGATGACCATGGACAAGGATCGGGGGCGCGCGGTCGACATGGGCTTCATGTACCGCACGCCCGACATGGGCGCCGCGGGCGAGGCCGGGCGCGTCATGGTCGAGGACATCCAGCCGATGACCGTCGTGACCATCGGCGTCCGCGGGCGCGTCGAGGGCGCGGCCACGGTCGAGGCTCTCGCCGAACTCGAGGCGTGGCTCGCCGCGCGGCCCGGCTGGGAGGCCGCCGGGAACCCGCGGCTCATGGGTTACAACGGCCCGAGCGTGCCGCGTCGCCGACAGTTCTCCGAGGTGCAGATCCCGGTGCGCCGCGTCGAGCGCTGAGGTCCGGAGAGCGATTCGCGCAGCGGGCGCGCCCCCCCACCCGGGGGGCCGCGCCCGCCTCCTCGCTGGCGCGGGAGGCGTCGAGCGGAGTGGCCCGGTACGCAGGAGGCGCGGGCGCTCCGTCCGGAGCGACCGCGCCTCTGGGCGACGACGATGGCGTGGAGGTCAGCCGCCCACGGACGCGCGGATGCGCGCTTCGACCTCCTCGATCGAGCCGACGCCGTCCACCTCGTGCACGTCGACCATCCCCTGCGCCTTGTAGTAGGCGATGCAGGGCTCGGACTGCTCCTTGTAGGTGTCGATGCGGCGCTGGACGACGGCGGGATCCGCGTCGTCGGATCGGTTCTCCTTCTCGGCGCGCCCCACGAGGCGGCTCCTCAGCTCCTCGTCCGGAACGCGGAGCACGACCACACCGGACAGCTTCGTCCTGTGCCCGGCGAGGTATCCGTCGAGCCATGCCGCCTGGATCACGTTCCGGGGGAAGCCGTCGAGGAGGGCGCCTTCCGCGGTATCGGCTTCGGCGAGCCTCTCCGCGACCATCTGGTTGGTGATGGTGTCCGGGACGAGCTGGCCCGAGGCGAGGATGTCCTTCACCACCTTCCCCAGCTCCGTGTCACCCGAGAGATGCGCGCGGAACATGTCGCCGGTGGACACGTGGGGCACCCCCAGGTGATCCTTCAGAGCACCCGCCTGGGTGCCCTTGCCCGCGGCGGGCGGGCCGAAGATGAGGAAGTGGCGCGTCACGCTCGGATCGAGATCACTCGACCTCGACGGCCTCTTCGCGGGGCGTGCGCTCCACGAACTCGATGATCGCGCGCTCGCCGTTGTCGCCGAGGCGACGCTTGGCCAGCTTGATGATCCGGCAGTAGCCGCCGGGGCGCTCGAGGAAGCGGGGACCGAGCACTTCGAAGAGCTTCTGGGTGCCCTCCTTGCTGCGGAGCTTCGAGAACGCGCGGCGGCGGTTGTGCTGGCTCGGGTCCTTGGCGAGGGTCACGAGCTTCTCGACGAAAGGCTTGACGGCCTTCGCCTTCTGCACGGTCGTGATGATCCGCTCGTGCTCGATCAGCGACGCCGCCATGTTCCGGGTCATGGCGATCCGGTGGCTGGTCGTCCGGCCGAGCTTGTAGCCTGCAACGCGGTGGCGCATGGGAGTCTTGGTGTCGCGTCCGTGACCGGCTGGCCAGGGGGACGCCCCTTTCGAATCTGGGGTCGGTTGCGCTGGAGCAGCGCGGGTCGTGTTCAGTCGGTGACGCGCATGCCCAGGGACAGGCCGCGCTCCGCGAGCTTGGACTTGATCTCGGTGAGCGAGGTCTTGCCGAGGTTCTTGAGGTTGATGACGTCGTTCTCCGACATCGTCACGAGGTCGCGCAGGCTCTGGAGGTTCGCGCCGTCGAGGCAGTTGCGCGCCCGGACGGAGAGCTCGAGGTCGGCGATCGGCGAGTCGAGCAGACGGGAGAGCTCGGAGTTCTCCTGCGCCTGCGGGTTGAACTCGCTCGAGGTCGGAGCCTCGATGAGCGGGCTGCTGTCCCGGGTCTCGCCCTGGAGGACGAAGGGGTTCAGGTGCTTGCGGTAGATCTTCGCGGCCTCGGTCAGCGCCAGCTCCGGAGTGACCGTGCCGTCGGTCCAGACCTCGAGGATCAGGCGGTCGTAGTTCGTGAACTTACCGACGCGAGTGGCCTCGATGCCGTAGCGGACGCGCTCGACGGGCGAGTAGCTGGAGGCGACGGGGATGGTGCCGAGCTCCTGATCGTCGCGATTGTTCTCCTCGGCGGGGACGTAGCCGCGGCCGCGAGCCACGTTGAGCTCGATGTCGAGCTCGCGGTCCATCGTGAGGGTGCAGATGTGCAGGTCCTCGTTGACCACCTTGGCGGTGCCCTCGCAGTGGACGTCCGCACCCGTCACCGCACCCTCGCTCGACTTCTGGACGCGGCAGACGATGGGATCGTCGCCGTCGTAGTCGATGCGCAGGCGCTTGAGGTTCAGGATGATGGCCGCGACGTCCTCGTAGACGCCCTCGAGGCTGTCGAACTCATGGCTGGCTCCGTCGATGCGGACGGAGGTGACCGCGCAGCCCTCGATGGACGAGAGCAGCACGCGGCGGAGCCCGTTGCCGATGGTCTGCCCGAAGCCGCGCTCGAAGGGGTCGATCAGGAACCGGCCGTAGCGGTCGGTGAGCGTGCCCCCGTCGGCCTCGACGCGCGAAGGGAGCTCGAAGTTACGCCAGCGAATCCTCATGGGTCGGACCCGTCCTCGGGACGGGTCGGGGTGGGTTGTTGCCCGTTTGCAGGCGGGGCGAGCCGTGGGCCGGCAGGTCGGTCGCGTCTCTCGGAGCGGCTGACTCTGTGCCGGAGCGGGTTCGCTGCGTGCGTCGGGCGGGGAGAGGAGGTGTGAGAGGGGGGGGAGAGGTCCCGGCGAGCGGCGACGAGGTCGCGCGCCGCGCCAGGGGCCGGATCACTTCGAGCAGAGCTCGACGATGAGCTGCTCCTGGATCGGGAACTGGAAGTCTTCGCGGCGGGGCAGGCTGTTGACGGTGATCGCCATGGCGTCGCCATCGATGCCCAGCCAGTCGGGCTGGAAGCCACCTTTGTTCACGTCGATGAACCCGGAGACGATCTTCTTGGTGTTCTCCTTGTCGCGCGGGGTGATGACGTCACCGACGCGGACGCGGTAGGACGGGATGGTCACGCGCTTGCCGTTCACGCGAAAATGGCCGTGGTTCACCATCTGGCGCGCCTGCGCCAGCGTGGTGGCGAAGCCACCGGCGAGCACGACGTTGTCCATACGGCGGCTGAGGAGCGACAGCAGGTTCTCACCCGTGTTGCCCTTCATGCGCTCGGCCTCGGTGAAGTAGCGCTTGAACTGACGCTCGAGGACGCCGAAGACGCGCTTGAGCTTCTGCTTCTCGCGCAGGCGGACGCCGTACTCGGTCACCTTGCGGCGGCTCTGCGCGTGCACGCCCGGCGGGTAGTCACGGCGTTGGAGCACTGCGACCTTGCCGCTGGAGGTGTTCTGTCCGAGGAAGAAGAGGTTCATCCCCTCCCGTCGGCACTGCTTGATCTTGGGTCCGGTGTAACGAGCCATGGTTCGCTGCCTCTAGTGTTCGGGCTGGCTGCGTGGGCTGCTGCTGGTGAAGGGGATCAGACGCGGCGGCGCTTCTTCGCGCGGCAGCCGTTGTGGGGAAGCGGGGTCACGTCCTCGATGGAGATGACGCGAAGCCCGGCGTTGGCCAGGGCGCGGACGGCGGACTCGCGGCCGGAGCCGGCGCCCTTGACGCGCACCTCGACCTCCTTGAGACCGTGCCGCATCGCTGCTTGGGCGGCGTTGTCCGCGGCGCGCTGTGCCGCGAAGGGGGTGCTCTTACGAGTGCCCTTGAATCCCTGGCTGCCGGCAGTACCCCAGGAGATGGTGTTGCCGGCGGGATCGGTGATCGTCACGTGGGTGTTGTTGAACGTCGACTTCACGTGGACGATCCCCTTGACGATGTTCTTCTTCGCCTTGCGCTTGGTGCTCTTGGCCATGATTTGCTTCTGGTCTCGGTCGGGCGGTGGCGGGGCGCGAGCGCTCGGGCGCGAGCGCTTCGCCGGCCGTCGCGGCGATCACTTCTTGATGGACTTCTTGCCGGCGACGGTCTTCTTGGGACCCTTGCGGGAGCGGGCGTTGGTTCGTGTGCGCTGACCGCGAACGGGGAGCTGGCGGCGGTGGCGGAGGCCGCGGTAGCAGCCGATATCACGCAGGCGCCCGATGGCCTGGGCGAGGGAGCGTCGGAGCTCACCCTCGACCTGGTACTCCTTCTGGAGATGGTTCGCGAGGTTGGTCAGCTGCTCCTCGGTCAGGTCCCGCGCCTTCATCCCCGGGTCGAGGTTGAGGTCGCGGCACACGTCGAGGGCCGTCTTGCGGCCCACGCCGAAGATGTAGGTCAGGCTGATCTCCAAACGCTTGTCGTTCGGGATGTCGACGCCGATGACACGTGCCATGAAATGCTCTGCTCTGAAGGGAGGCGCGGCGGAGTGCCGGGCCCGGGGTGTGGTCGGGGGTGAGGGCTGGGGTCGCCGAAGCGATCACTTGCCCTGGCGCTGCTTGTGACGGGGGTCGGCGTCGCAGATGACCCGAAGGACCCCACGACGCTTGACGATCTTGCAGGAGGCGCACATGCGCCGGACGCTGCTGCGAACTTTCATCTTCTTCTTCTCCTACGGCCGCGGCCGCCGCGTCTACGACGCTCGCCTCGGCAGGTGATCCGACCCTTGGTGAGGTCGTACGGTGACATCTCGACTGTGATCTTGTCCCCCGGGAGGATCCGGATGTAGTGCATCCGCATCTTGCCGGAGACGTGCGCGAGGATCTCGTGGCCCGACTCCAGCTTCGCCCTGAAACGGGCGTTCGGGAGGGCCTCGGTCACGATGGCCTCGACGGTGATCGGTTCTTCCTTCGCCATGGACGGCCGCCTCAGCTCTTGCCGGGCTGCGCTCCTCCATCACGCTTGGTCCAGGATGCGCCGGTCTGACCGGAGCCACCCTTCTTCTTCTTGGCCTTGCCGCCAGCGGCCGGCGCGGCGGGCGTCCCTTCTCCGCCACCCCCGTCGTAGGCCTTCATCACGAGCTGGGCCTGGAGCTTGTCGACGAGCTCGAGCGCCACCCCCACCACGATCAGCACGCTCGTCCCGCCGAGGAAGTAGCGCATCTCCAGCGTCAGGCTGGTGTCCGCCGTGATGAAGTTCGGCACGACCGCGACGATCGCGAGGAACGCGGCGCCAGCCAGTGTGATCCTGGTGAGAACGCTCGACAGGTACTCCGCGGTCTTCGCACCCGGGCGGATCCCCGGGATGAAGGACCCGTGCTCGCGCAGGTTGTTCGCGATGTCCTCCGGCTGGAACATCAGACGGTTCCAGAAGAAGCAGAAGGAGAAGATCAGGAGCAGGTACAGCGTCGTGTAGGTGAACCCCGTCGGGTCCCCGAACATCTGGGCGCCGTAGCTCCAACCGAGCCACTGGAACAGGATGCCCGGGATCACGAACAGCACCGAGGCGAAGATGATCGGCATGACGCCGGCCATGTTCACCTTGAGCGGCAGGAAGTGACGTTGCCCGCCGTAGACGCGGCGGCCGCGCTGCAGGCGCGCGTACTGGATCGGGATCCGGCGCGCGCCCTTGTGCATGAAGACGACGACGAAGATCGTCACGGCCCAGACCAGCGCCAGGAACACCATGATGTTCCAGAACTCGTCCGCGTTGCTGGTCTTGAGGCTGGCGATGCTGCTCGGCAGGCCCGCGATGATGCCGGCCATGATGATCAGCGAGGCGCCGTTGCCCACGCCGTACTCGGTGATCAGCTCACCGATCCACATGACGAGCAGCGCCCCCGTGACGAGGGCCCCCACCACGATGAGGCCGAGGACCAGCGGGTGGCCCGCCATCCCGGGATCGATCTTCTTGGGATCCTGCAGGAAGACGCCGGTGTAGATGAAGATCGCCTGGACCAGCGCGATGGGCACCGTGGTGAGACGGGTCCATTGGTTGATCTTCTTCTGACCCGCGGCCCCCTCCTTCGACACGGCCTCGAGCTGGGGCGAGACCTTCGTCAGCATCGAGAAGATGATCGACGCCGAGATGTACGGCATGATCCCGAGGGCGAAGATCGTCGTCTGACCCAGCGCACCACCGGACAGGGCCGAGATCAGGCCGAAGAGGCCCTGCGCCGACTCCTGCAGGTACTGAGGGTTCATCCCCGGGATCGGGATCTGGAACCCGACCCTGTACGCGATCAGGAGGCCCAGCGTGCGCAGGATGCGCTGCCGGGTCTCCGGAATCTTGAACAGCTTGAGGAAGTTGTTATCCACGAGCGGTGAGGGGTCAGGGGCGCGGTTGGGGAAGGGCTCGGTCGGAGGACGCGATCAGGACTCGGCCGAAGCCTCGCGACCGCGGGCATCGAGTTCGATGGCGGTGCCGCCAGCGGCTTCGATCTTTGCGCGGGCGCTCTTCGAGAACTTCTGCGCGCGGACGGTGATGCCCGCGCTCAGCTCGCCGTTGCCGAGGATCTTGAGGAGGTCGGTGTTCTTCGAGGCGAGGCCCTTCGAGAGGATCGCCTCGAGGTCGACCGTGGCGCCGCCCTCGAAGGCGGACAGGTCCCCCACGTTGATGATCGTGTAGTCGGTGCGGAAGCGGGCGTTGGTGAAGCCACGCTTGGGCACCTGGCGGTAGATCGGCATCTGCCCGCCCTCGTAGCCGGCGCGACGGCTCGCGCCTGAGCGCTGACCGCGACCCTTGTGGCCGCGACCCGAGGTCTTGCCCTTGCCGGAGCCGGTGCCACGGCCCACGCGCACGCGAGACGCGTACTTGGTGCCCTTGGCGCAGACGGAGGAGAGGTCCATGGTGATGTTCCTTGGCGTGGAGCCTTCGGGCTCAGAGCTTCGTGCCGCGCAGCTCCTCGACCTCTTCCGGGGTCCGGAGCTGGGCGAGCGCGTCGAGGGCGGCCTTGACGAGATTGATCGGATTGGTCGAGCCCATCGACTTCGACAGCAGGTTCTTGATGCCCGCCATCTCGGCCACGGCGCGCACCGAGGTGCCGGCGATGATGCCCGTACCCTCGGAGGCGGGGATCAGCTTGACCCGCGCGGAGCAGAACTCGCCGATGACCTCGTGCGGGATCGTGCCTTCCTTGGTGAGAGGCACGCGCTGGAGGTGCTTGCGGCCGTCCTTGTTGGCCTTCTCGATGGCGGCGGGGACGCCGCGCGCCTTGCCGAAGCCGTAGCCGACGACGCCGGCGCGGTTCCCCACGACGGTGAGGCCGGAGAAGGAGAAGCGGCGGCCGCCCTTCACGACGGCGGCGCAGCGATTGACCTTGAGCAGCTGCTCGCTGAGTTCGCCGGCCTCTTCGATCTCGGCGTGGTCCAGATATTCGACGTGAGTCTTCATGGAATCAGGTGGGCCAGCGGTCAGAAGCTGAGGCCGCCCTCGCGGGCGGCGTCGGCGAGGGCCTTGACGCGGCCGTGGTACCGGGCGTAGCCACGGTCCAGGACCACGTCGGAGACGTTCTTCTCCTTGGCCAGACGAGCGATCTCGGCGCCGATGACGGCGGCCTTCTCGGACTTGGTCTTGCCGCTGAGTTGATCGGCGAGCTTCTTCGAGGTCGTCGACACGGCGCAGAGGGTCTTGCCCTCCACGTCGTCGATGACCTGGGCGGAGATGTGCTTGGTCGTGCGGTGCACGGACAGGCGGGGACGACCGGAGAACTTGGAGATCCGGCGGCGGACGCTCTTCGCGCGGCGATCGCGGCGCTTGTTCTTGAGCAGCGTGGTGGACTTCATCGCAGCGAGGTGGATCAGGAGCCGAAGGACTTGCCCGCCTTGCGGCGCACGTACTCGCCCTCGTAACGGATGCCCTTGCCCTTGTAGGGCTCCGGCGGCCGCACGGCGCGGATCTCGGCGGCGATCTGGCCGACCGCCTGCTTGTCGATGCCGGTGATGACGATCGACGTGGGGTTGGGGGTCTCGACCTTCACGCCGTCCGGCATCTTGACCGGGACGTCGTGGCAGAAGCCGATGTTGAGCACGACCTTGTCGCCCTGGGCCTTGGCGTTCCAGCCGACCCCGACGATCTCGAGCTTCTTCTCGTAGCCCTTGGTCACGCCGTGAACCATGTTGTTCACGAGCGCGCGGGTCATGCCGTGGAAGGCACGGGCCTGGCGCGGAGCGCCGGAGCCGTTGAGGGTGACGGTGGCCTCGGAGCCCTCGACGGCCAGCTCCACCTCGGGGCGGAGCGACATGCAGAGGGAGCCCTTGGGGCCCTTCACGGTCACGTCCCGGCCCTTGACGTCGACGGTGACGCCTCCGGGGAGAGTGACGGGTGCTTTGCCGATACGGGACATGGCGGGTTCTGGATCAGAAGACCTCGGCGAGAAGCTCGCCGCCGACGCCCAGCTCGCGGGCCTTGCGGTCGGAGAGGACGCCCTTCGGCGTCGACAGGACGTGGATACCCTGCCCGCGCAGGACGGGCTTGAGCTCCTTGAGGCCGGCGTAGGCGCGGCGGCCGGGCTTGCTGACGCGGCGGATCGAGCGGATCACCTTCTCACCGTCCACGCCGTAGCGAAGGGTCAGGTGGAGCGTGCTGGAGGGCTGGCCCTCCTCGACGCGGTAGTCCGCGACGAATCCCTCGTCCTTGAGCACGTTGGCGATGCCCACGCGGATGCGCGAGGCCGGCATGTCGACGCGCTTGCGGCCGATCGAATTCGCGTTCCGAATGCGGGTGAGCATGTCGGCGATGGGGTCGGTCATCATGGCTGTTGTCCTCTTCGAAGTGAGCTGCGAGCTGGCGCGCTCAGTCCTTCTTGCTGCGGTCGACGAAGGGCATGCCGAGTTCCTTGAGCAGCATGTAGCCCTGCTCGTCGGTGCCGGCGCTGGTCACGAACGTGATGTCCATGCCCTGCTGGAACTCGATCCGGTCGAACGGGATCTCGGGGAAGATGGACTGCTCGGAGAGGCCCAGGGTGTAGTTGCCCCGGCCGTCCAGCTTGTCCTTCACGCCGCGGAAGTCGCGGATACGAGGGAGGACGACCGAGATGAGGCGGTCGGCGAACTCCCACATGCGGTCGCGACGCAGGGTCACCGCGCAGCCGATCGGCATCCCCTCGCGCAGCTTGAAGCCCGCGATGGACTTCTTCGCGTTGCGGATGGTCGCCTTCTGGCCGGTGATCGTGCCCAGGTCACGGGCGGCGGTCTCGACCTTCGACTTGGACTCGACCGCGCCCTTCACCCCCATGTTCACCACGATCTTCTCGAGGCGGGGGACGGCGTGGGCGTTCTTGATGTCGAAGGCCTCGGAGAGCTTTCCGCGGACCTCGCTGTCGTACTTTTCTTGGAGTCGGGCAGCCATGGTTTCAGGGCCGGTCGTTGTCGGCCCGTTGAGCTGTCTGGGTGGGATGTGCTGGGGAGCGATCAGGCCTGCGGGCGCTTGCGCGTGCCCTTGCCGGTCGCGGGATCGATGAGCTGGACGTTGCTCGCGTGGATCGGGAACTCGCGCTCGACGCGCTCTCCCTGGGGACTCTGCTGGGTGGGCTTCTCGTGCTTGACGCGGACGTTCACGCCCTGCACCAGCACGCGGTTCTCGGACCGCATGACCTGGATGACCTCACCGGTCGAGCCCTTGTCGTTGCCGGCGATCACGATCACCTGGTCTCCGCGCTTGACGTGCATCAGATGACCTCCTGAGCGAGGGAGACGATCTTCATGAAGCTGCGATCGCGCAGCTCGCGGGCGACGGCGCCGAAGATACGGGTGCCCTTCGGGTTGCCCTCGCCGTCGACGATGACGAGCGCGTTGCGATCGAAGCGAACGTAGGAGCCGTCGGGGCGACGGGTGTTCTTCTTCACGCGGACGATGACGCCCTTGACGATGGTGCCGGGCTTGACCTCGGAGCCGGGGATGGCCTTCTTGACGGAGGCCACCACGATGTCGCCGAGACCGGCGTAGCGGCGGTGGGTGCCACCGAGCACCTTGATGCACTGGACCTGCTTGGCGCCGGTGTTGTCGGCGACGTCCAGATAGGTCTGCATCTGGATCACGACTCCACCTCCTGACCGGAATCAGCGGCGTCGTCCTCGGCCCCCATCGCGTCGGCGGTGGCGGCGGCCTGCACCTCGGTCGGCTTCACGGCGCCGGCCGGCAGCGAGGGACGCTCGACGATGCGGACGAGGCGATAGCGCTTCGACTTCGACATCGGGCGGCACTCCATGAGCTCCACCACGTCGCCGACCATGCACTCGTTGGTCTCGTCGTGGGCGTGCACCTTGGAGTGGCGGCGGATGTACTTCTTGTACTTCGGATGCTTGAACATCCGCTCGACGCGCACGGAGATGGTCTTGTCCATCCCGGCGCTCGAGACGATGCCCTGCACGACGCTGCGGCTGTTGCGCGCGGCGGCGGAGGCGGTGTTGTTGGCGGTCTCGGTCATCGCTGGGGGGAGCCCTGGTTCACAGGCTCTGCTGGTTTCGGGCTCGCGAAATAGGTGTCCGTCTGGGAGGCCTCAGGCGCTCACTTGGAGGCCGCGTCCCGCACGCCCAGGGCGCGCTCGTGGAGGATGGTGTTGATCCGGGCGATGTTTCGCTTCATCTCGCGGATGCGCGAGGTGTTGCCGTCGGTCCCGGTGCCGGCGCGGAAGCGGGCGTCGAACAGGTCCTTCTTCAGACCGTTCAGGTCGAACTCGAGCTCGGCGTCGGTCTTGGCGCGGATGTCTTCGATCTTCATGGCAAGGTTCTCCGGCGATCAGGTCGTCGGCACGCGCTTCACCATCCGCACCTTCACGGGCATCTTGTGAGCAATGCGCTTGAAGGCGAGCTTGGCCTTGTCCTCGGTGACGTTGCCGAGCTCGAAGAGGATGGTGCCGGGCTTGACCTCGGCGGCCCAGAAGTCGATGTCACCCTTGCCCTTACCCATCCGGGTCTCGGCGGGCTTGGAGGAGATCGGCTTGTCGGGGAAGACGCGGATCCAGATCTTCGCGGCGCCCTGAGTCGCGCGGTTCGCGGCGATACGGCTGGCCTCGAGCTGGCGCCCGGTGATCCACCCGGCGTCCAGGGACTGGAGGCCGAATTCTCCGAAGCTCACCCGGTTACCGCGGGTCGCGAGGCCTTTGATCTTCCCGCGGAAGACGCGGCGGCGCTTGATGCGCTTGGGCATGTAAGCCATCACGCACCTCCTTGGGTCACGGAGCCCTGGGGCTGCGACGGAGCGGCGCCACCGCCGCCACCGGGTCCCCCACCGGGGCCACCCCGGCCACGGCCGCCACGGCGACGAGCGCCGCCACGGCGCGGACCGCCAGGACCGCCGCGGTCGTAGCGACCGCCGGCCGCCGACGTCACGCGGTAGTTGATCTTCTCACCGCGCTCGATGTCGCCCTTGTAGATCCAGACCTTGACGCCGATGACGCCGTAGGTGGTGCGGGCGAGAGCGGTGCCGTACTCGACGTTCGACTGAAGGGTCGAGAGCGGCACACGGCCCTCACGCTCCTGCAGCTGACGCGCCATCTCAGCACCCCCGAGGCGACCGTTGATCATGACCTTCACGCCGAGGGCGCCGGCCTGCATCGTGGTCTGCACCGCCTTCTTCACCGCACGGCGGAAGGCCATCCGGCGCTTCAGCTGCTCGGCGATGACCTCGGCGACGAGGCCGGCGGACAGCTCCGGACGCTTGATCTCGTGGATCGTCAGGTGGACCGTGGTCTCCGCGATCTTCTGCAGGTCGCCCTTCAGCTGATCGATCCGGACGCCCTTGCGGCCGACGAGCACGCCGGGGCGCGCGGTGTAGATGATCACGTTGACGGCATCACTGGTGCGCTCGATCTCGATGCGCGGGATGCCGGCGGAGCCGTACTCCTTCTCGATGTGATCGCGGATCGTCTTGTCCTGACGGAGAAGACGGGCGAAGTCGTGCTTGCTCCCGTGCCAACGCGAGGCCCAGGGCTCGATGATCCCGACGCGATAGCCGGTGGGGTGGATCTTCTGTCCCATCGATTCGATGTACGCCCTCAGGCGTTCGCGCCCTCCTCGGCTTCGTCGGAGGCGGCGACGGTCGCGGCGCTGGCCACGATCACGGTCAGGTGAGAGGTCTTCTTCGCGTACGGCATGGCGCGGCCCTGGGGGCCGGGGCGGTAGCGAAGACGGTTGTTGAGCATGGGGCCGTCGTCGGCGCGTGCGTCGGCGACGAAGAGGGAGTTCGTGTCGACCTCCTCGTCCTGGGCCGCGTTCGCGATGGCCGAGAGCAGCACCTTCTCGAAGAAGGCGGCGCCCCGCTGCGGCTGGAGCTTGAGCAGGTCCAGGGCGTCGTTGACGTTGCGCCCGCGGATCATGTCGGCGATCAGGCGCGCCTTGCGCGACGAGATGCGCGCGTAGCGGTGGCGCGCCACGAAGCCGCCGAGCTCACGGATGATTTCGTTCTTCATGGCTCGGATCAGCGGCCGCCCTTCTGGCCTTCCTTCTTGTTCGTGTGGCCACGGAAGATCCGGGAGATCGCGAACTCGCCGAGCTTGTGCCCGACCATGTCCTCGTTCACGTAGACCTTCACGTGCTTCTGGCCGTCGTGGACCATGAACGTGTGCCCGATGAAGTCCGGGGAGATCGTGCAGGCACGAGCCCAGGTCGTGATCGGGTTCTTCGTCCCGGCCTCGTTCTGCGCGAGCACCTTCTTCTCGAGCTTGGCGTCGATGTAGGGGCCCTTCTTGATGCTTCTCGACATGTCGTTCTGTTCTTGCAGCGCAGGGGAGCACGGCTCCCCCGCTCAGGCATCACTTGCGCTTGCGACGGCGGCGGATGATGAAGACGTCGGTCGGGTGATTGCGGCGCCGGGTGCGGCCGCCCTTCGCGAGGACAGCGGTCGGCGAGCAGGGGTGACGACCCCCCGCGGTCCGGCCTTCACCACCACCCATGGGGTGGTCGACCGGGTTCATGGCCGTACCGCGGACGTGCGGACGGCGGCCCAGATGGCGCCGGCGCCCGGCCTTGCCGAGCTTGACGTTCTGGTGATCCGTGTTCCCGACGCGCCCGATGGTGGCGCGGCAGGTCACGTGGACGCGGCGGAGTTCGCCCGAGGGCAGGGTCAGGACCGCGTACTTGCCCTCGCGGGCGGTCAGCTGCGCCGAGGCGCCGGCGGAGCGGACCATCTGGCCGCCGCGGCCGGGCTGGAGCTCGACGTTGTGCACCTGGACACCGATCGGGATGTCGCGGAGCATCTTCGCGTTGCCGGGGTTCGGCTCGGCGTCGGGGCCCGACAGGATCGTCTGCCCGACCTCGAGGCCGATCGGCGCGAGGATGTAGCGCTTCTCGCCGTCCGCGTAGTGCAGCAGGGCGATGAAGCAGGTGCGGTTGGGGTCGTACTCGACCGTCGCGACCTTGGCGGGGATCCCGTCCTTGTCGCGCTTGAAGTCGATGACCCGGTACTTGCGCTTGTGGCCGCCCCCACGGAAGCGGGCGGTGATGCGGCCGTAGTTGTTCCGGCCGCCCGTCTTCTTCAGCGGGCGAAGGAGCGACTTCTCGGGCTTCGACGTCGTGACCTCTTCGTAGGTCAGGACGCTGCCGTGACGGCGGCCCGGGGATGTCGGCTTGTACTTGCGAATCGGCATCGTTCTGTGCTCTCGGCTGGTCTGCTCCGGCGCCTCAGAGGACGTCGATCGTGTCGCCCTCGGCGAGGGTGACCATGGCCTTCTTCCAGTCCGGCTTGTTGCCGCGGACCCAGCCACGGCGGCGGGCCTTGCCACCGACGCGGAGGGTGTTCACGGACACCACCTTGACCTCGAACAGGCGCTCGATCGCTTGGCGGATCTCGACCTTGTTCGCGTCGGTGGGGACGCGGAAGTGGTACGCGTTACGGTTCAGGGAGTCCGTCGTCGCCTTCTCGGTGACGTGCGGACGCTTGATGATGTGGTACTGACGGTCGGTGGCCTGGCTCACGACGCACCTCCTTCACCCGAGGCCTTGCCGACGCGGGAGGCGAGCTGATCCAGCGCGCCCTGCTCGGCGATGATCGTCCCGCCGTTCACCACGTCGTAGGCGCACAGCTCGGCGGCGGTGCGGACGTGGACGCGCGGGAAGTTGCGGAAGGACTTGTAGAGGTTCTCGTTGCGCTCGGAGATCACGACGCAGGCGCGCCGCGGGGACCCGAGGTCGGAGAGGACCTTCCGGGCGGAGCGGGCCGAGGGCTCGCCCCACTCACCGAGGTCCGCCACGACGAGCTCGCCGTCGGCGACCTTGCCGGCGATGGCGGTGCGCAGGGCGACCCGGCGCGCCTTCGTCGGCATGTGGTAGCTGTAGTCCCGGGGCTTGGGCCCGAAGACGGTGCCGCCGCCGCGCCAGATGGGCGACTTGACGTCGCCGGCGCGGGCGCGACCGGTGTGCTTCTGCTTGTAGGGCTTCTTGTTCGTGCCCTTGACCTCGCTGCGGCCGCGGGTGTTCACCGTGCCCTGGCGCTGGTTGGCCATGTGCATGACCACCGCGTCCTTCAGCGTGCGGTACAGGACCTTCTCGCCGAAGGGAGCGACGTCGAGTTCGACCTCGCCCACGCTGCCCGCCTTGTAGCTCTTGACCTTCATCGGATCTCTCTGCTTCGGAGGGCTGAGCCCTACTTCTGCACGCCCGTGCGCGCGGTCTGGACCTGGACGAAGGCGCCGTTGTGGCCGGGGATCGAGCCCTTGATGAGGAGCAGGTTCCGCTCGGCGTCGACGCGCATGATCTCGAGGTTCTTCACGGTCTTGCGCTTGGCGCCGTAGTGGCCGGACATGCGCTTGCCCTTGAAGACGCGGCCCGGGTAGGCCGAGCAGCCGATCGAACCCGGACGGCGATAGTTCATCGAGCCGTGGGTCTTGGGGCCTCGGGCGAACCCGTGGCGCTTGATCGTGCCGGCGAAGCCGCGGCCCTTGGTGGTGCCGATGACGTCGACCAGGTGACCGGCCTCGAAGGCCTCGACGGTCACCTGGGCGCCGACCTCGACCTCGGCGGGCGCGGCGAGGCGCTCCTCGCGGAGGAAGCGCTTCGGGGCGGTGCCGACCTTCTTGGCCTGCTCCACCTGGGGCTTGTTGGAGACCTTGTCGCGGACGTCCTCGTAGCCGAGCTGGACGGCGTCGTAGCCGTCCGTCTCCTGGGTCCGCAGCTGCATGACGGTGCAGGGCCCCGCCTCGACGACGGTCACCGGGGTGACCGTGCCGTCGTCGGCGAAGAGCTGCGTCATGCCTCTCTTACGTCCAAGAAGTAGCGTCATAACTTCGTGAGCGAGGGCGGACCGAGAAGGCCGCGCCCCGAGTGTTGGGGATCACCGGTTCGACCCGGGCCGGGCAGTGCGCCCTCCCCCTTGGCGGGGACGGGAACACGCGCCGGCGACGCCTGGCCACGCGGTGGGTTCGAGTTGAGGGAAAAGCAGCGCCCCGCGGTCGCCGAGAAGCGGACGCGGGACGCGCTGGAGGATCAGGCCTTGATGCGGATGTCGACACCCGCGGGCATGTTGAGCGAGGAGAGCGAATCGACCGTCTGCGGGGTCGGCTCGCTGATGTAGATGAGCCGCTTGTGGGTGCGGATCTCGAACTGCTCGCGCGACTTCTTGTCGATGAAGGGCGAGCGGAGGACCGTGTAGCGCTCGACCCGCGTCGGGAGCGGAATGGGGCCCTGGACGCGGGCGCCCGTCCGCTTGGCGGTCTCCACGATCTCGGCGCTCGACTGGTCGAGCGCCTCGTGGTCGTAGGCCTCCATGCGAATCTGGATGCGGTCGCTCATGTGAGTGGGCTCGACCCTGTGAGGCCGCCGGCAGGGGCGGCCCCGGCGTCGGGCCAGGGGGGCGTTGGGGTCCGGTGGTGATGGTCGCGCCGGAAGGGGCCCGGCGCGGGCTCCGCCGACGGCGCGGCGGAGGGGCCGGGGCCGTGAGGCGGGTGTTCGGGGGGATTCGTGCACCGGCAGAGGGCGCTGGGGGGCGCTGCCGGGGCGTCCTCGCTCGGGTGAGGGCCGGATGAGGTGGGCGCGCGCGGCGGCGGCTCACATAGGTCTCCGACCCGGCCGGAGGAGATCCCCGGTCAGCGTCGGATGGTCGCTCCGGGCTGATTCGGGACTCCTGCCGTTCGGGCAAGGGGCGAAGAAGGTACGAGCCCCCCCCGGGGGGGTCAATCACGGGGAGAGGATTCCGGCCAACTTTGTTTTGCAATCCGCTCCGCCCCGCACGTCGGCTGCTGACTCCCCCAGCGAGGCCGCTCAGCCAGCGCCGGGCGATGGAGCGAGGCCAGCCGGGGCGAGATTGAAGGTGGCCCGCCCCTTCGAGAGGCTACGGAGCTCGGTGGAGTACCCGATGAGCTCCCTGAGGGGCGCCGTCCCCGAGACTCGTCGGGACTCGGTCCCGGTCGAGACGATCTCCTCCATGCTGGCGCGCCGCGCGTTCAGATCGCCGATCACGCCGCTGGAGACGTCGTCGGGGGTGTCGACGGTGAAGGCCATCCAGGGCTCGAGGAGCTCGACGCCTCCCGCAGTGACCGCCGATTTGAGGGCCTCACGCAGCCCGGCCACCGCGGCCTGTTCCCAGACGGCCTCCGGCGCGCCGCCGCTGAGGGAGCGGGCTGCGGTCAGGCGGATCCGGGTCCCGCAGAGGGGATGACCGACGAGGGGGCCCGAGCCAGCCTCCGCCCGCAGGGCCGCCCGGATGCCACGCCATGCCCGGCCGCTCAGGACGAGGTCCTCCCCGGAAGCGGTGCGACCGAGCCCTTCCACGTCGAGGATCGAGGACGCCTCCGGGAGGGGTTCGAGGCGCAGCTCGACCTCCGCGTGGACCCTGGCACCCTCGAGCGTCCGCTCGACCGTGCCCGCGCCCGACGCCTCCAGCCGCACGGCCTCCCGGAACGCCACACGAGGCGGGCCGACCCGCGGCTCGACCCCGAACTCCGCGTCGAGGCGCGCCACGGCGATGTCGATGTGCAGCTCGCCCATTCCCTCCAGGAGCCACTGCCCGCTCGCCCGGTCCTCGGACACCTTCAAAGAGGGGTCTTCCCGGGCGAGCTGCTCGAGGGCGTCCCGGAGAGGAATACGCTCCTCGTCACGGCGCGGCTCGACGAGGACCCCCAGGACCGGCGTGGGGACGCGGGGCGGCTCGAGGCGCAGCTCGCTCCCCTCCGCGATGAGCGTGTCCCCCGTCCCGGTCGCCCGCAGCCCGCCGAGGGCGACGATGTCGCCGGCCGCCGCGCCGTCGACGTGCTCGACCTCGCTCGCGTGGATCCGCAGGACCGTGTCCACCTCCTCCGTGACGCCGGATCGGCCGTTCCAGAGCCTCGTCCCGGGCACGATCTCTCCGCGGTGAACGCGAACGAAGGTGAGGTCGCTGCGCACGCCGCGCCGGACCTTCGAGTGAACCTTGAAGCAGAGCGCCAGGGGCTCGGGCAGGGGCACACCCGGCTGAGGCGCTCCGCTCGACGCGTCGAAGACCTCCGGCGGCGCGGCCTCGTGGGGCGCTGGCAGCAAGGAGGCCACGCCGTCCAGCAGCAGCGGCACCCCGTGACCGGGCAGCGCCGCCCCGCAGAACAGCGGCACGACCTCCTTCGCGAGGGTCAGGGTCCGCAGCGACCGCATGACCTCCTCACCGCTCGGGTCACGGCCGTCGCAGATCGCCTCGAACAAGACCTCGTCGCGATCGGCGAGGACGTCCACGAGCTCGGCGCGCAGCACCGCCGCCTCCTCCATCGACTCGGGCCGCACCTCGACGGACCGTCGCTGGCCCGC
This sequence comes from Planctomycetota bacterium, assembly GCA_002862085.1. Classification (GTDB taxonomy): domain Bacteria; phylum Planctomycetota; class UBA1135; order UBA1135; genus Saltatorellus. The sequence goes on along the minus strand of PKCK01000075.1, from coordinate 29,530 downwards.
GCGGTCCAGCCGCCATGCTCGCATGTGCACGAGGTCGATGATCGCGCTGAGCGCCTCGTCGGTGTCCCCCCCACCCACCGGATACGCCACGTTGACCGCGCGCGCCCCGAGGCGCACGGAGATCGAGCGCGCGCATCCGAGGACGTCGGCGCCGGGTCGCTCGCACTTGTTCGCGAACGCGATGGCGGGGAGGCCGCGCGCCGCCACCTGTCGCCACACCGTTTCGGTCTGCGGCTCGACCCCATGGGTCGCGTCCAGCACGAGCACCGCGCCGTCGAGGACCCGCATGCAGCGTTCGACCTCGACGGTGAAGTCCACGTGACCCGGCGTGTCCACGAGGTTGATCTCGGCGTCGCCCCAGCTCACGCGCGTGGCGGCGGCGGCGATGGTGATCCCGCGCTCCCGCTCCTCGGCCATCCAGTCCATGACCGAGGTGCCCTCGTCCACGCGGCCCACGTAGCGCTCGCGGCCCGTGACGTGGAGGATCCGCTCCGTGAGGGTCGTCTTCCCCGCGTCGATGTGGGCGCAGATTCCGACGTTGCGGATCGAGCGACCGGCTCCGGGCGCTTCCTCGGGCACGGACATGTGGGCCACGATACGGAGCGGACACTCCGGTCCGAGGCGATTTCGCCCCGGGGCTGCACGGATGGCCGCCCGCGCCCGTCACCCCAAGCCAGCCCCGCACGATTCGAGCGGCCAGGCCGCCCGCGGCTCAGCGGAACGGACCGGAGACCGAGGAGAGCTCGACCGCGGGCACGTTCTCGTCGAGATCGAGGAGCAGGTCGTAGAGCGCCAGCGGATCGTCCTCGCCCTCGCGCTGGAAGAGCAGCTGGAGATCCTCGTGCACGAAGGGCACGGAGAGCTCGATGGTCACCGCGTAGATGCCGGCAGCCAGCTCCGCCCCGGCCCGTGCTTCCTCCATCCCCTCGACGAGCAAGGCGAGCTGCCCTCCGACGTGGACGCGCGCCAGGCCGCTCCTCGCCGTCCCCGAGAGCGTCCAGCGACCCGGCTCCGGGATCCGCAGCTGCCCCTCGGCGAAGACCGCGTGCCGCCCCCAGATGCGAGGCCGGAGCGGATCGACCCTCCGCCAGGGCCCCACCACCTCCCAGGCGAGGGGCCGAAGGTCCACGTGGCTGCGCAGGGGGAGCCGGTCGCGCACCTTCGCGAACAGCTCACGGTTGATCGCGGTCATGCGATCGGCGTCCGGGGCTGCGAGGACGCCGGCGCCGATCTGGCTCCCGCCGTCCGCCCAGGTCTCGTCGAGGATCGCGGGGGTGATCACGCCACCCTGCGGCAGCTCGTGGGCGAAGTGGCGAAGCACCGGCGTGCCCCGCTGGAAGCGCACCTCGGTCGCGAAACCCACGGGCCGATCCCCGGCGAACGCCCGCGCGGTGACGAGCGCGCTCTCCTCGATGGAGATCGGCTCCCCGTCCCAGACCGCGGCGTCACTTCCCAGCGGACTCCGGACCTCACCGGCCTCTCCCACGCGGTAGCGCACCTCGAGTCCGGCGGGCGCGGTGAGGCGCACCGACAGCGTCTCCTCGAAGAGGATGCCCGTCCTCGCGACGAGTCCTTCGGCCTCGACTTCAACGGGGCGGAGGAGCCTCATCGCGCGCGCGCGCGCGCGCTTCGAACGGGCGTCGAAGGCGCCGAACTCCGCGTCGCCTCCGGTCCCCCACATGCGCGTGGCGAGCTCGGGCAGCAGCGGCACCAGGGACGGGACGATGGCGTCCGGCCGCTGCTCCCACACGCAGACCTGCGCGCCGCGCAGGTCCGCGTCCGCGGCGAGGCGCGTCTCCTTCCCTCCGTGGCGCTGGCGCAGCAGGCGCGGCTGCCAGTCCCAGGCGTGGCGCGGCTGGCTCGCCCACCCCTGGGCCGGCACGACGTAGAGCGGCTCCCAGTTGCAGTTGATCACGCCGTGGCCGCGCTCGAGGAGCTCCTCCGGCGAGGTGGAGCTCTGGCTCCAGCTCATGACGACCACGTCGGAGGGCACGCGGTTCGCCTCGACCTTCGCCGCGCGGAAACCCTCCCAGAGGACCGGGGTGCGACCGAGGTCGGTGACGCGCCGGGCCATCCGACCGAGGAAGTGACCGAGGAGCTCGCCGATCGCTCCCTCCTGCACGGTGGTCGGGATCGAGTGCGCGGCCGCGTAGGGCGCGAACTCCGGCGTGTCCACGAGTCCCGGAGCCCGGACCTCGTCACCGCCGAGGTGGATCCAGGGGCTGGACGGGAAGGCGGCGGCGACCTCGGCGAGGAGCTGGTCGAGGGCCTCGAGCGCTCCTGGCGAGGCCATGTTGATGACACCGGTCGAGACCCACGCGTCCTTCTCCTCGTCGAAGGACCCGAAGAGGTCGGGCCGCGCGCGCACGAGCGAGCTCGCGTGGGCCGGCATGTCGATCTCCGGCACCAGGACGACCCCGCGCGCGTCCGCGAAGCGCACGAGGCGCGCGATGTCCTCGCGCGTGTAGCCGCGATCCGCGTCGCCGGCGAGCGGCCCCGTTCGCGGAGGCAGGCAGGACGCCGGGAAGGTGAAGGCCTGGTCGTCGGAGAGGTGCAGCTGCACCGTGTTGAGCGAGAACAGGTAAGCGAGCTCGATCGCCTCCTCCACCGACTCGACCGGATGGGGGAAGCGCGCGAGGTCGAGCATCAGCCCGCGCCACGGGAGAGCCGGCGCGTCGTCGATCCGGACCGCGGGCACCATCCACACCCCGGTCTCGGGATCCTGCTCGAGCAGCTGGAGCAGCCGCGAAGCCGCGCGATGCACGCCGGCCCCGGTCGCTCCGGAGAGCGCGACGTGGTCGCCGAAGACCTCGATGGAGAAGCCCTCGGGGTCGCCCGCGACCGCGTCGACGAGGTACCCCGTGGTGAGGAGCACGTCGCCGGATCGTGAGGGCGGAGCTGCCACCGTGACCTCGGAGCCGATGAGCCGCGCGAGGTGGTCCGCGAGGACCGCCGCCGCGCCCTCGAGTCCCTCCTCGGTGGCGACGACTCGCAGCGCCCCGGGCACCACGAAGGGAGCGAAGCGCGGCTGGACGGAGAGGGCCGGCGGCACGATGGCCGGCGGGTCGAAGGGCGGCCCCTGGAGCAGGGCGGCCGACGTGAGCAGGAGCGGGGCGATCACGGAGAGCAGGTTAGCCGGGAGCTCCCTGGCCGTGCCCCGATGTGCGCTCTCCGCGCGAGGCGGAGGCGCTTCGCGAGCCCTGAAGGCGAGCGGGGCCGCGGGCGCGGCGCGTCCGCGCGACGCTCAGGCGCCCGGCGGCGACGCGAGCGCCTCGGCGTTCATCTCGAGGAACTCGTCCGCCCAGCGGTAGTCCGCGAGCAGGTGGTCGATGCCGTCGTGGCCGAGCAATCGCAGGGCGGCGTAGAGCGCCTCCACGGACGCGAGCCCTTCGGCCGGGTCCTCGAAGTCGCGGCTCTTGCGGGGGTAGGCGGTGCGCAGCGGCGGAAGCCGCCTGGACACGGGATCCCCCATGACGGCGTCGCGCAGCTTCGGCAGCCGGCGCCAGCTGGAGTCGAGGACCAGGAGCGGCTTGCCCACGTCGGCAGCCGTGATCGGATCTCCAGCCGGGTCGAGCAGGACGCGTCCGGCCCCGTCGAGGGTCCGCTCGCGGTCGTAGGCCACGAACTCGATCCCCGGCGTCCCGCGCAGCGGAACGAGCGAGCACTTCCGCGGCGACTCCTTGGGGTCGCGGAGGATGAGGACGTCGAGGGGCGTGCTGGCGCGCTCCATGGGACCATTGGACCACAGCGCGGAGCCGACCCGCAGGCGCCCTCCGCGGTCCGTGGTCCCCCGCCGCCGTCGCGGGCCGGAGGCGGCGGGGGTCCGACTCCAGGCAGGCGAGCGGGATCAGAGCGCCGCCCGCAGCAGGAGGGCAGCGGCCAGCAGACCGCCCCCCACCGCGAAGCCCGCCACCGGTCCGGAACCGAGCGACGCGACGACCCCCGCCGCGACGCAGAGCGCCGCGACGATGAGCTGGAACGGGACCCAGGCGGGATCGGACTCGCCGGGGACGCGCGTGGCCTTCCCGCACGAGGGGCAGTTCTGCAGGCTCCCCGCCGCGGCCCTGGGGACCTCGAAGCGGTGCGCGCAGTGCTCGCAGCTCGTGAGGATGTCGTGCACGCCCGGGCTCAGCTGTCCTGACGCCCCTCGATCGCCGCGAGCAGGACGGCCACGCCGAACAGGAGCCGTCGGTCCACGGTCGCGTCGCGATCGACGCTGACGTCGAGCTTGTAGATCACCGGGTTGAAGCGCTGCTTGAACGTGGCGCCGCCGTCGAGGTGGAAGGTCTGCGGGATCAGGTTCAACAGGACGCGGCGGACGAGGGCCATGCCCATGCTGTCCTCTTCGACCTCCGCGATGGGCTGATCGTTCGCGTCGAGCACGTGCCAGTGATCCCGGAAGATGGACTTCACGCCCGCCCGCTGAGCCGCGCCGACCTTGACCCCCTCGACCGCGTCGACGATGTCGTAGGAGGCGTGGAAGTCGATGACCTGGCGCGCCTGGATGGTGAGGAGCGGTCTGGTTCGCTCCTCGTCCTCGAAGACGCGGATGTCCTCCTTCAGCTTGAAGGCCTTCTGCGCGCAGGAGGCCACCTGGCGGCCCTCGGGGTCGAAGACCTGGAAGCTCGCCCCGAAGACCTTCAGGAGCTTGCGGCGGATGGTGTAGCGATCGAGTTCGAAGACGGGATTCATGACGGGAGCCTGTTCGCGGTGCGCCCGAGCGTATTCGAACGACGTCCGGGACAAGCCTCCGCGGAGCGCCGAGACGGGGATCGAGCCCCCTCGAGCAGCCCTGCCCCCTCGCGCGCCGGACCGCGAGGCGCGCGTCGGGCGCTCCATCGGCGGCGGCGTGGAACGCGAAGAGGGCTGCAACCCGCGCGCGGGTTCCAGCCCTCCAGGGTGGTCGGGGCGATCGCCCTGGCGATCAGCGCGCGAAGTGCGCGTAGGCCTTGTTGGCCTCCGCCATCTTGTGGATGTTCTCCTTCCAGGTGACCGACGCGCCGGTGCCGTTGAAGGCGTCGACGAGCTCCTCCGCGAGGCGCAGGTGCATCGGCTTGCCCTTCTTCTTGCGGCTGTTGTCCACGATCCAGCGGATCGCCAGGGACTGCTGGCGGGCCTTCTTGACCTCGCGCGGCACCTGGTAGTTGGCGCCGCCGACGCGCTTGGAGCGAACCTCGACGTTCGGCTTGGCGTTCTCGATGGCCTTGGTGAGGATCGCGATCTGCTTCTCCTCCGGGCTCTCACCCTCGACGTCGCTCAGCTTCCCGAGCGCGACGTCGAGCGCCTTGTAGAGGATGGTCTGAGCCGTGCTCTTCTTGCCGTCCTGCATGACCTGGTTGATCACCTTGGACGCGAGGGGCGAGCCGAGCTTGGGGTCCGGCTTCTGGAAGACGGCGGTGGACTTGAAGTTACGGGGCATCTTGGTGCTCTCTGGCGGCGGCCGCTTGGGGCCGAGTGGGTTGCCGGCGAGGCGCTGCGTGGCGGAGGTTCCGAACTGCGGACGCTTGGGGCTCCGGGCTGCGTGACGCGATGAGCACGCGCGGAGCGCGGGTGCCTCGAGCCGGCTGGGGGTGTGGCTGGATCAGGAGGGGCGAATCACTTCTTGGGGCGCTTCGAGCCGTACTTGGAGCGGCTCTGGGAGCGGCCGTCGACACCGGAGGTGTCGAGGGTGCCGCGGAGGATGTGGTAGCGCACACCGGGGAGGTCACGGACGCGGCCGCCGCGAACGAGCACGACGGAGTGTTCCTGGAGGTTGTGACCCTCGCCGGGGATGTAGGCGGTGATCTCCTTGCCGTTCGACAGGCGAACACGCGCGATCTTCCGGAGCGCCGAGTTCGGCTTCTTCGGGGTCTGCGTCTTCACCTGGAGGCACACGCCGCGCTTCTGCGGGCAGGAGTCCAGGACGGGGGACTTTGATCGCTTGAGCGGCGTCTTGCGGCCCTTGCGAATGAGCTGGTTGATGGTCGGCATCGCGTTCTGTTCGAGGTCGCTCCCCCACCCGGGCCGTTCGGAGGGCCCGGCTGGGAAGCGGCGAAAAAGTGTACGGAGGGGGGTCCTGGGGTCAACCCTGGACGGGTCCGAAGGCCAGCCTCGCCCTCCTCGAGGCGGAGGGAGAGGCTGGCCAGGCCCCGGGGCGGGTCCGGGGGTGTCAGCTCGCGGCGGAGCTGCCGCCCTCGGGGTCGGAGGCCGGGGCCTCGGTGGTGACCGTCGTGGTGGTGGTCAGCGGGGACGCGCCGAGGCCGAGGGACGCGGGGTCCACCCCCAGGGCGGCCGCCGCGGCGTCCACGGAGAGCATGCTCTCCATCGCATCGTCGTGACCGGCACCGCCGAAGGTGACGGCGCCGCCGGCGCCGCCGATCTCGCCGAAGTCGATGTTCTTCTTCACGCGGGTCCGGTAGTGGTCACGGAAGCCCGTGCCCGTCGGAACCATGTGACCGAGGATCACGTTCTCCTTGAGGCCCACGAGCGAGTCGCGCTTGCCAGCGATGGCCGCCTCGGTGAGCACCTTGGTCGTCTCCTGGAAGGAAGCCGCCGAGATGAAGGAGTCCGAGGAGAGCGACGCCTTGGTGATCCCGAGCAGCAGCGTCTGACCGGTCGCCGGCTTGCGACGATCCTTGCGCAGGCGCTCGTTCTCGCGACGGAAGCGGTACTTGTCCACCACCGCGCCGGGGAGGAACTCGGAGTCGCCCGGCTCGTTGACCTGAACCTTCCGCATCATCTGGCCGAGGATCGTCTCGATGTGCTTGTCGTCGATGGTCACCGACTGCGAGCGATAGACGTTCTGCACCTCGTTGAGCAGGTAGCCCTGAACGGACTCCTCGCCGTTGATGCGCAGCATGTCCTCGGGGTAGAGCGGGCCGTCCACGAGCGGCTCGCCGGCGCGGACCTCGTCGCCCTTGTGGACGCGAAGATGCTTGCCCTGGGGAACGGAGTGCTCGTGCTCCTCGATGACCGCGCCGTTCGCGTCGAGCGCGCGAACGATCACGGTCCGCTTGCCGCGCTTGCGGTCGCCGAGCTCCACGACGCCGTCGATCTCGCTCATGATGGCCGGCTCCTTCGGGCGACGCGCCTCGAAGAGCTCGGTCACCCGCGGCAGACCACCGGTGATGTCCTGGGTACCCGTCGCCTCACGCGAGGACTTCGCCAGGAGCTCGCCGCGGCCGATCTTCTTGCCGTCGTCGATCTCGATGTACGCCTTCTCGGGGATCGGGTAGATGGCGAGCGCCTCGCCGTCCTTGTCCTCGATCACGAGCTGCGGGTGAAGGTCACCCTTGTGCTCGGTGACCTGACGGCGAGCGGCCTTGCGGCGCGCGTCGCGCTCGATCTTGAGCGTCTTGCCCTCGACCAGGTCCTCGTAGCGGACCTTGCCGCCGAACTCGGAGATGATCGGGACGTGGTGCGGGTCCCAGGTGCACAGGGAGTCGCCCGCCGCGGCCTTCTTGCCCTCGGGCAGGAGGATCGTGGCGCCTGTGGGGATCGCGTAGCGATCGGTCTCGCGCTCCTTGTCGTCGAGGATGATCACCTCGCCGTTCCGGTTGAGCACGATGAGCTCGCCGCCCTTGTTCTCGACCGCGCGGAGGTTCTGGTACTTCACCGTGCCCTCGCGCTTCACCTTGATCTCGCTCTCCTCGATGGAGCGCGAGGCGGTGCCGCCGATGTGGAACGTGCGCATCGTGAGCTGGGTGCCCGGCTCCCCGATGGACTGCGCCGCGATGATGCCGACCGCGAGGCCGCGCTCCACCAGCTGGTTGCGCGCCAGGTCCATGCCGTAGCAGCGCGCGCAGACTCCGAGGGGCGCCTCGCAGGTGAGCGGTGAGCGCACCCGGATCTTCTCGTAGCCGTGGGCCTCGATGGCCGCGGCGATGTCCTCGGTGATGACCTCGGACTCACGGACGAGCACCTCGTCCGTGATCGGGTCCACGATCGTGTCGCGCGCGATCCGGCCGCGGATGCCCTGGGCCAGACTGACCGCCACGCGATCACCCTTGTAGATGGCCGCCTTCGTGACGCCGCCCATGGTCCCGCAGTCGTCCGTCGTGATGACGACGTTCTGCGCCACGTCGGTGAGCTTGCGCGTGAGGTAACCGGCGTCCGCGGTCTTCAACGCCGTGTCCGCGAGGCCCTTGCGAGCGCCGTGGGTCGACGAGAAGTACTCGAGCACCTTGAGGCCCTCGCGGAAGTTCGCCTTGATCGGCGTCTCGATGATCTTGCCGGACGGCTTCGCCATCAGGCCGCGCATGCCACCGAGCTGACGGATCTGATCGACCGAACCACGCGCGCCCGAGGTGACCATGCAGTAGATCGGGTTGACGTAGCCCGTCGACTCGTCGAAGTCGTGGCTGAGCACGTCCATCAGGACCTGGCCGACCTTCTCGCGGGCCTGGGTCCAGAGGTCGATGATCTTCAGGTAGCGCTCACCGTCGGTGATGACACCCTTGTTGAAGCTCGTCTCGATCTTGTCGATCTCCCCCTGCGACTCGTCGAGCATGTCCTGCTTCGAGTCGGGGATGCGGACGTCGTCCTTGCCGAAGCTGAGGCCGGCGCGGGTCGACGACTTGAAGCCGAGGTTCTTGAGGTCGTCCAGGAGGCGCAGCGTCGCGTCACGGCCGAGCAGCTGATAGCAGTCGCTGATCAGCGCCTGGATGTTCTTCTTGGTGAGCTCGTAGTTGTAGAACGGCATCCCCTCCGGGAGGATGTCGTTGAAGATCGCGCGACCGATCGTCGTCGTGGCGTACTCGGTGTCGCCGGTCGGCGCGCCGTCCTCGTCGGTGGACGGGATGCGACCGTCCCTGTCGACCAGGATCGGGTCGGCGTCCTTGCTGAACTTGATGCCGACGCCCTCGGGGAAGCGCACGCGCACGGCCTTGTGGGTCTTGGTGTGCCCGTGGCCGAAGGCGAGGAACAGCTCCGAGAGATCACCGAACGTCGGAAGGGTCTCCGGCACGCTCGGCGGCGTCATCGTCATGTAGTAGATCCCGAGGACCATGTCCTGGGACGGCGAGATGATCGGCGAGCCGTTGGCCGGCGAGAAGACGTTGTTGCTGGACAGCATCAGCGTCGACGCCTCGATCTGCGCCTCGTAGGAGAGGGGCAGGTGGACGGCCATCTGGTCGCCGTCGAAGTCGGCGTTGAAGCCGCCGCAGACGAGCGGGTGCAGGCGGATCGCGTTGCCCTCGATGAGCTTCGGCTCGAAGGCCTGGATGCCCATGCGGTGCAGGGTCGGCGCGCGGTTGAGCAGCACGGGGTGGTCGCGGATGACCTCCTCGAGGATGTCCCACACGTCGTCGTCGCGCCGCTCGAGCATGCGCTTGGCGGACTTGATCGTGTCCGCCTGGCCGAGCTCCTTGAGGCGCCGGATGATGAAGGGCTGGAAGAGCTCGAGGGCGACCTTCTTGGGCAGGCCGCACTGGGTCAGGCGGAGCTCCGGGCCGACGACGATCACGGAGCGTGCGGAGTAGTCCACGCGCTTGCCGAGCAGGTTCTCGCGGAAGCGCCCCTGCTTGCCCTTGATCATGTCCGTCAGGGACTTGAGCGGGCGGTTCGACGAGCCGAGCACCGGGCGGCGGCAGCGGCCGTTGTCGAAGAGGGCGTCCACCGCCTGCTGCAGCATCCGCTTCTCGTTGCGGATGATGACCTCGGGGGCGTTGAGGTCGAGGAGCTTCTTGAGGCGGTTGTTCCGGTTGATCAGGCGCCGGTAGAGGTCGTTCAGGTCACTCGTGGCGAAGTTGCCGGAGTCGAGCAGAACGAGGGGGCGCAGGTCCGGCGGGATGACCGGGACGACGTCCAGGATCATCCAGGTCGGATCGTTGCCGGAGTCACGCAGCATCTCGACGGTGCCGAGGCGCTTGGTGATGTCCTTCATGCGCTGCTTCGAGCGCGTCGCCTTGAGCTCCTCCCGGAGCTCCTCCGACAGCATCTCGAGGTCGAGCGTCTTGAGGATCTTCTTGACGGCCTCGGCGCCCATGTCGGCGTCGAACTCGGAGCCGTACTTGGCGCGGGCGGCGCGGAACTCCTCCTCCGTCAGGAGCTGGAACTGCTCCATGGGCGTGTCACCGGGGTCCACGACCATGTAGTCCTGGAAGTAGATGACGCGCTCGAGGTTCGAGACCTTGCAGCCGAGCAGGTTGCCCAGGCGGCTCGGCATGGCCTTGAAGAACCAGATGTGAGCGGTGGGCGCGGCCAGGTTGATGTGGCCCATGCGCTTCCGGCGCACCCGGCTGTGGGTCACCATCACGCCGCACTTGTCGCAGACGATGCCCTTGTGCTTGATGCCCTTGTACTTGCCGCAGGAGCACTCCCAATCCTTCTCGGGACCGAAGATCCGCTCGCAGAAGAGACCGTCGCGCTCCGGACGGTACGTCCGGTAGTTGATGGTCTCCGGCTTCTTGACCTCGCCGAACGACCAGGACCGGATGTCCTCCGGGGAAGCGAGCGCGATGGTCACGCTGCCGTAGTCGTTGATGCGGTTGTACTTTGCGTCGGTGACAGTCATCTGTTCTGACTCCTGGTTCGCGGCGAGCCGCGGGTGCCGGCGACCTGCCGGCGGAGAGGTGGGATCGCTGGACGGGCGACCCCGGTGTGCGTTGGAGATGCTGGGAGGAGGACGTCCCCGCGCTCACGCCCGATGAGCGCGGGACATGTCCCTCGGTGGAAGATCGCCCGTCAGAGGACGGCTTTCTTGTGGAGCTCCATGTTGAGGCCGAGCCCGCGGATCTCGTTGGTGAGCACCTCGAAGGAGACCGGCGTGCCGGGCTCGAGGATGTTCAGACCCTTGACCATGGACTCGTAGATCTTGGTGCGGCCGTCGACGTCGTCCGACTTCACGGTGAGCTGCTCCTGCAGGATCGCCGCGGCGCCGTAAGCCTCGAGGGCCCACACCTCCATCTCCCCGAAGCGCTGGCCGCCGAAGCGCGCCTTGCCGCCGAGGGGCTGCTGGGTGATGAGGCTGTAGGGGCCGGTGGCCCGCGCGTGCACCTTCTCGTCGACGAGGTGGTGCAGCTTCAGCATGTACATGACCCCCACGGTGACGTCCTGCTCGAACGGCTCACCGGTGCGGCCGTCGTGGAGCTTGAACTTGCCGGAGGTCGGCATCTCGGCCTCGGTGAGCAGACCCTCGATCTCCTTCTCGGGGGCGCCGTCGAAGGCCGGGCAAGCGCAGCGCACGTCGAGCTTGGCCGCGGCCATGCCCAGGTGCGTCTCGAGGATCTGGCCCACGTTCATGCGGGACGGAACGCCGAGCGGGTTCAGGACGATGTCGACCGGCGTGCCGTCCTCGAGGTACGGCATGTCCTCCTGGGGGCAGATCTTGCTGATCACACCCTTGTTGCCGTGGCGGCCCGCCATCTTGTCGCCGACGGAGAGGTTCCGCTTGGTGGCGACGTAGACCTTGACCATCTCGAGCACGCCCGTGGGCAGCTCGTCCCCGCGGCTGAGGCGGTTGACGATCTTGTTCTTCTCCGCCTCCTTGTTGTCGATCTTGCTCTGGAACTCGTGGATCTGCTGGAGGGCCTTGTCGCGCTTCGACTTGGTCTCGCACTCCTCGGCGGCTGCCAGGCAGAGGATCTTCACGCGCTTGAGCTCGTCGTACGTGGACGTGTCGTCCAGCTCGAAGGGCTTGCCCGTGAGGTCGTCGTCGATCACCACGTCGAGGGTGGTCTGGACGTCGTCCAGGAGCGTGCGGGTGAAGGTCCGCAGCGCGCGGAGGAACTCCTTCTCCGCGTCGCGGATGACTCCGAGCGCCTTCGTCCGCTCGGCGTCGGTCAGGTTCACGCGGCGCGAGAACTTGTGCGCGTCGATGACGACGCCACGGGTCCCCGGGGGCATGGTGAGCGAGGCGTTCTTCACGTCGACACCGGCCTTGCCGAAGATCGCGTGCAGCAGCTTCTCCTCCGGGGTCAGCTCGCTCTTCGACTTCGGCGCGACCTTGCCGACGAGCACGTCGCCCGCCTCGACGAAGGTGCCGATCCGCACGATGCCGCCCTCGTCGAGGTTCGCCAGCGCCTTCTCCCCCACGTTGGGGATGTCGCGGGTGAACTCCTCCTTGCCGAGCTTGGTCTCGCGGATCTCGACCTCGTACTCCTCGATGTGGATCGAGGTGAAGACGTCGTCCTTCACCAGGCGCTCCGAGACGAGGATCGCGTCCTCGTAGTTGAAGCCGTCCCAGGTCATGAACGCCACGAGGAGGTTCTTGCCGAGCGCGAGCTCGCCGCCCTCGGTGGAGGCGCCGTCCGCGAGGAGCTGGCCGGCCACGACCTCGTCACCGACCTCGACCACCGGGCGGTGGTTCTGGGTCGTGCGCTCGTTCATGCCGCGGAACTTCTGCTGGTGGTACTCGTCGTCGCCGACGATGATCACCCGGCTGTCCACGTACTCGACAGTGCCGGCGCGCTTGGCGAAGATCGGCATGTTCGAGTTCTGGGCCACGGCCTTCTCCATGCCGGTGCCGACGATCGGCACCTCGGGGATCAGGAGCGGCACCGCCTGGCGCTGCATGTTCGAGCCCATCAGCGCGCGGTTCGCGTCGTCGTGCTCGAGGAACGGGATGAGCGCCGCGGACACGCCGATGATCTGCTTCGGCGAGACGTCCACGTAGTCCACCTGGTTCGGCGGCACCTCGACGTTGTCCCCGTCCTTACGGGCCAGGACGCGCTTCGAGAGGATCTTGCCCTTCGCGTCGACCTCGACGTCGATCGGTGCCATGACCTTGCCGGACTCCTCGTCCGCCCGCAGGAAGTCGACCTTGTCGGTCATGACCCCCTTCTCGACCTTGCGGTAGGGCGTGGTGAGGAAGCCGTACTCGTCGAGGGTCGCGTAGAGCGCGAGCGACGAGATCAGCCCGATGTTCGCGCCCTCCGGCGTCTCGATCGGGCAGAGGCGGCCGTAGTGGGACAGGTGCACGTCGCGGACGTCGAAGCCCGCGCGCTTGCGGTTGAGGCCGCCCGGGCCGAGGGCCGAGAGGCGACGCTCGTGGGTCAGCTGGCTGAGGGGGTTCGCCTGGTCCACGACCTGGCTCAGCTCGGAGCGGCCGAAGAAGTAGTCGACCGCGCTCGAGAAGGTCTTGGAGTTGATCAGCGTCCGCGGGGACACCGTCTCCGGGTTCTCCAGGTTCATGCGCTCCTGGGCCGTGCGGCGGAGCTTGAGGAGGCCCTTGCGGAACTCCTCGCCCGCCAGCTCGGCGATGGTGCGCACGCGGCGGTTGCCCAGGTTGTCGATGTCGTCGATCTCGCCGGTCCCCGCGCGGAGCTCGAGGATGTACTTGACCGAGTTGACGATGTCCTCGGGCTCGAGGACCTGGACGTCCTCACCGATGGTCTGGTCGAACTTGCGGTTCAGGCGGAAGCGGCCGACGCGGCCCAGGCGGTAGCGCTGGACGTCGAAGAACTTCTCGTGGAAGAGCTCACGGGCCTTCTCGATCTGCGGCGGGTTGCCCGGGCGCAGGCGGCCGTAGATCTTGATCAGCGCGTCCTCGTGGCTCTTCACACCCGGCTCCTCGTGGAGCGAGTTGATGATGAGCATGTCGAGGTCCTGGGGATCGGCGTCGACGATCTCCACCTCGGCGAGCTCGCCGCCGGCGATCTCGAGGGCGGCGGTCTCGGGGATCGGCATGCCCGAGGGCACGAGCACCTCGCCGGTCTTCAGGACGACGATGTCCCCCACCGCGATGCGGTCGGTGATCTTCTTCGCGAAGGCGTTGGCGGTCTGCGACTTGGTCTTCTTGACGACCTTCGTCGGGTAGAACTGCCGCAGCAGCGCCTGGTCGGTGCCGAGGGTCTCGTCGAGGGCCCGCAGGAAGGTGACCGCGCTGAACTTGCCGCTCTGGTCGATCCGGACGCTGAGCGCCTCCTTCTTGGTGACGTTGAGCTCGACCCAGGAGCCGCGCTCCGGGATGATCCAGCACGAGTGCAGGGTGCGATCCGTGGCCGCGGCGTCGATCAGGAAGTCGACGCCGGGGGAGCGGTGGAGCTGGCTCACGATCACGCGCTCGGAGCCGTTGATCACGAATTCGCCGCCGCCGAGCATGATCGGGATCTCGCCGAGGTAGACCTCCTCCTCGATGGGCTCCGGCTTCACCAGGCGGAGGCGCACCTTGAAGGGGTAGCCGTAGCTCATGCGGAGCTTGCGGCACTCGTCGATGTCGTAGCGCGGACGCCCGAGCTCGTAGCCGACGTACTCGAGGCACATCGTCTTGTCGTACGAGTAGATCGGGAAGATCTCGCGGAGCAGGGCCTCGAGCCCCTGGTCCTCACGGGCCCCCGACGCGATGTCCGGCGCGAGGAAGGCCTCGAAAGCCCGCGTCTGGATCTCCACCAAATTGGGGAGCGGAACGATCTCGGAGACTCGGCCGAAGTGACGAACCTCGGACGACTGCTCGACCATGCGGCCGGTGCGTTCAACGATCATGGAGGGAGGGTGGGGTTCGGTGGAGCGGGACGCCGACCGCGATCACGGGCTCAGACGTCGGCCACTCCGGGACCGAGGGGTGGCCCGCGGAGAGCGGACCTTGGAGGTGCTGTCGCTGGACCGTTGGCGGGTCCTTCTCGGAGGCGTCACGGACCCTGGGGGTCGCGGCGACTCACTCGTCGGGGAGCCGGCTGGGGGGACGCCGGATCGGTGGGCTGGCCGCGGCGGCTCGGACTCGCCGGCCCCGGGATCGGGACGCGACGCGTGACGGGCATGCTCAGGCCGTGGTGGAGGCGAAGGGTCTCGAACCGCCTCCGCGGAGGGACCGCGGAGCTGCGCGCGAGGTGGAAACGAAGACAACCGCGCCCCCCTCGACGGAGGCGCGGAAACGGCGGGAATACGGAGGCGGAGGAGGAGCCGAGACGGTCATTCCACGGGCAGAGAGGCCCGATGGTCGATTGGAGGCAGTCCAGACGACCCGAAGAGAATAGGCAGCCTCAGGCCCCTGCGAAAGGGGCCCGACACTTGATTTGCACACCGGCGGGTGCCAGGGCCCTCTCCGGATCCCATCGGGGGGAACCCTCGAGGGGCGACGACCGAGCCGGCTCCGACGGACGGCGCCGGATCCGCGGAGGGGGGACGCGATGCCGGGGCACGAGCCCGCACCGGACCCGGCGGGAGGAAGACCCCCCACCCGGAGACGCCCCACCGGGATCCACGGCCCGCGAGGCCGGTGGACGACCCGGCGCACAGGACGCCAGGACGGGCAGCCGCCCGGGCGATACGCCCGGATCGGCATGGGAGCACCTGTCGCCACGCGCCGACCGCGGCCGCGGTCGAGCGGAGCGGCGACCGAGATCGCCGCGCCGCGCGTGCCTCCAGGCGCCCGCCCGATCAGTCCAGCTTGACCGTCGCGCCGGCGCCCTCGAGCGCCTTCTGCATCTCCTCGGCCTCTTCCTTGGAGACGCCTTCCTTCACGGCCTTGGGAGCGCCGTCGACGATCTCCTTGGCCTCCTTGAGGCCGAGACCGGTGATCGCGCGGACCTCCTTGATGACCTGGATCTTCTGGCCGCCGGCGGCCTCGAGGATCACGTTGAAGGAGGTCTTCTCCTCGGCATCTTCGCCGCCACCGGCGCCGGGGGCGGCCATCATGACGCCACCCGCGGGAGCAGCGGCGCTGACGCCCCACTTGTCCTCGAGGGCCTTGACGAGCTTGGAAGCCTGAAGAAGGGTCAGGCCGTCCAGTTGATCAGCGATGGTCTGAAGCTCGGGCTCGAGCTCGACGGTCGTGGTTTCTTCGGACATCGGATTGGGTTCCTGGGGAGGAAGTTGTTGGTGGTCTCTCGGGGGTGACGCGGGGCCCGATGGGCCTCCGCGACTGAATGGATGGTGTGGGGACGCGGTCCGGGCTCAGCCCTCGCCGCCGCCCTCCTCGTCGACGTGGGCCTGGATGACCCGGGCGACGCCGCTCGGGACGGCGTTGATGACCGTGGCCAGACTGCGCGCCGGGCCGGCGATCACGCCGAGGAGCTGGGCGTGGAGGGTGTCGCGATCGGGCAGGTCGGCCAGCGCCTTCGCGCCGCTCGCGTCGAGGGCCTCACCGTCGAGGACGGCGCCCTTGAGCGCGACCTTGCCGCCCTTCTTCACCTCCTTGTCGGTGAAGATCTTGGCCGCGTCGATGGCCGCCTCGGTGTCGCCGTAGGCGATCCCGGTGTTGCCCTTGAGCGCGTCGGCCTCGGGGAACTCGTAGCCCTTGGCCGCGAGGACCCGCTTGGCGAGCGAGTTCCGGACCATGCGGAAGCGCACGTTCTTCTCGGCGAGCTTGCCGCGAAGCGCCTCGTTCTCCTCGGTCTCCAGACCGGAGTAGGAGACGAGGACCATGCCCTCGGCGTCGGCGAACTCGTGCTCGAGCTCGGCCGTGACCATGCGATTGACGATGTTCGGCATCGGATCAGCCTCCGTACTCGATGAAGGCGCCGGGACCCATGGTCGTCGAGACGCTGACGCGCCGGACGAAGGTGCCCTTGACGGCGGAGGGACGCATTCCGGACAGGTGCCCGAGGAACGCCTGGAAGTTGGCGACGAGGTCCTCCGTCGGGAAGCTGCGCTTGCCGAGGGGAGCGTGCACGTTGCCGCCCGCGTCGGTGCGGAACTCGACCTTGCCCGCCTTGAACTCCTCGACGGCCTGCGCGACGTTCGGCGTCACGGTGCCGGACTTCGGCGAGGGCATCTTGCCCTGGGGGCCGAGGACCTTACCGAGCTTGCCGACGTGCTTCATCATGTCGGGGCTCGCGATGACGATGTCGAAGTCCATCCAGCCGCCCTGGATCTTCGCGGCGAGTTCGTCGGACCCGACCTCGTCGGCGCCGGCGGCCTTGGCGGCCTCGGCCTTGTCACCCTCGGCGAACACGACGACCTTGACGGTCTTGCCGAGGCCCTTCGGGAGGGAGACCGCGCCGCGGACCAGCTGATCCGTCTTGCGCGGGTCGATGCCCAGCCGGATCGCGACCTCCACGGTCTCGTCGAACTTCGGCGCGGGGAGGCTCTTCAGGAGTTCGAAGGCCTCGCTGGCGTCGTAGTTGGTGTTGCGGTCGATTCGCGCCGCGGCTTCGCGGTAGCGCTTGCTCTGCTTGGCCATGGGATCAGCCCTCCACCTGGATGCCGGAGGAGCGGGCGGTGCCCTCGATGATGCGGCAGGCCTGATCGAGGTCGCGGGCGTTGAGGTCGGCCATCTTGAGCTTGGCGATCTCCTCGACCTGCTCACGGGTGACCTTGCCGACGATCTCGCTCCCGACCTCGCCGGCGCCCTTCTCGACGCCGGCCGCCTTCTTGAGGAGCACGGCCGCGGGCGGCGACTTGAGGATGAAGTCGAACGAGCGGTCCTTGTAGACGCTGATCTCGACGGGGATGATCATCCCCATCTGGTCGCGCGTCCGATCGTTGAACTGCTTGACGAACTCGGCGATGTTCACGCCGTGTGCGCCGAGCGCCGGTCCGACGGGCGGCGCGGGGGTCGCCTGCCCGGCGGGGCACTGCAGTTTGATCTTGCCTGTGAGTTCCTTGGCCATGGTGGTCCGGGAGAATCCTGGAGCCTGAGCTCGCTGCGAACAGCGCGCTCGATGGGGTGCCGCCCCGGGGGCCGGGACAGCGGTCTGTTTGTTTGAACGTTGGAGCGGTCAGCGAGGGACGCGAGGCCCCTGAGGCGGCAGAGCCGTCAGACGCTGTCCACCTCCCAGTACTTGAGGTCGACGGGGGTCGGTCGGCCGAAGATCGTGACGACCACGCGGACCGTCCCCTTCTCCGGATTGACCTCGTCCACCGTCCCGTCGAAGCCGTCGAACGGGCCGGTGTTGATCTTGACCTGCTCGCCCTTCGAGAGACCGATGGTCACCTGCGGGCGGGACTCCGAGTCGGTCATCATCGAGAGGATGTCGGTGACCTCCGCCTCGGGGATCGAGGTGGGCTCGCCGGGCGCGCCCAGGAAGTCACGCAGGCCGTCGATGCCGCGGAGGATCGTCCGGGCCTTGATGACCTGCGCGTCCTCCGGGTTCTCGAGGTCCGCCTGGACCATGAGGTACCCGGGGTAGAGCTTCTCCTCCACGGTGCGCTTCTTGCCCCGCTTCATGTCCGTCACGATCTTGAACGGCATGACGACCTGGGGGATGACGTCTTCGACGCCCGCCACCTTGAGCCGGTGGAGCGCGTTGTCGCGGATCCGCTTCTCACGGCCCGACTGACAGCGGATGAAGTACCACTTGAATGCCATCGTCTTCGCTCTCCGTCTGGCGCTCAGGCGCGCCCCGTGATGATCCGGCCGAAGACCTCGCCGAGCACGTAATCAGCGCCGGCCATGAAACCCATGAGGAAGATCACGACGACCATCACGACGATCGATCCGTCGATGGTCTCGTCGAGCGTCGGCCAGGTCACCTTGCGCAGCTCGGACTCGGTCTCGATGAGCAGGTCGGCGTTCTTCGGCTTCTCCAGCGTCCTGCTCAGGAAGAGCAGACCGAGGCCGAAGGCCGCCGCGGCGATGATCAGCGCAGGGCTGAGCGGGAGCCCGACCACCGGGACCGTCATCCCGTTGATGCCGGCGCCGACGCTGTCGGGCATCCAGCTCGTGAGCTCCGCCCGCATCTGCACGCAGCCGTACGCCAGCAGGATCGCCAGCGACCAGTAGGTCGCCATGCGTGCCATGCGTCCTTGATCCTTGCGGTAGGCCATCTGGTCGGTTGCGCGTGGTGCGGGGGGCGGTGTCGGGCGGTGGGAACGGGAGGAGTCGACGGTGACGCGGAGCGTCAGCTCGTCAGAGCTTCTTCTCCTTGTGCGACGTGTGCGCGCGGCAACGTCGGCAGTACTTCTTCTTCTCGAGCTTGTAAGCGGCCTTGAGACGCTTGTGCGTCGTGTAGTTCCGCTCCTTGCACTCGGTGCACTCGAGGAACACGTAGCGTTCTTTGGTCTTCACGTTGGGCGCTCGCTATCGCGGAGGGGGGCGAACTCTGCTCGCCGGGGTGCCCTGGCGGGATGCTGGAGGGCGGGTCGCGGTCGCCGGGCTCCGGGAGGTGGAGCCCGGCGATCGCTCGTGGTTGTCGCTCTCCCGTCAGCTGTCGCTGACGGAGCGGGTCATTCGATGACTTTGGTGACGACGCCGGCGCCGACGGTCCGGCCACCCTCGCGGATCGCGAAGCGGAGCTGGTCCTCCATCGCGACCGGGGTGCCGAGGGTGACGGTCAGCTTGACGTTGTCGCCGGGCATGCACATCTCGGCGCCGATGAGGTCGGCGTTGCCGGTCACGTCCGTGGTCCGGAAGTAGAACTGCGGGCGGTAGCCGGAGAAGAACGGCGTGTGACGGCCGCCCTCGTCCTTCGACAGCACGTAGACCTCGCACTCGAACTTGGTGTGCGGGGTCACGGTGCCCGGCTTGGCGAGGACCATGCCGCGCTTGAGGTCCTTCTTCTCGACGCCGCGGAGGAGGACACCGACGTTCTCGCCGGCGCGCCCCTCGTCGAGCGTCTTCTGGAACATCTCGACGCCGGTGCAGGTGGTGTTACCGATCTCCTCCTGCATGCCGACGATCTCGAGCGCGTCGCCGGTGTTGACGATGCCGCGCTCGACGCGGCCGGTGCCGACCGTGCCGCGACCCTTGATCGAGAACACGTCCTCGACGGGCATCAGGAAGTCCTTGTCCACGTCGCGCTCGGGGAGCGGGATGTAGCTGTCGACGGCCGCCATGAGCTCGTCGATGCACTTGAACGCATCATCGTCGGGGCTCTTGCCGTCGTTGAGGGCGTTCTCGGCGCCGAGGGCGGAGCCGCGGATGATCGGGATGTCGTCGCCCGGGAACTCGTACTTCGAGAGGAGCTCGCGGATCTCCATCTCGACGAGGTCGAGGAGCTCGTCGTCGTCGACCTGGTCGACCTTGTTCATGAACACGACGATGGCGGGCACGTTGACCTGACGGGCGAGCAGGATGTGCTCGCGGGTCTGGGGCATCGGGCCGTCAGCGGCGGAGACCACCAGGATCGCGCCGTCCATCTGGGCGGCACCGGTGATCATGTTCTTGACGTAGTCGGCGTGACCGGGGCAATCGACGTGCGCGTAGTGACGCGTGTCGGTCTCGTACTCGACGTGCGCCGTCGAGATGGTGATGCCTCGCGCCTTCTCTTCGGGCGCCTTGTCGATCATGTCGAAGGCCATCGCCTTGGCCAGGCCCTTGGCGGCCTGGTGACGGCAGATGGCGGAGGTGAGAGTGGTCTTCCCGTGGTCGACGTGACCGATGGTCCCGACGTTCACGTGGTCCTTGTTCCTCTCGAAGACTTCCTTGGCCATTTCTGGATCTCGTCGGTGGGAATTCCTGCTTCGGGGCCCTCGGGCCCACCCACAGGTGGTGGTCGACCCTCGCGGGCCGTGGTCGCGTCGGCGCAGCCCGAGATGACTGCGCCTGGCTGAGCGCTGAGTTCCGGCGCGAACCGGGCGTCAGCAAGAAAGGGAAAAGAGAGCCCTCCAGGCGCAAGGTGCGGTCCGAAGGGGAACGACGCCGTCCCCGAGGTGGGGACGATGCCGCTGGTCGTGTGCGTCGAAGCTCCGCGCCGTCGCGCCGGAGTGGCCCGTCCCTCGCTGGAGCGGAAGAGGATGGAGCTGCTGACGGGACTTGAACCCGTGACCTCTTCCTTACCAAGGAAGTGCTCTACCACTGAGCTACAGCAGCAGGGGATCCATCCACGGGCCCTCCGAGTGGCCCGGGACTCTCGGCGGGGCGCGCCCTCAGGGGGCAGCGACCACGCGGAGGTGGAGCTTCGTCCGATTCGGCAGGACGGGGCCGCGAGCGCGGCCGGGCGGAGGTGGAGCGGGTAGGGGGAATCGAACCCCCGTGTGCAGCTTGGAAGGCTGCCGTTCTACCATTGAACTATACCCGCCAATGGGGACCTCCCCTCGCCCAGGAGCACGCACGGCCGGTCGCGGCAGGCGTCGCCAGGGGCGATGAGCGGTCGGGGTTCGAACGCGCGGCGAGGGCCGCAGCGCTGCCCTCCTCCAGGAGGGCGGATCCACCGCATGACGCAGTCCCACGCCAGTGGTCCACGGGCCATCCCGGCCTTGTTGCTCCGCCTGTTCGCGGAGAAGCGTCGCGGGGGAGATGGTGGGGGAAGCAGGATTCGAACCTGCGAAGGCTGAGCCATCAGATTTACAGTCTGACCCCTTTGACCGCTCGGGAATTCCCCCTTGGACGCGCCTCTCGGCCGCGTGAGCGGCGCTCGAAGCACGTGGACCACCGACGAGACGACCGGTCCAGTCGCGCGTTCCCTGCCGGCGCCGCCGTCGCCTCCCTGGGCCGGGGCCCGGGGAAGGTCGGCGCGCGCGAAGGGCATCGCGCTCCCGAGTCATCCTCGAATCGGATTGCGTTTTGAGTGAGCAGTCGCACCCGGACCCGTGGGGGCCGCGGCCATCGACCTCGGTGGAGCCAGCGGCGGGACTCGAACCCGCAACCTGCTGATTACAAATCAGCTGCTCTACCAATTGAGCCACACTGGCGAGTGCACCGGGCGGCCGTCGACGGGGCCGGACCCCCGCGAGCGGAGAACCGGACCGGCGAGTGGAGCGCGAGAGGATAGGGACCGGCCCCCGCGCGTCAAGGCTGGCTCTCGGAATTCGCTGATCGCCCCAGGGCCGCCACCTCGGCCCGATGGTGCGCGAGAGCGGCCTCCACCTGCCCCATGGAGTCGCCCCCGTACTTCTCGAGGAAGGCGTCCACCAGCTCGAGGGCCACCATCGCCTCCCCCACCACGCTGCAGGCAGGCACGGACGTCACGTCGGAGCGCTGGTAGGTCGCCTGGGTGGCTTCGCCGGTGTGCAGGTCCACGGAGGGCAGCCCGAGCCGGATCGAGGGGATGGGCTTCATGGCCGCTTTCACGACCAGCGGCTCCCCCGTGCTCATCCCCCCCTCGAGGCCCCCGGCGCGGTTCGACTCCCTGGCGAAGGCGTTGTCCCCGTCCCCCGAGGGCACGATCCCGTCGTGGACCCCGCTCCCGCGGCGCTCGGCCACTTCGAAGCCGATCCCGAACTCGACCGCCTTGATGGCGGGGATGGAGAAGAGCCCCCCTCCGATCCGGGCCGTCAGGCGCTCCGGCCCGCTGGCGCAGCTCCCCAGCCCGGGGGGCAGCCCCAGGGCCCGGACCTCGAACGTCCCCCCCAGGCTGTCCTTGGCGGCCTTGGCCTCGTCCACGGCGGCCCGCATGCGCTCGTCCGCCGCCGGATCGAGGCTGAGGAAGTCCGAGCTCCCCCTCACCTCGTCACGCCGCTCGCCGGCCCGCTCCCAGGCATCCGGGGCGCAGTGAACCCCGCCGAGGGAGGTGAGGTAGCCGAAGACCTCGATCCCGAAGGCCTCGAGGACCTGCCGCGCGATCCCGCCGGCAGCCACTCGCGCGGCGGTCTCCCGCGCGCTGGCGCGCTCGAGGACCGCCCTGGGGTCCCGATGACCCCACTTCTGGCACCCGGCGAGGTCCGCGTGCCCGGGCCGCGGATTGTTCGGCGTGGGCAAGCGCTCGATGACCGAGTCCTTGTTCTTCACGGAGTAGGCGATGGGCGCACCGATGGTGAGCCCCCCTTTCCATCCGGAGAGGATCTCCACCTGGTCGGTCTCGATCCGCATCCGCCCGCCGCGGCCATAGCCCATCTGGCGCCGGGCGAGGTCCCTGTTGACCCGCTCGACGTCGAGGGACAGGCCGGCGGGGACCCCCTCGAGGATCCCGATCAAGGTGGGTCCGTGGGACTCACCGGCGGTGCGCCATTGGAAACGTGTCACGTCCGGAGCTTACGCGGCTGGAGGGGCTCCGGGGAGCGGGGTCCCCGGGCGGGTTCACGAGGACCGCCCCGCGCGGCCGGGGACGAGCCCACTCAGCGGGGCCCGATCTCCACCCAGCCGTCGTCGTCCTCGGGCTCCGGCTCGACCGTGGACGGGGGCGCGGCGGAGCTGGACGCCCCGTCGACGGCCCGCGCCGGGACCTCTGCCGGCTCCGGAGCGACGGCGTCTCCGCTCGTCTCGGCGGCTCCCACGATCCCCGCGGCATCCTCCAGACAGCGACGGATCCGGTCCTCGAGATCGGAGAACTCGAAGGGCTTCGGCAGCGTGTCCAGCACCTCGGGCACGGCCCGGAGCCGCCCCTCGACCGCTTCGTCGAGGAACCCGGAGACCACGAGCGTCGGCGGGAGCCCCCCCTCGGCCGAGAGGCGCGGCAGCTCCTCCATCGCCGTCTCCGTGCCGAGGTCGACGTCACTCACGAGGAGGTCGGGCCGCGCCGCCGCGATCCGCTCGCGAGCCGCGGAGAAATTCACCGCGACGTCCACCTCGAACCCCCGATCGCGGAGGAACCAGGAGAGCAGCTCGATGATCCGCTCGTCGTTGTCGAGGAGGAGGAGGCGCGCCATGGCCCGATCATAGGCCACGGCCGCTCGTCTCCGAGCGTCGAGCCCGCGCAGGAAGCACGACGGCCTCGTACCAGCGGTCCAGCAGCGCCTCGGCAGCGTCTCGCCCCGCAGCCTCCCTCGCGGCGACCTGCTCGTCGGTCTCACCGAGCGCCCGGGGGATGGGCAGCCACGTCGATCCGTTCCGGTAGACGAAGTGCTCCTCGAGCCGTCCGCCCCACTCCCAGTCCATGAACGGATCCTCCCCGAGCCGGGTCAGCTCGACGCGCAGCGTTCCCACCGTGGTCGCGACCTCGAGCAGGTGAAGCTCGTTCGCCGCGCCGGAGGTGAACCGAACCGCTCCACCCTGCTCGGTTCCGCTGCGGAGCTGCTCCCGCCTGGATCGCTCGGCTTCGATCTGGCGAGGGATCGGAAGGCCCCATGAAGAGAGCCAGTCGTTCATGCCGTCCGAAGACCCCGGCACCGCGGGCAGCCCGGAGGGTCGCCGATCGACGAGCCCCCTGGTCTCGGCGGAGTGCCATCCGTCCCTGTCCATGCCGACGACGGTGCACGCGAGTCGCCTCCCCCCTCGACCTGGCCTTCGCATCGTCGCGTCGAGAAGGTCCCGTGCTTCGTCGGGAGGAGCGCCGGTGACGACCGCGAGGCGGGGCGGCTCGCCTCCGCCGTCGACCCACGTGCGCGCGCCAGCGAGCCCCCCATCGAGCGCGAGGCCTCCGCGGCCGACCCAGCTCTGCTCGTCCTCGGCGAGGAACGCCGCCACCTCGTAGCCGTAGCCTGCGAGCCGTTCGAGCACCGTGGGCACGCGGGGCTCGTCACGGTCCTCGACGACCCCATGGGTGAACACGTCCACGCCCGTGAGAAGAGTGGCGAGGTCGGTGCTCCGCCGTCGAGAGGACGCGAAGTAGCCGACCTCCCAGGGCTCGTCGCGGAGGTCGTCGAGCCAGGCTCCCTCGGCGAACACGAGCAAGATGTCCGGTGCCCTCACGAGCTCCGCGGGAGCGAGCCGCCGAGCGACATCGTCCTGCCCCTCCCCCGTGAGGCTGCGCGTCGTGAGCAGGCCGACGCCGATGGCGAACATCGCCGACGCCAGCGCGACGAACCACCGGAGGCGCCGCCGATCCCGTCGCGTCCTGACCTCGGCCGCGAAGGCGCAGACCGCCGCGACTGCGGCAGCCGTCCGCGCGGCCGCGGGGAACGAAGCGCCGCCGAGCGCCTCCGGCGCGTCCGCTCCCAGCAGGAACGCCAGCGCGAGCGGCAGGCTTCCCGCGAGCGCGGGCGTCACGAGCTGCGAGAGCGATCCCGGCTCACGCTGCGTTTCCTCGGTCGGGTCCTGCACCGTGCGCCACCGTACCGCCCGGGCGCGCCACCGCGCCACGACCGGCCGTCAGCGCCCGCGACATCGACCCCACCACGAGGCACGTCGTCGTCGCGGAAACGAGCCACGGCACCCCACCTTCTCCTGGTCTCGCGAACGTCCCGGGCTCCCCCCCCGTACCATCTCCCCATGACGCTCGCGATCGCTGATGGGCTCCAGGTCACGCTCCACTACCGGATGAGCCTGCAAGGCGGTGAGGTCCTCGACGACACGTTCCTCGAGGAGCCCTTCGTGTTCATCCAGGGCGCCAGCGACATCGTCGGCGGCTTCGAGCGCGCGCTCGCTGGCCTCGCCCCCGGGGACGAGCACTCGTTCACCCTCTCCGCGGCGGAGGCCTACGGCGAACTCGATCCCGACGGCGACCTCACCGTGGAGAGGTCACAGTTGCCCGCGGAGGTGGACCTGCACCCCGGGATGACCTTTCGCACGGAGGCCGGCGACGCCAGCGTGCAGATCTGGGTGAAGGCGGTGGAGGGCGACGAGGTCGTCATCACGCGGAACCACCCCCTCGCCGGCAAGGCCCTCGACTTCGAGGTCCGTGTGATCGACGTCCAGGAGGCCTCGGCCGAGAGCGCCGAGCCGGAGGGCGGCTGATGCAGCAGCTGCTGAGCTCGATCGGTCGATCGAGCTGAACCGCCAGGTCGCCCCGCCCCCGCGAAGCGACACGTGTGCCACCCGGCGGCCGGGTTGGTCGCTTGAGCAACCCTGCAAGCGGTGGGTCGCTGGCTCGGGAGGATCCGTCCCGCGTGGAGCGACTGCAGGAGACCCCGGACGGAGCCCACCCTCCGTCGCAGCTGGACTGGATCATCATCGGAGGCGGCGTGCACGGCGTGCACATCGCCATCCGGCTCCTCGGCGGACGCCACACCACCGCCGACCGCCTGCGCATCGTGGATCCCGGACCGCAGCTGCTGCTCCGCTGGCGCGCGCGCGTGGCGGTCACGGGGATGTCCTTCCTCAGGTCCCCGTCGATGCATCACCTCGACGAGGACTCCTATTCGCTCGAGCGGTTCGCGCGAGTCTGGCCGTCGTCCGGCGAGGACTCGTTCACGCGGCCGAACAACCGCCCCTCGACGGAGCTCTTCGACGCCCACTGCGACGCGCTGATCGAGGCCCACGGGCTGGAGGGCACCCACGTTCGGGACAGCGCGGTCCAGGTGAACCCCGGCGAGGACGGCGTCCTCGTGGAACTCGCACGAACGGGCTCGCTCCGCGCCAGCCGGGTCGTCCTCGCTCTCGGATTGGGCGAGAACCTGGACTGGCCGGACTGGGCACCGCGGAACGATCCGCGCGTGGCGCACATCTTCGATCCGGCCCTCCGTCCCCTCGAGGCGTCCACTCCCAGGGTCGCCATCGTCGGCGGCGGGATCTCGGCTGCCCAGGTCGCGCTCGACGCCGCGGGGCGCGGGCACGAGGTCGAGCTGATCTGCCGGCACGCGATCCGCAGCCACCAGTACGACAGCGACCCCGGATGGTTCGGGCCGAAGTACATGCGAGGTTTCGAGCGGGTGCGATCCGCCGCGACGCGACGGGAGCTGATCTCCACAGCGCGCAACCGAGGCTCTCTACCGGCGGACGTGGAGGCGGCGCTGCGCGCCGCGGTCGCCGACGGCAGCGTTCGACTCCGGATCGAGGAGGTCCAGTCCCTCGAGAGCCGCGCGGACGGGACCGCGCTGACGCTGGCAGGAGGACAGAGGGTCGACGCGGACCGCGTCCTCCTCGCCACGGGTTTCTCGGGGACGCGGCCGGGCGGCGAGCTCGTGGATCGCCTCGTGGAGCGCTCCGCGCTGCCGGTCGCGCCCTGCGGCTTCCCGCTGGTCGACAGCGAGCTCCGCTGGCATCCGCGGATCCACGTCTCGGGCGCCCTCGCCGAGCTCGAGATCGGGCCCATCGCCCGCAACATCGCCGGCGCGCGGCGCGCGGGGGACCGCATCGTCGCCGCGTGTCGGTGAGCCCATCCCCTCGATGCGAGGGCTGCGGCTCCCGGCCGGACTCAGGAGCAGGCCGGCTCGCGACGGAACGCGACCTTGAGTCGCAGGGCGGCGGCCCGGCCGAGGACGACCGCCGGGATCGCGAAGAGGATCACGAGACCCCAGGACAGCAGCACGGAGTGCTGGGAGTCGCCTGCCGCCGTGGCGAGCGCGCCGAGGAGCGCGATGCCGCCGAGCACGAAGCTCCCGAAGGCGAGGAGTTCGGCGAAGAGGATCTGGATGAGGCGCTGTCCCATGGGTGAGGTCTCGGATCCGCCCCGAGGCCGCCTGAGCGCAAACTCCAGAAATCGGTGCTCCCGGGCCCCGGCGCCCGCCTAGACCGGCTGCATCCGGACGCCCGGCAGGAGCGACGTCGCCCAGCGCGCGCCGACGATGTTCGGGGCCATGGGCCCGAGGCGCAGGCGCGCCAGGGATCCGGTGACGTGGATCCCCTCCCCCCACTCCATGTCGGCGCGGAGGCGCGGCATGCCGTGGACGACCGGAAGGCCGAGGTCCTCGGCGGTCGAGCGCAGCCAGCCGGAGACGGCCTCGGGCTCGAGCCCGGTCAGGAGCGTGACGCCGCTCGAGCGGACCGCCCCCTCGGACCCGCGCAGGCGAAGCTCCTGCGTCGCGGCGTCCCACTCGAAGGCGGGGAGCTCGTGCGCGACCCGGAGCGAGCCGTTCCTCACCGCGCGCTCCACGCGCCTGGCGAGTCCACCCGGGACGCTCCCCCGGCCGCCGTGCCTCGCGAGGAAGTCGATGCGCGCCGACTCGTCGAGCGCGTTCCACTCCGCCGCGAAGCGGTGCTTCGTCCAGTCGCGGTCGAAGTCGAACTCGGCCTCGCGCAGCGGATGCCGCATCCAGACGCGCACCGTGCGGCGCGTGGCGCGGTGGACCATGAGCGCTCGCTGGACCGACGAGATCCCGCCGCCGACGAGGTCGAGATCGAGGGGCGCGTCTCCCTCGAAGACGTGCCGGATCGGGGCTCCCTCGTCCCGCATGCGCTTCGCCCACGCGGGGATGCGCGGGGTGTTCGAGCCCGTCGCGATGAGGACCCGCCGACCGCGGAGCTCGAGGCCGTCCCCGCGGACGATCGACTCGCCGTTCCGGCGCTGGATGGAGCTCACCCGTCCACGCACGACCGAACGATCGAGCCCCGCCGTCTCCACCACCTCGCGCGAGTGGCGCAGGAACGCCTCGTGGGTCGGACGGCGCAGCCTCCCCGCCAGCTCCGCGACGTCGGCGTGCTCGGGACGGTGGAGGAAGTGATGGAGGCTGACCGGCTGAGCGTCGAGGTGGTGGCCGGCCGGCGACCTCATCCAGACCATCTCGACGGCCCTCGCGCGGACGCCCCAGCGCTCGAGCAGGGCTCCGCTCGGGTCCACGATGCGGACCGAGGCCCCGCCGGCGGTCAGCGCGCGCGCCGCGCAGACTCCATGGGGTCCGCCGCCCACGATGATCCAGTCGAAGAGCGCCCCGCCGCCGGACGGCGGCGGCGTCGTTCGGGGCCGGTCGGGAACGACGCGTGCCTCGGGTGCGGATGCGGGAGGAGTGGGCTCGATGGCACGAGGATGATGCTGTCTGGACCCGGGCGGTTCCCGGATCAGCCGGATTCCCTCGGGCGCCAGGGCGAGACCGGCGCGGGTGTTCATGGCGGGACACCGGAGCGCGGCCCGCAACGCCTCGACGAGCCACCCCGCGCCTCGCCCGGCGCTGCGGTTCGGGGTCCTCGGGATCCGAGGTCCATGACGCGCGCGGATCTCAGTCCCTACCCTTCTGGGTGTCCCCGGGCTCCACGATGACCTCGACCGCTCACCAAGCTCCGACCCGCTGACCATGGCTGCCCGCACGGAGGAAGAACGCCTCGTCCCCGGCCGCGGGGTCGCGGCCCTGGCGATCCTGGCGACCGGCGTCGTCGGCGCCAGGCTCGCGCGCCTCCCGGAGATCGCGGGCTGGACCCTGGGTGACACGGTCGCGCCGGTGAGCGCGGCGACGATCGCGGTGACGGCCTGCGCCGCGGCCTGGCTGACGGCCGGGAGGGCGCGCTCGATCGCCGGCCTCGCCGCGGCCGCCGCGGTCGCGCTCGCGTGCTTCGACCTCTTCGCGTGGGAGCTCCCGCGGCGCCGCGGCGTCGTGCTCGTCGCCGCAGGCCTCGGGTCCGCCTTCGCCGTGGCGCGCGCGGGCGCCCTCCTCGCGCGGTCTCCCGTCGCGATGCGCGGGCTCTTCGCGCTCACCGCCATCGCCCTCGCGATCGCGTCGCGCCCGCTCCTGCTCGAGCCCTCCGCCCGCGTGCGCGCGGAGGAGCGCGCGGCCCTCGCCGCCGCGTGGGACGATCGACGAGCGATCGTCCTCGTCACGATGGACACGACCCGCCGCGACGCGCTCGGTCCCTACGGCGCCGGCCCCGAGGCCACGCCGTTCCTCGACGACTTCGCCCGCCGCGCGACGCGCTTCACGCGCGCGGCCTCCACCTCGCCCTTCACCGCGCCCTCGATGGGCTCGCTCCTGACGGGTCTGAGTCCGCTGGACCACGGCTCGGTCAGCGGTTCTCCGGCGCTGAACGCGGACGTCACCACCCTCGCCGAGCACTGCGGCGAGCTCGGCCTCGCCACGGCAGGCTTCCTCGACAACCCCTGGCTCGGAGAGGAGTTCGGCCTCGCTCGCGGCTACCAGACCCTCTGGCGCGCGACCGACCTCGAGGACGTCGAGGGCTGGCTCGACGAGCACGCGGACCGGCCGTTCCTCCTGCACGTCCACCTCTTCACGCCCCACGGTCCCTACGAGCTCCGGGAGGAGTACGCCGACGCCCTCGGCCTCGAGCTGGCCTCCGAGGCCGCGCGGACCCACGGCCCCGTGATCGGCGCGC
>PKCK01000072.1 GCA_002862085.1 Planctomycetota bacterium | reverse complement strand
CCCCCGCCAAGATGGACGAGATGCGCTTCGACATGTCCGGAGGCGCGGCGGTCCTCGGGGCGATGCACGCGCTGGCCGAGATGGACGTCCCCTACGAGGTCCACGGCGTGGTCCCCTCCAGCGAGAACCTCATCGATGGCAACGCGACGAAACCGGGCGACGTCCACACCGGGATGACCGGGACGACGGTCGAGATCCTCAACACGGACGCGGAGGGCCGGCTGATCCTCGCGGACGCGCTCGGCTACGTCGCCTCGAAGGTCCGGCCCGACGTCGTCATCGACCTCGCGACCCTCACGGGCGCCGTGATCGTCGGCCTCGGGCATGAGCTGACAGGCATGTTCACCGCCGACGACGAGCTGCGGGACGCGCTGCTCGCCGCGGGGCAGGCGGCGGGTGAGGAGGTCTGGCCGATGCCGCTGCTCGAGGCGCACCGCGAGGGGATGAAGGGACGCTCGGCCGACCTCGCGAACATCGGCTCTCCCGCGATGGGAGCCGGGTCCAGCCAGGGCGCCGCCTTCCTCAGCCACTTCGTCGATGCGGACGTGGCCTGGGCGCACCTCGACATCGCGGGGACGGCCTGGAACACCAGGGACCGTGACTGGGTCGGAGGCGCCAGCGGTAGCGGCGTCGGCGCCCGCCTCCTCATCGAGTACCTTCTTCAGCGCTCCTGAGCGCCCGACCACCCTTCACATCCCCCCCCAGAGCCCATTCCTTGGGCGGAGCACCGAAGTGTCGAACCCCGAACTCGTTCCCGGCCTCGCAGGCATCCCCGCCGCCGAGTCGTCCATCAGCTTCATCGATGGGCAGGCGGGTGTGCTGGAGTACCGCGGCTACAAGATCGAGGACCTGTCGGCCAACAGCACCTACGAGGAGGTGGCGTGGTTGCTTCTCTACGGGGAGCTCCCGACCGCGGACGAGCTGTCGGCGTTCGAGGCAGACCTGGGCCGTCTGCGCGAGCTGCCGGAGGCCCTGGTGAAGATGATCCAGGCGATGCCTGCCACGGCGCACCCGATGCAGGCGCTCCAGGCCAGCCTCGCGGGTCTGGGGATGGTCAGCCCGAAGACCAATCTGAGGGACGCCGCTTCGAAGGACGAGGCCTGTCGCCGCGTGATCGCGTGCACCCCCGTCCTCGTGGCCGCCTTCGAGCGCGTGCGCGCTGGCAAGGACTACGTGGCGCCCAAGGCCGAGCTCTCGACGGCGGCGAACTTCCTCTGGTGCCTCGACGGCGAATCTCCTGACGACGTCGCCGTGCGGACCCTCGATTGCGCTCTGATCCTGCACGCCGAGCACACCATGAACGCGAGCACCTTCGCGTGCCGCGTGGTGGCGTCGACCGAGAACGACCCCTACACCTCCTGCAGCGGCGCCGTCGGCGCGCTGTTCGGACCGCTCCACGGCGGCGCGAACGAGCGCGTCCTCAAGCAGCTCGCGACCATCGGCTCGGTGGACGAGGTCGAGGCGTGGTACGACGCGAAGTCCGCGAACAAGCAGAAGGTGATGGGCTTCGGGCACCGCGTGTACAAGACGAAGGACCCGCGCGCCAACAACCTCCAGACCCTGGCCACGGAGCTGTTCCAGACGCTCGGCAGCACGCCGAAGTACGACCTCGCTCTCAAGCTCGAGGAGGTCGTGACGGCTCGCCTCGGCGACCGGGGGATCTACCCGAACGTCGATTTCTTCAGCGGCCTCGTCTACGAGAAGCTCGGCCTGGACACCGACGTGTTCACGCCGATCTTCGCCATGGCGCGAGTGGCGGGCTATTGCGCGCACTACCTCGAGCAGCACCTCGACAACAAGCTCTTCCGTCCGGGGCAGATCTACGCGGGCCAGCGCGACCGGGCTCTCCCGCGCTCCTGATCGCGGCCCTTCTCCACCGATGGAACGCCCGCTCGACCGCCCCCAGGCCGAGCTCCTCTGCGCCGACCTCGAGTCCGTCCACCTGGCGGTCGAGGTCGGCGCGGATCGTATCGAGCTCTGCGCGGCCCCCGAGGTCGGCGGCCTGACCCCGGGCGCCGGGCTACTGGACGCGGCTCTCGACGCCGTCGGAGGCCGCCTGGATGTCGTCGCGCTCGTCAGGCCACGGGTCGGCGGGTTCCGACTCCGCGGGCCCGGGGAGCTCGCAGCGCTCGTCGCCGACGTTCGTGCCGCTCGTGCGGCCGGCGCGTCCGGCGTCGCGGTGGGCGCTCTGAGGCGCGATGGAACGCTCGACGTCGAGGCGATGGCGGAGGTCTTGAGCGCGGCGGACGGCATGGCGGTGACGCTTCACCGTGCGATCGATCTCACTCCCGACCCCGTTGCCGCCTTGGAGACCGCCGTCGGCCTCGGGGTCAGCCGTGTCCTCACCTCCGGCACCGCTGTGACCGCGCTCGAAGGAGCCGCGACGATCAGGGCCCTCGTGGAGGTGGCCAGGGCGCGCGTGCAGATCATCGCGGCCGCCGGGGTGCGGGGCGAGAACGCAGCAGAGGTCCTGCGCCGGACGGCCGCTGGCGCTCTTCACGGCTCCTGCGCCGGCGCAGTCGTCGACGATCCAGGGCTGGGCATGGGAGCGCTTCGTCCCATGGACCCGACCGAGGCGGCAGGGCTCGTGGCGGCCGTGCGGGCTGCTGGCGCGGAGCGTTGACCTTGGATGGGCCTGGACTGCCAGTAGACTCGCCGGGCCGCGAGCATGGGCGGCGGCCCTGCTCCTCATCCTCCTCCAGACCGCCGAAGGGCGCCTCCGAGGCGCGTCACGACGTCGTTTTGAGTCCTCGCTCCATCATCCACGGCACACGCGCCGAAGCCGAGCATCACGTTGCCCTGGAGATCGTCGAGTTGATCGCCGACAACCCGCGAGCGGTCATCGGCGTGGCGACCGGGTCGACCATGACGGGCGTCTATCACGCGCTCATCTCGGCGGCCGTGGAGCGGTCGCTGGACGCCAGCGGAGTCTCGTGTTTCAGCCTCGACGAATACATCGGCGTACCGGAGGGTGACGCGCGCCTCTTCCGGAGCGTGCTGGAGGGCCACCTCGTCGACGATCTCGGCCTCAGGCCGGATCAGCTCATCACGCCGGATCCTCGCCTTGCAGCGGAGAGCCCCGAGGCCGCCTCCGTGGCTTACGAGCGCGCTCTGGAAGCTGCGGGTGGCGTGGACCTGCAGCTGCTCGGTATCGGCCGCAACGGTCACGTGGCCTTCAACGAGCCGGGAGCCCAGGCGGATTCGTTGACCCGAACGGTGCCCCTGGAAGCGCGCACCCGCGAGGACGCGGCCGAGACGTTCGGTGGCCTCGCCACGACGCCCGAGCAGGCGATCACCGTGGGGATCGGGACGATCCTGCGCGCGAAGCGGCTGCGGCTCCTGGCCTTCGGTGACGTGAAGGCGGGGATCATCGCCCGAACGCTCCAGGGGCCCGTGAGCGAAGACGTCCCCGCGACGCTCCTTCGCGCGCACCCCGACCTCGAGTTCCACCTCGACGCCGAGGCCTCCGCCGAGCTTTGACCGGCGCGCCCTCCGCTCCCGGGATGCTCGTCGGCGTGGCGGCCGGACCCGCCTCCGTCGAGGCGATGCTGGTCGAGCGGACGCCTTTCGGACGGCTCACTCCCGGTGGCCGCCGCGTGAGGACCGATGTCGACGGGCCGACCCGCTTCGTTCCCCTCGCGCTGGAGCGCCAGCTCTCGCGTGGATCAAGCGGGCAGACGCAGCCCCTGCGGGCTGACGAGGGGCGCGCCGCTGACGGCTGGGTCCAGTCCATCGCCAACGCGATCGCCAAGCTCACGTTCGGATTGCGCACGGAGGCGCTGCGCGTCGGAGTGGCCGTGGACGCGCGCCTCGACGGGAGGGGCCGCGACGTGATCGCGATGCGGGACGGCGCACGGATCCAAGGACTCCCAGCCGCGATCGACAAGGCCCTGAGAGGCCGCGGGATCGAGCCCGCCGGCCCGATGAGCCGCTGCCTCCAGCTCGGGGACGCATGGGCCCTGGGTGAGCAGACCTCCGCGCTCGGGCTGCTGGGCGGGCTCGGAGGAGGTGAACGCTCACTCGTGGTGCACTGGGACGAGGAAGTGTTCCTGGCGGAGGCGCGGCCCGGGCTTCTTCCCCGTGGACGCTTCGAGGGTCCGGGGGCGCGGGCGGACGTCGGATTTCGAGGGTTGGATCGTCGTTGGCGCGCCCGGGGCGAGGGGCTGCGGCTCCTACCGGCCGTGAGGAGAGGCGACACAGCGGCCATCCGGTTGCTCCGCGACGCCGGGGAGGCCCTGGGGGCGCGCGTGGGTCATCGACTGATCCAGGGCGAGAGGGAAGCGGAGCGGGTCTCGGCGGAAGGGGGGACGGCGCCGGGTTCCGTTCGCGTGGTGGTCGGTGGCGCGATGGGGCGGGGGCTCCTCGACGAACGGATCGACGGTCGCATCCTCGGCGGGATCGGAGCCGGGATCCGGCGAGCGCTGGAGGAGGCTCCGGAGCTGGCGCGTCGGGCCGGACTCCTGGTCGACGAGGCGGGGGGCTCTGGCGGCCTCGCGGAGGGGCTGCTGCAGCTCTCTCGGGAGGCATCCGCCCCTCTGATCGGCGCGGCCGCGCTGGCCCTCGGGGATGACGATCTTCAGGATGTCGGACAGGAGACTCCTCTCGGATGACCTTCAGCCCCGCCTCGGCCCTGCTCGCCATGTCGATCGCGAGCGTCGACGCTCCACCGCTGGGCGGCGGATTCTCGCTCGCCGACTGGCTCGTCGTCGCGGCCGTGATGGCGCTGGTGACCTGGGCCGGGCACCGGCTGACGGGGCGCCAGGAGAGCCTGCGCGACTTCTACCTCGGCGGGCGGCGTCTGCCCTGGTACGCGGTGTCCGCGTCGATCATCGCCACCGAGATCTCCGCCGTGACCTTCTTCGCCGTGCCGAGTCTGGTCTGGCGCGAAGGCGGCTCGATCCACTACCTCCAGATCGGCCTCATCAGCGCGCTCGTCGCGCGGCTCGTCGTGGCCTTCGTGCTCACGCCGGCCTACTACGAGAGGGAGATCTACAGCCCCTACGACTTCATGGGGGACCGGCTCGGGCGCGGCGTTCGTCGCATGACGACCGGCCTCTTCATGATCGGCGGTGTCCTGGCGCAGGCCGCTCGGGTCTACATCACCGCGGTGATCATCGAGGTCCTCGCGCGGGAGCAGCTGGCCGCGGTCGAGAGCGCGACGGGGCTTCCGCCGCTCGCCGGTGCGATCCTTGCCATCTCCATCGTCGCGACGGCTTGGACATGGATCGGCGGAGTGGCGACCGTCGTGTGGACCGACGCTCTGCTCTTCCTGATGTTCATCGGAGGCTTCGTCGCTCTGCTCGCCGTGATGCACGGCGAGATCCCGGGCGGAGTCGGCGCTGCGGTGGACGTGGCCCGCGAGAGCGGGAAGCTCTCGCTCACCCCGGACGGCTGGGGTGGCGGCGGGCTGGTGGCCGCGTTGACGACCCCCTACGGCGCTGCCTCCGTCCTCGTCGGGGCGAGCTGGGGTCTCGTCGGCCCGTACGGGACCGATCAGCTGATGGCCCAGCGGATGCTGGCCTGTGCGAACAAGCGCCAGGCCCAGTTCGCGGTGCTGGGGAGCTACTTCTCGGTGGTGATCGTAGGACTCGCCTTCCTCGTCGGTGTGGGCCTGATCGGCTACTACGAACACCACGAGATGAGCGAGGGAGCTCGCGCGCTCGTCGCGGAGAAGCCGGATCGGATCCTCCCGGTCTTCGTCCGCGAGGCGCTGCCCGTGGGGCTGCGCGGCCTGGTGCTCGCCGCGGCCTTCGCTGCGGCGATCTCGAGCCTCGACTCGATCCTCGCCGCCCTCGGTCAGGCCACCCAGTCCCTTCGTCCTCGCTGGGACGAGGTGCGCGCGGGCGGCGGGAGAGGAGATGGGGGAGCCGTGCGCTCGACGCGTGTGATCGTCCTCGTCTGGGCCGTGATCCTGGCGGGAGCGGCGATGGGGATGCAGGCGGTCGAGGCCCGCTATGCGGACCTGCTCTCCCTCGCGCTCGGGATGTCCGCGATGGTGGGGGGGCCGCTGCTCGCGGCCTTCGCCCTGGGCTGGATCGGCGGCGGGCGCGGTGCGAGCGGCTTCCTCTGGAGCGCGCCCCTCGGGGTTCTCGCGGTGGCTTTCGCCGTGTTCCCCGGCCCGTCGACCTACGTGCTCAGCTGGTGGATCATCTCGGGCCTCTTCGCGCTCTGGCTGTTCGTCGGGCTGCCCCGTCGCCGGCAGCCCGACGGGGCGGTCCAGACCCTGCTCTACGGGTTCGTGCTCTTCCTGCTGACGCGGGTCGCCGAGGTCGGAGACTTCGATGGCGAGGTGATCCAGTGGCCGTGGTACGTGGCCGTCGGGAGTGCCGTCACCTTCGTCTTCGCCCTGGCGCTGGACCGCCACGGTCCGAGGGGTTGAGCGGTCTCGCTCAGCGTTCCTCGGCCGCGAGGACGTCGAGCCAGCGGAGGACGGAGAGCAGCCCCACGCGGGCGCACCACCCCATGTTCTCGGGCTCCTTGTCGGTCGTGTTCTCCGGCGTGTCACCGGCGCTGTGGTAGTGGACGTCGTAGTCCATCTCGACCCTGTCCCGCTCGCGCCAGGACTCACCCGGCATCCCGGCGGTCCTCGGCTGCTCGTCAGGGCTCCCCCAGGCGCTGGTGAACATGGTCACCGCGGGCAGTCCGTCGGCCCGGAAGCGCTTGTTGCCGCTGAAGACGTAGGAATCGGTGCCCCCGAGGCTCTTGTTCGTCGCCCAGCGCTCCGGGAACCCGGGCTGGCCGGCGTGATCGCCGAGGACCTGGGCGCAGACCCGGACGAACGCGGCGTTCGCGGGGAGGTCGTCGGGCTCCACGTGCAGGCGCTGCCCCGTCGAGCCGAACCCCGCCTGGTCGAAGTTGAGCACCGCCACCACGCCCTTCCCGAGCTCGGAGCGGAGGTAGTCGGCGGTGCTGTGGATCTCCTTCCCCCAGACGGCGAAGCGGACCTCGATCGGCGGAGCGGCGAGCTCTCCGGCCTCCAGCGCCGCCTTCCAGGCGCGAGCCATCTCCAGGACGATCGCGATCCCGCTCGCGTTGTCGTTCGCTCCTGGCCCGCCGCTGTCGCTGTCCCCATGGGCGCAGACGAGGACGTGGCCGGGGAGGGCGGGAGACCGCGGCGCGATCGTCGCGACCACGGTCACGGGGCTCGCCTCCGTGATCTTCGTCTCGAGGTCCCAGTGCACCCGGACCGTCTTCCCCGCGGCGAGGGCGTCCCGGAGTCGGGCGCCCTCCGGCCTCGAGATCGCGAAGCCCGGAGCCTTCGCGCGGCGTCCGAGGGGATGCGGACCGCAGGTCGGCCACGCGCCGTCGAAGGACGTGCGCCCATCGTCGAGGAAGAGCGCGGGGGGCGCGGCTTTCCGGCGGGTGCCGCGGAAGCGACTGGTGAGGAGGGCGTGCTCCGGGTCGGTCTCCAGAGCGAGGGCGTGGCTCCCCTTCCCGGCCGGAGAGAAGCCGAGGGGCCATGCGCGCTCGATCAGGTACGGCTCCTCCGCGTCGATCGCGATGCGCAGCTTCCAGCCGGTCTCCTCGTGGCACCAGGTCTTCCGTGCCACGTGTCGGGTCGTGGGCAGTCCGATCGTCTCGAACGTGCGCTCGAGGAGCGCTGCGGAACGTTCCCCGGAGGACGTTCCGCCCATCCGGGCGCCCAGGGCCACGAATCCCCTCACCGTGTCGCGCGCGCGCGCCTCGTCGACGCGCGCGGCGATCGATCGCTCGGCTTCGAGGTCGAGGCCTGGAAGAACCTCCACTCCGGCTCGGCTGGCTCCAGCCGCCTGCCCGCCTGTGGACTGGAGGGGCTCCCCGCTCGCGAGGGCGAGCAGAATGAGGGGAAGAGTCGGGAGAATTGGCTTCGTCGGGACCATCGAGGGGGCATTCTGCGCATCCCTCGCGCGGGGTGGGGCGGATGTTCTGCGGGTGAGCGCCGAACCGTTCCTGTCCATCCTCCGTGGACCCTGCCAACTCAGGCCCTCCCAGCCCCCCCTCGCCGATCGCGTTCCTGCCGGAACAAGGCACATCCAGAGCCCTTCACCGCCTCGACATGGCCCAAGTCCGGGATCGCCGGGCGCTCCTCGTGAGCGCCTCAGTCCTCCTCTCCGCTGCGTGCTCCTCGCCCCATCCGGACGAGTTGCGGCCGGACATGGGCGCGCTGCTGCGCGACGAGCTCCGCGAGGCGTGGGCGGGCCCGGCGTCCGCCGGTGAGTATCCAGGCGATGTGCCCTTCTGGGCGGGCTTCCAGGACGAGGCTCTCGACGGGCTCGTCCGTGAGGCGCTGATCCACAACCAGGACCTCGCGGCGAGCGCCGAGCGGCTCCGTGCAGCCGCGGCGAGAGCGCGCATCGCGCGCTCTGCGCGCCGGCCGCAGCTGGACGCGAACGCCACCTACGCGCGGCAGCAGAACGTCTTCGTGGGGCTGCCGATCCCGGGCGCGATCGGTCCGCTCTCCACGACGTTCGATCAGTGGAACGCGAGCCTCGATCTCGCCTGGGAGCTCGATCTGTGGGGCAAACTCGGGGCGGCTGTCGATGGGGCGACGGCCGATGTGGCGGCCACGGCCGCGGACCTCGCCGGGGCACGTCTGAGCGTCGCTTCCCAGGTGGCGCAGGCGTGGTTCGGGCTGCGAGAGGCCGCCGAGCAGAAAGCGCTCGCCGAGGCGACGGTGGTGACCTACGAGCGGAGTCTCGACGTCGTGCAAGGGCGCTTCGACGCCGGTCTGAGCGGCGCGCTCGACCTGCGGCTGGCGGAGGCGAACGCGGCGTCCAGCAGGGCTTCGCTCGTCTCCGCACGGCGCGCCGAGGCAGCCGCGTCGCGCCAGATCGAGATCCTCCTCGGGAGGTTCCCCGCCGCGGAGCTCGAGACCGCGGGCGACTTCGGCGAGCTCCCGTCGCCGGTCCCCTCCGGTATTCCGGCCGACGTCCTCGGCCGGAGGCCCGATCTCGTGGCCGCGGAGCGGCGCATGGCGGCTGCAGAGGCCCTCGCCGAACAGGCGCGACTGGATCGCTGGCCCAGCTTCGCCTTGACCACCTCGCTGGGACGGACGAGCGAGGAGTTCGACGATCTCCTCGACGGGGACTTCTCCATCTGGTCCCTCGCGGGCCGGCTCGCCGGCCCGATCCTGGATGGGGGCCGTCGCCGCGCGCGGGTCGACGAGACGCTCGCGGACCTGCGGGCCTCCCGGGCGGCCTTCGCCGGGCTCGCGCTGCGCGCGTTCTTCGAGGTGGAGAACGCGCTGGACGCGGAGCGGAGACTGCGCGAGCGGATCGGGCACCTGAACGCAGCGGCGAGGGCGGCGAGCGCCGCGACCGAGCTCGCGGAGGATCAGTATCGCGAGGGCCTCATCAGCATCGAACTCGTGCTCGAGTCCCAGCGCGGCCAGTTCCGGGCGGAATCCGCCTACCTCGCGGCTCGGAGGGAGCTCTTCCAGGCCCGGGTGGACCTGCACGTGGCGCTCGGAGGGTCCTTCGGGCCGCCCGGGACGTCCGCGCCGGAGGCGGAGTGAAGCGCGCGCCGTCGGACGCGTGGTGCGGCCACGGCGTCCCGGAGGCCCGA
Source organism: Planctomycetota bacterium (assembly GCA_002862085.1). GTDB lineage: Bacteria > Planctomycetota > UBA1135 > UBA1135 > Saltatorellus. The sequence continues at coordinate 89,377 of PKCK01000072.1, read as the reverse complement.
CCATGAGCGGAGCCGCCGAGCAAGATGTCCCCGCGGGCACCAGCTGGGGCGTCCGCGCAGCAGTGGCGGTGATGTGCGTCGTCTGGGGATCCACCTGGCTCGTCCTCAAGGACGGTCTGGACCAGATGCCACCCCTTGGGAGCGCTGGACTGCGTTTCCTGATCGCGTGGGCAGTGATGGTGCCGGTCGCGCCCGTCATCGCCCGCGCCGAAGGCGGCAGGGCGCCGACGTGGGACCTCGTCGTCGCCATGGCGATCGGCAACTTCGCGATCAGCTACGGGCTGGTGTACTGGGCGGAGCAGGTGCTCCACTCCAGCCTCGCAGCGATCCTCTGGGGCGTCTTCCCGCTGATCACCGCGCTCGTGGGTCACGTCTACCTGCCGGCCAGCCGCATCGTGGGGCTCCAGTGGCTGGGGCTCGTCCTGGGGTTCGCCGGGGTCGTGATGTTGTTCGCCACCGACGTGGAGGCCGTGGGCCCGGAGGCGCGCCTGCGCGGCGGGCTGCTCCTCCTGAGCCCGACGGTCTCCGCGATCGCCACCGCGTACGTGAAGAAGCACGGCGCGGACGTCAGCTCGGCGCTCCTCAACAGATCCGCGCTGCTTCTCGGCGGCGCGCTCCTGGCACTGTCCGCCCTCTTGCTCGAGGGTGGGGTCCCGATCCCGCCATCGGGCCGCGCCTGGTTCAGCGTCCTCTACCTCGCCGGATTCGGAACCGTGCTGACGTTCACGCTCTACTTCTGGGTCCTGCGACGCGCGAACCCGGTGTCCCTGTCGCTCATCGCCTATGTGACGCCGGCGATCGCGCTCGTGCTCGGCACGACGCTGGGGGGTGAGCCCGTCACGCGCTGGACGTTCGGAGGCCTCGGGCTCGTCCTCGCCGGATGCGCCGCGGTGCTCAGGCGTCCAGGCTGAGGCAGGCTCTCACGCGGGATCTCAGTCCGCCTCGCCAGGCTTGACGGCGATCAGCGAGTAGCCGTGGCAGACGGTGTCGTCGTGCGTGAACTTGGACGCCAGGAGGAAGCCTGCCTGGATGATCGCGGTGAAGGGCAGGAGCGGGACGCTGCGCCATCGGGAGAGGACGACGCTTCCGTCCGTCTGGTGCGTCTTCGTCCCGATCGTGCGGATGATCCACTGGGAGAGCATCGCGCCGCAGGCCGACGCGAAATTGCCGCGCGGCACGATCGACTCGACGACGAGTCCAGCCTCCTCGGCGTAGTGGTGGAGGGCAGGCGGTGTGAAGCGGTGGAAGTCGCTCGGCAGCTCGTGGAGCGGCTGCACGAAGGGCACGGTCACGAGCAGCTTGCCGCCGGGCTTCAGCACTCTCGCCATCTCGTGGACCATGGGCATCGGATCGGGGACGTGCTCCAGCACCTCGGTGCACAGGACCGTGTCGACCGAGTTGGTGCGGATGGGGATCCGGCGGCCGTCGCCGAGGAGGTTCAGCAGGTGATGGACGTTGTAGAGCAGGTCCCACATGTCCGGCTGCTTGTCGAGCACGGCGGGGGGGTACTCCATCCCGACGTAATGGCGGACGTGGCGCTCGAAGATCTCGCGATAGGGCGTCTCCGAGCTCCCCACGTCCAGCAGGACGCCGCTGGCCTCGGGCGCGAGGGCCTCGACGGAATGGCGCAGGCAGCGACGGTCCAGCCAGTAGGGGTTGAAGGGGGAGACCTTCTGCCAGTGCCGGACCGACTTGCTCCAGCGCGAGGGATAGTGCACGGCCCCGCTGCGCTCGCCGACGCGGGACTGCTGGTGGGCTTCGAGGGGCAAGGGACCGGGGGATCAGGCTGGGGGCGTCCGGCGGAAGGCGCGGGCCAGGGTCAGGTCCTGGCCCTGGTAGCTCGCGCCTTCCCGGGCTTCGCCGTACAGGCGTTTGGGTCGGGAAGACGCCCGGAAGAACTTGAGCCGGAAGAAGGCCTGGCCGTCCTCGACGAGGAAGGGGACGTCGTGGGCCCGCACCTCGAGCACCGCAGGGGTCCCCGTCCCGACGGGGGAACCGTCGGCCCCTTCGGCCCATCCGAAGCCGCTGTCGAAGAACCCGGCGTAGTTGTTCCGCAGCTCGCCGATCCCGATGTCGACGGGGAGCATCTCGGCGGCCAGGTCGGGCGGGATCCTCAGGCGTTCGCGGCTCGCGAAGATGTAGAAGCTCTCCGGCGCGAGGATGCAGCGCCCGTCGGGCGCCGACACGGGCTCCCAGAACGCGTCCGGGTCGTGCGCACCCTCCCGGCTGAAGTGGACCACCTCCGTGTGGAGGGACGCGCGCCAGCCGGCGGGGTCGCGGCCGGCGAGGCCGAGGTTCAGCTCGATCCCTCCGTCGTGGTCGAAGCGGACCTCGTCGACCCCGAGTGGACGATCTCCGTCGAAGGCGAGCGGCGTCTGCTCGAAGCGCTCCCGGAGCTCGTCCGTCGTCAGGCCCGGGTTCTCACGGTGGACGCGGAGCTGGCAGAGCCGGTCACCGCGGTGAAGGCGCACGGGGAACGAGAGCGGGCTGATCTCGAGCCAGACGGGGCCGCGATAGCCGGCAGGCGCCTCGTCGAAGCGGGGGTGCCCCGGGCAGAGGACGCGCGTGAAGACGTCGCAGCGCCCGGCGGACGAGCGGGGGTTGAAGCGGACCGCCAGGTCCGCAGGCAGTTCGAGTCGCTCGAGCAGTGGTACGAGGTACACCAGGCCGCGCTCGAGCACGGCGCCCTCGGCTCCGGTGAGGTCCAGGGTCGAGGTGCCCAGGACCTCGATGCGTTCCTCGATGCTCGCGGTGGTCGGGAGGAATCCCGCGCGGACGCGGTGCGCGCGCTCGCCGAGGCGGAGGTCGAGGCTCGCGGGCTGGACCTGGGGAAGGACGTCCGTGGGGCCCGACGCGGAGGCGATGGAGCCGGCGTGGATCAGGTCCTCGAGCTCGTGATCCACCAGGATGTGGCCTTCGGAGCGGGTGGGAACGGGCGCGGGGGTCCGGGCCGCGGCCGGGGCGGCGTCGCCGGCGGGGGTGATGGCACTCATGGGCGCCCAGGAGCGTAGCGATCGGAGGCTGGAAGGACCCCTCTCCGGGCGGAGCTGGTCTGGAGAAGGAGGGGGGCCCTCACTACACTGCCCGCCCGAAAACGCCGCCCCAGCCGGGTCCTGGACCGGGCCGCGCTCCATGCCGGCCGCGGGACCCGCGGCGCCCCCAGAATCGATCCAATGAAGATCCACGAGTACCAGGCGAAGGAGCTCTTCCGTGCCGCCGGCCTCGCCGTCCCCAGCGGCCGCGTCTGCGACACCGCTGACGAGGCCCGCGCCGCCTACGAGGCCCTCGGAAGCCCCGTCGCCGTCGTCAAGGCCCAGATCCACGCGGGCGGCCGCGGCAAGGGCGGCGGCGTCAAGCTCGTGCGCTCGGCCGACGAGGCCCACGCCGCGGCCGGCGAGATCCTCGGCATGATGCTGAAGACCCCGCAGACCGGACCCGAGGGCCAGCTGGTCCAGAAGGTCTGGATCGAGGAGGGGTCCGACATCGCCAAGGAGTACTACGTCGGCATCGTGCTCGACCGCGAGAAGGGCCTGCCCGTGGTCATGGCCTCCAGTGAAGGCGGCATGGACATCGAGGAGGTCGCCGAGAAGACGCCCGAGCTGATCCTCAAGGCGCCCTACGTGCCGAGCGAGGGCCTCGCCGAGTCGGACGCCAGGACCTTGGCCGAGGGCATCGGGATCCCGGCCGACCTCGTCGACCAGGCGGTGCACTTCCTCGTCGGGATCTCCAAGGTCTACACCCAGCACGACTGCTCGCTGGCCGAGATCAACCCGCTCGTCACCACCAACGACGGCAAGGTCCTCGCCCTCGACGCGAAGATCAACTTCGATCCCAACGCGATGTTCCGGCACGACGATCTCGTCGCGCTGCGTGACCTCGCCGAGGAGGACGCCAAGGAGATCGAGGCGAGCAAGTACGACCTCTCGTACATCGCCCTCGACGGCAACATCGGCTGCATGGTGAACGGCGCAGGGCTCGCGATGGCGACCATGGACGTGATCAAGCTCTACGGCGGCGAGCCGGCCAACTTCCTCGACGTGGGCGGCGGCGCGACCACCGAGAACGTCACCGCGGCCTTCCGCATCCTGCTCGGCGACGAGAACGTCAAGGGCGTCCTCATCAACATCTTCGGCGGGATCATGAAGTGCGACGTGATCGCCAACGGCGTCATCGAGGCGGTCAAGCAGATCGACCTCGACGTCCCGCTCGTCGTGCGTCTCGAGGGCACCAACGTCGAGAAGGGCCGCGAGCTGCTGTCCGGCTCGGGTCTCCCGATCATCCCCGCCACCGACCTCGACGACGCCGCGCAGAAGATCTGCGAGGCGATCAAGGCCTGACCCCGAGCCAGCGAAAGGACCAGTTCACAGCCATGAGCATCTTCGTCAACAAGGACACCAGGCTCATCTGCCAGGGCTTCACGGGCAAGACGGGCACGTTCCACTCCACCCAGGCCATCGAGTACGGCACCAACATGGTCGGCGGCGTCAACCCGCGCAAAGCGGGCTCGACCCACCTCGACCTCCCGGTGTTCGGCAGCGTCGCCGAGGCGCGCAAGGAGACCGGGGCCAACGCCACCGTGCTCTACGTGCCGCCGCCGTTCTGCGCCGACGCGATCATCGAGGCCGTCGAGGCCGAGATGGAGCTGATCGTCACCATCACGGAGGGCGTCCCGGTGCTCGACATGGTGCGCGTGAAGGAGGCTCTGAAGGGCTCGGGCTCCCGCCTCGTCGGGCCCAACTGCCCCGGCGTCATCACTCCGGGTGAGTGCAAGATCGGCATCATGCCGGGCTACATCCACAAGCCCGGCCGCGTGGGCGTCGTCTCGCGCTCCGGCACGCTCACCTACGAGGCCGTCTGGCAGCTGACCTCCCGGGGCATCGGCCAGTCGAGCTGCGTGGGCATCGGCGGCGACCCCGTCAACGGCACGAACTTCATCGACGTGCTCGAGGCCTTCAACGCCGACGAGGGCACCGACGCGATGATCATGATCGGCGAGATCGGCGGCTCCGCCGAGGAAGAGGCCGCCGCGTACATCAAGGCGAACGTGAAGAAGCCGATGGTCGGCTTCATCGCGGGCGCGACCGCGCCTCCGGGCAAGCGCATGGGCCACGCAGGCGCGATCATCGCAGGCGGTAAAGGGACCGCGGCCGAGAAGGTCGCGGCGCTCGAGGACGCTGGCGTCCTGATGAGCCCCAGCCCCGCCCGCCTCGGTGAGATGATGGAGCAGCGCCTCAGGGAGAGCGGTCTCCTCGTCTGACGTGGCGGACGGCGGCGAGAAGCCCTGGTCGGGGGACGGTCCGCGTCCCTCGGTCATGCCGGGCTCCAGCCGGCCGGACGAGATCGACTTCGACCGTGGCCCCGCGCACGGAGCGGGGGCCGGCGTCCTCATGTTCGTCGTCTTCCAGGCGATGATCCTGGGTCTCTTCCAGTCCGGGGTCATCAGCGATGACGTCGGGCTCTGGGAGCCGCTGCGCTTCGCCGGGATCACCCAGGGGATCTACGTGCTCCCGAGTCTGCTGTTCTTCGTGAATCGCAAGTGCCCTCGGATGGCAGGCGGGTTCGCCGTCGTCGCAGCCGTGGTCCTCCTCGGCTCGGCCGCGGCGATGATCGCCAGCTGACGAGCGGCCCGCAGGAGGGTCAGTCGAGCACTTCGAGCGCCCGGAGCTGCTTCTCGGCCTGCGGCGCCCAGCCACGGTTCGCGATCGGGCTCGCCGGAGAAGGATGGAGGACGGTCGCGATGGGGAGATCCATCCCCTCGAGCGCCAGCTTCGCGCGGCCCTCCGCGAACTTCCCGACGCCGATCACCATCCCGGGCTCGATGAGCTCGACCATCTCCCTGAGCGACGCGTCGCAGACGTCGAAGAGGGCGTCACGCTCCTCGGCGAGGAGCTTGTCCGGCGTGCGGTTCTTGCCCGATTCCTCCATGAAGACCAGGGGGCAGAAGTTCCAGACGAAGAACCGCTCGAAGAACGCGTCGGCGTCGGGGAAGGCGTCCGCGGCCCAGCTCCAGAGTCGTCGTCCGGAGACCTCGCTGCGCGGGCACTCGAAGCCGGTGATCGGCCGCTTCGGGTGTTCGGTCGGGGGCTGCTCGACGGGCTCGTCGATCCCCATCCAGTCCCTGACGGCGGCGATCTCGCCGAAGGGGACCCCCGTCTGAGCCATGCCGTAGGGGCCCGGATTCATCCCCAGCCAGAGAGCGCGGACCCCGCGCCTGGCGAAGCGCTCCAGGTAACGTTCGACGGGTCCTCGGGCGTAGACGAGGGGGTTGTAGACGTGCGTCGTGGGGGGCGCGAAGTCGAGGGCGTCCACGGCCTCCGCGAGGCGGCGCGTCAACGCCACGGCTTCCGCCTTGACGGTGCGTTCAGCCTTCGAAGGGGGCATGGTGGTCACCCTACCGGTTCGCTCCAGCAGCGGACTCCGCCGTGCTCGAGATCCAGCTCCACGTGGAGCTCGTTGGGGCGGCAGCAGACCGGGCAGTCCTCCACGTAGACCTGCCGCTCACCCATCGTCGGATCCACCGGGACGACGATCTCCTCACCGCAGGCCCAGCAGAAGTAGCTCGCATCCTGGTCGGCGTCGTATCCCCGGGAGCCGGGCTCGTCCTCGAGGTCGTGGTCCTCGGCGTAGATCTCGTCCATCGAATCGGGATTCGAACCGGGAACCGCTTTCGATCCGCCTGGAATTCGATTCTGGCAGGACGCACCAGGGGCGTCTCCGGCGGGTGTTCTCGACGGTCTCATTCTTCTGCTCGGATTCTCTCCGGGGCTGCCGATAACGCTTCCCATGAACGTCTCGAGCCAACGCGCCAACGGCGCCGTCCCGTCCCGCTCCGTGGCCACTCGTCCGACCGCGCAGGCCGCTCCGGCCACCAGGAGCCAGCCGGCGGGCGCCAGGGACGCAAGTTCTGTCGTTCGCGGAGGCCCGGATCGCGCCGCGCAGCTCGCTCGCTTCGACGGGTTCGCCGACGCCCTCCGCGCGCGCGTCGCGCTCGCCGAGCAGTCGATGGAGGGCGTAGATGCGTCCCGGCTGAAAGAGGCTCGCGAGTGGCTCGAGCACGGTCTCGAGCGACTCCGCAGCGGTTTCGCCGATGGCTCCCTCGATCCCGTCGACATGGAGCGGGGCGTGGGGAACCTCTTCGCAGGCGCGGCCCGGATCATGGCGGAGTCTGGCGAGCCCACCGACTCGAAGGTGCCGGACGTGACCGTCGAGGACGCCGATCCGATCGAGCGCGGGGACCTCCAGGTCGCACCCGCGGAGGATCTCGGCTCTGCCGAGTCCTTCGAGAGCGGTGAGTCCAATGAGATGGCCGCTGCCATGCGCGAGCGTATGCAGAGCCTGGTGGACCACGTGCTCGGCCGCGCCGAAGCCGCTGGCTACCCGGACGAGCAGCGCGACGCCGCCGCCGCGGAGGCGACCGCGCTGTTCGCGCAGGCGGCGGAGCGCCTCGAGAACGCCGTGTTCAGTCCGGGTGAAGGTGCGCCCCTCGACCGCGCACAGCTCGCCCGGTTCTTCCAGACGAGCTTCTCGGCTCTCCAGGGTCAGATCCTCGCGCTCCTCGGCGACGGTTCCAGCAAAGCCGGCAGCCCGGCCACCACCTACGGCCCCGGCGCGGGCGCAGAGGCCATGAGCACCCCTCGCGGCCGCGTCGACTTCGCGGGCTGATCGAGGGCCTGGCGCGTCCCGAGCCTGGACCGGTCGCCGGTGGGCTCACGTCCGGGGAGCGGATCGGGCCACGCGGTGCTCCCTGACGACCTCGTGGCGAGAGGACAGTTCCGCGCACCAGCGCGCTGGGAGCGGTCAAGTTGCAGGCTCCGGGGCGCCCAAGGGCCATCAGGCGACTTCTGAGGACCTTCGAAACGCGAACGGGCACGTCCACGGGATACAATCGGGGAGCCGCTCGCTCGCGGCGTGATCGATGATGCTCAACCTCTTCAGCACCCAATCCATCTTCGCGCTGGCCGGCCCCCTCGAGTGGTGGATGATCCTGGCCGTGGCGCTGCTCTTCTTCGGCGGTCGCAAGCTGCCCGAGCTGGCCCGCGCCATGGGATCCAGCATCACCCAGTTCCGCAAGGGGCTCGACGAGTCGACAGCGGAAGACGCGAAGTCCGTCGAGGCCGGTAAATCCGGCGGCGACGAGTGACCATCGAGGCGTCCGGGTCCGGGCGCCCTTCCCTTCCCGATCGGTCCGGCGCCGGTTCCAGAGAGCTGGAGGGTGTCGGCTGCCTCGGCCTCGTACTCGCTGGCGGGCGCAGCGAGCGCATGGGTCGTTCCAAGGCGCTCATGGCGTGGGGCGATGGACGCATGCTCGACGCGTGCAGGCAAGCTCTCGCCGAGAGCTGCGCGGACGTCCTCGTCGCCGGGGGGCAGCTCGGAGACCTCGGCCTTCCTCCCGACTGTCTCATCGCGGATGCCGTACCGGGCGCGGGTCCACTCGGCGCGATCGTCGCTGGCCTGACGGAGGCCGAGCGTCGAGGGGCGCGCGGCGTTCTCGTCCTGGCCTGCGACATGCCCCTCGTGACTCAGGCCGAGCTGGGGCCTCTGCTCGATGCGCTCCGCGTCGGCGCCGACGCCGCGCTCTGGCGAGTCGATGGCGTCCTACAGCCATTGTGCGCGGCGTACGCGTCGACGCTCGCCTCCTCCGCTCGCCGTGCCCTCGAGCGCGGTTCGCGACGCCCGGTCGCGGTCTTCTCCGGAGCCGCGACCGATGGTCGCCCCTGGAACGTGGAGACATTTGAGGCGGATCAAAACTCCGCGGTTCGACTGATGAACGTCAACACTCCGACGGACTACGATCGGGCGTGGAGACGCTGTCGATGAGTCCCAAGGACGCTCAACTCCAAGCCCTCGTGGCCCCGATCGCGGGGGACCTCGCGCGCATGCGCGAGGTGATCGCGGACGCGCTCGCGTCGGACGCCCCGGCGGTGTCGGACATGACCGATCACATCGGCCGCTTCCGGGGCAAGCAGCTTCGCGGGGCCCTCGTCCTGCTCAGCGGGCACGCGCGCGCAGCGACCACGAAAGCGGGCACGGTGGACCCCGAGCTACCGATCGTCGCCGCGATCGTCGAGCTGATCCACCTGGCGACGCTCGTTCACGACGACGTCCTCGACGGTGCGGACAAGCGCCGCCGCGTGGCGAGCGTGAATCGCCGGTGGGACAACCAGGTGGCCGTCCTGCTGGGGGACCTCCTCTACAGCCGCGCCTTCCACCTCTCCACGACGCTGCGATCACCTCTCGCCAGCCAGCTGCTCTCGACGATCACGCAGGAGATCTGCGCGGGTGAGATCGAGCAGGCCGCGGGCCGCTACGACTTCGAGATGCCCCTCGACGTCTACGAACGCGTGGCCACTGCGAAGACGGGAGCGCTCTACGGAGCCGCCTGTGAGCTCGGCTTCCGCTACCCGGACGGATCGGAGTTCGACGGTGCGGGGATGCGCGCCTTCGGGCGTGAGATCGGCCTGGCGTTCCAGATCGTCGACGATCTGATCGACCTCTCCGGAAACGAGGAGGCGGCGGGGAAGAGCATCGGGACCGATGTCGAGGATGGGAAGGTCACCTTCGCTGTCCTCCACGCGTACCAGAACGCGGACGCTGCGACCCGCGCGCACGTGCGCGACGCGTACACGCTGCCCGGCCTCGACGGGGAGCCCGGGGGCCGTCTCGCGCGCCTGCGCGAGGTCTGTGATCTGGAGCCCGGCTGTGCTCGCGCGCGGCAGCGCGCGGCGGAGCTCGTCGGAACTGCGAGGGGCCGCCTCGAGCGACTGCCTGAGGGGCCCTGGCGCGAAGCCCTCTTCACGCTGAGTGAATTCGTCCTCGAAAGGCGCTGGTAGCGCCCTTTTCCTGGCCCCGGAGGAGGTTTTGCGCCGATGAAGAGGGGGCAGTCGGGCCCGCACGACCACAGGCGCTCGCAAGCCGTCCCCGGGACGGAACATCGTTGAGACAACGGCATGAAGCAGACTGAAGGAACGACGCGCGCCAGCGCCAGATCGGGACGGTCGACCGCGATCGGTCTCGGCGTCCTGGCGCTCGGCGTCAGCGGCCTCGTGCACCTGAGCGGCCTCGATCTGGGATCGGGCGCCAGCGGTCCGGTGGCGATGATCGAGGCCACGCGGATGGCGTCCGCTGCGGCCTACCCCGCCGTGCCCGGGCTCCCACTGGCCGAGCGGATCGGAGTCGGGGAGAAGCCGTCTGCGCCGCAGCAGGCCCAGGCCCGGCCCGATGTCATCCCCTTCGTCTTCTGCGACATGCCGGGTTGGACGGCCAGGCCTCCCGTCGCGCCCTTCCGTCACGTGAACCTCAGCTTCGACGCGGATCCCCGGGCAGAGCTGACGGTCGCCGCCTACGAGGATCGCGGGGGATTGGAGGCCAACGTGAACAGGTGGCGCGGCCAAGTGGGTGCGGCCCCGCTGTCCTCCGACCAGATCGCCGCGCTTCCAGTCGTCCAGGTTCTCGGTAACGGCGAGGCCACCCTGGTCGAGGCCTACGGTCCATTCCAGGGCATGCGCGGCGGGCGCATCGAGGAGGGGGGCGTTCTCGGAGCGATCGTGAGCAACGAGCGATTCACCCTGTTCGCGAAGTTCACGGGTCCCGAAGCCGTGCTCACGGCCGAGAGGGATCGGTTCATCGAGTTCCTCGGCTCCCTGCGTCCAGGACAGGCGCCGAGTCGCGGGTCGAGCGCGTCGCCCTCGGCGGGTGACGCCGAGTCGATCCTGACGTGGACGACGCCCGACGGTTGGTCGGACGAGGCCCCGACGAGTCGTTTCCGCGAGCGAACCTTCCGCAGGGGAGGCGTCGAGATCTCCCTCTCCCTGGCGCGTGGCGCCGTCAAGCCGAACGTGAATCGGTGGGCTGGAGAGCTTCAGATGCAGCCGCTCGACGACGACGCGGTCGCAGCCCTGCCGACGCTGCCCTCCATGGGGACCGATGCAGTCATCTTCGAGGGCGTCGGGCCCTACAAGGGGATGCGGGACAGCTCTGCGCGCGCTGACCAGCGCATGCTCGCCGCCATCGTGACGATCCCCGACGCTGGCGGCACGATCGCGACCCTCAAGGCCGTCGGGCCGAGCGCCGAGGTCGGCGCATCCCGCGCCGACTTCGCTGCCCTCCTTTCGTCCCTCGGAGTCCGGGGGCGCTGACCACCATGGCGAAGAAGCCGACCACTCTCCTCGGACGGATCTACGCGACTCTCGGGTCCTACTGGCTCGCTGTCGCGCTCCTCGTGAACCTGTTCCTGCTCACCTGGCTCGGCACTCTCGAGCAGGTGGACAAGGGCATTCATCGGGTTCAGGAGGAGTACTTCGAGTCCTGGTGGGTCCTGGCCAAGGCCGGGCCCGTCCGCATGTGGTTGCCCGGCGGCTACATCACGATGGGCCTGTTCACCATGAACCTCCTCATCGGCGGGCTCGTCCGGATCCGGAAGACGCGGCGCACCGCAGGCGTGATCGTCGCGCACATCGGGATCGCGCTGATGATGGTCGGTGGCCTCATCGAGCATGCGACGTCCAAGTACGGCCGGGTCCTCCTGTTCGAGGGGCAGAGCGACGATCAGTTCGAGGAGTACGCGGGCTGGGAGCTCGTGATCTGGGACGCGTCGGAGCGGACCGGTGTCACCGAGTATCTGATCCCGGAGGAGGACTTCGACGACCTGGAGGGCGATGACCAGCGGAGGTTCGAGCGCGATGAGCTGCCGTTCGATCTGGTCCTCAGTCGCTTCTTCCACAACTGCCAGCCTCGGCGCGCGGTGGGGTCCGGGATCCCGACGGCGCCCGTGGTCGAGGATTACTTCCTCGAGGCTCTTCCCCGCGAGATCGAGGAGGAACGTGACTTCCGTGGTCTCTACGTCGCCGCGGTGACCGAAGGCGGCGCCGAGGTCGTGGAGACGTTCTTGTGGGGGCGTCGTCCCATTCCCTGGACGGTGGAGGCGGGCGGACGAGACTGGGCGGTGGCCCTGCGTCGCAAGGTGCATTCGATGCCCTTCTCGCTCCGGCTCGAGAAGTTCACCAAGGACGACCACCCCGGGATGACCATGGCGCGGTCCTTCTCGAGCGACGTGACGAAGATCTTCCCGGATGGCACCGAGGAGGCGGTTCACATCCGCATGAACGAGCCGCTGCGGGATGGCGGCCTCGTGGTCTACCAGGCGAGCTATGGGCCTCCGGAGGGGCAGTCGGGCGAACCTTATTCGGTGCTCGCGGTCTCGCGGAACCCCAGCGACCGGATGCCCTGGATCGCGGTCTCGGTCATCGCGCTCGGGCTCGCCCTGGCGATGTTCGATCGGCTCTTCGAGTTCATCAAGCGTGAGCGCGGGAAGCGTGACCGCGCCGCCTCGTCCGGATCGGGGAAGACGAAGGTCGCGGACGCGGTGCGCGAGGAGGCGGTGGCGTGATCGACAGGTTGATCCGCGGAGTCGCTCCGCTCGTCTGCGTTCTCTCGGCGCTCCTTCTCGCCGGCTGCTCCAAGCGGCCGGTGACCGAGGTCGAGGTCGAACAGGCGCGCGCCGAGCGGTGGTCCGATGACGTCGTGGAGGCGTTCGCCGCGATTCCGGTGCAGGACCGTGGGCGCGTGAAGCCGATGGGAACCTACGTCGGCTTCCGGATGCTCGCTGCGAACGGCAAGCGCAAGCACACGATTCCCGAGGGGACGGGGCTCCCCACGGACGGCGAGCGGCTGGATCCGGTGCGCTGGGCGTTGGACGTGATCGTGTTCCCCGAGCAGGCGCGTCACTACGAGGTCTTCCTCGTGAACGACAGCGCGGTGCTGGAGCAGATCGGCCTCTCGTTCGAGGGCCGCAAGCGGCGCGATCGCTACTCGTACGCGCAGCTCGAGCCGGGGCGTGACGAGCTGGAACGTCGAGCGTCTGCCGCCCGCGCCAAGGACAGCAAGGCCCGTAGCCGGATCGAGAGCCAGATCCTCGCGCTGCAGCAGGCGCTCTTCGGGTTCGATCTGCTGCGAGCCATCGCCGCGACATCGACGATCTCCCTGGGCGAGGAGCCCTCGGGGCGTCTCGTGGAGCTCTTCCCGGAGGCAGAGGACGGAGGGCGGGTCTCGCTGGGGCACGCGCTCGAGCGATGGCCGACGATCCTCGAGTGGGTGCAATCCACGGAGCGCGGTTCACCGGAGGCGGAGGCTCTGCTCGGGGAGCTCGCGGGCCTCGATGCTGGCGTGTCACGTGTGATCTCGGCGGCTCCCTTCCTGCCTGCGATCGTCGCGCCGGCGGACCCGGGCGCCGAGGCCTGGAGCAATCTCGGAGACCTCGCGCTGCGCATGAAATCCGTGACCGGCGCGAGCGATCACGCGTCCGTCTACGACGCCGGAGAGCTGGAGGCAGCGACGGTCTTCGGCCGGATCCAGCTGTCGGAGGGTGATCAGCGCGCCGCCGGTGAGGCGATCCTCGCCGCCTCCGAGAGCCTGGTGGCTCGGGCATCTGCCCGCGGTGACTACGGCGACGTGCCGCTGGAGGCCAGCTACTACAAGGCGGACTACTTCTACCGCGCTCTGACCCTCTTCCTCCTCGGCTTCCTCGCGGTCGTGATCTCCTGGATGACGTCGCGTTTCGCCAAGATGAGACTGATCGGCTGGGGCGCAGGAATCGGGGGGCTCCTGCTCGTCTCCGCAGGCGTCACCGTGCGCTGTCTCCTGCTCGATCGGCCGCCCGTCGCAACGCTCTACGAGACGATCCTGTTCATCACAGCCGTCGCGGTCCTGGTTTGCTTCGTGATGGAGCGCATGACCAAACACCAGGTCGGGCTCGCTGTCGGGCTCGCCATCGGAGCGGCCGGCATGTTCCTCGCGAGCCGGTACGAGCTCCATGAGGCCGCGACCCAGGGGGACACCATGGGAGGTCTCGTGGCCGTCCTCAACACCAACTTCTGGCTGGCCACGCACGTCGTGACGGTCACCATGGGGTATTCGGCGGGTCTGCTCGCCGCCGTGCTGGGGCACGTGTGGGTCGTGCGCCGTCTCGTGGCCGGGTTCAAGGCGAGGGGTGAGGCGCTCAGCTCCGAACAGCGGGCCAGCCTCAACTCCCTGGGCAAGATGATCTACGGAGTGATCTGCTTCGGCCTGCTCTTCTCCGTCGTCGGCACGATCCTCGGGGGCGTCTGGGCCAACGATTCCTGGGGGCGCTTCTGGGGCTGGGATCCGAAGGAGAACGGGGCGCTGATGATCGTGCTCTACGAGCTCGCGATCGTGCATGCCCGGCTCGGTGGCTACGTCAAGCACTTCGGGATCGCGACCATGGCCGTCCTCGGCGGAGCCGTGGTGGCGTTCTCCTGGTGGCACGTGAACCTGCTCGGAGTCGGTCTGCACAGCTATGGATTCACAGACGGTGTCGCCGGCGTTTTGAGAAGCTACTACACGTTCGTCGCCGTCTTCGTTCTCCTCAGCCTGGTCGGCTACATGGCGTTCGTCAGGCCGAGCCGCAAGCCCGTCGTGGCATGACCCCCAGCAACACGAGCACGGACTCGAGCGAGGCGCTGGTCCTCGACGGGAAGGCGACCGCGTACGCGGTCAGGTCCGATGTTGCAGTCGACGCAGCCGCGCTCACTGCGCAGGGCCGCGCCCCCGGCCTGGCCGTTGTTCTGGTCGGTGACGACCCCGCCAGTCAGGTCTACGTTCGCTCGAAGGACAAGGCGGCGACCGAGGCGGGCTTCGCGGTCAGCACGATCCGGATGTCCGCCGACGTGACGCAGACGGAGGTGGAGTCGATCGTCGACCAGCTGAACGCCGATGACTCGGTGGACGGGATCCTGGTTCAGCTGCCGCTGCCGAGGCAGCTCGACTCCGATGCGGTGGTCGATCGGATCGCTCCGGAGAAAGACGTCGACGGCTTGACCGCGGCGAACGTGGCGCGACTCTCGATGGGGCGGCCGGGGCTCGTGCCTTGCACTCCTGCAGGCTGCATCGAGATCCTCGACCGTCACGGCATCGACCTCTCCGGGAAGGACGTCGTCGTGATCGGTCGTTCGCAGCTGGTCGGCAAGCCGTTCGCCCAGCTCGCACTCGCGCGGAACGCGACCGTCACGGTCTGCCACAGCCGGACGACGAACCTGGCGGAGCACTGTCGGGGCGCGGACGTGATCGTCGCGGCGGTCGGCGTGCGTGAGCTCGTCCAGGGTGACTGGGTGAAGGAAGGGGCGATCGTCCTGGACGTCGGGATCAATCGAAACGACGAGGGAAAGCTCGTCGGCGACGTTCACTACGCCTCCGCGGCGGCGCGGGCTGCGGCCATCACCCCGGTTCCGGGCGGTATCGGCCCGATGACCATCGCGATGCTCCTCGCGAACACCCTCAAGGCCTCTGCGGCGCGTCAGGGGATCCAGCTCGGCTCGCCCGCCTGAGGGCCACGCTCACCGGCATGGCGTACGACGACGGCTACGGCAGGCCTCAGGTCCAGCTTCAGTTCCCGCCCTTCCAGGGATGGATCAAGAAGCTGATCCTCATCAACGTGGGGGTCTTCCTCGGCCTCTTCTTCCTCGGCTTCCCCAGCGAGGACGCTCAGCGATCGGTGGAGCGGCTCCTCGCGCTCGACCCTCCCGCGTGGTGGGGAGGCTTTCCGCCGCTGTGGCAGCCGTTCACCTATGGGTGGCTGCACAGCCTGAGAGACCCGGGGCACATCTTCGGGAACATGCTGCTCCTCTATTTCTTCGGGGAGATGGTGCAGTCCCAGGTGGGGGATCGGCGCTTCATCACTCACTACGTGATCGCCCTGGTGCTGGGCGGCGTCGTCCATCTGGCCCTCGCTCCGCTCATGGACTGGACCGCGCCAGCGCTCGGCGCCTCCGGTGCGGTCACCGCGATGGTGGTCGCCGCGGCCTCGATGCGCCCACGGGCGATGGTCCTCTTCATCGTGATCCCGCTCAAGCTCTGGGTCCTCGCTGCGATCCTGGTGGCGAAGGACGTGTTCTTCTTCCTGAGCGAGCTGCAGGGGAGCGGCGGAACGGGCGTGGCGCATTCGATCCACCTGGCCGGCGCGGCGTATGGCTTCCTCGCCGTCCGCTGGCGCTGGATCTGGAGCGATCCTCTGGCGGCCATCGAGCGCAAGCGCGCCGTGGCGGACATGGAGCGTCAGCTCTCCGACGACGCGAGGATGGACCAGCTCATGGCCAAGATCAGCCGCGAGGGGATCGGTTCCCTGACGCGCGGGGAGAAGGGGTTCATGAAGCGTCAGAGCGAGCGCAAGCGCCAGGGCTGAGGTGCGGGCCTCCACGCCCGCCAGAGCCCGGCCGGGCCATCGGCGCTCGCGGCGAGGTCGGCCGATCGGGCGCCACGCTCCTCGTCGGGCCCGGCGCGCTGATCGGGTTCCTGCTGCTGGCTGGAGCCGCCTGTGCGATTCACAGGGCATGAGCGGCGCCCGGTAGAATCCTGGGGCCGCTCCGACCGCGCCCGATGAGGTGGGGTCGGCCGACTCTTCGCCCGACCCCGGGCGCATCACTGGTCTCCGTTCGGATTCGCCATGGCTCGATCCCTCGCGCTCCTCCCGCTCATCACCGTCCCCGCGCTCTTCACCGCCTCGGCGCTCGTGACCCCCACAACGGCCGCGGCGCCGCGGGTCTCCTCGGCGGTGCAGGACCCTGCCCGGGAGTTCCGGGACCAGTTCGATCAGGCCCTCAAGCTCAACTCCAAGAGCCGCATGGACGAGCTGATGCGGACGAAGGAGGACCTCGCGATCAACCTGATCCTCGCCACGGCCGAGGGTGTGTCAGCGAACCCGAACGAGGTGCTCCTGACGCGGTTCGAGGGCCTTCGTGAGTCGTGGAAGCGCGTCTACGACACGAAGTTCCCGGACAAGCTCGAGCGCATGTTCGCTCGCATGAACGCGGGGACGAAGCGGCAGCGGCTGGAGCTCAAATCGAAGTACGAGGAGCTCACGCGCGAGGTCTACGAGTTCCAGCAGCAGAAGAACAAGACCGCCATCAAGACAGCTGCGCAGCAGCTTCTCGAGATGGCCGATGGCTTCAAGAGGATGGGGGATCAGTGGCACGAGGCCCAGTGCCTCGCGTGGGCGGCCCCCTCGCTCGACGAGACGTACCAGGGCAAGGATGCGGACCTCGACGCGTGCGCGGACGCCTACGCGCGGGCCGTCGAGGTGCGCAAGGCCATCGGCGTGAAGGACGCGACGTACAAGGGCTTCTCCACCCGCGCGAAGAACCTTGCGGGCCTGGGCTACGGCAAGGCGGGTGCCGTGAAGAACGGCGCCGCGGGAGGTGCGGCCACGAAAGGGCCGCAGCCGGCGGGTGACGAGGTCGTGGCGGTGCTCGAGTTCGAGGAGCTCAAGCCGCTGAAGGACCTCGGCCGTCCGAACTACTACCTCGACGAGCACCGCCAGATCTGGCCCGCGGTGGTCCTCAAGGCGCCCGGCTCGCGAGCCGAGATCCCGCGGGTCAAGGACGCCCCCGCGGTGATCCGTGAGGGGGCGGCTCAGATCGTGCTCGACGCCGATGGAGACGGGAAGGGTGACATCGACTGGCCCACGAAGGGCAAGTTCGAGAACCTCGTGCTGGAGCTCGGGTCAGGAGACACCAAGCGCAAGTGGGCGGTGCTCACCGAGGTCGGCCGCCAGGAGGACTTCTACCAGGGCCAGCCGATGAACCTGTTGGCGACCGACGGTCAGTACCTCGTGTACTACATCCCCGGCGGCTGCATGAAGGGCAGCGTCTCCGGTGAGACCATCCGGCTCTACGACGACAACCTCGACGGGGTCTACGGCTCTTCGGCGTCCGCCTGGCAGCACTTCGGTCTCGTCACCGGAGACGCCCAGCTGGAGTTCGACTCCATCCGCGTCGGCAAGGAGAAGAAGGCCCGCCCCTTCTCGGAGTACATGGACCTCGGGGGCGCTGGCTGGCATCAGATCAAGGCTCAGAAGAAGGGGACCTCGGTCAGCGTTCAGCCGGTGACCCTCTCCACCGGTTCGGTCCAGGTGAAGGGGAAGGGCGTGAAGCCGGAGTACTACGTCTTGCGGGGCGTCGACGGCGCGTTCAAGAACACCTTCATCGACGTCTCCGGAGGCAAGAAGGTCGACGTTCCCGCCGGGCGCTGGGAGCTGGCCTTCGGGCTCGTCCGCAAGGGCAAGAAGATGCAGCAGATGAAAGCGGTCATCCTGCCGACCGAGGGCATGGAGCGCATCCTCGTGAAGCCAGGCGAGACCACCGTCATCGGCTACGGGAGTCCGTACAAGTTCGACTTCAAGTTCGAGACCGACGGCCGCAACGTCACCGTGGACGGGAAGTCCGTCCGGATCCTGGGCTCCGGCGGGGAAGCCTACGACCGCTTCTACAACTGCGTCCCGTACGTCGACGTCGGGGTCCGGCGCAAGGGCGGCAAGCGCGCCAACGCCAGCATGCGGATGAAGCCCGTCGTCGACAACCTCGGCCTCGAGAAGCACGGCTGGCCGGGCATGTGGAAGCCCATCACGGACACGGTCCCGCTGAAGGAGGCCGAGGTCGAGGTGCAACTCGTCGAGAAGAAGAACAAGCTCTTCGGCAAGGTCGAGAGCGACTGGAAGTGACACCCTTGGCGCGCGGCGGCCGTCGTCGCGCGTGCTGCATCCCCACCGAAGATCCAATTTGCGGGCCCGCGATGTCGGGTCCGCGGCCCACGTGCTGCCCCTAAAACTCATCGTCGCCGAGCCCGATCGCGTGAAGGCTGGCGCCCTCAAGAAGCACATCGAATGCGACGTCGACCGGATCGTCGCGCTGGACGGTGAGCGCAAGGACGTCGTGACCCGCCTCGACGGCCTCCGAGCCGAGTCGAAGCAAGCGGGGAAGAAGATCGCCCAGGCCAGCGCAGAGGAGCGTCCAGCGCTCGTCGCGGCCCAGGCCGAGCAGAAGCAGGCGCTGAAGGCACTCGAGGCTCGGTCCAAGGAGATCGATGAGGAGATCCGTGAGCTGCTCCTGCTCGTTCCGAACATCCCCGCTGAGGAGGTCCCCTCGGGAGCGACGGACGAGGACAACGTCGAGATCAAGCGGTGGGGCGAGCCGCGCGACTTCGACTTCGAGCCGCGCAGTCACATCGAGCTCGGCAACGCCCACGGTTGGCTCGACATCGAGCGCGGGGCCCGGCTCTCGGGTTCCCGGAACTACGTGCTGCGCGGCGACCTCGCGCTCCTCGAGCACGCTGTCATGCGCTTCGCCTTCGACTCGATGGTCGCGCGCGGATTCACCCCCCTCTCGGTCCCGACGCTCGTCCGGCGCGAGACCATGGTGGGTACCGGGTACTTCCCCGGCGGTGAGGATCAGGCTTATCGCTGCGACGAGCGAGACGATCTGTGCCTCGTCGGTACGGCGGAGGTCCCCGTGACGGCGCTTCACCAGGACGAGATCCTCGAGGGCGCCGACCTCCCGATGAAGTTCGTCGCTCAGTCGACCTGCTACCGGCGCGAGGCCGGGACCTACGGGAAGGACACGAAGGGTCTCTACCGGGTCCATCAGTTCCAGAAGGTCGAGCAGGTCGTGATCGACGTCGCGGACGAGGACCGAAGTCTCGCGCACCATGAAGCGATCCTCGGCAACTCGGAGGCTCTCCTCCAGTCGCTCCAGCTGCCCTACCGCGTGGTGAACGTCTGCGGCGGCGACCTCGGTCAGCCGCAGGTGCAGAAGTTCGACATCGAGACCTGGATGCCGAGCAGGGAGAGCTTCGGGGAGACGCACAGCGCGTCGCGGTTCCACGACTTCCAGGCGCGTCGGCTGTCGCTGCGCTACCGAGACGAGCAGGGCAAGGTGCACCACTGCCACACCCTCAACAACACGGTCGCCGCGTCGACGCGCATGCTGATCGCGCTGGTCGAGAATCACCAGAACGCCGATGGAACCGTCTCGGTCCCCGAACCCCTCCGACCCACGATGGGTGGTCGGAGCGTGATCGGCGATCCGATCTGACGCGCCATCTCCGACCGGGGCCAGCGCGGCCCTCGGAGCCGTCGCGCTCAGCGCCCGCCGTCGGCGTTCTTGGGCCTGGTCGAACCGGCCCCGGCCCCGGCGCCGCCGCGGCCGCCGCCCGCCCTGCCGGTCAGGACGCCGGACGGGTCGAGGTTGCCCGCGTCGTTCGCGGGGTCGTCCGGGTCCGTGCCGTCGCCCTGTCCCGCAGCACCGGGGGCGTTGGGGATCGTCAGGCGAGGGATCGCCTCCTCCTCGAAGCGAAGTCGCTCGGGGAACCGGACGTAGCGGACGTAGTCGATGGTCCGGCGGTCCCTGCCCGTCCGATCCATCGACTCACGATCGATGCGGGGCTTCAGCTCGATCGTGAGCGTGATCTTGGCGAAGGCAGGGAGCCCGACCCGCTCGGGGTCGCCTGCGGAGGGGCCCCAGTCGTCCACGGGGTCGGAATCGGGGCCGTCCTCCTCGTAGACCTCGATGTTGAACCCCTTCACCTGGTTCGAGAGGAAGGTGTACTCCCCGCCGCGCATGGGCTCCTCGTCGATCCCGTAGTCCTCGCGCCGGTAGAGCTCGAGGAACTCGTCGTTGTCGGGGTTCGGGCGCAGCACGTAGCCGACCTCGTTGTAGTCGGCGCGAACCGGGCGGTCCTCGTCCCCGAGGTCGGAGATGGCGAGCAGGCTGTCCGAGGTCGTGACGAAGTCGATCCTGTCCGCGTCGAGCCCGTTGACGGTGCGGTCGGTGATCCCGACCCAGAACTGGCGCTCTCGGTTGAACGTGAAGAGGCCGGCGACGTCGACGCTGAGCATCTCGAGGATCGCTGGTCCTGCGAGCTGCGTCTCCTGGAAGTTGTGGATGGTGTCGCGGGTCTGCCGCGCCGACTGCATGAGCTTGCTGATGCTCATGAACATCATGCCCATGATGAGCGCCGCGATCAGAACCTCCACGAGCGTGAAGCCCGCCGCCGAGGCGTGCGTCTTTCGATGGCGTCGCATGGTCACCTCCCCTCCGAGGGCGGCACGGCGGAGCTGCCACCGTCGTTCTGGCCCGGCGGACCGCCCACGGACTGGCCCTCGAGCTCGTCCTCCTCCTCCGGGCCGTAGACCTCGACCCAGGGGATCCAGGCCTCGAGGAGGAGCTCCGTCGGGTACTCCTCGACCGCGGGGTAGGTGATCCTGAGCTTCACCTTCTCGAAGGGCTCGGCGGCATCCTCGTCCTCGTCGTCGGTGAAACGAGAATCGCTGCTGTTCTCGCGATCCTCTTCCCGGTCGCGGCGATCCTGGAGGTTGTCGAAGGGGCGATCCGCGTCGTCCTCTCCTTCGGTGAAGACGTCGTCACCGAGGGAGACCTCCCAGCGGAATTCCGGCTCGTCCTGCTCGGCGAAGTCTCCGGTCAAGCCCGACTCGAGCTCTTCGCGGTAGAGACCGACGCGGATCTCGCCGAGCAAGCCGGTCCCCAGCTCGTAGGCCGTCTTCTGGTTCTTGACGTTGAGGGACGCCATCTTCGCGCCCTGCAGTCCCTGCATGACCGCGAGCAGGACGATGCCCACGATGGCGATGGTGACGGCCGCCTCAGCGAGGGTGAAGCCCCCGTTCGCGGGCCGAGCGGACAACGGTGAGCGTCTCACTCGAAGTCTCCGTCGTCGGCGGGTTCGCGCTCGTAGAGCCCGCGGTGGAACTTGAACGTCCCGGTGAGGGCGAGGACCTCGACCGTGAAGTAGTTCGCGTACCGCGGCTGGTACAGCGTGACGATGTGATCCGACGCGGCCCCTCTCGGGTCGAAGCGCGCGAAGGTCCTCCCATCGGTCCGGACGTCGCCAGCCACGTCCACGGCCGCGAACTCGACGCCGGGGGGGAGGTTCTCCCAGGGGAAGACGAAGCGCTCCTCGTCGTCGTCCTCACCCTCACGGAAGAGCGCGCCCTCGATGGAGAAAGGCGTGTAGCGGCGGAAGCGGTGCTCGTCGAGGTCGTACTCGACGTAGTACTGCAGGTTACGGCTGATCGCCTCCGAGCGGAGCTCGCGGAGCTGCTCGGTGAGGGTGCGGACGGCGGTGTTCAGGCGCTCCTTGGGGACGAAGGCGTCGATGCTGACGCCGGCCACCGTGAACATGAACGCGATGACGGCCATCACGCCCAGGAGCTCGACGAGGCTGAAACCCCCGCGAGCGCGCCGTCCGCCCGACGAGATCACTTGACCTCTTTGTTGCGGATCATCCGGTTGTTGAAGTCCATGTCGAGCCCCTCGCCGCCCTCGGAGCCGTCCTGGCCCATGGACCAGATGAGCAGCTCACTGCCGTCGACCTCGAGGACGAACTCGTTGTTCCACGCGTCGGTGGGGGCCCGCTCGCCCTTGAGGTAGGAGGTGCCGCGGTCGTCCTTCGTGACCAGCTCCTCCACGGTCTCCGGCCAGCGGTTGTTGTCCATACGGAACAGCTCGGCCGCCGTCTCGATCTGGTTGATGCTGGCGGCGGTGGTGCTGACCTGGCTGGTGCTCAGCCGGGACAGGACGTTGGGGACGACGACCGTACCGAGCAGTCCGATGATCACGATGACGACCATCAGTTCGGCGAGGGAGAAGCCCGCGCTCGCGGCGCGGCTGGGGATGTGGTGGCTGGTTTTCATTGGTGGTGATGACGGGCTCGGTGGAGTCGCTTTCCTGCGTTCAGTTGACCTGTCCGATCTCCAGGATCGGGACCACGATGGCGAAGACGATGTATCCGACGACGCCGGCGAGAAGGACGATCATGATCGGCTCGAGAAGGCTCGTGAAACGCTCCGCGGCGACCTCGAGCTCCTCATCGTAAGCCAGCGCGATCCGGTCGAGCATTTCCTCGAGCTCACCGGATTGCTCTCCGACCGCGACCATGTAGCCCACGGTGGTGGGGAAGGCCCCGGTCTGCTTCAGGGGCGTGGAGACGTCCGTGCCCTCGACGACGCGCTCGCGGATGTGCCGGGTGGCGTCGGCGATCACGCGGTTCCCCACGACGGTCTCCGTGATCTCGAGGCTCTGGATGGCGGGGACGCCGCTCTGTAGGAGGGTCGACAGGGTCCGCGTGAAACGGGAGACCGCCGCCTTGCGCATCAGATCGCCGAGCACCGGGACGGAGAGGATGAAGCGGTCGATCCTCAGGCGTCCCTCGGCGCCCTTCTTGTAGATGCGCTCGAAGATGAAGGACGCGAGGGCGATGGTCAGGAACATCAGCCACCAGTACGCCTTGAACCCGTCGCTCAGGGTGACGAGCAGTCGCGTGGAGGCGGGAAGGGTCTGGTCCTGATCGAGCAGCATGCGCGTGATCTCAGGGACGACCTTCGCCATGAGGATCGTCACGACGATGAAGCCGATGCCGATCATCATGAGCGGATAGGTGAGCGCTCCGACGATCTTGCGGCGCATGGCGCGCTGGCCCTGCAGGTAGTCCGCGAGCCTGGTCAGCACCGTGTCCAGGTTGCCGGCCGCCTGGCCCGCGCGGACCATGTTGACGTAGAGGGGCGAGTACCAGCCGGGGTGTTTGGTGAGCGAGTCGGCCAGGTTCGAGCCCTGCTGGATGTCCTCACGGATCTCGCGGCACAGGGTCTCCACCTTGCGCTGCTCGGCCTGGTCGACGAGGGCGGAGAGGGCCTCGTTGAGCGCGATGCCGGAGCCCAGGAGGGTCGCGAGCTGGCGGGTCATCCCGCAGACGATGTCGATCTCGCGGGAACCAGGGCCCTGAGCGGCTGCGCGCGCCGCGAGGAGTCCTCCGGTGACGCTCCCCTTGCCCTTGCCCTTGCCCTTGGAGCGCTTGACCTTCTTGCCGCCGCGCGTTTCCGTCAGCTTGGTGACGAGCAGGTTGTCCTTACGAAGCTTGGCCCGCGCGTCTCGCTCGGTGTCGGCGTCGACGATCCCGGTCGCCGTGGCGCCGCCGGCGGCGAAGGCCTTGTACTCGTAAATGGGCATGGTCGGTTGCGTCCGCGGTCCGGGCTCAAACGTCGAGCTGGGTCACGCGAAGGACCTCGTCAGGCGTCGTGAGCCCCTGCCGGATCTTGTCGCGGCCGTCGCTGCGCAGGGTCTGGAAGCCCTCGGTGATCTGCTCCTTCTTGATCTCGGTGGCGCTCGCGCCCTCCATGACCATCGTCCGGATGCGCTCGGTGACCGGGAGGAACTCGTAGATCGCGGTCCGGCCGGCGTAGCCCGACTGGAAGCACTCGTCGCAGCCCGGACCGTAGGCGATCTCGCCGCCGAGTTCAGCGGGGTCCATACCGACCTTCTTCAGCTTGGCCGTCCACTCCTCGTCGATCGGGACCACCGTCTTGCAGTGGGGGCAGATCGTCCGCACGAGGCGCTGGGCGATGATGAGAACGATGGACGACGCGACGAGGTAGGGCTCCACGCCCTGGTCGACCATTCGCGTGATCGTGCTGGCCGAGTCGTTGGTGTGCACGGTGGAGAACACGAGGTGACCGGTGAGGGCCGCGCGGATCGCGACCTCGGCCGTCTCGAGGTCCCGGATCTCACCCACCATCATCACGTCGGGATCCTGGCGCAGGAACGAGCGGAGGCCGGAGGCGAAGGTGAGGCCCTTCTTCGTGTTCACCTGGACCTGGCTCACGCCGCCGACGGCGTACTCGACCGGGTCCTCGATGGTGAGGATGTTCTTCCGGGTCGTGTCGATCTCCGCCATCGACGCGTAGAGCGTCGTGGTCTTGCCGGATCCGGTCGGGCCGGTGACGAGGATGATGCCGTGGTTGTAGTCCAGGTAGTCCCGGATCATGCCCAGGTTGGACTGGTCGAGGCCGATCTCGTCGAGTCGGTAGAGCTTGGCGGTCTTGTCGAGCAGTCGCATGACGATCCGCTCGCCCGTGCTCGTGGGCACCGAGCTGATCCGGACGTCGACCTCGCCGTCTCCGAGGCGGATCGTGGCGCGGCCGTCCTGGGGCAGGCGGCGCTCCGCGATGTCCATCTTGCCCATGACCTTGACGCGGCTGATGATCGCGTCCTGGACGCGCTTGGGGATCGCGTCCATGTCGTAGAGGATGCCGTCGATGCGGAAGCGCACCTGCATCCTGTCCGGGTAGGGCTGGAAGTGCACGTCGGACGCGCGCAGCTTCAGCGCCTGGAACAGGATGGTGTTGACGAGCTTGATGATCGGCGCCTTGTTGGAGACGTCGAGCACGTCCTCCGAGTCGTCGATCTCCGCCGCCAGGGAGCCGATGTCGCCGTCCTCCGCCACGGCGTCGAGCGCTTCGTCGACCCCGTCCGCCTTGTGACGGTAGGCCCTCGCGATGAGGGTGGTGATCTCGGGCTTGGGCGCGAGCACCGCGTCGACCTCGACCCCCAGGAGGGACGAGAGGTCGTCCATCGGATGCGGGTCGAGAGGTGAGCAGGTCGCGACCTTGAGCCCGTCATCCGTCGCCTCGAGCGCCACCAGGTTGTAGTTCCGCGCGAAGTGCACGGGGACCTGGTCGACGAAGGAGCCCGGCACCTTGGTGCCGTCGAGCGACTTGCGGAACTCGTAGCCGAGGAGCTTGGCGTAGACCTGGAGGAGCGTGTTCTCCTCCATGTACCCCTTGGTCAAGATCACTCGATCGAGGGACTCACCGTTCGTCGCGGCGACCCCGCGGCACTCTTCGAGCCGATCGCGGGTCAGCCCCGCGTCGAGCAGCATGTCTCCGATGCTCACCATGGTGATGGGATGCGTGGTCGCGCCGAGGGCCGGGTCAGTCGTTGTCGCCGCTCAGCTTGCGGGACGCTTCGTAGGGCGTGATGCCGACGTTCTCGCCGTCGGTCTCGCCGCGGGCGGGCGGCGTGTAGAGGGGAAGATCGAAGCCCTCGAGCGACACGGGGGAGCCCGTCTCCGCGTCGATGCCGAAGGTCGGGTCCACCTGCTGGACACGGTCCAGGCCGATGAACTCGGAGGCCTCGAGCTTCTTGCGGAACGAGATCTCGGCGAGGTCGGCGAAGTCCTTGTCCTGGAGGATGTGCGGGGTGACGAAGAAGTAGAGAACCGTGCGGTCCTTGTTCTTCGAGTCGCGGCGGAAGAGGCGGCCGAGCAGCGGGATGTCACCGATCCACGGGACCTGGTTGGTCGTGTTGGCCTCGTTGTCGATCACGATGCCGCCGATGACCATGGTCGCTCCGTCCGGCACGTTGACCTCGGTCTCGATGGTCCGCGTCACCCTGACGGGCGGGATCGCGCCGCTCACCGCGCCGACGAAGGTCGAGACCTCGAGGAAGACGTTCAGTCGCAGGTAGCGCGACGCGCTGATGGAGGGGGAGATCTCCATCGTGATCCCCGCGGGCTCGTACCCGGCGAAGTTCTCCTGGGTCTGGCCGGTGCCGACGCCGCCGCCGACGGCGGTGATCTGGGTCGTCGGCTGTTCCGTGAGCTGCGAGACGCGAGCGACGGCGTTGTTGTTCACCAGGACGCTCGGCACGTTGAGGACGTTGGAGTCCTGCTTGGTCTCCAGCAGCGCGAGCAGCGCCGGGATCGAGAAGTCGTTGCCGTCGATGATGCCGGCCGTGACGCCCTGGCTGACGTTCGGCGTACGCAGGTCCACGACGCCGTCACCGTCGGAATCGACGAGGGTCGAGAGGCCGAAGCTCGTGACGCCGACGCCGCCCTCCTCAGTCGCGCCGGGGATGTCCGCGAAGCCCAGCTCGACGCCGATGTCGAGGAAGTCGCTGCCGGAGGTCTCGATCAGTGCCGTCTCGATCAGGACCTGGTCCTGACGTCGGTCGAGGCGCTCGACGAGGGCCTGGAGCTCCTGGTACTGGGTCCGGTTCGCCGCGATGAGCAGGGAGTTGGTCTCGGGGTCCGCGACCACGACGAACTCGCGGTTGTTGGTCGAGGAGCGCGGGGCCTGGCCGCCGCGGGTGTTGTTGCCGGCGCCGCGAGTGTCGAGCTGAACCGCGTCCTCCAGGAATTCGTTCAGCGTCTCGGCGAGGTCCTCCGCGCCCACGTTCTCGAGCGCGTAGATGTGGTAGCTGCGCTCGCGCTCGACGATGTCGACGTCGAGCTGAGCGATCAGCTCCTTGATGCGAGGCATGTCCTCGGGAAGCGCGGTGATCAGGAGGGAGTTCGTCCGCGCGTCGACCGTGAGCTTCGCCTCGCCGTTGTTCTGGCCGGGCCGGACGCCCTGGGGGCCGGCGGCCGCCACCTGGTTGCGCGCGGTCTGGTTCGCCGCTTCCAGCAGCTCCTCGATGATCGGCTGCACCTCGCTGGCATCGGCGTACTCGAGCTTGACCTTGTCGAAGATCGGCTCGGGGATGTCGACCTTCGACGCCTCGTCGATGATCGTCAGCATGTTCGCCATGGCCACCACGTTGCTGCCGAAGCCCACGAGGACCATGGAGTTCGACGTCCCCGCCGGCAGCATCTGCTGCGTGTTGGCGTCGGTGATCATCGTGCGCATCGAGTTCGAGACCTGGCGCACGTCGGTGTTGGGCAGCGTGACCACGGTGGTGATCAGCGTCGCGGGCTGGTCCTTGTAGTCGTCGAGCTCCTCGGGCTCGACGTAGATCGCGCTCGCGCGGAGGTTGGATCGGCCCTGCCCCTGGAGCGAATCGATCTTGATGACCGCGATGTCGTCCTCCCCGATCTCGGTGCAGACGAAGTCGCTGATGATCATCATCACCTGGAAGAACGAGTAGAAGCGGTCCTTCTGGATCGACTTGGTGCCGATCAGCCGCACGCGGCGCTGCTTCAGGAGCCCCTCCGTGTCCTCGTTCCAGGTGAACTGGCGCCCCGTCACCTGCTGGCAGGCCTGCGTGAACTGGAAGAGCGACATGCTCTCCTCGTCCTCGCCTTGCGCGAAGTTGAGGACGTAGGTGCTGCCCAGCTCCTGGATCGGCGGGAGCGGATCGTCGCCCTGGAGGGGCGCCGCGGTCGCCGTCGGGAGCGCGGCGAAGGCCACCAGCGCGAAGCCGAGCGGTGCGCGGAGCGTACCGAGCGCGGCGCGGCGGAGCCGCTGGGCGAGGGGCGTGGACGGTTGGGTCATCGCAGCTGCGGGAGAAGATGGGGGACAGGTGTGCACATCCGTCAGCGGTTCCATGGGGAGCCGCGGAGGCTGCGCGGTGTGCGTGCGGTGTCGCAAGTCGGGTCGGGCCGGTGGGCCCGAGGAACGGGTCGCCGGCGCCGGGGCGGCTGGCGTCGTGGGCTATCAAGTGGTCGAGAGGCGGCTGGCCCGGCCACAGAGGGCCGTGGAGCACACCCGACGGGGGTCATGACGCCCTGCGGCCCGGCATCTTCCCGATTCGGCGGGGTCGATGCGACCCTCCCGAGGTGGGATCGTCGTCGGTCTTGCGTGTGCCCTGCGAATGGTCAGAGGCTGGCGGCGGCTCTTGAGGCTCACGGCCGTCCCGGGCGTCGGGCGCCATCGCGTGCGACGATTCGGCGCGTTTCGCCGCTGGGCCGAAACAGCAGACGCGTAGCACGCGTAACCACAGACACTTAGGGGCGATCTGGTCCGTCGCGATCATCGCCCCCCGGGGCGGCGTTGCGGCGCGCGGGGAGCGCGGGCACGATCCGCGCCCTCCTCGGCGACGCCCCGGGAGAGCGTCCATGGACTGGATCATCCGCAACGAGGCCCAATTCTGGCTGCTCCTGGCCATGGCTCTCGGCGTGGTGGGGCTCGTCGGTCGTTCGAGGATCTGGCCCACCGTGCGCCGAGTCCGGCCGGCGGCGGCGATCCTCGGCGGCGGGGCCATCCTCGCGGCCGCTGCTGCGGGCGGGGAGATCGCGGCGACTCGTGTCTGGGCCCTCGCGCCCTTGGCGGCCGTGCTCGCGCTGAACGGGGTCGCTGCGCTCGGGGCGTCACGCGAACGCGACGACGAGTCGGACGACCCGCTCGTCCCATGTGCGCTCGCCGTTCTGTCCGTCACGGCCGCCTCGATCACCAGCATGTTCCTGGCCCTGGCGGCGCTCCTGGCGTGTGCCGGCCTCTCGGGTCCGAGGCTCGCGCAGCGCTCCATCGGACTCGCGCGGCTCATCGCGCTGTCGACGGCCCTCGTCACGCTCGGTCTCGGGCTTGTGGGAGCGCGCCTGCGGAACGCAGTCGGAGCCAGCGGATCGATCGAGTGGCTCGGGCTTCCACTCAGGGGCGACGCGGGGACCACGGCGGTCTTCCTGGCGCTCGTCGTTCCGCTGCTCCTGCCGGGTCGAGCGGGCGGGCCGACGGCGGGGCTCTGCGCTCGCGGCGGCGCGGCGCGCGGGTCCGCGGGCGCCGTGCTGATCCATCTGACACTCATCTGGGCGCTGCAGGTGCTCTTCGGCGGAGTGGAAGCCCTGCGTACCGTGGGGCTCGTCGGCCTCGCAGTCGCGCTGGTTTCATCGGCGGGCCCTAGACGCTCCGCCGGCGAGCGGCACGCCGGGCTGTTCCAGGGAGCCGCAGCGCTGGCGGTCTACGGCGCCGGGACCGGTGACGAGGGCGCAGCCTGCGGAGTCGCGCTGGCCCTCATCGCGCACGCGGTCGCCGCGACCGTGATCTCCCTCAGCGTCGAGAGGGCGCGGCTGCTGGCAGGGGTCGGCGGCGCGCGGGCGATGCCGCAGACGACGATCTTCGCCTGGATCGCGGGCCTCTCCCTGGTCGGCTTCCCCTTCACCCTCGGCGGTCTCGCCACTTCGATCGGCCTGGGGAGCGCGGTCCGCGACGGAGCCGAGGACTGGTCGACCGTCGCGCTGATCGGGATCGCGGCCTTGACCGGACTCGTCCTCGTGCCGCTGCTGATGGGCCCCTCCGGGAACGAGGGGGCCGGCGATCAGGGCGCCGAGCGCAGGGGCGGTCGCATCGCCGTTCCCGCCGCCGCGGGACTGGGTGCGGCCTTCCTCGTGGCCGCGGGGATCGTGCCCGGGGCGCTTCAGTTCCTCCTCCCGCACCCTGGGGCGAGCCTGGCGACGTATCCCGGACCGGCGCTCCTGGCCGGGACGATCGCCGTGGGGGCGGCCCTGGGGGCCGCTCTCCGCCGTGTCCTCGGGTCACGCTGACCTCCAGCGCCTTCGTCGATATCCTCTGCGCTCATGCGGCCCAGCGAGCTCCTCGATCCCGCGGACGTCCTTCTCGACTTCCAGCCGACGGACAAGTGGCAGGCGATCGGCGACCTGGTGCACCACCTCGTCGCGCTCGGCAAGCTCCCGGTCGAGCTCGAGAGTGCGGTCCGCGATGCCGTGCTGGATCGCGAGCGGTCCATGTCCACCGGGATGGAACGCGGCGTCGCGATCCCGCACGCCGCGGTCGAGGAGGTCTCGGAGCTCCTCGCCGTGATGGGGGTGGTCCAGGACGGAGGCGGGCTCGACTTCGAGTCCATCGATGGTCAGAGCGCTCGCGTGGTCGTGCTGCTCGTGATCCCGAAGGGCCAGAAGCTGCTCCACATCCGGACCCTCGCAGACATCGCCCGGGTCCTGACGAAGGAGTCGGTGCGCGCGAAGCTCATGGAGACGCGTGAGCAGGCCGAGGCCCACGCGGTGCTCGTGGCGGGCGAGGCGTGAGCGGGATCCTCCGTGGATCGCGAACCCGTTGAGAATACGAGCACGGCTGCCGCGTAGTTCTCGCATGCCCGTGCTCTCGCTCCTCCTGCGCCACCGCGCTCGCGCCCTGGTCGCGGTCGGAGGGGCGGCGCTGCTCGCGGCCTGTACGCGCCCCGTCACGGTGGTGCACGGATCCGGCGCGTCCGTCCAGGAACGCCGCGCGTTGAGGCCCGTGGAGCGGGTGACGGTCGAGGGCGGCCTCGAGCTGACCGTGCACGTGGTGGGCAGCGGCGACGGACCTCTCGCCAGCTTCTCGCGGGGCGGGGACTCCTACCTGTGGATCGACGCGCCGGAGGACATCCTGCATCTGATCCAGCACGTGGTCACCGGGGACCACCTGACCCTTCGCGTCCGCGACGGGCTGCGCCTCGATCCGGTTCCCAGCCTCGAGCTCACGGTGCGCCGCCTCGCAGAGCTCGAGGCCAGCGGGACCGGGGAGGTCGACCTGCGCGCGGGCGGCGCGCCCGCGCCGGGATCGCCTCCCATGTGCGAACACCTGCGGATCGTCGCGCGCGGGAGCATCGACGTGCGTGGGAGCGGGACGGTCGGCGCGCTCGAGATCCTTCACGATGGCTCCGGTGAACTCCACCTCGAGCGGCTTCGGGCAGGCGCGCTCCGGCACAGGAGCGGCGGATCCGGGGACGCCTGGGCCTTCGTGGACGGGCCGGTGGAGGTGGAGCTCCTCGGGAGCTCCGATCTTCACCTCAGCGGCGGCGCGGTCATCGAGCGCCTCGATGCCCGCGGTGATGGAGAGGTGGTCAGACCCACTCGGGAGTCCGGCGACGCACGAACTCCTCGATGACGTCCGCGGTCGCCCGATAGATCTCGAGCGGTCCACCGAAGGGGTCCGGGACATCACGTCCGTCAGGATCGATGAGCTCGACCCTGGACGCTGCGCCGGGGGGGAGGACCGAGAGCAGCGCATCCCGGTGGCTGCGCGTCAGGCAATACACCCGATCGAACCCCTGCACCTCCCGGTCGATCGCAGGACGCGATGAGTGACCGGTGAGGTCGATCCCGCGATCCGCCATGGCGGTCACGGCGTTCTCCGAGGCGGGCGCGCCGGGGCCGGCGTACACGCCGGCCGAGCGCACCTCGAACCCGAAGCGAGCCTCCTCGGCGTGCCCGATCGCGTCCTGGATCGCGCGGCGCGCCAGGGCCTCGGCCATGGGACTGCGGCACGTGTTCCCCGTGCAGACGAAGAGGATGCGGAGCCCGGCCGTGCTCTGGAGGGCCTCCGCGCCGACGATGCCCTCGCGCAGGATCTCGAAGCGGCCCCGGCCCAGGGCGACGGCGGTCGAGCGCTGGCCCAGGGACGCCGCGCCAGCGTCGAGGAGGAGCGTCGCCAACTCGGCGCCCCTGGCCCGGGCAGCCTCCGTGGCCGTCCTCGCAGGAGTGCCGTCCGTTCCTTCGAGGGAAACGACGGCGACCGGGAATGCGGCGGCCTCAAGGATCGCAGCGGCGCCCGCGTGGCCGGGGATCCTCAAGCCTGCCCAGCCCTCGTGGGAGACCAGGCGGAGGTGATCCGCGAGAGGGCCCACGGCCCTCTCGACGGGGCGCGTGACCAGGGTCAGCGGCCCCGGGACGTAGCGGTCGAGCAGGCGGGCCGTCATCGCCGGCAGCTCGACGAGCTCCGCCAGGCCCTCCGCCGAGGCGCGGTGCAGGGTGAGGGGGCGCCCCGGGTCGGCCCCGCGCGTGGCGGCCGCGAACGCCTCCGCGTCGGCGCCGTCGGGGCGGAACGCGAGCCCGTAGACCGTCTCGGTCGGGAGGATCACCGCCCGGCCGGCTCCGAGCGCGTCCACGGAGGTACGGAGGGTCTCCGCGTCGGGCGCCCCGTTCTCGGGGAGAGATAGATGCGTCGGTTCGGGCACGGCGGTGTCGGGGCGACGGGAAGCTTCCGCGCCTTGAAGGTAGTCTCCTGGTGAGTGGCTTTCCTCCTGAGTCGAGGAATCCACGCGTCGGGGCACCGACCGGATCAGCCCCACGGATCAGGATGACGACATCACAGGAACCCGAGGACGCGCACGGGAGCGAGGAGCAGCCCGAGGTCGGGACGTCTCGCGCGTGGGACGCCGCGCCGGAGCCTCTCGCGACCGACGGTCAGACGGATGGAGCGGTCCGCCGGCGTCTTCTCGCGCGGCTCGCAGGCGGTCTCGCCCACGAGATCAAGAACCCGCTCTCGACGATGGCGATCAACCTGACGCTGCTGGAGGAGGAATTCCAGCCAGCTCCCGGCGGCGGTGGCGCCCAGAGTCCGAAGGACAAGCGGTCCCTCAAGCGCGTCCGAACGCTTCAGCGCGAGGTGGCGCGGCTCGAGGGGATCCTGGAGGACTTCCTGCGATTCGCGCGAGGCGGCGAGATCAACCGGGCTCCAGGAGATCTCGCGGAGCTCGTGGCGGAGGTGCTCGAGTTCTGCGCGCCGGAGCTCGAGACGGAGCAGGTGCGCCTCCACGCTCTGCTCCCGCCGGCGATCCCACTGGCCATGATCGACGAGCGGGCTCTCCGGCAGGCGCTGGTCAACCTCGTGGTCAACGCGCGGCAGGCCATGCCCGGAGGCGGCGAGCTCATCGTCGAGCTGCGGCGTGACGGGCCCCGGGCCGAGCTCGTCGTGACGGACTCGGGTGTCGGGATGAGTGCGGAACAGCTGGGCCGCTGCTTCGAGCTGTACTACTCCACGAAGAAGGGAGGAACGGGCCTCGGACTCGCGACCGTCAAGCGCATCGTGGAGATGCACGGTGGTGAGATCGGCGTCATGAGCGAGGAGGGGAGGGGGACGCGCTTCCACCTCTGGATCCCGCTGATGCAGGAGATCCCGGGCGGGGAACGAACGATCGACGTCCAGGCGTCGCACTCAGCCCCGGAACCCACTTCCGAAGCGGACGTGGACGGCGCAGAATCCGCGGAATGAGCCAGGAGACGCGCAGGGTCCTCATCGTCGACGACGATGAGGGGCATGGGGAGGCGCTCGCCGACGGTCTGGAGATCGACGGGTACGAATGCGTGGTCGTCGGGTCGGGGACCGCGGGCGTGGACTCCATTCAGCGCGAGGAGTTCGACGCCGTACTCACGGATCTCGTGATGCACGATCGATCCGGGCTCGAGGTCCTGCGTGAGGCCAAGGTGATCGCGCCGGACACGCCGGTCCTCCTGATCACCGGGCACGCGACCGTGGAGACCGCGGTGGACGCGATGCGTGAAGGCGCGGAGGACTATCTCTCGAAGCCCGTCAAGCTCGGCGAGCTCAGGGCCAAGCTCTCACGCGCCGTCGAGAAGAGCCGCCTGAAGAAAGACAACGAATCGCTCCGCAGCGAGAACGTGGAGCTGCGGCGGCAGTTCGACAAGAGCTTCGGCTTCGACGGTCTGCGAGGGCATTCGCCGGAGATGACGCGCGTCTTCGAGATCCTGGCCCGCGTCGCGCCGACGGCCGCCACGGTGCTCGTGCTCGGCGAGAGCGGCACGGGCAAGGAGCTCATCGCGCGCGCGATCCACACGAACAGCGAACGGCGGGAGAAGAACTTCGTCGCGGTGAATTGTGCCGCGCTCACGGAGGGGCTCATCGAGAGCGAGCTCTTCGGCCACATCAAAGGCGCGTTCACGGGTGCGCTCGCCGACAAGGAGGGGCGCATCGCCTATGCGGATGGCGGCACGCTCTTCCTCGACGAGATCGGCGACATGCCGCTCGCCACGCAGGCGAAGCTCCTGCGCGTGCTCGAGGCGCGCGAGGTGGTCCAGGTGGGCGGCAACGAGCCGACGAGCGTCGACATCCGGCTCGTCGCCGCGACGAACCGCAACCTGCGTGAGATGGTGGCGGAGAAGACCTTCCGCGAGGACCTGTTCCACCGGCTCCAGGTGGTCGAGATCCACCTGCCCGCCCTGCGCGAGCGCACCGGGGACGTCCCGCTGCTCGTCGAGCACTTCATGGCCGAGTTCCGCGAGACCCACGGGCGGGACGTCGTCGCCATCGCGCCCGAGGCTCGCGCTCTCCTGGTCCGATACCCGTGGCCGGGAAACGTCCGTGAGCTCCGGAACGCGGTCGAGAACATGGTCCTGCTCGCCGCGGATGAGACGCTGTCGGTGGACGATGTCCCGGTGGGGATCCGCCTGTGGGAGTCGGACGGGGCCGCCACCGGGGCCGATTCGGGGATCGCTGGCGGCCTGCAGCTCGCCGGACGGTCGCTGGAGGAGATCGAGCGCGCCCTCATCCAGGCCAACCTCGAGCTGATGGACGGCAACCGCAAGCGCGCGGCCGAGGTGCTCGGGATGGGGGAGCGGACCCTCTACCGCAAGATCAAGGAGTACGGGCTCAGCTGAGCGCCGGGCGCCGCGCCTCACCAGCGCGGTCTCTCGTCGTGGTTGACGTCGCGGGTCCGTCGGACCCGCCACGTGCCGCTCGCTCGGACGAGGTCCGCCGTCAGCTCGAGGTCCCATACGGGGCGCCAGGTCGCGCCCAGGCTTCCCGGCCCGCTGGCGCGGGCCTCGATCAGGCACCGTACGCGGACGCTGACCGCGTCAGCGGCCGGCTCGGGATCGGAGAGGAAGGTCAGGCCGGCGTCCTCGCGCAGCGTCCCTCGATAGCGTCGACCGGGGTCGAGCAGGACGCGGAGTGCCTCTGCGACGTCCCGGCGGTCGAAGCGGCCGGTCTCGTCCAGGAAATCCTCCGTGAGGCCCCCGACGAGGCGCCTGGGTTGCCGCTCCTCGAGGCTCGCGACGAGGAACTCGATCCGGTCGGACACCGACTGCTCGGTGGACCTCAGGGCGCGGCCGACCCTGTGAACACCGAAGGCGGTGAGGAGGATCAACGGGACGATCCAGCGCATGGGCAGGGCTTGGGATATTGCAATGTGAACGCCATGGCGCGACTCGATTTCCGTCGTCGGTAGACTGGGGCCTTCCCATGAAGACCTTCCCTTCGATCCTCCTGATCGCGTTGGCCTCCGCATGCGGTGGCGATCCCGCCGCGTCCTCGGGCGGCGCCGACCCTGGCGCGTCCGGTCCCGGTGGGCCCGATCACCTCTCCAGCGCCGAGGACCTCCCCGCGGCGCTGCCACGCTTCATCCCCGACGAGTCGTGGACGACGGTTCCTCCCTCCAAGGGGATGAGGCTGCATCAATACCAGCTACCCGGTGCCGACGGAGGCGTCAGCGCCGCTGGTGAGGTGGTCGTGGCGGCGTGGCCGAAGGGTGTCGGCGGACTCGAGGCCAATCTGTCGCGGTGGATCCGCCAGGCCGGGATGGACGTACCGGTGGCGGAGCTCACGGAGGAACAGTTCTCCCGCAGGACCGTGCGGGGCTTCGAGGTGTCCGTTCTCCGGCTGGACGGCGGAGCCGGGGCCGATGGGGATCCGGCGGGGGCCCATGGAGCCGCCGGGCGGCCCATGACGGTGGCCTACATCGAGAAACCCGGCCATCCAGGCGTGTGGACGGTCAAGCTGACGGGCCCGATCGAGACGATTCAGGCCCAGGGCGCCGCCTTCGACGCCTTCCTGGACCGCTTGTGACCCGAGTCGCGCCGCCCCGACGGCCGGCTCCGACACCGCCCCATCGGTCCCCTTCCCCCGATGATGAACTCGCCCCGCAAGATCGCCGACAAGGTGCTCAAGAGGATGATCTCGTTCGTGCCGACGCGCAGCCTCGATGGCTGGGACAGGCGCCACGAGAAGAAGATCCGCTCGGACGTGGCGAAGCTCGCGCTCCACGTGCCCGAGGACGGCGTCTTCCTCGATATCGGCTGCAACATCGGGACGTTCTCGCACCACATGCGCCGGGCGCGACCCGGCGCACGCGGTTTCGCCTTCGAACCGGTCCGGTTCTACGCGGAGAAGGCCAGGCAGCGATTCGCCGGCGACTCCATGCTGGAGGTCTTCAACGTGGGCCTCGGGAACGCGAACGAGGACAAGACGATCTACAAGGCTCCCTACAACCCCGGGGGCAACACCCTGCTCGAGGAAGCGGTCTTCGACGATCGTCCGAACTCGGTGGTCGTGGCGGACGAGATGGAGCGCGAGACCGTGCACCTGAGGAACACCAGCGACTGGCTGGACGAACGCGGGATCGAGCGCCTCGATCTCGTGAAGACGGACACCGAGGGGTACGACTGGGCCGTGATGGAGGGAATCCTCCCGTGGCTCCGCCGGACGGGCCAGCGGCCGACCTTCTTCATCGAGATCTTCACCGCGAGCTACTTCCCGAAGGCTGTCGAGCAGCAGGCGGCCTTCGATGCGTTCTTCGAACTCGGCTACGGCCGCGTGGACATCGAGGAGTGCCTGACGGACGGCTTCAGCGGCGACGCGCTCCTCGTGCCTGAGCCCGGGAAGTGAAACGCCTCGCGCGGACAGCCCGAGGCGCCCTCGGGAGTCGTTTCTTCAGGGAGTCCAGCGTCCTCCAGGTCGCGTCCCTCGCCACCGCTGCGAGCAACGTGGTCGGCTCGGTCCTCCTGGCGCATCTGCTCGGTGCGCGTGAGCTCGGCCTTTTCTACATCGCCGGCGGGATGTACGCGCTCCTCTGGTTCTTCCTGAACCTCGGGCTCGCGCCGGTCGCGACGATGCGGATCGCGAGTGCGGTTCGCAGCGGTGACCCCGACGGGACGTTGCCCGCCTCGATAGGCGTCTTCCTGCGTCTCAGCCTCGCGCTCGCCGCGGTCGCGATCGGGGTCGGGGTCCTCACCTGGTCGGTCATCCCGGAGGCGTGGTTCGCGCGCGTGTTCGATGAGGACAGCGGCAGGATCATGGTCTGCGCGGCGCTCCTCACCCTCGGCCCGCTCTTCGAGGCGCCGAGGAACATCTGCATCGCCGCGCTCCAGGGGGAGCGACGCATGCTCGCGCTCGCGCGGGTCGAGCTGGGGCAGGAGTTCGGCCGACTGGGTTTCGTCGTGGTCGGCGCGGTCCTGGCCCGAGACGCGGTGGGGCCGACCCTGGGCCTCGTGGCGGGAAACGCGGTCGGCGCCGCCCTGAGCATGGACGCCTACCGCCGGGAGCGCCGCCTCGAGGGCTCCATCCTGCCTCCGCTCCTGCCGTGCCTTTTCCGCGGCGGTGGATCCCATGGCCGCGTCCTCAAGGAGGGCGTGAAGGTCGGACTCGTGCGGAACATGGATTCGATCGGCTTCGAGACCATCCCGACGCTGCTGCTCGGTGCGTTCGGGAACCGGACCTGGGTGGCCTACCTGCGGATCGCCCAGCGCTTCGGCGCGCTGCTGCGCATCCTCGTCCAGGGGATCAACCGCACCGCTCTCCCGGTGCTCTCCCAGCTCGCGCACGTGAAGGACGTCGGGGGGCTACGACGGACCTACTGGAAGGCGAGCGCGCTCTCCGGAGGAATGGTGAGCCTGGGGATGGTCGTCGTGCTGCCCCTGCTCCCCTTCGTCATCCACGCCCTCTATCCGCCGGACTTCTGGGAGCCCGTGTTCCTCCTCGTGTTGATCCTCAGTCCGGGGATCGCGGTCGCCTCCTTCTCGGTGGCGAACGACGTCTTCTACCTCGTGACGCAGCAGATGCGCGTCGCGATCCTCGTCTCGGCGCTCGGTCTCGTGGTGAACAGCGGCCTCATGTGGGCTTGCACGGTGAGGTGGCCCGAGGAGGGGACAGCGGTCGGTCTGAGCATCGCGTGTCTCTGGAGCCTGGTGCACATGGGCTACGCCGGGACATGGCTGCGCCGGTACGCTCGGGCAGCCGCCGCACCGGCGGCCTGAGCGGCGTCCTGGAGGCACGGTGAGGCGCGCTGCCGGCGGCCAGTGTTCCCTCTGCGAACGACTCGGAGCGCTCCCGTCGCCCGCTGTGGTCGCCGAGAGCGGATCCACCTGGCGTCTTCGGGCGGAGTCCGTGCATCCGACGCCCGCCGTCGGCCGATGATTGAGGTCCCATGGAATCGATCGAAGGTGAACCTCCCAAGGCCGTCCTCTTCGACCTGGACGGGACCCTCTACGATCTCGAGCCCGTGCGCCGACGGATGGGCCGCGCGCTGGTGCTCAACGCGCTCGTCTCGCCGCTGAAGGGGCCCAAGACCGTCAAGGTCCTCAAGGCCTTCCGCGAGATCCGCGAGGACCTTCGCGCGATCGGTGACGGATCGAAGAGCCTGGACGAGGCTCAGTACGCCGAGCCTGCCCGCCAGCTCGGAGTGGAGCCCGAGCTCGTCCGGGCGTCTGTGGCGGAGTGGATGCTGGAGCGGCCGCTTCCCTACCTGCTCTCGGCGGGACGGACAGCGCTGCGTCCGATCCTCGCCGCCCTGAAGGGCTGGGAGCTGCCCATCGGAGTCTTCTCCGACTATCCAGCGGACGCGAAGCTCGCCGCGCTCGGGGTGGATGACATGGTCGACATCACCGTCTGCGCCACCGAGCCCGAGGTGAACGCCTTCAAGCCTCACCCGCGCGGCTTCCTCGTCGCGGCCGAGCGCATGGGCGTCCCTCCGGAGGAGGTCGTGTACGTCGGGGACCGGGCGGAAGTGGACGCCGCCGGCGCCGCGGCCGCTGGAATGCGCTGTCTCATACTGGGAGCCCCCGCGAGCGGGCCGCACCACGTCGCCGTCGAGACGTTCGAGGAGATCCCGAACGTCCTCGGCCTCGGATGATCCGCGCCAGCGCATCGCGGTGCGCCGCCGCTCGGGTCCTTCCGAGGCTGTCGGCCGGGCCGCGACATGGCTTCGAGGGACCCGCCCTGAGCCCTCGGTGCCTCGACGAGGGACGTCGTGAGCTCCGTGGCGCTGTGTTGGCCGCGAAATCCTGTCTAAGCGGCACTTGGCGCTCCCGCAAGCCGTCCTGGATGCCAGTCTTCTGATAAAAGACCTGGTCTCTCGCCACCGTGGCTTATCGGTCCGAGGCGGAGAACGTGATCGATGAAGCGGATCAACACGAGCGGACGACTGGCAGGGCAGCGCGGCGGGAACGTCGTGCACCATCTCGACCTGCGTAGCGGCTCCCGGCGGCGCAAGCAGCGTCCGGGGAGCGCGCGCGTGCGCCGTGATCCGCTCGAGAGCGAAGGCGGGCCGAGCGAGGACGTCAGGGCCCTGGAGGCCGACGCCTCGGCCGAACAGGCTGGTGGACCGGGTGGCTCGGTCGACCCCCGAGCCCGCCGTCAGATCCACCTCCTCGAGCGCCGGCTACGGAAGGTGACGAGCTTGCTCGGGCAGCAGGGGGAGGAGAGGTCCTCCGAGCGTCGGTTCGAGGATCTCGGCGTCGCCTCGATGTTTCGCGAGGTCCAGGGCATCGATCGCGAGGACGCTCAGGCAGAGCACAAGAAGACCCTCATGGAGTCGATCTTCCGTGAGAACCTGAGGCTCCAGGGGAGCGCTACTTTCGGCTCCTCGCGTCCTCTGTAGCATCTGGGAGGCCGAAGTCCCCGCTCGCACCGGGTCTCACCGCTCGGAGCGCGTGCCGTGCCCCGCGCGTCGTTGTATCGTCAGCGGCCCCCGCCCACACAGCTCCGGCCGTCGCCGGATCCAGCCACCCCATGAGCGAAACCATGTCCGACGCCACCCAGGACGCAGGAGACATCAAGAAGGACCACGGGGTCCTGTACGTCGGGATCGATCTCGGTACCTCGCGGACATCCGTGTCCGCCAGCAACGGCGTACGCGAGACCATCGAGTCCTTCGTCGGCTATCCGAAGGATCCGGTGGCGCGCAAGCTGCTCAAGAAAGACGTTCTCTTCGGCCGCGAGGCCCGCGACAAGCGCCTCTCACTGAACCTGCACCGCCCCCTCGAGCACGGGGTGCTGAAGTTCAACGCCGACGGCAGCGAGGACGCCGACTCGCGGCGCGCGGCGATGGACCTCGTGAAGGAGATCGTCCGCCAGGCCAAGCCGCGCAAGGACGAGCTCGTCTACGCCGTGATCGGTGTCCCCGCTCAGGCGCAGATCACCAACAAGGACGCGATCCTCCAGGCAGCGCGGGAGTCCGTCGACTCGGTGATGCTCTGCTCGGAGCCATTCTCGGTCGCGTACGGCCTCGACATGCTCGAGGACGTCCTCGTCATCGACATCGGCGCGGGCACGGTCGACCTCTGCCGCATGCACGGAACGATGCCCGAGGAGTCGGATCAGATCACCATGAACACCGCCGGTGACTTCGTGGACGAGGAGCTCGGGAAGGAGATCGCGGCGGCGTTCCCGGAGGCTCAGTTCACCAAGCAGATGGTCAAGGAGATCAAGGAGCGGCACTCGACCGTCGACGCCGCGACCGAGCCCGTCGTGGTGCAGTTGCCCGTGAACGGCAAGCCGACCGACTTCGATATCACGGAGCAGATGCGGACCGCTTGCCAGCGCATCGTCCCGCCGATCGTCGAGGGGCTGGGCAAGCTGGTCGCATCGTTCGACCCGGAGTTCCAGGAGAAGCTGAAGAGCCGAGTCCTGCTCGCCGGAGGCGGAAGCCAGATCAAGGGCCTCGACCGCGCCCTCACCGCGGAGATGCACGAGATGCTCGGCGGCGGCAACGTGATCCGGATCGAGGAGCCGATCTACGGGGGCGCCAACGGCGCCCTGAAGATCGCCCACGACATGCCCGAGGACTACTGGGAGCAGCTCAAGTGACCGAACCGTCCGCGGCGGGATCCTCGCCAGACGGGATGCAACCGGCGGCCGCGCCTTCCGATGGGAAGCCGCGGCCGCCGGCCGTATCCGGTTGGTGGCGGACCCTGTTCCCGTCGCTTCTGGGGGCCGGGTTGACACTGCTCGCGCGCTCGGATCCGTCGCTGGTGGAGGAGCGGTACTCCCAGGGGGTCTATCCCGTGCTCGGTGGCGCGATCTCGCGTTCGAGTCGGGCCTGGGAACGCATCGTTCCGCCCGCGGGCCTCGACGCTGGCCGGCTGTCGTTCGCGGAGGCGACCCTGCTCATCGGCGTGCTGGTGCTCTGCTTCCGCGGTTGGCGAGCGATCCGAGCGGGCCCTTCCGCGGCGCTTCGCTTCGCGCTCGGCGCTGCCGGATGGCTGTACGTGGCGTTCCTGCTCGTCTGGGGCCTCAACCACAATCGCGAGCCACTCGCCGCCCGCCTCCAGCTGCGAACGGGGCCAGCGGCCCCCGCAGAGCTGGCCGAGCTCGCGGCCGAGCTCGGCGCGACGCTGGAGATGGAGCTCGGCGCCCTGGAGGGTTCCCTGGACGGTCACGACGTCGCGCAGCTCGCGGCGGACGCCTGGGCATCCAGGCTCGAGGAGGAGCCCGACCTCGGCTGGTGCACGACTCCCCGCGTTCGGGCTCCGCTCGCGAGCCGCGCGCTGACCGCCTGCGGGATCAGCGGGATCTTCGGCCCGCACACTCAGGAGTGTCACGTGGCGGCGGGGCTGCCCGCGGTCGACCGCGGGTTCGTCGCCTGCCACGAGATCGCCCACGCGCAGGGATGGGCCCGCGAGGACGAGGCGAACTTCCTGGCCTGGCGTGTCACCAGCCGCGCGCGCTCGCCGGCGCTGAGGATCTCGGGGCTGGCCCTGGCGCTCGTCCACGTCCACGGAGCGCTCCGGCGCGCCGACCCGGCGCTCCAGCGTGACTGCGCGCTCGCGCTCGGTCCGTCCGTCGTCTCCCTGCTCGAGGAGCGGGCGAGGTTCTGGCGCAGCGCGAGGGTGGAGTCCGCCGGTCGCGTCGCCACCGCGGTCAACGACGCCTATCTGCGCTCCCAGGGCCAGGAAGGAGTGGCGTCCTACGGTCGCATGGTGGACCTGCTCGTGGCGGAGCGTCGCGCGCGCTGATGTCCGCAGCGCGCGGGCTCTCCCCGTGTCGGTGTACCGGCTCGATCATCGGTCCGCCGCTGGAGGGCCCGTGCATCCGTGACGGCGTGTTGCTCGGGTATCGTATGGCACGATGACCCCCTTCCTCCCGCTCGCGTACCTCACCGTCTCGCCCCTCCTCCCTCTGCCCCAGGACGGTCTCGCGCACGGCGACGCCCCGGCGGCCACGGAGATGTCCCGGGAGGCCCGCGAGGCCAT
Organism: Planctomycetota bacterium; assembly: GCA_002862085.1. GTDB lineage: Bacteria > Planctomycetota > UBA1135 > UBA1135 > Saltatorellus. The sequence continues at coordinate 47,113 of PKCK01000072.1, read as the reverse complement.
CGCGCGCTTCACCCTGCCCGAGGGGTTCGGCGTCAGCCTCTTCGCGGCCGAGCCCCTGATGGCGCACCCGGTGGCCTTCACCATCGATGCGCTGGGTCGTTTCTACGTCGCAGAGACGTACCGGCATTCCAAGGGGGTCACGGACATCCGGGGCCACATGGACTGGCTGGAGGACGACCTCGCTTCGCGGACCGTGGCGGATCGCGTGGCGATGTATCGCAAACACCTGTCTCCCGAGCGCTACGCGGAGGAGTTCGAGACGGAGTCCGAGCGGGTGGTCCGCCTGGTGGACTCCGACGGCGACGGGGAAGCGGACGACTCCACCGTCTTCGCGGCCGGGTTCGACGACCCGGCGGCGGGGATCGGAGCGGGGCTGCTCACGGAGACGCTTCCGGACGGCGGGGTGAAGGTGTGGTTCACCTGCATCCCCGACATGTGGGAGCTCGTGGACGCCGACGGCGACGGGGTCGCGGAGCAGCGCGAGCGGCACAGCACCGGGTACGGGCTGAGGGTGGCGCTCCTGGGGCACGACCTCCACGGGCCCGTCATCGGACCCTACGGTCGTCTGTACTTCTCGATGGGCGATCGCGGGTTCAACGTGGACACCGCGGAGGGCGAACGACTCGTCAGGCTCGGCATGGGGGCGATCTTCCGGTGTGAGCTGGACGGCTCCGACCTCGAGGTGTTCTGCGACGGCCTGCGCAACCCCCAGGAGATCGTGTTCGACGAGGCGGGGAACCTCTTCACCCTCGACAACAACTCCGACGGCGGCGACAAGGCGCGCTGGACGATGCTTCTCGAGGGAAGCGACACAGGCTGGCGTCAGGCGTACCAGTGGGTCTCGCGGCCCCACACCCGTGGGCCCTGGAACCAGGAGAAGATCTGGCACCCGTTCCACCCCGAGCAGCCGGCGTACGTCCTGCCCTGCATCGAGAACTTCACGAGCGGCCCGTCCGGGATGACGCTCTACCCCGGGACGGGCTTCGGTCCCGAGTGGAACGGCCGCTTCTTCGTGTGCGACTTCCGTGGCAACCCCGGCTACAGCGGGATCCACTCCTTCCGGAACGATCCGCACCTCTCCGGTTTCGCTCTGGCCGACACCGAGAAGTTCGTCTGGGACGCGCTGCCCACGGACGTGGAGTTCGGCGTGGACGGGGACCTGTACTGGAGCGACTGGGTCACGAGCTACAACAAGACGGGCAAGGGGCGGATCTACCGCGTCTCGCCCCGGTCCCGCGACGCGGGTGAGCAGGCGAAGGTCGACGAGGTCCGGGCGCTCCTGGCGCGGGGGTTCCGGGGCATGGAACCGTCCAGGTGCGTGGAGCTCCTCGACCACGACGACCGTCGCGTTCGCGAGGGAGCCCAGCGCGCGTTCACGAGGAGCCTGGTGCGTGCGGGCGGCTCGGCGTCGACGGTCGAGGAGGTGCTCTCGATGGTCGCGAACCAGAGCCGATCGCTCCGATCACGCACGCACCTCATCCGCGGCGTCGCGGCGGCGTCGCGGAAGGACGTCCGGTGGTCGGTCGCCGGGATGCGCTTCGTCTCGCTGCTCGGTGGTGCGTCCCCGGAGCTCGCGGTCCAGCTGATCTCCGGCGCGAGGGAGGCGCTCGGTGGTGCGCAGAGGTGGGCCGCCAGCGAGGACGAGGGAGGCGCTGATCGGGAGGCGCAGCGATTCGTGGAAGCGCTGAAGGCGAACCAGCCCGCCGTCCTCGCCGCACTCTGCGAGCAGACCTCCTCCCCCGAGCCGCACGTGCGACGGGTGGCCGTGGAGGCGCTCGGAGCGATCCCGCAGCTCGCGCCGCTCGAGGGCGGCGTCGATCCGATCGCCGCGATCATGGCTGTGCTCGATGCCGAGGCGTCGAAGGATCCGTGGATGCGGCACACGTGCATCCGGGCCCTGGAACGCCTCGACGCTCATGAGCGGCTGATCGCGGCTGCGGAGAGCGGGCCGGAGCATGTCCGCCGCGCGGCGGTCGTGATCCTGCGCCGCGCGGCAGACGCCCGCGTGTCGATGTTCCTCGACGATCGCAGCCCCCTCGTTCGGGCCGAGGCCGCGCGGGCGATCCACGACGTGCCGATCGCCGGCGCCATGGCCGAGCTGGCGGCGAGGCTTCCGTACCTGCGCCCGGACGACGAAGTGCTGACGTGGCGGCGCGTGATCCAGGCGAACCGCGAGCTCGGATCGTCCGAGGCTGCGCAGCGTCTCGCGGACTTCGCCGTCCGCATCGACGCCGCGGACGCCCTCCGTGTCGAGGCGGTCGAGGTGCTCACCGATTGGACCCGGCCTCGCAGCCGCGACGGGATCCTCATGGATCACCGCCCGATCGGCGGGGGAGACGGCGCTTCGATCGCGGCGCTGGCAGCGCACCCGGTGATGGATCTCCCGATCATCGAGACCGCGCTGCGCCCCGTCCCGCTCGAGGGTCGGGAGCTGAGCGACGCCGAGATCAACGCGCAGGAGCTCTTCGGCACGAAGGAGGTGCGTCCGCCGAGCGCGCTGCCCGTTGCGGTGGCGATGATCGACTTCCACCGCGCGGTCGCGGATTCGGCCTCGCCTGCGAACGGCCGCGCCGCGCTCGGTCTCCTCGCCTCGGCCGAGGAGCTCGAGGACGATGACCGGGTCAGGGCCTTCGAGGCGCTGATGGATCGTTACGGCGATGACCGCAGGGCTCAGGGCTTCGCCCTGGCCGCTCGAACGCTCCCAGGCCTCTTGCCCCTGCGGAGCGCTGCGTTCGCGCGGACGCCCGACAGCGAGGCCGCGGTGGCGCTGGACGCCGTCGCCCGGGGCGAGGATCCCGCGGAGCGCCGGGAGGCCATCAGGGTGCTCGGTGGGCTTCACGGGGAGGCGTGTGCGGAGATCTTCGCGGCGATCGGATCGGACCTGGAGCCGACGGCGCCGGAGCTCGTGGAGTGGATGGCCGCCGCCGAACGACACCCTTCCGAGCGCGTGAAGGCGACGCTCAGCGAGCGTGAGGCCTCGATGTCGGAGACAGGTGACGCGATCGCGGCATGGCTGATGTGCCTGCAGGGCGGCGACGTGGAGCGAGGCCGGGCGATCTTCACGGGCAAGTCCGAGACCGCCTGCCTGCGCTGCCACGTCGTGGGCGACGAGGGCGGCTCCGAGGCGGGCCCCGCGCTCGACGGGGTCGGCCAGCGCCTCACCCGCGAGGAGATCCTCCGATCGATCGTGGAACCGAACGCGCAGATCGCGGCTGGCTACGAGAGCTGGCTGCTCTCCCTCGACGACGGCGAGGTCCTGAGCGGGAGGATCCTCGAGGAGACGGAGGCGCTCGTCGTGGTGGAGACCTCCAAGAAAGAGGTCTGGGAGATCCCGCCGGGCGAGATCACGGCGCGCCGCCGGGACGTGTCCGCGATGCCCGCGGACGTCTCCTCGCACCTCTCGAGGGCCGAGATGAGGGACCTCGTGGCCTTCCTGGCCTCTCTCGGGGACTGATCCCGAGTTCGTTCTGAGACCCGGGCGGAAGCGGCCCGCGTCCCCTCTCAAGGGGGGGCGCGGGCCGCGTCGACGTTCCCGTGGTCACCCCGACTCCATGCCGGGCCACAAGTGCAGACCCGGACGGGTGCCGCCCTCACCAGCTATGTCGAACACCGCCACACTCAGCTTCAGCGCCCGCGGGAACGCGCTCTTCAGTCGCGACGAGGTGCGCGGGCTGATGCAGGTCGAGTTCGAGCGCGGCGCGCGCTACTCGTACCCCGTCGCGTGTCTCTTGATCCAGGTCGACCACCTCGCCCAGATCCGGACGATTCATGGCGACGAATCGAAGCACGAGGTGCTGATGTCGGTTGTGGATCTCGTCAAGAAAGCCATGAGAGCTGGGGACCTGCTCGGCTACGTCATCGACGATCGCCTCGTCGTGCTCGTACCGCACACCGAGCCGAAGGCAGGGAAGGCCATCGGAGAGCGGCTCCTCGCCGGCGCGCGCGAGCTGGTCTTCCAGCTCGACGATCGCACTCTGAGCGTGACGCTGTCGATCGGACTCTCCCACAACCAGGACCCCGGTGCGAAGAACTTCGCGACCCTGGAACGGGTCGCCGAGGAGGGGGTCAGGGTGGCCGCCGGAAGCGGCGGCGACAGAATCGTTCAGATGGAGCTGCCCCAGCTCTGCGAGCGGGAACGAGAGCCCGTCGGTCGCCAGGAGCTCGAGGAGCTGCTCGACCGCGCCGAGGTGATGGGATCTCGCCAGCGCCTCGAGGGCCTCGTCAGCGAGGGGGCGGATCTCATCTCCGCTGCGAGCATCGTCGCCGAGGAGGTCATGGGGTCCGCTGCCGCTGACGCGAGGACGCGGCGCGAGAACGAGCTCGAGCGGACCGTCCAGGAGTTCAAGGAGAAGATCGCCGGCGTCGCCGACGTCGAGGACGCGGCGGCTTTCAAGCGCGACATCGAGCGGCTCAACGGCCGCATCGCAGAACTCACGGGGTCGCTGGAGGCCGATGCGCAAGCGCTCGCCATCCTGACGGCGCTCGACGGCGTCGATGGGGGCGGGGACGCGACCGTTCGTGACGTTCAGGGCCTCGACGACTCCGACGCACGCGCGGGAATCAAGAAGGGGCTGATGGGCGCGTTCCTCGAGGCCAGAGCGGACCCCGACCGCGAAGGCTTCGCCTGACGCGTGACCTCGTTGGGTACGGCGAAGGGCCGCCGCCGAACGAGTCGGCGGCGGCCCTTCGCGCAGGATCCGGGGATGGGATCAGGGGCAGAACAGGACCGACAGGCCGTCGGCGAAGTTCCAGCCGGCCTGGCCGCCTTGGTTGTCGCGGAACCAGAAGGAGAAGTTCCACGTGTCACCCGGGTTGATGGTCGACACGCCGGTGTTGAACGGCGCCGTCCCGTAATCCACCTGCTGGATGACGCTTCCGAAGATGTCCGACTGGTTGACGACCTGGAAACGGTGCAGTCCGCCGCCGACGCAGAGGTTGCCGTTGCTGCTCGCGATCTGTACCTGCGTGTCGCCGTAGAAGAACAGGCCGAAGGTCCCCGGCACGGTGCCAGCGGCGCCGACGCGGAAGTCGTTGGCCGAGATGCTGGAGCTGCCGAGGCCGAACATGTTCGCCGGCACGCCGGCGAGGGACGGGAGGCCCTGGCAGTAGTTGTTCCAGCCGCACTGCGGCGGTTCGGGGACGATCTTGAAGACCCTGCTGCTCGTGACGATGTAGACCTCGCCGTCGTGGTCCTCGCCGAAGGAACGGATGCCGTTGATCGAGAGGCTACCGGGGGGGTCGAGCTCGGAGGTCCGGTTGGTGAAGTCGGTCACCGAGCTGCCGTTGTACTTCAGGCTCCAGATCTGACTGGAGCAGTAGTCCGCGTAGAAGTAGGTGCCGGCGAGATCCGGGATCGCGCTCCCGCGGTAGATCATTCCGCCCGTGACCGAGCAGTTGCCACCGGAGTGGGTGTATTCGCGGATCGGATCGACCAGCGCGCCGTTGGTGCACGAGCAGCCGGAGAGACCGGTGCAGCGGTTGCCTTCCTTGCAGCGCCAGCCCAGGTTCTCGCCGAGGACGCCGGCGGGGATGAAGTCGATCTCCTCGCGCTGGTTCTGCCCGACGTCGCCGATCCACATGTCGCCCGTCTGGCGATCGAAGGTGAAGCGCCACGGGTTGCGGAGGCCGATGTGACAGATGGCGTTGTTGACGCCGGAGGTCCCGAGGAACGGGTTGTCCGAGGGGATGTACGGCGCGGCGATGTCCACGTCGTAACGGAGCATCTTGCCCAGGAGCGAGTTGCCGTTCTGGGCGCGCTGGTTCGGGTCGTTGCCGGAGCCGCCGTCACCCATGCCGACGTAGAGCATCCCATCGGGCCCGAACTTGATGCAGCCGCCGTTGTGGTTGCTGAAGTCCTGGTTGATCGAGGCGATCGTCCGGACGACGGTGTTGCTCGCGACGTTCGGGTTCGCCGTCACCGCGAACTCGGCGACGCGGGTGTTGCCGGAGTTGTTGGTGTAGTTGACGAAGAAGCGGCCGTTGCTCTGGTAGTCGGGGTGGAAGGCGAGGCCGAGGAGGCCGCGCTCGCCGCCCGAGAGGACCAGCGGGTCGATGTTGAGGAACGGCGTGCTGAGCAGCGTGCCGTTCTCGACCACGCGGATGATCCCGCCCTGCTGGACGATGAAGACCCGCGTCGGGTCGCCGGGGGCGAAGGTGAGGTCGGTGGCCTGGGAGACGCCTTGGACGAAGAGCTCAGTGGTGAGCGTCGTCTGGGCGCTGGCCGGCTCGGCGCTGAGCGCGAGGCCGGCGGCGGCGAGGCCGGCGAAGAGGGATTGACGGAGCATGGGCGGCGTCTGTGACTTACAGGGAGAAGGGGGGGCCTCGTCGAACCACGGCTCGCACGAGCGTGGGACGGAGCCCTCGGGGCCGATCGGGCCCTGCCCTTCAGGATCGAGGGCTGGCGCGACGGTGTCAAGGCGAAGGGGAAGCGCGGGATGTTCCCAGAACGAGGAAATCCCCTGCGTCTCTGCTCCCCGGGATCTTCCCGGTCTTCTCCTCGATCCAGGGGCCGCGGGCCGTACGGGGACCGGCCTTCGGGCTCTATGCTGCGCCCAGGCCCCATGAGTGACCCCTCCCGACCGCGAACCGCGACCGCGCGTAAGAGACGCCCCGGACGGTCCCGAACGCGAGAAGCCCTCGCTCTCCTGGGTCTGCTGTGTCTTGTCGGCGCATGCGGGGGCGGCGACGCCGGTCCCAAGGTGCGACACATCATCCTGGTCACGCTCGACACCACGCGCGCGGATCACCTGGGCTGCTACGGGAATCCCGCGGTGCAGACCCCTGCGCTCGATCAGCTCGCGTCGGAGGGCGTGCGCTTCGCCTCCTGCTCGTCGGCCGCCTCGACGACGCTCGCGTCCCACGCGTCGATCATGACCGGGACCTATCCCCATCGGCACGGCGTCCCACGCAACGGGTTCACTCTCTCGGAGCGGGCGCTGACGCTCGCGGAGCTCCTGGACGAGGCGGGCTTCTGGTGCGCAGGCTTCCTCGGCTCCGCGGCGCTCACGGGGCGCACGGGGATCGATCAGGGCTTCGTCCACTGGGACGAGGACTTCGACGAAGCCGCCCGCCAGGACGGTAACGACCAGAGCCAGCGGGACGCGGCCACGCTGACCGACAGGATCCTCGCGCACACCGAGGAGACGCTCGCGCGGGCGGGGGCGGACGATGCGCGGCTGTTCCTGTTCGCGCAGTACTTCGATCCCCACGCGCCCTACGCGCCGCCGGCCTCCGAGGTCGAGCGATACGGAGCCGAGCTCGCCGCCGGGGACTTCGCGGCCATCGAGGCCGCGGTCGTCCAGCAGCAGGTGCGAGCGCTCGGGCGAAGCGCCGGAGGGCAGCAGGGCGTGATCACGGGTGGGCTGCCCGAGGAGCTGGTCAGGAACGCCTCGGGGGTTCCCACGGAGGCTGGTCGCCAGCTCGAACGGCTCTACAGGGGCGAGGTGACCCACATGGACCGCGAGATCGGCCGCTTGCTCCTCGGGCTGCAGCGGCTCGGGGTGCTCGAGGACGCGCTGGTCGTGATCACGGCGGACCACGGCGAGACCTTCTGGGACGGGCCGAACGCCTGGAACCATGGTCTCTGGGTCGGCCAGCCCGAGGTCAGCGTCCCGCTCATCGTGCGCGGACCCGGGACCGCGGGCCTCGGCAGCGGGCTGGTCGTGGACACGCCGGTGTCGGGCGTGGACGTGATGCCCACGGTGCTCGACCTCGCCGGCGTCTCCGCGGGTGCCGTCGACCTCGACGGCCGCTCGCTCGCAGCCGCGGTGCGGGGTGGAGGCGGGAGCCTCGTGGAGCGGGCGGTGTTCAGCGAGGCGACACAGCCTGGCGCGGCGCTCGAGGCGTCCGAGCTGAAGTGGCGTGGAGAGCGCAAGCCGGTCGCGGTGCGCCTGGGGCGATGGAAGCTCGTCAGGGCTGGATACCTCGGGCTCGAGATGCTCTTCGACCTGAGCGCGGACCCTGCCGAGCGACAGGACCGTCTGCTCGGCGGAGGCGACGCGGAGGCGCGGGCGGCGGCCGACCGGCTCGGCGAAGAGCTGGCGCGCTGGCGCGCCGGGGCGGCCCCGCTCCCGTCCGAGTTCGACCGGGAGCAGGCCGCAGGGCTCGCCGGGCTCGGCTACGCCGAGGCCTTGGGGGGCGCAGAGGGCGATCGCTGAGCGCCGGCGCGGGTGTGCGCGCCGCGCGCGCGATTCGCTGGTTACTCGAAGGAACCGTGGTGGCGATAGAAGAAGCGGTGGACGACGCGATCGTCGCGGAGCATCTCGCCATCGATGAAGTAGACCGGCAGCCGCTGGTCGCCCACCTCGGCGCGCTGGGCCTTCATGGCGAAGCGAATGACGTCGCCGCGCTCGACCGGGAACGGACGCACCGGGAAGAAGGACTGGCGCCAGTGGGTCTGGACGTGCATGGGGGAGCAGCTGAGCTCGACGTCATCGGCGAGATCGACCTCGAACCACCCGCCGAATCCGTGCACGGTGCCCTCCTGCTCGATGGTCATGCTCTCCGCCGAGGTGAAGAAGAAGTCGTCCGCCGTCGCGTCGTCGAGGTCGAGGTCGAGGACGGTGACCGCGCGTCCGAGCAGGCTCGAGGGCTTCAGGTCACAGGCGGCTGTGATGAAGCTCTGGACCTCGGTCTCGAGGATCCGCGAGAAATCGAATCCATAGACGGGGCGCTCCCAGAGGCCGATGCCGAGGTCCTCGTGAACATGACTGTCGCAGACCGGTGCGACCCGGAGGCGGAGCTGGCCTGGCAGCATGCGACCGCCGGGCGCGAGGTATCGATCGCGCGCGTCGATGACCGACTCGAACATCAGCTCCGCGAGTCCGAAGAAGCCCATCCATTCGGAGATGACGAGGTCGTACTCCTGGTCGAGGTCGAGCTCCTCCGCGCGTCCGCGATGAAATCGAATCTGGCCGTCCAGTCCGTTGTCGCTGGCGATCTCGCGGGCGAGATCGATGATCGCGGAGCTGTCGACCGCGTCCACCTGCGCGGCGCCAGCGCGCGCCGCGAACATCGACAGGATCCCGGTCCCCGTGCCGATGTCGAGCACGCGCTTCCCCTTCGCCATCTTCTCGATCGCGCGCCTGTAGGCGTCGGTTCGGGCGTGGTCCTGGATCATCAGGCGGTGCACGCCCGGATCCGCGTAACTCGCGAAGTAGTCGTGGTCGCTGGAGTAGCCGTCGCTCATGGCGCGAAGGGTGCCAGACGGCGGACCCGCGCGCTCGCCGGAACGGCGCTCCCTGGCGTATATCTGCGCGACCGGGAGGGTTGTACGGCTCGTCGCGGCGGTCGTTGAGATCGGGGCTCCAGGATTCGTACGATCCTGGCGTGGGGGAGTCACCGGAACAAGGGCTCGCGACGGCCCAGGCGCTGGAGCCGTCCTCGGCGTTGAGCTTCGCGGAGGCGGCGGCCCTGGCCGGCGTGGAGCCGGAGCGCATCGCGGCGCTGGCGGACACCGGGGAGCTCCTCTACGAGGGCTCCCCAGGGCGGAGGCAGGACGATCGGGTGGTTCGCCTGGTGGACCTGGCCGACCTGTTTCCCCACGTGCTCGGCAGGGCGGCGCCGGCCGCGGCGGTGGAAGCCTCCGCCGCGAACGAGGAAGCACGCGAGCTACGGGAGGTGAGCGATCCACGACCCGATCTCGCCGAGGAGGTCCTCGCGTCCGGGGCTTCGCGGGACGCTCTCGTGGAGCTGGCGCAGGATCTCGAGACGCGCCTGGACCTCGCCGAGCGCGAGCGGCAGGCCAGCACCGCGAGCCTCCTGATGGCTCAGCGACGTGTCCTCGACCTCGAGCTGAGGCTCAGACGACGCCCCTGGGCCGGCGTGGGGGCAGCGGCTGCGACGGCCGTCTCCTGCGTCGCGCTGGTCGCTCTCGTTCGTCTGCCGGGCCTCGTGAGGGAGACCGCGGCGGAGGCGCTCGGCGCCGCTCGAGTGGAGACCCTCGGTGAGGTCCGCTCGCTCAAGGACTCCGCGGAGGCGGCTCTGGCCGAAGCGGCCGAGCGACGGGAAGCCGCCGGCGCGAAGGCGGAGGAGGCGATCGCTGCGGCGGTCGCGAGCGCAGCGACGATCGCCCGGGAGGCCCGCGATGCCCGGCTCGCGGTGGAGGAGCGCGCGGCCGCGACGGCTGCGCGGGCCGAGGGTGAGCGCGGCGAGCTCGAGGCTGCGCTGGCCGGACTGGAGTCGCGGCTGCGGGCGGCCGACGAGCGCGATCAGCGTCGCGCCGCAGAGCTCGTCGTCGCGCGCGACGCTGCAAGCCGGGAGCGCATTCGCTTCGAGAAGAGGCTGGACGAGGCCGATCGGGCTGCGGACGTCGCGCGGAGCGTCCTCGCTGAGGAGCGGCGTCTCGGGGCGGCCGAGCGCGACCGCCACGCGGACCAGATGGCTGCTCTGGAAGAGCGGCTGCGCGCGTCCACGCGGCGCCTGGAGGAGCTCGAGGCGACGCGCCTCGCGGTCCCCGAGCCGGCGCTGGCGCATCCACCCGAGACGGAGACCCGTGAAGAGAGCCCGCGGGGTCCGCTCATGCGGTTCCTCACTGGCTTCTTTCGCGCAGACGCCTGACGGCTCTTCCGGAGCGCCTGTCGGGCCGCCGTGCCGCCGCGCTCAGGGGGCGACGGTGACCAGGAGGTCGTCGCTCGTTTCCCGCGGCCAGGAGCCGCCGCTGCACCGCTGAACGATGCTGCAGGCTTCGCCTGAGCGACCCCGGGCTCGAGACGGCCCCGGAGGATGGCCTCGGCGAGATCCCCCTGCTGCTGGACCGGCTGCATCGGCGCTCGTCGGCTCCGAGGCGGTCACGTCGGTAACGGCGGCCTGCAGCTTCTCGGACGCTGGATCCGAAAGCCCATCAGCTCGATCCTGGCGTGCTTCGGAGGCTGGAGCGACGCCGAGGCGCAGCAGGGCCTTCACGGATTCGACAGCGGCGGTGGAGCCTGCGGGACGAGCGCGAACGAGCGCGCCCCCGCGCCGCTGCCCGTCAGGACGAGCTGCGACGCGGGGGCGCCAGGGGGCGGATCGACGAACGTGTCAGTCCATCAGGGGGCTGGCGCGTTGCGGGTCGATGCCGCCAATCACATCACTGGAACGTGATCGAGATCCCGTCGGTGAAGTCGGAGCCGGAGCCGACGCCGTCGCGGAACCAGGCCTGGAAGTTCCAGGTCTGCCCAGGATTGGTGGCCGCGGTGCCCCCGCCCTGCGGAATCGCTTGGAGGTCGATCGGGAGCTCGAAGGCACCGGTGGTGCCGGTCGAGCGGATCTGGCCCGGTCCGACGTAGCGGCCGATGGTGCCGGTGATGCAGAGGAAGCCGTTGCCGAGCGGGATCTGGTTCTGGGCCGCGGCGACGACGAAGATGCCGAACTGGTTGGCCGGCATGCCCGACGCCTGCAGGGTGAGGTTGTTGTTGGCGGCGATGCTGCTGCCCCTGGCGCCCATCACGGCGCTGCCGCCGCTGGAGTTGGCGTTCGACACGCAGTAGTTGGTGCCGAGACCGACCGACGCGACGTTGACCGCGAGGATCGCGACGCCGCCATTGGCGTTGCTGGAGTTGCTGAAGCTCACGGCGGTGATGGAATCGCCAGCGGCGGCGGAGAGGTCGATCGTGCCGACCTCCAGTTTCAGGTTGAAGCTCGGCACGGCGGCGTCCACGGCGCCGCGGCCCAGGAAGGTGCCGTTGAACCAATCGTCGCCGGAGACGGTCCCGAAGACGGATCCTCCGCTCTGGAGCGAGAAGAAGACGTCGAAGCTGCCGCCCCCGTCGCTGATCTGGAACAGGACCCTGCCCTCGGCGTTGGAGCCGATCGGGATCGGAGTCGCGAGGTTCGTCACCTGGGGGACGCTCTGGTCGGGGTCCAGGAGCCAGTTGGGCTGGGTCCCGATGTCGTCGCCGTCGGCCGTGGCTTCGAACGCCCAGAGGCCGTTGGTGACCGCGTTGCGGTTCCCGAGGTGGACGATGTCGAGCGCGCCTGCCTGATCCTGCAGGACGAACGGATCGCTGATCTGGTTGGCCGGCACGCCTGCGGTGAAGTCGAGTGCGCGGTCGGAGATCGCGCGGAAGCCGTTCGGGTCGTCCGGGTTGCCGTCCTCGCCGGGGTGGCAGATCCCGTTGAAGTTGAAGTCCAGCGGGACGGGCGTGATCGTCTCGAGACTTGCGATGGCCTCGGCGGCGAACGCCCCGGCGAGATTGAACGTTCCGGTGATCCCGCTCGCTGGGTCGGTGAACTGGAAGGTGATGTTCAAGGGCCCGGTGATGCGGGTGGTGGTACCGATGACCGAGATGTTCGCGTTGAAGGGCTGCGGAGTGCTCTGCGACCCGGACAGGTCGGTGACCGTCTGCGAGCCGGCGAGCGGCGCGACGGTGAAGATCCCGGACGTCGCGGTCGTGGTGAGCTCGAGCGTCACGTTCCCCGCGCCGTCGACGAGCGCCGAGGGGCTCGAGAAGCTGAAGGTCAGGTTCGTGATGGAGACCGTCGCGAGGGGCGGCAGGAACGGCAGGGGGTTCGGGATGGTGGCGTTGATGTCCGGCGCCACGACGGCTGTCCCGGTCCCGGGCAGCTCGGCGGCGAAGGGCAGCGCGCCCGGGGCTCCACTGAGGCGGATGCCCGTGTTCCCACTGAGCCCGAAGGATGCAGGGTTCCCGACGATCGGTCCGAGGCTCGTGGATCCGCTGTAGGTGAACTGGGTGGCGGCAGCGTCGATCTCGAAGTCGAGGGTGCTCTGCGCTGCAGCGGCGCTGGTGAGCGCAGCGAAAGCGACCACGCGGGTGGCGAGTTGGTGGAGCTTGACCATGGGGCGTCTGGCGTCGGTGGTGGTGAGGGCGGGTTTGCGCCCGGAGCAGGCGACCCCTTCATCCTCCCCGGAATTCACGAGAGGTGCCACGGGTGATCCTTCGTCTGCTTCCAGGAGTGCCAGGAATGGTCTCCCGGGGCATACGTGCGCCAGTCAGCCTCGAATCGCGGGGCTCAAATTGCTACACACCTCTCATGGAAGGCCCCCGGGATGGACTCGGCGCGACGGATGAGGGGTGGTGGACCCTTGGTGAAGCCGCGGAGCGAGCCAACGTCTCCCACATGGCCCTCCAGGTCTGGATCAACAGCGGCGACCTCCCCTGTGAACTCGCCTGGCGCGAGGGCGCCTCGGTGCGTGTGGTCCGACCGGCGGATCTGGCGGCGCTCGTGCCGGGGCTCGTCCTCGATCCGGCTGCCAACAGCTCATCCCTCGGGGACCGTGCGCTTCAAATGGGGGAGATCCACTCGAAGCTCGGCGCCGACGCGCCCGTCGACCTCCAGCCCTCGCCCGCGAGGGAAGAGGGGGAGGAATCCCATGAGGCCGAGCTCCGCCGTGAGGTGGAACGGCTCCGCAAGGAGGTCCTCGAGCTCCGGTCGGCGCGGATGGTCGCCGAGATTCGTGGTGAGCAACGGCTCCCGACCCGTGCCACCGGGTCAATGCGGCCTGTTCCCGGGCCCGAGCGGTCCTCCTCGGTTCCGAGCTCCGCGCCCAGGGTTCGCGCCCTGCGCGCCGCTGGTCTGGGCCTGGCGATCGGGCTGGCCACGGCGGCAGGCTGGGCGCAGCTCGGTGGAGACGTCGTGGAGGCAGCCCCGCCGGGTGGATCCAGCGTCGACGCTCGGCCGACCGTGGGTGATCCGCGCGCGCGGACGGGCGCGGCAGATGTCCCGCCCGCCGCCTCTTCCACCGAGGCGGTCCTGGCCCTCGAGCCGATCCCCTCGGAGGGCCGCCCAGACAGCTCCCCGGACGCCGAGGACGAGGAGCCCGCGGCCCGCCTCCACCCGGCGCACGCTCCGTTCCCGGTCACGCTCCGAGAGATCGATCCCACGGCCTACGTCGATGCCGGGAGAGAGGGGGCTCCGTGTGCGTTCCACGTTCTCTGGGACGACGGGGGTGATCGCTACCTGTCCTCACTCGGCCCCTGCATCGGTAGTCACAACGCGGAGGGTCTGGTCCGCGGAAAACACCGGGTCGACGGGGCCGTGTGCTGTGCGCATCACGCGTTCGTCGAGCGGATGACGGAGGCCACGCGCGACGAAGACGCCCTGCGCCGGCTCGTCGCCGAGGCCGAGGCCTGTCGAGCGGAAGGCGTCGTGCCGCCCCTCCTGCGCCTTCGGGCCGAGCGATCCGCGAACCGCTTCCTGGGGCACGCTCTGGAGTCGAGGCTCGGTCGCTCCGACTGGGCCGCGGCTGGCCTCGACGACGACTCCGGCGAGCACCTTTGGGTCCTCGACCCATCGGGAGACCCCATGCGACTGTCTCTTCATTCGTGGGTGGTGCCCCGGGAAGGTGCTGACCCGCTGCGGTTCGAGCTCGAACTGCGCCTGGAGGATGGGCCGGACGGTGACCAGGGCCTCGCGTTCCGGTGGCTGGAGCAGTGAGTCCGAGGGGCGTGGCGGGCATCGGGTTCGCGGCCGGATGGCTGGCCGTTCTCCTCGCGATCGGAGGCCTGCTGACGTTCCACGGGGGTCTGCAGGCCCGCGCCGAGGCGGAGCCTCCGGGGTTGGTCGCCGGAGCTGGACTGCTCCCCGGCGTGGATGGCGCCGGCGACGCGGAGGTCCGCACGCCAGGGTCGCTGATGCTCATGGCGCCCCAGGGACGAGCCCTCGGCGCCGGTCGTCGGCGGACGGGAGCTGCGCTGATGGCGGCAGCGCTGGCCCTCGCCGCCGCGGCGCGTCCTGGGCAGCCGCTCGCCTCGCGACTCGCGCGCTGGCTCTGGGTGGGGCTCGGCGGGGCTGGCCTGTGGATGCTCGTCGACCGGGCGAGCGCTGGGGCTCCCAGCGCCGCGGCGGCGGCGGACGGGTTCTTCAGCGGCGCGCTCCTGTTCGCGCTGGGCCTCGTGCTCGCGGTCGGGTGGGGCCGCCGGGAGCAGGTGTCCTCAGGGCGCTGATCAAGCCCGAGGCCGGGCGATCCAGAGCGCGACCCCCAGGAGCGCAGCGCTCGAGAGAAGTCTCGAGATCTGCGCGGACTCGTTGAAGGGTGGGGCGAGCGCGACCGCGACGGCGAGGGGGACCTTGAGATTGTTCATCACCGCGAGGGTCCCGATGCCCACCTGCGTCGCGCCGCGATTCCAGAGGAAGAAAGCGACGCCGGAGGGCACGAGCCCAAGGTAGAGCAGCGTCAGGACCTGGCCCGGATGGAGGAAGAGGTCCGCGCGCCCGACGTGCCCGGTGGCCCATCCACCAGCCAGGAGCGCCGCGCCGACGTAGAGCCAGCCGAAGCGCGCGATGGAGCCGCTGCCCGAGGAAGGCTCGATCCGCGCGTAGAGGACCTGTCCGGCGGCCCAGGCGAGGTTCGCGCCCTGGACGAGGGCCACGCCGGTCCAGAACCCGTCCCTGGAGTCCGCCACGGCGCCGCCGCCGCGCAGGGCGTATGCGGCTGCCACGGCGATCGCTGCGGCGCACCAGGGTCTCGCGCCACCGCGGCTCGCTCCGCGCCTGGAGAAGAGAGCTCCCGAGAGCACGACGAGGATCGGCGTCGTGATCGTCAGGAGCGCCACTTCGTGGCCGGCGAGATGGTCGTACGCGCGCATCACCAGCACGTACATGAGCCCGAACTGGAGGGCGCCGACGCCCATGAGCGAGAGTGCCTGACGCGGGAGGACGCGCTCCTTCAGGAGGACGGGGGCGAACAGGAGCGCCGCGAGCGTCAGTCGCGCGGCCGCGAGCAGATCGGGGTCGATGCCGCTCCGGTCGATCAACGCGAAGGAGACCGACCAGAGCAGGGACGCGAGGACGAGCGGCAGCATGACGGGCGGCGCCCTCGCGCGAAGGCGTTCTCTGGCTCAGATGATCTCGTAGCGGCCCGGAGTCGGAATCGCGTACTCGCCGTCCTCGCCAGGGAGGCTCTTGGGCAGCGTGTCCCAGGTGAGCTCGTCGACCTCGGGGGCGAGGATGCGTTTCGAGTTGAGCGCCTGGTCCCAGGTCACCTCCTTGCCGGAGTAGCACGCCATGCGTCCCATGATCGCCGTGAGGCTCGCGTACGCGCCGTTCTCGGCCTCGTTGTGTGGGATGTCGCTGCGGATCGCGTCGAAGAGCACGTCGTGCTCCATCTGGTAGTGAGCGGAGTCCTGGCCCTCGAAGCGCCAGCGGTCGCCGCCGTAGGTCTCGATGCGCCCGGCGCCGAGCGCGCTCGTCCCCTCGCTTCCGTGGGCGAACTCGGCCACGGTGTTCTTCGTGTTCCGCTGGTGGCGGCACTGGCTCATCATCTTCGCCCCGTCGTCGTAGGTGTACTCCACGGCGAAGTGGTCGTAGATCTCGCCGTGCTGCGAGCCGGTGCGGACCTGGCGCCCGCCCATTCCGGCGCACTTGACCGGGTAGGCGTCCATGACCCAGTTGCCCACGTCCAGGTTGTGGATGTGCTGCTCGACGATGTGGTCGCCGCAGAGCCAGTTGAAGTAGTACCAGTTGCGCATCTGGTAGAGCATCTCCCCCCAGCCTTCCTGCCGGGGGTTGACCCAGACGCCGCCGGAGTTCCAGTACACGCGCGTGAGAACGGGGCGGCCGATGGCGCCGTCGTGGATGGCGTCGATCGTGGCGTTGTACTTGGTGCTGTGATGGCGCTGGAGGCCCACCCCGACCTTGAGGTTCTTCTCCTTCGCGACCTGCGCCGCGGCGAGGACGCGTCGCACGCCGGGCCCGTCCACCGCGACGGGCTTCTCCATGAAGACGTGCTTGCCGCGGTTGACGGCGTACTCGAAGTGCCAGGGGCGGAATCCCGGTGGCGTCGCGAGGATCACGACGTCGACATCGGAGTCGAGCGCCTTCTGGTAGGCGTCGAAGCCGACGAAGGTCGACTCCCTGGTGACGCTGACGGAGTCGGGGTGCGCGGACTTGAGCGCGTTGATCGCGTCGTCGGCGCGGTCCTGGAAGGCGTCGGCCACGGCGACCAGGCGGCAGTTCTTGGTGTTCAAGGCCTGCACGGCGGCGCCCTTGCCGCGACCGCCGCAGCCGACGAGTGCGACGCGGAGCTCGGCGTCCCCGGCGGCGCCGGCCTGGCCCGCGAGCAGTGCCGGTGTGAGGGAGGCGGCGGTGGTGGCCTGGAGGAGCGCGCGGCGGTGGAGCTGGCTCGGGCGGGGTGCGTGACTGTGGGGCATCGGGAGTCGTTGGCTGGGGGGGGCGAAGCGGTGTGCGGGCGATGGACGTGAGGCCGGTCAGCGCTCCCCTTTCCGCTGGCGATCCTGGATGACGCGGATCTCCTCGAGGTCGGCGTCGTGGTAGCGACTCCACTCGGCGTAGGGGGGCGGGTTCAGCGGACGGACGACCCGGAAGCCGAGCCACTGCGCGTCGGTGTGGTACCAGATGCTCTTGGGGAACTGCGGATCCTGGACCTTCCAGGCCTCCGAGGAGCCGCGCCTCGAAGCGCTGCGCAGCTTGTCCGGATCGTCGTCCCAGTGCCCGCCGCGGGCGACGCGCGGATAGAGAGCCTTGGGCCATTGGACCGGGTCCACCACGGGGCCGTCCGCCGATCGCGCGGCGAGCTCCGCGTAGCCGTCCGCGGTGAATCCGTCGAGGCACCACTCCGCCACGTTGCCGTGCATGTCGTGGAGGCCCCAGGCATTCGGCTTCAGGGAGCCGACCTTCTGGTACTGGCCGTCGGAGTTGTCGAACCAGATGCCGTGATCGTCGACGCTCTCCTCGCCGAAGGAGAAGGCGCTCGTCGTCCCCGCCCGGCACGCGTACTCCCACTCGGCCTCCGTTGGCAGGCGATAGAAGCGGCCCGTCTTCATGGAGAGCCACTTCGTGTACTGCTTGGCAGCGAACTGTGTCATGGAGATCGCCGGGTAGCCGTCCACGCCCATCTCGAAGTCCATGGGGACGTACGGCGGCGTGGGCCGGCTCACGGCGTCGGCCCAGGTGTCCTGTGGAGCGACTCCGATCGCCCCCTTGGCTCGCGCCTGCTTGTCGAGGCGGTCCATGAACTGCTTGTACTCGTCCCAGCGCACCTCCGTGACGCCCATCCAGAACGGGGAGAGGCGCACCTCGACCTGCGGGCCCTCCCAGCCCTTGCGGTCCTCCTCGCCCTCGGGGCTCCCCATGAGGAACGTGCCGCCGGGGATCGGAGTCATGGCGAAGGTCACCTCGGTCCCGGTGATGGTCTCGTCGTACCTGGCCATGGTCCGCTCGTCCTTCGCGTTCGCCGCCTCGAGTTCGGTGGGCGGGGGGGAGGCCTCGGGGAGCGGCGGGTAGATCTCCTTCTGGGTGGCTTCCTCTTCCTGCAGCGGGGCCGTCGGGGCGGCCTTCGCGGCGAGGAGAGCCGCGGGGAACGCGAGAGCGGCGAGGAGGGGCAAGGTGCGCGCGGCAGTGGTGCGAAGCATTCGAAGCATCGGCGGGAGGTGCGTGGGACGGGTCGCCATCGTGACAGTGTGGGGGCACCGGGGCATCAGGCCAAGGGCTCCCGTCGGTGGGCGTGACGTACGTTTTGCACATCGGGTGGTCCCGCGCGTGCAGCCGTGGTCTTTCCCTTGGCCATTCGGAGGCGATCGCGCACGATGCCACGGTCCGACGACCCCCACAGCCTTTCCATGACTCGACCCGACTCCCGAAGAGCCTGTTCCTCCTCCTCCATGGACCGTAGCCCGCGAGCCTCGACGGATCGACGCGCCTCGACGCGGCGCGACGTGCTGAGGGCCGCCGGCGCAGCGACCGCGCTGGGCGCGACCGCGAGCGTCGCAGGAGCGGCCCAGGACGACGCGACGAAGGTGCTGAAGGTCGGCCTCGTGGGCTGCGGAGGCCGGGGCGGCGGCGCGGTGGTCAACGCGCTGCGCGCGGACCCCAACACGAAGCTCGTCGCCATGGGGGACGCCTTCCCCGACAGGATCGAGACCAAGCTGCTCGAGCTGAAGGGCAACGGGAGTCTGAATCAGTCCCAGATCGACGTGCCGCCGGAGAACCGCATCGCGGGCATCGACTGCCACGAGAAGGTGGTCGATCTGTGCGACGTCGTGCTCTTCGCCTCGACGCCGGGTTTCCGACCCGTCCAGGTGGAGTACGCGGTGGCCAAGCGCAAGCACATGTTCGTCGAGAAGCCCGTGGCGGTGGACGGGCCCGGCCTGCGAAAGATCTGGCAGGCGTGCAACGAGGCGAAGGACCTGGGGATCGCCGTCGTCACCGGTCTCTGCTACCGGTACGAGAAGAAGAAGCAGGCGGTCTACGAGAAGATCCATGAAGGCGCCGTCGGTCGCATCAACGCGGTGCAGTGCTCCTACGACACGGGGGCGCTGTGGCATCGGGGCCAGAACCCCGAGTGGTCGGAGATGGAGACGCAGCTGCGGAACTGGCTCTACTACACGTGGTGCTCCGGTGATCACGTGGCCGAGCAGGCGATCCACAACCTCGACAAGCTCATCTGGGCGATGAACGATCAGCCGCCGCAGAGCGTGCGCGCGCAGGGCGGCCGGATCGTGCGGACCGACCCGAAGTTCGGGAACGTCTTCGACCACTTCAGCGCCGTCTTCGACTGGGGCGACAACGTGCGTGGATTCTTCTCCTGTCGCCAGTGGGCAGGAGCTCACCGCAAGGTGTCGGACCACGTCTACGGCGACCTGGGCACCGCCCACACCCAGCCGTCCCGTCCCTACATCGAGAACCTCGAGGGCGAGCGTACGTGGCGTTGGCGCGCGCCCGAGGGCATGGTCGACGACATGTACCAGAACGAACACGACGCCATGTTCGCGTCGATCCGCGCGGGCAAGCCGATCCACAACGGCGACGTCATGTGCCGCGCGACCCTGCTCGCTCTGATGGTCAGGATGTCGGCGTACACCGGCCAGGAGATCAGCTGGAACCAGGCGCTGGAGTCGAAGGAGGACCTGACGCCCAAGAGCTTCGCGATGGGTCCGAGCCCCGTCCACCCGGTGGCCCAGCCGGGCATCACGCCCTTCATCTGACGGGGTTCGGGGCAGGCGTCCGCGATCGGCGGTCGTCTGCTCCCGGGTCGTTCGCTCGGTCATGACCTCCCAGGACAGCGCCTCACCCCAGCGCCGCGTGCAGGTGATCTGCCTGCTCGTCATCGCCGTGATCGCCACCGGCGCCGCGCTCCAGGCGATGGCCGACGTGATGATCCCCTTCGCGCTCGCGATGTTCCTGGCGATCGCGCTCTCGCCCGTTGTCGACGGTCTCGCAGAGCGTACGAGGCTCTCGCGGCCGCTCTCGGTGGCGCTCACCATGCTCCTCGGCGTGCTGCTGCTGGCCGTGGTCGGCGGCGTGGTGGCCTCCTCGATCGCCGATTACAACCAGCGCTTCGGCGCCCCCGGCGTCGACGGCGCGGTGCAGGAGGCCGGAGTCGCGACTCCGAACGTACGAGCCGGGGAGGGTGGCGAAGGCCAGGGGGCGCTCGCCGGCCTCGTGACGCGCCTGCCGGAGAAACTTCAGGGCGCCGTCGGGGACCTCACCGGGAAGCTGGAGTCGCTCCTCCCCGGTCTCGTGGCGCTCCTCGGAACGGTTCTTTCGCAGGGCGTGACCGTCGTGATCTTCCTGCTGTTCCTGCTGCTCGAGCAGCGCAACGAGCGCGACAGCGGCGTGGGCGGCGAGGTGCGCGAGCGGGTGAAGCAGTACATCTCCGTGAAGGTGCTCACCTCGGCGGTCACCGGGATCGCCGTCGGCCTCGCCCTCTGGGCCGTCGGCGCGCCGATGCCGATGCTCTTCGGACTGGTGACGTTCCTGCTCAACTTCATCCCGACCATCGGATCGGTGATCGCCGTGGCGCTGCCGCTGCCGCTGCTGCTGGCCACGGACGCGACGACGCTCACGATCGTCCTTGCCCTGGCGCTCCCCGGGGCGATCCAGTTCGCGGTGGGGCAGATCTGGGAGAACAAGCTTCTCGGGGACGCGTTCGACCTCCGCGCTTCGGTCGTCCTGCTCGCCCTCGTGTTCTGGGGCAAGATCTGGGGGATCGTCGGCATGATCCTCGCGACGCCGATCGCAGCGGTCCTCAAGACGCTCATGGAGGGTCAGGAGCTGACGCGGCCGCTCGCGCGTCTCATGGGGCAGGCGGGCGGGTCCGCTTCGAGCCGGGTCGACGCCTCGTCATGATCGAGGTGTGCGCCGCAGCGGTGCGCGACGCCGAGGGTCGCGTCCTCGTGGCGCGGCGCGTCCGGCCCGCTCACCTGGCCGGGCTCTGGGAGTTCCCGGGCGGCAAGCTCGAGCCGGGTGAGGACGGAGCGGCTTGCCTCTCGCGTGAGCTCGACGAGGAGCTGCGCCTCCAGGTGGTGGTCGGGGACGCGCTCGCCGCAGCCGTGGAAAACGACGCTGACGGTGGAGGTCTTCGGCTGACGGTCTACGCTTCGCGGCCGGCCGACGCCGTCGACCCTCGACCCGAGCCCGTGGACGGAACCCACGACCGCATCCGCTGGGTCCATGGGTCCGAGCTCGAGACGCTCGAGCTCGCGCCCCTGGATCGACCCCTCGTCGCCGCTGTACGCGCCTTTCTCGACGCACCCGATGATCACCTTTCCTGAGGCCCAGGCAGCGCTCGCCGCCCTCGACGTCGGCGGCCGCGGCGCGCGAAGCGAGGCGATCGGCGTCGGGGACGCGCTCGGGCGAATCCTGGCGCAGGACGTCGCCATCGATCGTGATCAGCCCGGGTTCGACCGGTCGACGATGGACGGTTTCGCGGTCGTTCCCGACGGCGATCGGACGCGCTTCGTCGTTCGCGGCGAGCTGACGGCGGGGCAGGTGTACGAGGGCCAGCTGGGTCCGGGGGACGCGCTTCGCATCATGACCGGCGCCCCGGCGCCGAGCGGGACGACCGTCGTGCCGATCGAACGGACCGACTGGCAGGACGGCGCGGGTGAAGTGACGCTCGAACACGCTCCCGTGCCCGGCTCGAACATCGCCTGGCGCGGCGAGGACGCTCGTCGTGGTGACGTCCTGGTGGCGCGAGGGACGCGGCTCGCGCCTGCTCATCTGTCCGTGGCAGCGATGGCAGGTGCGACGGAGCTCGAGGTGCAGACGCCTCCGTCCGTCTGCGTGGTGACCACTGGCGACGAGGTCGGAGCGGCGGGGGCGGCGGGGATCCGCGACAGCAACGGCCCGCTGCTCGATGGACTCCTGGTGACGCTCGGTGCGCGCGTTCGACGGCGCCACGCGCGGGACCAGGAGGGTGAGCTAGAGGATGTCCTCCGCGCGGCCGCCGATGGGTCGGACGTGGTGGTGACGACAGGGGGCGTCAGCATGGGCTCGCGCGACCTGGTCCCGCAGACGCTCGCCGCGCTCGGATTCGAGACGGTCTTCCACAAGGTGCAGGTCCAGCCGGGCAAGCCGGTTCTCGTCGCTCGGCGTGGAGACGGTGCGCTGTTCGTGGGCCTGCCCGGGAATCCCGTGAGCGTGCTCGCGACCGCCCACCTCTTCCTCTTCCCGGCCATGGCCCAGCTCCTGGCCGGCTGGCAGCCCAGGTTCATCGAGCTGCCCATGGCGCAGGACTTCGAGCACGGGGGGCGCAGGCATCTCTTCCTCCCCGCGCGCGTGGACGCCGGCGGCCTCGCGCCGATGCGATGGAACGGCAGCGGAGATCTGATCGCCGCGGCGGCCGCGGACGGTCTCGTCGAGCTCCCGGTCGGGGCCCGCTTCGGAGCGGGGGATCGGGCGCGATTCCTGCCGTACCTCGGGCACGCCCTCGCGGAGCGGGCCCTTCTTCCTCCGCGCGAGGAGCGCGCGCAACCATGACCAGTCCGTCCAGCGCACGCATCGGCATCGTCACGGTCTCCGACCGTGCCAGCCGCGGGGAGTACGAGGACCTCGGGGGACCCGCGATCCACGCGACCTTCGCCGACTACCTCACGAGTCCCTGGGAGGCGGTGACGCGCGTCATCCCCGACGATCGGGCCGGGATCGAGGAGACGCTTCGCGAGCTCGTGGATGACGAGGGCTGCGATCTCGTCGTGACCACCGGAGGGACGGGACCCGCGCCGCGCGACGTGACGCCGGAGGCGACGGAGAGCGTCGTCGAGAAGCCGATGCCGGGATTCGGGGAGCTCATGCGGCAGGTGAGCCTGCAGTACGTGCCCACCGCCATCCTCTCGAGGCAGACCGCGGGGATCAGGGGCAAGGCCCTGATCATCAACCTCCCGGGGAAGCCGAGCGCGATCCGTCAGTGTCTCGACGCGGTCTTCCCTGCGGTGCCCTACTGCCTCGATCTGACCGGAGCAGCGCGCCTCGAGTCCGATCCCGAGGTGATCCAGGTCTTCCGTCCGAAGAAGAAATGAGGGCGCACCGCGAGTTCGACGGTCGGGCCGCTGGCCTCTCCAGGGCCACGAGGTGCTCGAAGGCCCTGCTGCTCGCGGCGGTGCTGCCGGTTCTCGCCGGGGGCTGCGACCGCGCGGTGGACGCCGCGGGGGCGGCGCGTGAAGCCATCGAGGAGCTGGATCTCGGTGCGCTCGGGCAGCGCGCGCCGGAGACCCTTCGCGCACTCGGCGAGCGGACGGCGGAGGAGCTCCGCGCAGCGATGGACCGTCTCTCCGACGAGGAGAGCCTGCGGCGACTCGCGGACGATTGGGCGCCCGCGCTCGAGAAGCTGGGCCGGATCAAGGATCGGCTGGGCGGGGCTCTCCCGGGTCGGGAGGCGCTCCGGGCCGCGCTCGCAGCCCTCAGGGAGCAGATCGGCGAGGACGAGACGATGCGGAGAGCAGCGGAGCCGCTCCTGGATCGGCTGGACGAGCTGCTGCGCTGATCTCTGCCGGTGCCGGGTTCCGATTCCGCTCCGCACCATCGCGTCGCCCTGCGGATCACGGCCGGCTCGAGGTCGCTGGATTCACAGCGCCTGGCGTGTGGCGGCGGAGCGCTCGAGGCTTCAATGGGGGCATGCTCCGCGCGTCTCTGATCCTGCTGCTCTCGACCGCCCCTGCCATCGCGTTCCCGGCCCAGGGAAGCCTCGCGGATCATCAGCGGGCCGCGAGGCTCCGCGGTCGCTTCTCCGGGATCCCGATCGGCGAGACCTTCAGGGGCTCGTGGCTCGACGGGCACCGGCTCTGGCGACTGACGGGTCGGGGCGCCGATCGGCGGATCGAGGTGATCGATCCGGAGGCCGACGCTGGAGATCAGCGGGTCTCGCTGCTCGTCAGCGAGCTCCCCGGAGGCACAGCACCGCTCCGCGCGGCGGGGCTCGACGGCTCCGACGTGCTGCTGCTGTGCGAGGACGCCCGGATCGTCAGATGGGCGCCTGGAGCGGAGAGCGCCCGTCAGGTGGATCCGGGCGCGCCCGAGGCCGCGCTCTTCCGCGGCGAGGTGCGCGCTGGTCGGGTGCCGCAGCGCAGCCGCGGCCGCGGTGCGGAGACGCGTCTCCTGATCGTCAACGAGACCCAGGAGACCCTCGGGGTCGAGTGGGTCACCACGGACGGCGGCCGACGTGCCTACGGGACGCTGGCGCCGGGCGCCTCGATGAACCAGCACACCTTCGACGGTCACGTCTTCGCGCTCGTCGGCCAGGACGGCGAGGACCGCGCGTGGGTGCAGGGGGCCGCGGAGCCCACCGTGGCGCGCGTGGGGAGCGATCCGCAGCCGCGTCGGCGCCCCGGGCGGCAGCGGGGCAGCGCGCCTCGTGCGGCGTCGTCCAACCCCTGGAAGGTCCGCTTCGTGGACGGCGGCTTGACCATCGAGGACTCGCGGGACGGAGGCGTTCACCCGCTCGCGGCCTCCGACGAGGCCGCAGGGATTCGATTCGAGGGTCCGGCCCGCTGGTCGCCCGATGCGCGGTCGGTGGTCGTCTGGCGCGTGAAGGGGCCGCAGGCCCACCCCGTGCACATCGTCGAGTCGAGCCCCGCGGATCGGGTGCAGCCCCGGCTGATCACCTTCGATTATCTCAAGCCCGGCGACCGGATCCGCCAGCGCTGGCCGGTGCTCGTGAGACTCGACGGTGACGAGCCCCGGCTCGTGGACACGGACCTCGAAGCGCTGATGCCCAACCCCTGGTCCGTGGACCGGGAGACGTGGAGCGAGGACGGGTCGCGATTCAGCTGCGTGTACAACGAACGCGGGCACCGCGTGGTGAGGGTGGTCTCGATCGATGCGGCCTCGGGCGAGGCTCGCGTGATCGTCGAGGAGGCGCCCGACACGTTCGTGGACTACGCGGGCAAGCTCTTCATGCACAGATTCCCGCGGAGCGAGGACGGCAGGGAGGACCTTCTGTGGATGTCCGAACGGAGCGGCTGGAATCACCTCCTCCTCGTCGACGCCAGCACGGGGGAGGTCCGCCGCGAGGTGACGTCCGGCCCGTGGGTCGTACGCGGCGTCGAGCACGTGGACGACGAGGCCCGCCGCGTCCGGATCCGCGTGATGGGCTTCAACGAGGGTGAGGACCCGTATCACGTGCACTTCGCCGAGGTGGACGTCGACACCGGTGAACTCACCATGCTGACGGACGGGGACGGGACTCATCGGATCGAGATGTCGCCGGACGGGCGCTGGCTCCTCGACCGCTGGTCCCGGGTGGATCTGCCCGAGCAGGTGGCGCTTCGATCGGCGCTCGGCCGCGGCTCCCTGCAGCTCTCGAGCGCGTCGACCCAGGCGCTCAAGGACGCGGGCTGGCGCGCACCGGAGCGCTTCGTCGCCAAGGGCCGCGATGGGACGACGGACATCTGGGGCATCGTGGTCCGGCCCACGAACCACGATCCGGCGCGCAAGTATCCCGTCGTGGAGCAGATCTACGCCGGGCCCCACGGTGCGCATGTGCCGAAGGACTTCCGGAGGTTGCGCTACGTCCAGGAGCTGGCCGAGCTCGGGTTCATCGTCGTGCAGATCGACGGGATGGGTACGAACTGGCGCTCGAAGGCCTTCCACGACGTGGCCTGGAAGAACCTCGCCGACGCCGGGTTCCCGGACCGAAAGGCGTGGTTGCGTGCCCTGGGGGAGTCGGATCCTTCGGTCGATCTGACGCGCGTCGGGATCTACGGGGGCAGCGCAGGCGGTCAGAATGCGATGCGGGCCCTGATCGATCACAGCGACGTCTACGACGTCGCCGTTGCGGACTGCGGCTGTCACGACAACCGCATGGACAAGATCTGGTGGAACGAACTCTGGATGTCCTGGCCGGTCGGGCCGCACTACGCGGAGAGCTCGAACGTCGAGCAGGCGCATCGGACCGAGGGCGAGCTCCTCCTGATCGTCGGCGAGCTCGATCGGAACGTGGATCCGGCGTCCACGATGCAGGTGGTCGACGCCCTCGTCCGCGCGGACAAGGACTTCGATCTGCTGGTGATCCCTGGCGCCGGGCACGGGGCCGCCGAGTCCGCCTACGGACGGCGGCGGCGCAGCGACTTCCTGGTTCGCCACCTCATGGGAGTCGAGCCGCGCTGGGAGTGATCGCGTTCAGCGTGGGGGGCGAGTCGGCAGCCGAAGGATGAACCCGGCCCCGAACAAGGCGGCGGCCAGGACGATGGCCGCCGGGACCCAGCGACCCCGGAGAGGGACGAAGAGCGCGAAGGTGACGAAGACCGCCATGACCGAGATCGCGCTCGCCTTGACCCGGGCCGTGACGCCCCTCCCTGCTCGATAGTCCTTGATCAGGGGCCCGAAGGTCGGATTGGCGAGCAACCAGCGATAGAGCTTCGGTGAGCTCCTCGCGAAGCACGCGGCCGCCAGGAGGAGGAGCGGCGTCGTGGGCAGGCCGGGCACCACCACGCCGACCGCTCCGATCGCGACGAAGCCGAGCCCGCCGGCGATCCAGAGCAGGCGTTCCCAGGTCGGCCGCTCACGGCCGACGAAGTCGTCGGGATCGGAGGGATCCTCAGGGACGTGAGTCGTCATCGTTCGTCCCCGACGCGGACTCGGAGCCCCTGGCCTCGTCCCGAAGCTGCCCGGCGAAGAACTCGCGCAGGGTCTCGTCCTGGAAGACGCTCAGGTCGAGGCGCGCTGCCCGGTCGAGCGCCTCGATCGCACCTTCCTCGTCACCGCGCCGACGGCGCGTCTCGCCCAGCCAGTACCAGGCTTCGGCCATCTCCGGATCCCGCCGGGTGGCCTGGTCGAGGAAGCGCTCCGCGCGGGGGAGATCCCTCGCGTTGAACGCCTCACCGCCCTCGACGAACCACTCGTAGGCGGCCGGGTCGCGGATGGGGATGCTCGCCCTGAAGAGCACGGCGGTCCCGAGCACCGAGAGGATCAGCGGCGCGATCCAGGGGCGGCCGGTTCCGAGGGCGATCCCCATCAGCGCCCCGCCGGCGTGCGCGGCGTTGGCGATGTTCATGGCGCCGATCCAGGTGAGCAGGATGCACACGAAGAACCAGGCGACCAGGAGGTTGCGCGTGGAGTCGTCGATGACCCCGCGGAAGATCGGGTCGCGGCGGCCGCGCATCCAGGCGTAGCCCGCGAGGCCGTAGACGACGCCGGAGAGGCCGATCGGCCGGCCGACGAAGACGAGCTGCATACCGCTCGCGGAGAGCGTGGTGACGAGCACCAGCACGAGCATCCCCCCGGTCCCGATGCGCGCCTCGATCATGCGCCCCAGCATCCAGATCCAGAGGAGGTTGAAGAGCAGGTGGATGACGCCGCCGTGGGGGAAGATCGTGGTCACGAGTCGCCATGGCTCCTCCATCACGAGGGGAGCGCTGAGGACCATGTGCTCGACGGATCGGCCGGAGAGCTCCGCCGCGAACGACGCCACGGCGCCGATGCAGAGGATGGCCGTGATCGGGAAGCGCTGGAGGTCGTTCAGCATGATCAGGACTCGTCGTCGGCGCGCGCCGCGGCACGCACGGCGGCGCGGTGAGCGATGCGGCGGATCGCGGAGAGGATTGCGAGAAGCGCGACAGCGCCGAGGGTGAAGAACGTCCAGGGGAGGGGAGGGATCGGCTGGTCGACCTCCGAGGCGTCTCTCGGAGACGCGTCATGGTCACCCGAGGCGGCCGGCCGGACGCTGACGGGTGGGCCCTCCGTGTGCACCTCCCGCCAGGCACCCCCGTCCGACGACGGATCGAAGGTGGACAGGCGCGCCCCCGGGGCGCGCTCGACTCCAGGTCGAAGGGAGCGCAGGGTGAACCGAAAGCGCCGTCCGTCCCGGCGGGCCGGCCCGAGCGATTCGAAGGCCGTCTCGGCGTCGACGAGCTCCGGTGCGGCGCCGTCGGGGAGCGCGCCCTCTCCGCTCACCTCGACGGTGAGCTCCGTCACGGAGCCTGCCTCGAGCGCTCGAGGGACGATGGACGAGCTGAGGGAGAACGTCCCGACCGCTCCGGTGAACTCGATGGGGCGGCCGACCTCGGGCAGCGGCCTCGCGCTGACCTCCAGGGGCTCGCCGAGGACGCTGCCTTCCTCCGGATCAACGGCGACCTGACCCTGCACCGGATCGTCTCGGGACCCCGACGCAGCCACGAAGCGGACGAGCGGGGCGGGGAGGCGTACGAGGGCGCTCGTCTCGAGCAGACCGGAGCGTGTGATCGTGATCCTGCGTCGGCCCTCCGACGTCGTCACGCTGGCCGTCCGCACGACCTGGCCGTCGACCACGATCGTCGGGCCAGCGCCCTCGACCGGGCCGGTCGTGAGGCCCGCGAGCGGGGTGGGGAGTGCGTCGGTCTGCAGGGGGATGTCGAGCTCCCGGGGGTACAGCTGCACCAGAGCGCGGTCGCTCCAGGCCTCGTCGAGCTCGATGGTCAGGCGAAGATCGAAGGTCTGGCCCACGTAAGGCGCACTCGGGTCGAGCTCCCAGCGTGCCTCCAGGTGGTGCTGGGCTCCGGCCGGAGGGCACGGGTGGAGCGCTGCCACGAGAAGGGCAGCGGGGAGGGACATCGTACGGCGGGCCATCTGCGGAGTAAGTTAGCTGCGCCGACCCTCTCGTTGGAGCCGCAGCCCCGATCCGATCATGTCGACCAGCATCCTCCTCCTCGCCTTCGCGGCGCTCGCTCTCCAGGACGCGGGCCAGGGCGTCGCCGACGGCTCCCAGCAGCAGGACCCCCCCGCGCCGCGCGGTCCTCAGGGAGCAGGGGCCGATCCGCGTCAGGCGATGTGGCCGTCACCCACGGCGGAGGACTGGGAGAAGCCGGTCCCGATCACCTGGCAGAGGACCTGGGAGGACGCGGTGGCGGTCTCGAAGGAGACCGGAAAGCCGATCATGATCGCGGTCAACATGGACGGGGAGATCGCCAGCGAGCACTACGCGGGCAAGCGCTACCGCGATCCGGAGGTGGCGAAGCTCTTCGAGCCGTACGTGAGCGTCATCGCATCGGTGTATCGCCACAACGCGCGGGATCACGACGAGAACGGCAATCGGATCCCGTGCCCGCGCTTCGGCTGCGTCACCTGCGGCGAGCACATCGCCATGGAGCCGATCGTGTACGAGAAGTACCTCGACGAGACGCGTGTGGCCCCGCGCCACATCATGGTCGAGCTGGACGGTTCGGAGTCCTACGACATCTTCTACGCCTTCGACGTGAAGAGCGTGCTGGTCGGGATCGAGGAGGGCATCACCACCCGGACGAGCACGGAGCTGCCCGACGAGAGCGGTGACAAGCCCCTGGAGGCCCTCCTCTCCAGCCGCAGGCACGAGCACCGCTCCATGGTGGAGCAGCGGTTCCGCCAGGCCAAACGGCAGGAGAAGCTGCGGCTCCTGGACGTCTCGGCCGAGCTGGGTCTCCAGGCGCCGATCGAGCTGCTGCGCCAGGCGATCTTCGGCCTCGACGTGGAGGTCGCGTCGAGGGCGAGGCGGGTCCTGGCGAGCCAGCGCTCGGAGGCGGCCATCGATCTGATCGCGAGAGCACTCGAGGTGCCCATGCCCGCCGAGGAGCGTGAGCTGCTGATCGGCGCCCTGGAGGCGATGGCCCGGCAGTATCCGAGGGCCCGTTCGCTCGCGATCACCCTGCGCGGAATCAGCGCGGACGACCGGGGTCCCGAGGTCGCGCGGATCCGCGCGGTCCTCGCCGCGAGCGACGGCTCGAAGGCCGCGAGGTCTCGTTACGAGGTCGAAGCGCGGATCGAACGGGCCGCCGAGCGTGCCGCGCGGAGCGCGGACCCGCTGGTGCTCGCGGCCGCCGAGCTCGCGCGGGCGGAGGCGACGCTCCGGCTCGCGGTCGACCCCGACGCCCAGGCGAGCGCCGGCCGGTCGGTGGCGGAGCAGCGGCGCGTGACCGCGCTCCGGTTCGCGGACTCCAGGGCCGCGGCCACGGAGGCCGAGAGGCTCGGCCTGTCGGACTGGAGGACGGACGCGGTGCTCGGCCTGGTGGCCCACTACACCGGGGAGACCAGCTCCTCGGAGGAGCGCATCGCGCGGGCGTTCGAGCGCATGAGCGCGGATCCGAACGCGGCCGCCAGTGAGACCGCGCTCGGCTGGACGGGCATGGGCATGCTCTCTCTCTTCGCCGGGGAGCGCGTCCGCGCGATCCGAGCGGCGGCGCGCGCCAGCGCCGACTGGCCTCGAAGCTGGGCGGCTGACGCGGCGGCCGCGTTCGATCTGCTCGCCCAGCACCCCCTGGGGAACGATCGACACGCGCTCGACTACCACGACTTCCTCGTCTCGATGGGCGCCAGACGGCGAGCGTTCGAGGTCCTGATGGAAGGGGTCGAGCGCTTCCCGGGTTCGGAGCAGCTCCACGCGAGGCTTCGGCAGCGAATTCTGTGGTCCCGGGGCGTGGACGCCCTCGAGGAGACGTACGGGCGTATGACCTCGGCGGCGTCGGCGGACGAGGTGGCCTTCTGGCACGCCGGCATCGCGTACATCGTCGCGGGCGAGTACCGCAGGCGCCGCGGTGGTCCCGAGGAGGCATCGCGCAGCTACGACCGCGCGATCGCCGCTTTCGAGGAGGTCGCGAAGCGTGCGCCCGGGTACCGGGACGCCGCGGCTCACTACGTGGCGATCTCGATCGCAGGGCAGGGGCGCATCGCGATGGAGGCCGGCCAGCTCGCGACGGCTGCCGACCTCCTGATCAAGGCCTTCGAGGCGAGGCCGGACGCCGCGGGCGTGCTCGACGGGCTCAACGTGTCGGCGGTGACGACGACTCGCTTCCTGCTGCCCCAGCTGGCGGACGCCGGGCAGGCGGACGTGGAGGCGCGGCTGCTCGCGGCGATGGAGAAGCTCCCCGCCGAGGCGCTCGCCCTGCCGGAGTACGAGACTCCGCCGAACACCCCGGCGGCGCGAAACAGGGACGCGCGCGGCCGCCAGAGGCCGCCCCGCGGCGAGGGCCGTCGCCGGGACGGCTGATCCAGGCGCCGGCCGCCCTCCAGGGAGCGGCCGTGGGCGATGCGTGGGCGCACGCATCGTCTCCCCGCGCCGCGCACCCGTGGGCCTCGACCCGTGGAGACCGCGGGGAGGGGACGTGCCGAGGTCGACATCGGCAGCGGCCAGGGATCGGGATCCATCCGGTCGGAACGTCTCCCTGAACGCGTCCCGGGTCAGCGGCCGTGCGCGTGACCGTGGTCGTAGTCCATGGCCTCGGCCGCGGAGCGCTCTTCGATCGGGCCCGTGCGCTGCACGGTGTGTCCGAAGAAGATCGCGTTGACGAGGAAGCGTCGCGTGCCGTACCAGACGCCCCGGAAGACCGGGTTGTCGATCATCGCCACGACGGTGCCAGCTCCGACGCGCTCCACACGAATGGCGGGGCTGCCAGCGAGGCGGTCGACGTTCTCTCGGCTCGCGAACCCGGCGACGAGGGGATCTTCGGTGTAGCGCACCGGCGTCGCATAGGGGTCCGCGGCCTCGGGCAGCGTCTGCTCGAAGTTGCGGAAGACCGCGATCGTGGCTCCGAGCCCGTACGCGATCGGGTGTGAGGTGTCGACGGCCGCGCGGAAGATGGTCCCCGCGATCCGCGTGGCGGCACGATCCGATTCGTAGTCGCCGTAGGTCCTGCGCGCGGGCTCTTCGGTCTCCGAGCCGGCGGGGGCCTCCGGCCCATGATCATGGGGCGCGCTGGCGTTCGTCAGCATGTGCTCCGCGGCCCAGACGGACGCGCGCTTGGTGGCGATCAGGACTCCGCCCTTTCGCGTCCACGTCAGGAGCGCCTTCTCCTCGGTCTCGCCCCAGCCGGCGGTCGCTCCGTTGACGAGGACGACGTGCGTGAAGGAGGCGAGATCCATGTCCGCCAGGCGATCGCGTTCGACGAGCGTCGCGGCCAGACCCATGCGCGTGTCCATGTCGTGCCAGACCTCACCCGCCTCGTAGGCCGAGACGCCGCTCCCCACGGCGATGAGGACCTGCGGGCTCTGGAGCTCCGGGTGACTCGCGCTTCCGAGATCGGGCGCGTCCGCGATCAGTCCGCTCGCGAGGAATGCGTGGGGAACGCCACCCCCGCGCAGGGGCGCCGTCAGCCTCGAGACGGTCTCGCGGGAGAGCTCCTGGCCGGTGAGGGGCACGAGGATCGAGCCCGGCGCGAACACGGTCGGGCCGTTGATGCGCATGCCCTCGCTCACTCGCGCCTGCGTGGAGATCGGCGCGGTGGTCACGCGCAGCCGGACACCCTTCGCGAGGAGGTCGGCGACCAGCGGGGGGGACAGGATGGAATCCCAGGCGCAAACGAAGGCCGTGGTGTCCGCCGGCAGAGCCACCGGTGCGCCGCCGCCGTCGCTCCTGGGCGCGCTTCGCGGACGGGGATCGCGAACGCGCAGGGAGTCCACGCTCGCGCGCTGGATCACCTCGACGGGGACGTCGAAGCTGTGGGCCAGCGACCATGCGGAGACGTCGTAGAAGGTGTTGTCGTCCCAGGACGTC
This sequence comes from Planctomycetota bacterium, assembly GCA_002862085.1. Taxonomy (GTDB): domain Bacteria; phylum Planctomycetota; class UBA1135; order UBA1135; genus Saltatorellus. The sequence continues at coordinate 14,502 of PKCK01000072.1, read as the reverse complement.
CGGTCCTCGAAGAGCGCCCGAACGAGTCGGTACTGCGGCTGGTCGGCGGGAACGAAATAGCGCATCCGAGCGGTCTCGCTGTCGTCCGTGCGCCGGGCGAGGCGCACCTCGATCCCATGCCGGGCGAGGATGTCCGCGAGCGCCTCGACGCGGCTGGTCTCCTGCCCCGGGCCGCCGAAGAGCCAGCCGGCGATCCCGCCCTCGAGCGCCTCCGCGACGGCGTTGCGGTGGAACTCACGCTGATAGGCCCCGAGCTCCGCGCGCAGCTCGTCCGCGGCTCGAAGCGTCGAGAGGCTCGTGGTGAACTGGTTGCGGATCGTGAAGGGGAAGGACATCTCGCCGAGCTTCGAGTCCACCAGGTGGCCCCGCGAGCTCGCCTGTTCGAAGAGGATCCCGATCGACCCCTGGACGTCCGGATAGGTGCTGCCCTTGCCGTAGTAGAAGTCGTCGAAGCGCTCCTGGGTGAAGTACTGGCTCCCGATCGCGTCCAGCGCGTCCGCGTGGTAGCGCGCGATGGCCGCCGTCAATTCGTGGTTGCGGACCGGAGTCAGGGGATTGCGCCGCGAGGGGATCCCGGGCTGGAAGAAGTAGTTCGAGCCGCTCCCCATCTCGTGGTAGTCGGTCAGGACCGTCGGCAGCCACGTCTGGAACATGTCGATCCTGCCGCGGGACTCCGGGTGGGTGAGCAGGAGCCAGTCACGGTTGAGATCGAACCAGTAGTGGTTCGTACGGCCGCCGGGCCACGCCTCCCGGTGATCGCGGTGAGCGGGCGCAGCTGTCAGGTGTCTGCCCTTGTGCATGTTCGCCCAGTGAGCGAAGCGCGCGCCGCCGTCGGGGTTCACGCAGGGGTCCACCAGGATCACGGTCCGGTCGAGGTAGGCCTCGAACTCGGGTCCGGTCGCCGCGGCGAGGTGGTAGGCGAGGAGCAGGCTGGCGTTGCTCGCGCTCGACTCGTTGCCGTGGACGCCGTAGCCCATCCACACGATGCTCGGCCCGTCGTGATCCTCCGCGCCGGCGCGAACGGCCTCTGCGTGGGCGGTCCTGATCTCGTCGAGGCGCTCGATGTTGCGCGGTGAGCTGAAGGCACACAGCAGGAGAGGGCGCTCCTCGTGCGTGCGCCCGTACTCGAAGAGCTCGGCGCGAGGTGAGGCGGCGGCGACGGTCTCGTACCAGCGGACGAGCTGGTCGTGCCTGACGTGCCAGGTCCCGACCGGCCAGCCGAGGACCGCCGCCGGGCGGGGGAAGTCCGGCGCGTAGCGCTGACCGGCGGGGAGGTAGGCCTCCAGGGTGGGGGAGCCGTCGGTGCCGAGCACCCGCGGGCTCTGCGGAGTGAGCTGGGGTGCGGCGGTCAGCGGCGCCATGAACCACACGGCAGCTGCGGCGCGAAAGGCGTTCGGGATCATGGGCAGATTGTGCCTCGGATGGAGCGAAGGGGTAGGCTCGTGACATGCGGTCGCGTCGTGGATCCAAGGGGCTGCTCCTCGCTGGAGCGGGGCTCCTCGTGTCCCTCGCGGCGCTCGCGCAGGACGGCGGCGATCGGGGGGAGCGTGATCTGACCGAGCTCGAACGAACCAAGCTCCTGAGCGCGGAGGAGCGCGCCGCGCTGCGTCGACGCGCAGCCGAGGAGGCGGAGCGGGTCGCCGATGAGCTCGAAGCCGCCGCGGAGGAGCTGGAGAGGCTCGCCAAGAGCGCCGGAGAGGCGGCAGCGGCGGCGCGGAGACGCGCTGATGCAGCGCGCGAGCGCGCTCGACTCGGTCGTGGGGCCGCCGCGGGTCGGCGCACGGAGAGCCGGGAAATCCCTCCCGCGTCGAGAGAGTCCGCCCGATCGGCTGGAGCGACGGCCCTCGCCACCTTCGATGCGAGCAGGGCCGATGGATGGGCGGCGAGGGTCGTCCCGGCCGCAACGCGCAGCGCCGCGCAGAACAAGGCTGCGTATCTGCCCGAGGTGCGGGCGAGACGAGGGTGGGACCTCGAGGCGCGCACGGGCATGAGCAGCGTGACGCACAAGCCGGGCGCGGCTCCGGACATCGGCGACGTGGACTTCACATGCGGATGGCAATGGGCGCTCAACGTGGCCCGGGGGGGCGTGCCTGGCCTCGACGAGCCCTTGGACGGGGCGTTCAAGACCGGTCACGTCGATCTGGCGCGCCTCACGTTCCAGCCGGAGCCCGACGGCTTCGGCGCAACGGGGATGAAGTGGGGGATGCGCCGCTACAACCTCGGCGACGTCACCGTGTCGGACTGTGACTTCACGGGCATCCCGAAGGAGCACGGCATCTACGACAGCGTGAGCGGGCACGCGCTCTACCGCGGCAACACCTTCCTGCGCATCGGCGGGCAGGCCATTCAGTTCGCTCACCGCGCCGGTTCCTACGGGCAGTACGGAGCGGACAACCTTCCCTACACCGCGCCGCCGCTGATCGTCGTCGAGGACTGCCACGCCGTGGACGTCGGGCTGCGCGCGAGCCGCGCTGCGTTCGCCTGGACGTTCTTCGATCCGGGTTCGTACGCACATCCGGGAACGGTCGTCCTGCGAGGATGCACCCTGGTCAGCGCCTGGCCCTCGACGCGCACGAGCGGCGGCGAAGTGGTCGGCCCCGATCATCCCCGCGCGCTGCGGTCGAGCGGCGGGCTCGTGGTGACGCACTACGGAGAAGCACCCGAGGGCTCGGAGGCGCACCCCACGCGCGACCTGGTCATCGACGCCTGCCTCTTCGACCTCACCATGGCGGAGCAGGCCGTGGCAGCGGTGCGGGGGGTGGAGGCGATCCTGGTGGAGGACTCGGTCTTCATCGCGCGGGAGCATCGCCGGCCTTACTTCGACGTGGACGATGCTGGCGGAGGAGCGAGCGGGCGGGTGGTGATCCAGAACTGCATCAGTCCGCCCGGGGCAGAGGTCTGGCTGCGCATCCGCGGGAGGAAGATCATGTCCCTCCACACCCCCGGGAAGCGGTTCGAGATCGACGTCGCGACGGGCCTGATCGAGGAGACCGAGCCCCGCGACACGGCGCTGACGAGGGTCGTGAGTCCCCTCGCGGCCCGCGCGGTCCGCCCCGGGATCCATCCCCAGCCGCCGGGGCACGTGGACGACCTCGGCGTCCTCGACTTCTCGGCGATTCGCTGACGAGCGGCGGCTCAGCCGCTCTTCAGCGTGTGAGCGAGGCGCTGCAGGAAGAGGCCGACGTCGGTCACGATTCCTTCGGTCTGCGACGAGCCGCGGTCGCTCAGCTTCGTGACCACGGCGGGATTGATGTCCACGCAGACCACGTTGACCCATGAGGGGAGCATGTTCCCGACGCCGATGCTGTGGAGCATCGTGCTGAGCATGAGCACGAGGCCCGCCCCCTCGAGGACCCTCGCGTAGTCCTCCTGGGCGACGATCAGATCCATCTCCGTGTCGGGGAGCGGTCCATCGTCGCGGATCGATCCCGCCAGGACGAACTCGACACCGTGGGTCACGAGCGAGTGCATGAGCCCGCTGGTCAGCACGCCCTGCTCCACCGCTCGTGCGATGGAGCCGGCGTGGTTGATCCGGTTGATCGCGCGCATGTGATTCTTGTGCCCCTCGGTGACCGGGTTGCCGGTCTCCAGGCTGACGCCGAGGGACGTCCCGAAGAACGAGTTCTCGATGTCGTGAACCGCGATGGCGTTGCCCGACAGGAGGGCGTTGACCCATCCGCCGGCGACGAGCTTGCTGAAGGCGTCGATCCCGCCGGTGTGGATGACCACCGGTCCCGCGACGACGACGATCTTCTGTCCGCGCTCGCGAACGGAGCGCATCGTCTCCGCCACCCGCTGGATGCTCGTCTCGACGCGGCGCTCCGACGAGATGTCGTTGCTCATGAAGGCGAAGGCCTGCCGCACGCGGTCGGGGTGGTCGATCATGATCCTCACCCCTCCGGCGCCGCAGACCACGTGGTCGCCCTCCTTGATGTCACGAAGCTTCACGCACCGGGGCGCGCCCTCCTCGACCACGACAACGGCGTCCATTCGCTGAGCGGCGACGTCCTCCCATGAGCCGTCGAGCCGGATCTGGGTGCGATGGTTCGTCGTGGAGTAGAAGTCCTCGGGTACGCAGGCGTCCTTCGGCGCCGCCGAGAGCCTCGCGTCGGTCTCCGACTCGATCTGGCCTCCGAGTGCCACCACCGCCTCGACCGCGTCCTGGAGGACCCGTTCGTCGGCGGCCGTGATCCGGAGGTGAGCGGTGGACTCGTCGTCGTGGGTCTTGCCGAGGTCGAACTCGATCACCTCGTAATCGGCTCCTTGCTCGGTGATCTGCTCGAAGATCCTCTCCAGCAGACCGGTGTCGATCAGGTGCCCGTGGGCGCGAATCTTCTCGTGGAACATGACCCGTGGATCATGAAGGAGCGCTGGCACGCAGGACAACTGGATTCGTGGACCCGCCCGGACCCACCCCTGCGGATGAAGTATCGTTGACCTCGATCCTCGTCCCACCGCGCGACAGCGGCGGGCGTCCAGCGAAGCTGGATCGAACATCGCGGGGGTCTCGTGTGACTGCGGCCGGCGCAACGAGCGGCCGCGAGTGAATGGAGACGGGCAGGAGCCCGCGATGATGAAGAGCGACGAAGAACGCCCCACCGAGGGCGTGGACGAGGGTTTGTCCGCTGGCCAGCGTGAGCGCGATCCCGCAGGCGACGGGTGCGCTGCGGGTCCGGTGGAGGTGGCTCCTGGGACCGAGGTGGACGCCTTCGAAGGTCTCGCCTCGGATCTGCGGGCCGCCATCGAAGGGCGGGGCTTCGAGGGCCTCACCGCGGTGCAGCGCGCGATCCTCGACGCTGACGCGGAGGGCCGCGATCTTCGCGTCGCGTCCCAGACCGGCTCGGGCAAGACCGTCGGACTCGGCTTCGTGATGGCCCCGGTCGTCCGGGACGCTGCGTCGGAGGAGGCCCGGGAGGCGGGTCCGGTCGCGCTCGTGGTGACCCCGACGCGGGAGCTCGCCAGTCAGGTCCTCGGCGAGCTTCGATGGCTGTTCGGAGGGATCGCCAACGCGCGCCTGATCTCGGTCACCGGAGGAACGCCGATCCACCGGGACCGGGCGGCGCTCGCTGGCGGCCCCCAGGTGCTCGTGGGGACTCCTGGCCGGCTCGTCGATCACCTGCGCAACGGTCAGCTCGATCTCTCCAGCGTTCGGGAGCTCGTCCTCGACGAGGCCGATCAGATGCTGGACATGGGTTTCCGGGAGGACCTGGAGGCGATCCTTGACGCGTCCGCGGGAGAGCACCGGACTCACCTCGTTTCAGCGACCTTCCCGCCGGGGATCCAGGATCTCGCGGGTCGATACCAGCGGAACGCGCTGATGGTCGAGGGGTCACCGATCGGGGACGCCCACGCGAACATCGAACACATCGGTCATCTGGTCCGTCCCAACGAACGCTACGCGGCGCTGGTGAACCTGCTGCTCCTCGAGGAGGAGAGCCGGACGCTCGTGTTCGTCGAGCGCCGCAGCGACGCGGCGGATCTGGCCCAGCAGCTGGAGGCGGATGGGTTCAAGGCGCTTCCCATCAGCGGCGACCTCGTGCAGAGCCAGCGCGATCGGGCGCTCGGCGCGTTCCGAGCCGGCACCGTGCACGTTCTGGTCGCGACCGATGTCGCCGCGCGTGGCATCGACGTCCCGGACGTCGGGGTCGTCGTGCAGACGTCCCCGCCGATCGATCCCGAGACCTACACCCACCGGAGCGGCCGCACTGGGCGGGCCGGCCAGGAAGGGCGCAGCGTGCTCTTCTGCCCTCCGCGACGTCGCCGGGCGGTGGAGCGGCTCGTCGCCGACGCCGGCGTCGAGATCGGTTGGGCGGACGTCCCCTCGGCCTCGGACGTCGAGCGGGTGGTCGAGGAGCGTGATCGTTCGGCGCTCGCAGCGCGGATCGAGACGGCGCTCGCCGCCGGTGCGGCCCAGGCTCGACTGGAGTTCGCGAAGGAGCTCCTGGAGGCCCACGAGCCCGAGGACCTCGTCTCCGTTCTCCTGGACGCGGCCAGCCCCCGGCGAGCCGCCCGCGCACGAGATGTCCGCGACGGCGGACCCAGCAGGCAAGCCGTCGACGGCGGGGCGCGGCGCAGCCCCGACCGCGCTCCCTCGGCCGGCTCGGTCCGCTTCTTCATCAACTGGGGGGAGAACCAGGGTGCGAACCCGTCCCGCGTTCTCGCCGCCGTTTGTCGCCGAGGCGAGGTCGACGGTTCGGCGATCGGCGCGATCTCGGTGCACCCCAACGCGACGACGTTCGACGTCTCTGCGGAGGTCGCGGAGGAGTTCGAGGCCAAGGCCAGCCGGCGGGATCCGCGCGATCCGCACTCGATGATCCGGCGCGATCGAGGGCCTGGCGGCCCCAGGCGCCGGGGCGGGCGCCGAGGCGGTCGCCGGAGGGGGTACGGCGCCCGTCGGCGCTGAGGAAGCGGTCACCAGCGGGATCCGAACGACTAGGCTCCCAGCCATGCACATCTGGCCCGGACTGTTTCTCGCCGCTGCGCTCGCTCTCCCCGGGGTATCCGGTCGCGGAGATGCGCCGTCCGCGGCGGCCTCCCGCGCGGACGAGCTCGTGGAGTCGTTCGTTCGTGCGGAGCCGGAGGAGCGCGCGGCTCTCCTGACGCGGATCCTCGAGCGGTCCTCGAGGGCGGACGCGGTCGCGGCGATCGGGGCGAGACTGGCGCGTCACCAGCGCACCCTCGGCCGCGGGTCGATCGTCGGCAAGCTGGACAGGCTCGTCGTGGACCGTCGGGAGCTCGACGCGACACGAGAGCGATTCTTCGCGATCGTCGAGGACGAGAAGCGGTACTTCACCCCGTACCGGCAGCCGGAGGTCACCTCCGAGAAGGAGGCAGAGTACCGGCGGACACAGAAGGAGGTCGAGCGGCTCGTGAGCGAGCTGGTGGAGCAGTGGAGCAGCGGACGGCCGGTGAAGCTGAGCAGGAAGGTGCGTGCGGCGATCGAGGACGTCCAGTGGGGCGTCCGGACGCTCGCCGAGGTCGACGGCGAGGCGGCGCCGCCTGATTGGATCCGGCCGTGGGTGGACGGAGTGGATCCGGACCTCGCGGCGCTGGGTCTCCCCGATCTGGGCCTCGACGCGAGCGAGCGGTCCCGACTTCGCGAATGGCGCGCGATCCGTCGCCTGAACAAGGAGCGCGGCGCGGCGGCGCTGAAGGATCGAAGGGCGGAGGGGCGCTCCCGGCCGGATCGGGCGGCCCTGGAGCAGTTACGTGTCACCAACGACTACAGGGTCATGCTGGGGCGGCAGCCCCTCCTGTGGAACCCGCGCCTCCAATCCGCCGCGCGCGGCCACTCCGACTACATGGCTCGCAACGGCGTGCTCAGTCACTTCGAGGAGAAGGACCCGGAGCGACGGACGCCCTCCCAGAGGGCCCGGCTCGCGGGATACCGCCACTTCCAGGCGGAGAACTGCTCGTTCGGGCTGCCTTCACCGCAGGAGGCTCATCGGGCCTGGACCACGTCCCCCGGTCATCACCGGAACATCGTCTTCGCGACGCACACCGAGATGGCCTCGAGCCTGAGCGGTGCCTACTGGACCCAGAAGTTCGGCCGTCGTCCCCTCGATCTCGAGGGTGAGGCAGCCGAGGGGCGGCCCGCAGGAAGCGCCGGAAGAGAGCGGTGATCGTGCGGGTCTCGATCGAGCCCGTGGAGTGAGGCCTGCCCCTCGGCGCTCATCACCCACAGCTCCTCGACCCGGCGCCCGGGGCCATCCCCGGAGCGGCGCCAGGGTTGCCGCGACGGTCGGTTGGCGCGACGACCAGGACGGCGAGGGGGAGGCCGCCCCGACGCGCGCGCGGACCGTCGAGGTCGCCGGAGGCAATGCGCGCTCGCGGGCGAGGCCCGCGGAGAGGGCAGTGGGCCGGCGGGCGTGCCGGACCTGGATCTGCTCGACCACGACCTCCGCCGCGGGGGGGCGAGGCCCGCGGCGTCCTGGGAGGGGGCGTGGAGGGGCGCGTCCTCGGTCCGCCCGCCGCGCGTGGGCGAGGCGAGGAGCGCGTGGCAGGCGGGGATCGCGGAGAGGTCGCGGGGGCGAGCTCGCGAACGTGATCCACCTCCGAGGAGCAGGTCGGGCCCTCGGGGAACCGCGAGCGCGCCGGGCGCCATCGAGTAGGAATCCCGTACAGGCTGCGGCATCGCGCCCAAGGAACCGCTTCTTTTGCGAGACTTCGGGCTCAGCGGGTGCCCGTCCCCTCGCGCTTCCCCCGCCCGCTCATCGAATCCAGCTCGACACGAATCGAGACCCTCGTCCATGAAGACCAGCCTCAACCGGAGCCTCGTGCTCGCCACGGCCGGCGCTCTCGCCGCGTCCACCGCCTCTGCCCAGAACCTGATCGCCGACGGCTTCGAGACCGACTCCTCCGCGAACTACACCGTGGTGGACGACACCACGCCCAACGGGACGTCCGACTTCCAGTTCGACTACATCGCCGCGGGGATCCCCCTCGCTCCGCGCTCCGCGCCGGGGGACACGAAGGGTCTGCGGTTCACCGCCAACGACAGCAACGGCGCAGCGGACGGCCTCACCGCCTACCACAACACCTCCGTCGGCGCGCCGCGCTACATCCTCACCGTCGACGTCTACGTCGCCTTCGACGCGTCGACCTCCGGAACCACCGAGCATGCCCACGTCGGCGTCGGCGGGAACACCTCGACCTGGAACCAGCTCTTCAGCCCGATTTCGGGCTCCGGCGCGTTCATCGCCTTCGACGGCGATGGGGGCTCCAGCTCCGACTACCGCTGGTTCCGTGACCCGAACAACACGCCGACCAACGAGACGGCGAACACCACGCTCCCGAACGATCACCCGAGCTACCTCGGCCACGGGAGCAACAACACCGGCTCCTTCTTCCAGTCGCTGTTCCCGAACACCAACGGGTCCCCGGGCAACATCTGGACGACGGTCACGATCGACGTCGACAACACGATCGGTCAGATCTCCTTCTACTTCGATGGCGTCCTGACCTTCCAGGGAGACTTCGACAACGCCTTCGACGGCCTCGTGAGCCTCGGCTACTGCGACGTCTTCTCGTCGGTCGACCCGGGCACCCAGTTCGTGGTGTACGACAACCTCGACGTGTCGGTCCCGTCGTTCTCGATCGGGCAGAACTACTGCACCGCGGCGGCCAACCAGAGCGGTCAGATCGGCGTGATGTCGGCCACGGGCAGCGAGATCATCGCCGCCAACGACGTCACCCTCATGGCGGAGCAGCTGCCGCTGAACCAGTTCGGCATCTTCATCGTGTCCCGGACCCAGGGCTTCCTTCCGGGCGTGAACGGCACGAGCAACGGCAACCTCTGCCTGAGCGGCGCGATCGGGCGCTACACGCAACCGAGCCAGATCCAGAGCTCCGGCGCGACGGGGACGTTCTCGATGATGATCGACGTCAACGCCGTGCCCCAGGCCAGCGGTACGGTCGGGGTCTCTGCCGGTGAGTCCTGGAACTTCCAGGCGTGGTTCCGTGAGGGCGTCGGTCTGGGCTCGAACTTCACCGACGGTCTGGAGATCACCTTCCAGTGATCGAGGGCGGGCGGTCACCAGGCCGCTCGATAACGCGCCCCCGCGGTCCCTTCCTGGGCCGGCGGGGGCGCGCCGCCTTGTCGGTCCTCGGGTTCGCTGGACGACCGAAGCGTTGCGACGCGATCGCATCGCCGGGCCCGTTCGAACGACGCGGCGCCCGGACGAGAAAGTTCCATGCGCCGGCCGCGGACGCTCCATTGGGCGGCAATGAAAGACGCGCGACGAGCGGCAGGACGGACGGCTGCGAGCGTCGTCGATGAGAAGCGGCCGGGCCGATCGCCTCCGCGCTCGCTCACACCGGACTCATTCGGGGGGAATCCCATGGAGTCGTGGAGGCACGGGGTTACCTCTAGCGCTCGCTTCCCGGGCAGGGAGGCTGATCACGCCCGACTGGCCGCGCCGACGCGCCCTCATCTCGCCTGGCATCCATGACACTCACGAGCATGCCCGACTGGACGATCCTGATCCTCGCCCTCTGCTGGCTCGCGACGGTGCCCCTGATCGCAATCGAGTTCCTCGAGGTCACGCGGCACGACGACGGGCGTTGATCGCCTCGTTCCGGCGCCGCGCGGAGTCTTCCCGGTTCCCGGAACGGTTGGACGGCACCCGCTTCCGTTCGAATCAGGTCACGACTCGTCGCACGCGGTAGCGCTCGTCGTCCCAGAGCCTCTCCTCGAGGACCTGGGCGACGACGTCGATCGCTCGCTCGATCTGCGGGTCACCGATGTAGAGCGGCGCGATGCCGAATCGAAGAATGTCGGGCGTTCTGAAGTCACCGATGACGCCGTGCTCGATGCACGCCTGAACGACGGCGTAGCCCTCCGGATGGTGGAAGGACACGTGGGAGCCGCGCTGCATGGCGTCGCGGGGGCTGGCCAGGGTCAGCTCTCGACCGCAGCGCAGCTCGAGGCCTGCGATCAGTTTCTCGGCGAGCCTCACGGACTCCTCGTGGACGCGGTGGATGTCCACCTCGTCCCAGATGTCGAGGGAGGCCTCCAGCGCCGCCATCTGGAGCACCGCTGGCGTTCCGATCCGGAACCTCTCCACGCCTCTGGCGGGCCTGTAGCTGGCCTCGAACGCGAACGGCGCGGCGTGTCCCAGCCAGCCGGGGATCGCGGGCGTCACCGAAGCGGCGCGCCTCGGCGCTGCGTAGAGGAAGGCGGGAGCTCCTGGACCTCCGTTCAGGTACTTGTAGGTGCAGCCAACGGCGAAATCGACGTCGGCCGCAAGCAGATCGACGGGCACCGCGCCCGCCGAGTGGGCCAGATCCCACACGCAGAGAGCGCCGACCTCGTGGGCGCGACGCGTCAAGGCCGCCATGTCGTGCATCCGGCCGGTCCTGTAGTCCACGTGGGTCAGCAGGAGGACGGCCACCTCGTCGTCGAGCGCGGCCTCGATCCCATCGGGGGCGACCCTGCGGACCTCGTGCCCCCGGCCCAGGGTCGCGGCGAGACCCTCGGCCACGTAGACGTCCGACGGGAAGTTCCCGTGATCCGTGAGGATGATCCTCCGGCTGCTCGCCTCGAGCGCGGCGGCCAGAGCCTGGTGAACCTTGATCGACAGCGTGTCCCCGACGACGACGTGACCGATCGGCGCATTCAGGAGCCGGCCGATGCGGTCGCCGAGCCGCGCGGGCTGCCCGATCCAGTCGGAGGTGTTCCACGCCCGGATGAGCTGCTGCGCCCACTCCTCGTCGAGGGTCCGGGCGAGCCGGTCCGGTGTCGCGCGCGGAAGCGGCCCGAGGGAGTTGCCATCCAGATAGACGACATCGTCCGGGATCTGGAAGAGGCGCCTGGTCGCGGCGAAGTCTGTCATGGGAGTCGTGACGGCTGCGGTGCGCGATGGGAAGGCGGCGGGCGTTCACCTGCGCGCTCGAAGCGGTTCTCGGCGCGCCATGCGGCGCGGGAGGGCTCTGCGACGATGCATCAGGTTAACACCGACGCCGCCCCCGTTCTCCTCGCGGTCGTGGGTGGTCTCCAGCGCGCCGCCGCGAGCCGGCGCACCGCGCAGCGTGGAGCGAGCCGGGTGCAGGACGGCGGCGATCCTCGACCCGGCCCTGCGCTCCCTGCTACAAGTCAACGGATGAAAGTCACCTGCTGCCTCGCCGCGATTCTCTTCCTCGTCGCCGGTCCGACCCTGGGTCAGGCGCCGAGCCGTCAGGAGACGATCCAACCGATCCATCAGAAGACGTTCGACCGTGAAGGCGCCGCCAGGGAGCGCCGCCAGGGCGGCAACCCGCGGGAGGTCGGCGGTCTGCTCGCCTTCGACGGTTCGATGGACGGAAATCGCCAGGTGGACCCCCAGATCGCGGTGGGGGGCGGCTTCGTGCTCCACGCGACGAACAGCGGGCTCGTCATCTACGACAAGCAGGGCGGGTTCGTGGACGGCGTCAGTCAGAACGCCTTCAACGGGGGCATCGATCCCAAGCTCTTCTTCGATCCACACAGCCGCGTCTTCGGCTTCGACCTCTGGAACCCCTGGGACGAGGAGAAGCTCAAGCCGGTGAACATCTCGGTGTCGGCCACCTCCGATCCGGCGGGCGCCTGGAACACCTATCCGGTTCCGGCTCCCGATGGAGTGGACGGGGGCGGGATCGGGTACAGCCGCGAGTGGATCGGCTATTCGTTCCCCGGTGGCGCTGATCGCACCTTCGTCCTCCGCACCGCTCAGGCGCGCGCCGGCGTGCCTGCGCAGGTTTTCCATTTCCCTGGAAGCCTGGGCCATCCCGTGCTGACACAGGATCCCGTCGACGACCTGCACTTCGTGGAGCTGACGGAGCGGGTCATCAGGGTGAGGAAGGTCGCGGCTTCGGACGGCGGGGAGCCGCGCGCGATCGAGGTCGGCGCCACACCGCACGGATGGCCGTCGTTCCGGTGGCCTCCGCACTCTCCCCAGAAGGGCACGGAGCAGAAGACCGCGTCCGGCGACAGGAACCCGAAGAACCTCGTGATGCAGGGCGGCTTCATCTGGTTCTCCCACACGGTCCATCACGAAGGGCGAGCGGCCGTGCAGTGGCACCAGATCGAGCTCGACGGGAGGATCGTTCAGAGCGGACGGATCGCCGATCCCGCGTCCAGCTTCATCCAGACGACGATCGCGGTGAATCGCAAGCTCGACGTGCTCGTCGGTTTCCAGGAGACCAGCCCCGACATGTTCATCAGCCCGCGGCTGGCGTTTCGCCGGGCCGAGGACCCGCCGGGGATCCTTCGACGGACGGTGAGCCTCGGCGAAGGGCTCGCAGGAACGACCGGCCTTTCCTGGGGCGACTACAGCGGGAGCGTCGTGGACGGAGACGATCTGCTGGACCTCTGGACGATTCAGAGCGTGGCCGGTGCGGATGGACGCGGGGACACGGTCATCTGCAGGGTCCCGTCGACGTTCGGTGCCGTCAAGTCGGAACGCCGGTGAGCGCAGCGAGGTGGACGCGCTCCCGGGTCACGTGATTCTCGCGCTGTCCATGCCGGAGCGCTCATCTCGTGCCTCGAGCTGACCCGCGCAACCGACGGGAGCCCCTCGGGCCGGGATGGGTCGCTCCTCCTCCACGGAAGTCGATGAGGAGGGTCCAGGAGTCGCGCCCGGCTGGATGGTCCTCCACGGATCCGGCTGGACCGGTGGGGAGAGCGTGACTCCGCCGCGTTTGACTTGTGGTCGTCGAGGCGGGATCCTCGAAGTGGCCGCTCGGCCTCGAGCCGACGCGCAGCTGCAGCGAGGGAATCAGCCGTGAACGAGGATCCGAAGATGACAGCGCACCGAGGCGAAGGCGAGGCGGGGCGGCCTGACGTCGCCAGCGCGAGGACGGTGGCTGTCTCGCTCCTGCTCGAGCCGCGGACCGTCACCGTTTTCCTGTCCGCGGTGGTGCTGTTTCTGACCGGGGCGCACCTGCTCGGACTCGTCTTTCGGTACGGCCTGGATCACGACCACGTCTACGGTTTGGTGCCTCTCTTCAATCTCAACATCGAGCAGAACGTCCCTACGCTCTACTCGACGCTCACGCTCTTCCTCTGCGGAGTCCTCTCGGTCTCCATCGCCCAGGCGACGCTCCGATCGGGCGGTCGATTCGTCTGGCAATGGCGGGGGCTCGGCTTCCTGTTCCTCTTCCTGGCGCTCGATGAGTTCGCCTCGATCCACGAGAGGCTCGAGGGACCGATGAAGAGTCTCGTGGGGACGGGCGGCTTCCTCACCAACGCATGGGTGTTCCCCTACGTCGTGGCGGGAGCCGTCCTCCTCGTCCTCGGGGTGCCCTTTCTCCTCGGGCTGCCCGGTCGAACGCGGAACGTGCTCGTCCTGTCCGGGCTCGTGTTCGTCTCCGGGGCTGCTGGCCTGGAGGTGCTCGCAGGTCCGGACAAGGAGGCCGCCGCGGGGGTCAGCAATCTGACGCTCGCGTGCTGGGCGACCGCGGAGGAGTTCCTGGAGATGGCCGGCGTCGTGGTGTGCATCAACGCGCTCACGACCCATCTGGCGGACGAGCTCGGAGGCGTCGCCCTCTCAGTGCTGAGAGGCAGATGATCCCCGGCGCCTTGGAGGGGACCGAGGAGCCGTTCGAGTGGCTGGAGCTCGCATCGCCGCCCCTCTCCAGTGCGGCATGGCCGGGTCTTGCCTCGGGGGAGTGGGCTGCGTCGTTCGGTCGCCCGCGCGCTCGCCTCGCCTCTCCGTTCGGGCGCGCGACAACGCAATTCCTGGCCGCCGTGATCCCGGAATCGCTGGCGGCCGCGTCCTCGAAGGCTGCTCTCCAGGAGAGTCTCAGGAGCGCCTTCCTCACCTTTGCAGGCAGCTCGAAGAGCGCGTCCAGGCGGTGCGGACAGCGGATCGATCGAATCGTCAAAGCCGCACGCGCTCCGGGCTTTTCAGGTGCTCGCGGGAACCTGCTGCTCCGCAGCGGCACCTCCTGGGCATGGAGCGTGAGACGGCCCCGCTGGCAGGCACCCCTGCATCGAACGCCCTCGACGCGTCGGCCGGGGCCGAGCGGGCCCTCGGCCCTGTCCTG
>PKCK01000105.1 GCA_002862085.1 Planctomycetota bacterium | reverse complement strand
TCTCGCTACCAGGAGACGGGGTTGGTCGTCGCTCCCCACCACTGTTCCGAGCTGGGAACCAGCACGAAGGTCGCCGCACTGATGGGATCGATGCGTACAATCTCACGATCGTCGCTGAAGCCGTACAGCGAGCCCTCGTGGTAGCCGAGCCCGAACAGGCGATCGACACCGACAACACCGATCCACTCGGTGCTTCCGGAGCGCGGTGACACCTTCACCAACTCGTCAGCTTCGCCACCGCGAATGGTCCAGTAGAGGAAGCCGTCGGGCAGACCGACGAGGTCGCCCGAGGTCACGTACTCGGGGTGCTCCACCAGCACGGTGCGGGTGCAGTCGTCGACGTCGATGCGCTCGATGAGGTTGTCGCCACCTGCGTAGAGGTTGCCCTCGTCGTCGAAGGCGAGGGCGAACATGGCGAACTCGACGTCGCAGACCTCGGACACCCCTCCGGTGGTCGGGTCGATTCGGTAGAGGGTCTCGTAGGTTCCGCCAAACATGCGACCCACCGGATCGATGGCGATGTCGATCATGTTGTCGATCACGGTGCCGGCGTCATCGACGAACTGACCTACGAGGACGGTGGCGCCCGTCTTCGGGGCGACCTCGTACAGGGTGTCGCGCGTGTTGGCGTACACCGGTGCGTCGGCGAGAGGGGTGGTCGTCGTGGTCGCGCCCGTGTCGGCGGTCTCGACGGGGGGGTCGGTGTACGGAGGCGTGGTCGTCGTCTCGGTCGTCGTCTCGGGAGGCGTCTCGGACGTGCTCGTCACAGCGGCTGCGGTGTCGGTGAGCTCGGCGTCGGCCTTGATGTCGAGCGTGTACTCGGTACAGGCGACGGTGAGCAGAGCGGCAATCACGGTCCGACGCATTTCGACCCCACGCTGGGAGCGGCGCCGATAGCCCTGGCTTGCCCATGTCGCAAGCGCGCTACCACTGTTCTCCGCGCTTCACGCGCTCTAGCCGACGACGATCCCGCTTGGTGGGCCGTCCCGCTCCGCGCTCGACCTGCATCCACGGATCGGGAGGCGGAGGCGGAGGCGAGTGATCGGTGTAGAGCGTCTCGGCGAGTGCGGCTGGGCCACGCTTGTCGGCCAAAGCGATGATCTCGACGATTCTCGGCCCACCCGGGGTCAGCGCCTCGATCCGATCGCCGGCACGAACAGACTTCGACGCCTTCACGGTCTCGCCGGCGAGCTTCACGTGACCCGCGGCACAGGCACGGGTAGCCATCGAGCGATGCTTGTACAGCCGGGCGGCCCACAGCCACTTGTCGATGCGAACGGTCTCCATGGGTACAGCCTACGCGACGAGCGCCTCGTCGTCGCGTGCGGTGTGTGGCCTCCCTGGGATCGACCGACACGGGCGCTCTCCAGGGGCACCGAGTCGTCGCCGATGGAGTTGACGGGGTGAAGACCTGTCGCGAGCCGGCTAGTTCGCGATGTCGCAGAGAGGGATCGACATGGCGGAGCTGTTCACGCTGGAGAATGTCTTCACGCTGGCCATGCTGGTGTTCCTGCAGGCCGTGCTCGGCTTCGACAACCTGCTCTACATCAGCATCGAGTCCAAGCGGGTCCCCGAGAAGGACCAGCAGCGCGTTCGGCGCATCGGCATCGGGGTGGCCATCCTGCTGCGCATCGTGCTGCTCTTTGTCGTGATCCAGGCCATCGCGATGTTCCAGCAGCCATGGTTCGGCATCCACCTCGAGGGCATCGTCGAGGGTGACTTCAACGTCCACGCGCTGATCGTGCTGGCAGGTGGCGGGTTCATCGTCCACACCGCCATCAAGGAGATCCATCACATGCTGGCCATCGATCACCTCGATGGGCACGGAGGGGATGGCAACACCCGCTCGGTCGGGTCTGCGATCGCGATGATCATCCTGATGAACCTCGTGTTCTCCTTCGACAGCATCCTGAGTGCGCTTGCCCTCACCGAGGTGTTTGCCGTCATGGCGGCTGCCATCATCATCTCGGGCGTCATGATGATCGTGCTGGCCGATCGGGTCGCGGACTTCCTCAAGAAGAACAGGATGTACGAAGTCCTGGGGTTGTTCATCCTGTTGATCGTCGGTGTGATGCTGCTCTCGGAGGGCGGTCACCTCGCGCACATCCACCTCGGTGGCTACCCGATCGAGGCGATGTCGAAGACGACCTTCTACTTCAGCATCGGTGTCCTCGTGCTCGTCGACATCGCGCAGGCCCGGTACCAGAAGAAGCTGGACCACGAGCGTGCAGCGAGTCAGGCAGCACACTGACGAGGCGCTAGGTCGACTCCTCGAAGTCGCAGCTCTCGATGGACCATGTGGTTGTTATGGCCTCTGGAATGACGCGATCGGAACCCGGGCATGGCTGGGTCCGTGTCGTGATGAGGGTGCCGTCGGCGTCATAGCTGTGGCTGTCTCCGAAGCCCTGGCCACAGACCACGTCGTCGCGCTCCTTCAGCTGGCCGGCTGGCCACCAGGCCATCGTCCAGAGGGTCTCGGCGTTGAACATCGCGACCGTGGGTCTCCCGTCGATGCCATCTCGGAACAAGCTCGTCGCGCCGAGATCGGGGGCCCAGTCTCCCCCCCATGCGCTGGTTCCGAGGTCAGAGCTCCACGCATCGACCCGGTTGGTCTCGTCGCAGGTCTGCCGGTGGACCAGTCCGGGGTCTCCGCGCTCATCGATGGCTGAGCCGATGCCCGTGATGCACCCGTCATCACTCACCGCGTACAGAACGACCGGCTCGAGGCTGCGTGCGTCGATCATCTGCACGATGATTCGCTGGTTGTAGACGTAGCTTCGCTCTGTGGTCTCATCACCGAGTGTGAGTGACAGGTCACGGAGCAGGCCCTGATCCCAGCGGAAGCTCTCGATGGACTGAGTGCCTCCTGGCTCCGAGGTGACGCGACGCAGGAGTCGACCACTGAGATCGTACTCGAGCTGAATGCTGGAGCCGTCGGTGCTCGCACCCCGGACGCGTGCCACCCCGGGAGTGACGATGAGGCGAGTCCCCGAGTACCACTGCTGCTCCGGATCGTGGTCGACCCAGTCCACCGCGAGCAGGGAGCCGGAGGGGCAAGAGCTCGTGACACCGTCCTCGGAGGAGGCAGCGGTGTCCGCGGAGGAGTCCCCTCCGCCGGCGCAGGCCAGCATGAGCAGTGAGAGCATCATCGCCTCAATCATGCCCCGTCCGGACGGTTTCGTCACTTGGGCGGGGGAGGTTGATGCGTGGTTCAGGCACCCACCGGCGGGCGGGGAGTGCACTGTGCGTCTGGGCTTTGGGTCAGCGGATGCCGCGCGGGCGGGCTGATGTGGAGCGCACCCTGTGTCGGTCTCGGACGATGCGGCGGTGCGGAGCGCTGGGGTGGGGTGATGGGAGTGGCTCTGCAGGAGTGACAGCGGAGTGGGTCTGTGGGAGGCAGCGATCCGCTAGGGGTCGAGGAGCATCGCCTGGCCCATGAGCGCGTCCGCTCTGCCGTCCATACGCTCTGTCGGTCGACAGCTATGGGGCTGTGTGGAGCGCGGTGTCTGGCCATCATGTCCTTTTGGGGTGTGGGCGGGAGGCTTCGCCGAGTAGGTTGTCTCGCAGGAGGGGCCATGGGCACGGATGCTCTCGTACGCAAGACGATTCAGGCGCAGGTCGACGCGTGGAACGCGGGAGACCTCGAGGGATTTGTCCAGCACGTGCACTCGGACGTCGTCTATGTGACGCCGACTGGCATTCTGCGTGGCCGTGAGGCGCTCTACGACGCCTACCGTGGCGACTGGCGTGACAAGCCGGGTGGAGAGCTGACGGCCGAAGTCGAGGACGTCATCGATCACGGTGGCGTCGCAACGGTGATCGCTCGCTATTGGCTGTCGGGCTCACGTGACGATCGCGCCGGCTGGTCCCTGCTGACCTTCGTGGATGGTCCAGACGGCTGGCGGCTTATCGCTGACGCCACGATGCGCAGCCCGGGCTGATTCGCGCCCGAGCCGTCATCACGCGGACGTTGCGGCCTCTCGGTGGTACGCCTCGATGAGGGCAACCTCGGTGGAGGCGCCGAGGAAGACGGGCACGCGGTCGTGCAGGCTCGTTGGGCAGACCTCCATCAGGCGCCGCTCCCCGGTGCTGACGGCGCCGCCAGCTTGCTCCACGAGCAGTGCCATCGGAGCGAGCTCATAGAGCAGCCGCAGTCGGCCGGTACGGCCCTGCGCCCGAAGGCGCGCATCGACTGGGTAGGTGAACACACCGCCCCGGGTGAGAATCCGGTGGACCTCAGCGACCAGCGAGGCGATCCATCGCATGTTGAAGTCGCGACCGCGGGGACCCTCTGCGCCGAGGAGGCACTCGTCGTACCAGCGGCGCACAGCGGGGTCCCAGCGGCGTCGATTGGACGTGTTGATGGCAAACTCCCGCGCTTCGGCAGGAATCTGAGCGTTCGTGCGGGTGAGGATGAACTCGCCGATGTCGGGGTCGAGCGTGAACACGTGCACCCCGCTGCCGAGGGTCAGCACGAGCTGCGTGGAGGGCCCGTAGAGGCAGTAGGCGGCCGCAACTTGGCTGGTGCCGGGCTGCAGGAAGTCCGCGAGTGTCGGTGTGCGATCGACCGGAGCGGGGCGAACCGAGATGATGCTCCCGACGGTCACATTCACGTCGATGTTCGACGAGCCATCCAGGGGATCGTAGGCCACCAGGTAGGGACCTCGGGGCTGGCCGGGATCAGGGTGAATCAGGTGCTCGTGCTCCTCCGAGGCCAGTGCAGCCGTGTTGCCATTGCGCAGCAGGCACTCGCGGAAGATGGCGTCAGCCAGAACGTCGAGCTTCTCCTGGGCCTCCCCTTGGTTGTTGGAGCCACCGTGGCGGCCGATCACGTCCACGAGGGCGCCGCGATGGACCAGTGAGGCGACCTTCTTGCAGGCTAGGGCGATGTCCGTGAGGAGTCCTGTGAAGGTGCCGCGTGCCGTCGGATGGAGTCGTTGCTCCTGCTGGACGAACGTGGTCAGGGTGGTGCCGATGTGTGCCATGGGTCCCTCTTCGCGACGAGCGGCGTCTGGACTTACCTCGTCAGCTACCGAGGTGGGGCCAGTCGGAGCACCTCGGTGACGGACGTCAGTCGGTGACCTTGGTCAGCACATGGTCAGAAGTGGTTTTTCGCCGGCATGTCTCCTGCTTCGAGCTGTGTGCGTCGGAGGAGTCATGCACCAACGAGAACGCTACCTGCACCATGGTCCGTCTCTGTTCGGAGACACCGAGCTACTCGCACTCGCGCTCGGTGCGGGGACAGCCAGTCGAACCGCGCTGTCGATTGCGGCCGACCTGCTCGACCACTTTGGCAGTGTCGCAGCGCTGTCACGTGCACTTCCGCAGGAGCTGTCGCGAGTCGCCGGCGTCGGGCCTGCGAGCTCGACTCGTCTGCATGCCTCTCTGTCCCTTGCCAGGCGAGCGAGAGTGCTCACCGAGCACCCGTCGCCCGTCCTCACGCCCGAGCATGCATACCGCATCCTCGGACCAGGTCTCCAAGAGCTTCGGCATGAGGAGCTTCATGCGGTCTACCTCGACCGTCGCCGTCGTCCCCTGGGCCAGCGAGCTCTGACGCGGGGCAGCGATGGGTTCACCGTGGTCGATCCCCGGCAGATCTACCGCCCTGCCATTGCGTTGGGCGCCAGCGCCGTGGTCCTCGCACACAACCATCCCAGCGGCGATCCGACGCCGTCCGGGCAGGATGTCGCGGTCACCGAGCGGGTCGTGCAGGCTGGACGCGTGCTTGGGGTTCCGCTCCTCGACCACCTGGTCGTAGCGGGGGAGCGGTTCACCTCGCTGGCGCGGGAGGGCTACGTTGCCGTCGAGGCCACGGCACCGCCCGCCTGGACAGCCGAGTGCTGCCCAGGCTGAGAGTCAGGTGACCGATGCCTTGGGAACCTCGGCTGTCGGAGGGTCGGCGAGCACGTCGGCCTGGCTGGCCCGGTCGAGGTACCCCTTCATCTTGTCGCCATCCAAGACCTCGTGCTCGAGCAGGTACTCGGCCATGTCCTCGAGGAGCGGTCGATTGTCGACCAGGATGGCGAAGGCGCGGCGGTAGCACGCATCGGTAATTCGCCGAACCTCGCCCTCGATCGCCTCAGTCGTCGTGGCCGAGGCTGCGCTGTAGGAGCTCTGGGTCGGGTTCATCCCAAAGGCATTGGCGCCCGCCTCCGGGGCGTAGTTCAGGGGGCCGACGCGCTTCGTCATGCCGTACTCGACCACCATGCGGCGGGCGATGTCGGTGGCCTTCTGAATGTCGTCATGGGCCCCGGTGGTGATGTCGCCAAAGACGATGGACTCGGCCACTCGGCCACCGTAGAGCACGGTGATGCGATTGAGCAGCTCGCCCTTGGTCATGAGGTACCGGTCCTCGAGAGGCATCTGGATGGTGTAGCCGAGAGCTGCCACGCCACGCGGAATGATGCTGATCTTCTGAACCGGGTCGGCACCTGGGCTCGCGGCGGCGCAGATGGCGTGCCCGCACTCGTGGTAGCTGACGACGCGCTTCTCCTTCGGGGACAGGCGTCGGTTCTTCTTCTCCAGACCCGCGATCGTCCGCTCAATGGCGTCTTGGATGTCCTTCATGGTGACCGCCTCGCGCTCACGTCGAGCAGCGAGCAGCGCAGCCTCGTTGAGTGCATTCGCCAGGTCCGCACCCGCGAAGCCGGGTGTCATGCGTGCGATCTCGTTGAGGTCGACGGTGTCGTCCAGCTTGAGCTTCGTTGCATGAATGCGGAGAACGGCCTCGCGACCTCGGACATCGGGGCGATCGACGAGGACCTGGCGATCGAAGCGACCTGCGCGCAAGAGTGCCCGGTCGAGGGTCTCGGGGCGGTTGGTGGCCGCCATGACGATGATGCCCTTGCGGTTGTCGAAGCCATCCATCTCGACCAGCAGCTGGTTGAGTGTCTGCTCGCGCTCTTCGTTACCTGCGGGCCCGGACAGGCCACGCGCCTTGCCGACGGCATCGAGCTCATCGATGAAGATGATGCAGGGGGCGTGCTCGGTTGCGTTCTTGAACAGGTCGCGCACGCGCGCCGCGCCCACACCGACGAACATCTCTACGAACGAGGAACCCGAGATCGAGAAGAACGGAACACCGGCCTCACCGGCTACGGCTCTAGCGATGAGCGTCTTGCCGGTGCCCGGAGGGCCGACAAGCAGGACGCCCTTTGGCGGCCGTCCACCCAGCGCGGTGAACTTCTCGGGTCGGGTGAGGAAGGCAATCACCTCTTGAAGCTCTTCGGCGGCCTCTTCGACGCCCGCGACATCTGCGAACGTGACGCCGGTGCCCTCTTCGGGAACGAGGTTCGCCGAGCTCCGGCCGAAGGCGGCTGCACCGCGGGTCGGCCCACCTTGCCGCGCCAGGAGGATCCACAGCACGGCAATCGCCACGATCGGCAGCAGCAGGAGACCGATGGAGCCGTTCTGGCAGTTGGAGCGAACGGCCCGATAGGGAACGTCATGCTTCTCGAGGAGAGGGATGAAGGACTCGTCCGAGCGCACGAGGACGAGGTTCAGGACTTCCTTCGCCTTCTCCTCTCCGCGTACGGTAGCCCGAACCAGCTCGCCCTCAAGGACGACCTCCTCAATCTCGCCGGCCTCGATACGTCCCTTCAGCTCGGACCAAGTGACGGTCTCGCCTCCGAGGCTCATGGCCATGTTCGTGACCATCATGAGGAGAGAGACAAACATCACAATCGCGAGGACTGGTGCCCACCATTTATTCATTCTGTAGCTTGGCCCGTGCTTGGGTTGTCTATGGAGCGGAGTGACACAGACCGCGTGTCAGCTCTCGCGGTGGTGCCAGCCTGGCCCAGTCTCTTCGTCGAGCACTTGGAGTGTCTGCCGATGGAGGAACTGGGCTTGCTGGGGATTGTCACCGATGGCGACCAGGCCGATCTTCCCGAACTCGGAGAGTGCGCCGATGAGGTGGAAGACCACGCCTCGCTGGGTCGACCCGTGGAAGTGGAGACCGTGGTAGACGACGATGTCGAGAAGGTCGTCGGGTCGTAGCCCTCGGTAGTGGTCGGCCTGGATGGTGTCTGTCGCGAAGTAGTACTTCGGCTTGCCCAAGGGCGTGTAGAAGAGGCCGTCCTGTGGGCTGTAGTCGCCGCCGGTCAGGAACTTCAGTGTCAGGAAGGGATGGGTCGTTCCGCCCTTTCTGAGGTTGACCTCGATCGCGAAGTGCTTCCAGCTGCCGCCTGGCTGCTGAACGGAGACGTAGTCGACGGCGAAGCGGCCGATGACGCCCTTGGATGCCAGCACGTTGGCGACACGCTGCCCCGAGCGCTGCACGGCCAGTCGGTAGTCGTCCGCAGCGGGGAAGGTGCAGCCGAGGAAGACCTGACCGCTTGGTCCGCCGAGCACTTGATCGTGCGTCGAGATCACGTGTGGCTCACCCAGCGCGTTCACGCGGCACTGGGCAGACGGCGAGACCTTGACCTCACCCTCGACGAAGGCCTCCACCACGCCGCCCATCTCTCCGTACTTCTCGGCGAAGCTCTCCCAGTTCTCCTTCGGTGCCTCGTAGCGGAGCCGCTCGTGGAGTACATCGAGAATCCGCCTCTGTAGGCCGACCTTGCCGAGGCTAGCCGTGAGGTCCTCGTAGTAGAACAGGGCATTGCCTTCGCCGGAGAAGCCCTCGTTGAGCTTGACGACGGCTCGCCGAGCCTCCGGGTCTCGGAGCTTGAGCTCGGTGAGCGCAGTGGCGATCTCGTCTGGTGTGCGGAGTCGCTCGAAGCCGAAGGGCATCAGCACACCGGCCTCGCGGAATGTCTCGCGGCAGCCGGACTTGGTTCCGAGATCCGACAGGTCGGGATCGACCGAGTGAAGCGGCAGCCCAAGCCGAACGGCGAGGGTGCGCTCGAAGTTGCTCGAGTTGAAGCACACCATGTGCGCTCGCTGGGGATCCCGGATCTCGCTTCGAATTCGGTGGATGAGCCGCGGTCGCTGGAGGATCTTGGCGGAGAGAGCCTGGGCGGAGCGGTCGTCGCAGTCCAGCATCACGAGGCGCCGGCGAGCGTGTGAGTACGGAATGCCCGGCAGCATCGACAGGTAGTAGTCCACCACTGTCGGGTCGAGTCTCTGGCTCGTCACGTAGACCATGCGCGTGCGTGGCTGGCGCAGGAGCATGAGGTTGACGAGCATGCGCTCTTCGTAGTGGTAGAAGCCCGTGATCTTCTGGAGCTCACGGGGGTCCATCGAGAGACTGGGCACGACCACCACGGTCTGTGGCGCGCGCGGATCCCGCGACAGAGTATGGTAGAGCTCCGGCAGTCGCGCCTGAAGCTTCTTCCAGATTGCCCGCTCCTCGCTGGAGTCGGGCTCGGGCCAGTCAGTTTGCATGGCCGAGCATACCCGAGGTGCACGATGAGGAGGGAAACAGCGCGCGTGCGAGTGGGCGACGTGACTCTTGGAGAGGGGCAGCCACTCGGGTTGATCCTGGGACCTTGTGGTCTCGAGTCACGAGACCTCGCTCTCGAGGTGGCTGCCGTCGCAGCGCAGCTCGGCGCTCGTCACGGCGTGCCTGTGGTGTTCAAGGGAAGCTTCGACAAGGCAAATCGCACATCCGGAGATGCTTGGCGCGGGCCTGGCTTGCATGAAGGTCTCCGCATCCTCGATGACGTGAAGCGTACCACGGGGCTACCTACCACCACCGACGTGCATCTGCCGTCACAGGCCGCACTTGTGTCGGAGGTGGTCGATTTGCTGCAGGTGCCGGCGTTCCTCTGTCGGCAGACCGATCTCATCGAGGCGTGCGCCGCTACCGGCAAGCCCGTCAACCTGAAGAAGGGGCAGTTCGTGGCGCCGGCCGTCATGGGGCACGCAGTGGCCAAGGCCTCGGCGGCACCCGGCGTTCTCGTGACGGAGCGTGGAACCTCCTTCGGGCACGGCGACCTCGTCGTCGATTTTCGTGGATTCGTCACCCTTCGTGAGCTCGGAGTGCCGGTGGTCTTCGACGCCACCCACTCGGCACAGCGACCGTCAGGCCTGGGCGCATCCTCGGGAGGAGACCGAGGAGTTGTCGACACGTTGGCGCGGGCGGCCGTCGCAGCTGGCGTGGACGTGCTGTTCGCCGAGGTACATCCAGAGCCGATGAGAGCGCTCTCCGACGCGGCCACCCAGCTACCACTCCGAGGGCTCGAGGACCGTGTTGGAGAGTGGCTGCGGGTAGCCGCGATCAGCCGTTCCGCGAGGCGATGAAGCGGTAGTAGTCCGGGTCACGCAGCTCGGGGAGGTTGTGCGCAGGGAGCAGGACTGTGCGGATGGCCCAGAGGTCTCGAAACACACGGTAGGCACCGGTCTTGTCTAGATACTCCACGCCACCGGAGCCGCCGGTGCCGACGCGGCGTCCGATCAAGCGCTCGACCATTCGCGCGTGACGGTGTCGCCAGAGCACGAGCTGCTCCTCCATCTCGACCACGAGGTCCAGCAGGAGTCTCGGCCACGCGAGCAGCGGAAGGCGACGGTAGGACTCGATGAAGAGGGCTGCAGCCCTCACCCGTCGGATTCTACGCCGGAGGCCCGGGTCGACATCGGAGGCGTCGAGGAAAGACCGGGCTGCTGTGACGAGCCTGTCGAAGCGGGACTTCATGCTGTCCGCGTGTTGTAGTCCGAGGGTCTCCACCAGCCGCTCCAGGTTGGCGGTGTGCCCCTGCGCGAGTCGGTCGAGGTAGTCATCCACGAAGGCCTGGATCACCTGGTCATCACCCGAATCTGAGGGCGTACTTCCCATGATTGGGGTGCGGTAGAGCCAGTCGTGCAGGACCGCCAACATCGTTCTCTCGGCTCGAGCGTCGGCGATCCGCTGCTGTGCAAGCCGCCCAGCAGGCGTGTCGTGCGCCGTGTCGTTGATGTGCTGGAGAGGGTCGACCCCGCCGTAGCGAAGCCGCGCAGCATCCTCGAGTCCCATCAGGATCTCGATCTCTCGCATCTGGAAGGACTGGAAGCCCGATGACGGAACTAGCTTGTCGCGAAAGGCAAGAAAGTCCTGGGGGGCCAGCGTCTCCATCACCTCGAACTGGTGAACGCCGAGACGGAGCGTCGAGTTGATGCGACGAAGGTGGTGGGCGACCGTCGGAACGGTCTGCTCGTCGACGAGTGGCTGCGCCAGAGAGTCTCTCGCGGCACGCAGTGACCGCAGGATGAGCTTGAACCAGAGCTCGTAGGTCTGGTGAACGACAATGAACAGCAGCTCGTCGGGGAGGTGCTGGGTCTCGTCGTCTTCGACGCCGCCCTGCAGGTCAAGGAGCTTGTCGAGGCGGAGATAGTCCCAGTAGGTCGGCGCGTCGGGCATCGAGAGCTCCCAGCATGGGGTGCTCGTAGCCGACTCAAGGGAAAATCACGAGAGCCAGCCGCGAGGGCTGGCTCTTGGAAGTACAGGGGCAGAAGGACTTGAACCCTCGACCTGCGGATTTGGAATCCGCTGCTCTACCAGCTGAGCTATACCCCTATCGGGCGGCAGCGTAATCCCGCGCCGGTGGGCGGGCAAGGACCTCAGGTGGCGAGTGCGATGCCGGCCGCGACGAGTGCCGCACCCCAGGCGTACCACCGGAACGCTGTGAACTGGCCGTTGAGCACGAGTCGTACCAGCAGAGCGAGGGCGAGGTAGCCCACGACGAGCGCTGCAGCCCCACCGGCGAGCATCGGCGCGACGTCGATAGTCACGGGGTCGACATCCTTGAGCTTAATGAGCGCCGCACCACCGATGGCGGGCACGCTCATCAGGAACGAGAAGCGCGCAGCCTGCTCTCGCTGCAGGCCCAGCATCAGAGCGACGGCGATGGTGGTCCCCGAGCGGGAGATACCGGGCGTGATGGCCAGGCCCTGTGCGACGCCCAGCGCGATGGCGAGCTGCCACGTGAGTGGGCGTGCGAGAGTCGAGCGGTCGAAGCGTCCGGCGGCCCAGAGCAGGAGTCCCGTGATCGTGAAGGTCAGGACGAGCACGCTGGGTGTGGAGAAGAGACTCTCGAAGACGTCCTCGAGGCCGAGGCCAATCATGGCCGTGGGTACCGAAGCGACGACTACGAGCCCCGCCGTCTGGACTCCCGGTCTCTGGGTCCAGGGAGCCTCACCGGTCACGAGATCCGTGAGGATCTGCCGAACGTCGTCTCTGTAGAACCACAGCACAGGGACCAGGGTGCCCAAGTGGAGCACGAGGTCGAACACGACGTGCTCGGCACCCACGTCGAAGAACTGCTGGAAGAGCACCAGGTGACCCGATGAGGACACAGGGAGAAACTCTGTCAGGCCCTGCAGCACGCCCAACAGGACGGCGCCGCCGAGGTCTCCGGTGCCCACCTCACTCATCGGCGGCAGCCGGCTCGGTCTCTTCGGTGGGGCTGGGTGCCGCGGGAGGCTCCTCGGAGACCTTCGTCTCGCTCTTGGCGGGAGCGGGCTTTGGCTTTGGCTTGGGCTTGGAGCCAGTGAGCGACTTGTTGTCGCCGAGGGTCGCCATGAAGCGGAGGACGCGGCGTGCGTCAGCCTGGTCGAAGGAGGCCTCGAACGCTGGCATCGCTGACCGTCCACGGAGTACGAGGTTCACGGTCGCTTCGTCGATCTTCGTGCGCCCGCCGGAGAGGTTGGGAACGCGATGCACGAGCGCGGCGGTGGCAGGGCCTCGCCCGCGATTCCGCTCTCCGTGGCACTGCCAGCAGTGGCGCTCGTAGAGCTCAAGCCCACGTTCCTCGTCGGAAGGACGCTTTGTCGGTTGACCCGCCTGGCTGAGAGAGCCGGTTGTGACCAAGAGGACTGCGAGCCAGCTGCGCATGAGAACCTCGCGACGGTCACGAGCGCCTACCTCATCGGCAAGCGAGGGCGGGGACGAGAAACGCCCACCTGATGGCTCAGGTGGGCGCTCTTCAAAAGTGGCGGGATGGACGGGACTCGAACCCGCGGCCTCCGGCGTGACAGGCCGGCGTTATAACCAACTTAACTACCACCCCAAACTTACACAGAACGCGTGGGATAGGCGGAACAGGACTCGAACCTGCAACCTACGGCGTGTAAAGCCGTTGCTCTCCCATTGAGCTATCCGCCCGACGACTCTCGCCATCGGACGCTGCAGCTAGTACTGCAGTAGGCGTATAGTGTCAACAAATTCGAGGGAGCAGCGCGCCGGAGCCCACAACCTTGGAGCCCCGGCGCGTCGGACATCAGTTGACGGCGTCCTTCATTGCCTTGCCAGGCTTGAACTTCACCGTGTTGCTCGCAGCGATCTGGATCGTCCTCTTCGTCTGCGGGTCGCGACCCTCACGGGCCTTGCGGTGCTGAACGGAGAAGGTGCCGAAGCCAACGAGCGTGACCTTCTTGCCACCGACAAGCGCCTGCTGAATGGCGCCGGTGAACGCGGCGAGGGCCTTCTCGGCCTGGACCTTCTTGAGGCCGGCCTCGCTGGCGATGTGAGAGACCAGCTCGGCCTTCGTGACGGAGTTTGCCATTGTTTCGCTCCAGGGAATTGGAAATGAGGGGGGGGGTACCGCTTGGGCGGCTCAGCCACCATGAACAGCGGACTCACCCGGCCATGCGGCCTAGGGAGAGTCTACAACCAATTACTGATCGTGCGACTCCAATCAAGGCATTTATGGCGTTTGAGTGTCCGCGAGGGCCTCTTTGATGACCTCGTCCATGTGGGAAAGCGTAATTACCTCCATATCTTCTAGGACCTTTGGGGGTAGCTCGCTCAGGTCGGGTCGATTTGATGCTGGTGCAAGGATCTTGGTGATGTTGCCGCGGTGCGCGGCGAGAACCTTTTCCTTGAGGCCACCGATCTGCAGCACGCGCCCACGCAGGGTGATCTCCCCTGTCATGGCCGTGTCGGCTCGAGCCGGTCTCCCCGTCAGCGCACTCACCAGTGCGGTGGCCATGGCGATGCCGGCACTCGGGCCGTCGGTCTTCAGTGGGTTGCCCGGATAGTGAATGTGGATGTCGATTGACTCATGGAAGTCAGGCTCTAGACCCAGCGTCTCTGCCCTCGATCGGATGTAGGTGAGCGCGGTCGTGGCGGATTCCTTCAGCCAGTCGCCGAGACGACCCGTGAGGATGAGCTTGCCGGAGCCGGGTACGGTCGCGACCTCGATGTTCAAGAGCTCCCCGCCCCACGGAGACACGGCCAAGCCCTTCACAAGCCCCACGGTGTCTTCGGCCTCGCGCTGCCCGACGCGAAAGCGAGGCGGACCGAGGAGCCGGTCGAGGTTGTCGGTCGCGACCTCGACCCTGGCCTCTGCGCCGTGCTCCACAACACGACGAGCGGCTTTTCGGCAGATTCGCGCAAGCTGGCGCTCGAGGTCTCGAACGCCAGACTCCTTGGTGTGCCGTCGGATCACGCTCTGGAGCGCGGCACCCGAGATCTCCATGTTTGTCTCGTCGATCCCGTTGAGCTCAAGCTGACGAGGGATCAGGTAGCGGCGGGCGATCTCGGTCTTTTCTCGCTCGGTGTAGCCGTTGATCTCGATGATCTCCAGGCGGTCACGCAGCGGAAGAGGGATGCCCTGCAGGCTGTTCGCCGTGCAGATGAACATCACGTGCGACAGGTCGAAGTCTAGGTCGAGGTAGTGATCGGAGAACTCCGAGTTCTGCTCGTGGTCGAGCACCTCGAGGAGAGCTGAAGCAGGATCACCGCGGAAGTCTGATGAGAGCTTGTCGATCTCGTCGAGCAGCATCACAGCGTCGATGCGGCCAGCACGCTTCATGCCGTGGATCAGCTTGCCCGGCATGGCTCCGATGTAGGTACGGCGATGTCCTCGAATCTCGGCCTCATCTCGGACGCCACCCAGGGCTACCTTGACGAAGGGCCGTGTCGTGGCGCGTGCAATCGAGCGAGCCAAGCTCGTCTTGCCGACTCCTGGAGGCCCGACCAGGCACAGAATGGGGCCTCGCATCCTGTCGACGAGTGAGGAGACTGCGAGGTACTCGAGGATTCTCTCCTTGACCTTGTCCAGCCCGAAGTGGTCATCGTCGAGCACCTTGGACGCGTGCTCGGTGCGCTCGTGAATATCGAGCCGAGACTCGTCTTGCGCCGGTTGCTCCAGCATCCAGGGGAGCTGAAGAATCCAGTCGAGGTAGTTGCGAATGACCGCAGCTTCGGCGCTCATTGCATTCATCTGTGACAGCTTGCGAAGCTCCTTGTCGGTCCGACGCCGCACCGCGGTCGGCATGAGCTTTTTTTGCAGCTGTGCCGTCAGCTCCTCGAGCTCGGTTCGAGTGTCCTTGTCCCCGATCTCCTTCTGGATGGACTTCATCTGTTCGTTCAGCCACTGGTCACGCTGACTGCTCTCCCTCTCTCGCTGCACCCGACTCCTGAGCTTCTGCTCGACCTGGAGGAACTCGATCTCGGTCAGCAGCGTCTTGTAGATGCGCTCGAGGCGTTCTCCAGCCTCCACCAGCTCGAGGAGCTCGAGGCGCTCGGCGAGCTTGAAGTGCAGGGGAGCAATCAGCACATCGGCGAGACGATCCACATCGTCGAGTGCTTGGACTTGCTTGAGCATCTCGGGTGGCACGGCCCGGTTGAGCTCAGCGTAGCGCTCGAAGGTGGTTTTTACGGTGCGAGCCAGCGCTTGCACCTCTACCGAGTGCGTGCTTTCTGGTTCGAAGACCTGGAGCTCGACCTCGAAGTACGCATCGTTCGAGAGGTGCTTGATCACCCGGGCTCTGCGGTGGCCCTTGACGAGCAGCTTCGTGTTGCCGTCTGGCAGGTGCAGGGTCTGCTCGATGGTGGCGAGCGTTCCGAACTCTCTCAGCTCGTCCGCCGTTGGATGTAGGCGGTCGCCATCGCACTGGGGGACGAGGAAGATCTGCTTGTCCGGACGCTGACCTGCTGCATGCACAGCAGCCAGCGAGCGTGGTCTCCCGACGATCAGGGACATCGGCGTGTGAGGAAACACCACCACATCGCGCAGGGGCAGCAACGGCCAGGAGGGTACGTCGCTGCTGCTGGTCTCCCGGAAGAACATGTGCCCTCCGGCGTCAGTGGGTCAGGCCCACTCCGCCTCGTTCTCGTACACCAACATGGGCTCTTGCTTCCGCAACACCACATCTTCGGAGATGACGCACTCCTTGACGTTCGTTCTCGAGGGAAGCTCGTACATCACGTCGAGCATGATCTCTTCGAGGATCCCTCGAAGTCCGCGGGCCCCGGCCTTTCGCTCGAGGGCCTCACGCGCTACCAGCCGCAGACTGCCGTCGGTGAACTTTAGCTTCACAGCGTCCATCTCAAACAGCTTCTGATACTGCTTGATCAGTGCATTTCGAGGCTTGGTCAGGATCGCGAGGAGGGCCTCCTCATCGAGCTCGTCGAGGGTCGCGATGACCGGCACGCGGCCAATGAACTCGGGAATGAGGCCGAAGCGCATCAGGTCTTCTGCCTCCGCCTGCGCGAAGAGCTCACTCGTCGTGAACTTGCGCCTCCGGCTCACCTCGCTGCCGAAGCCAAGCTGCTGCTGCCCGAGGCGGGCCTCGACGATGCGCTCGAGTCCGACGAAGGCTCCCCCACAGACAAACAGAATGTTCGACGTGTCGATCTGCAGAAACTCTTGCTGCGGGTGCTTCCGACCGCCCTTGGGGGGGACGTTGGCCACCGTGCCCTCGATGATCTTGAGCAGAGCCTGCTGCACGCCCTCGCCCGAGACATCCCGTGTGATGGACGGGTTCTCGGACTTCCGAGAGATCTTGTCGATCTCGTCGATGTAGATGATGCCCTTGCAGGTGCGCTCGACGTTGTAGTCGGCTGCCTGGAAGAGATTGAGGATGATGTTCTCGACGTCTTCGCCGACGTAGCCGGCCTCAGTGAGGCTCGTCGCGTCGGCAATCGCGAAGGGGACATTCAGGTAGCGGGCGAGGGTCTGTGCGAGAAGTGTCTTGCCCGAGCCGGTGGGGCCGATGAGCAGAACGTTGGACTTCTGCAGCTCGACATCGTCCTGGCCGGACCGCGAGTCGATGCGCTTGTAGTGGTTGTGCACCGCTACCGAGAGCACCTTCTTCGCTCGGTGCTGTCCGACGACGTACTCGTCGAGGAAGGCGTAGATCTCCTTCGGCTTGGGGACAAGCCCGGCGCTGCCGTAGAAGTCCTCTCGGTCGTACTCCTCGGTGATGATGTCGTTGCACAGCTCTACGCACTCGTCGCAGATGTACACAGAGGGCCCGGCGATGAGCTTCCGGACCTCCTTCTGTGACTTTCCGCAGAATGAGCAGCACAGGTCCTTGCTGCCCTTACGCCTCAAGTGGCCTCCGTCGTGGTCTGCGTGATGACCTCGTCGATCAGTCCGTACGCTTGCGCATCTTCAGCGGTCATGAAGTTGTCGCGCTCGGTGTCGTGCACGATCTTCTCGAAGTCCTGGCCGGTGTGACGGGCGAGCGTCTGGTTGAGTGCCTGCTTCCAGCGCAGGATCTCGCGCGCGTGAATCTCGATGTCGGTGGCCTGACCCTGGAAGCCGCCGAGGGGCTGGTGGATCATCACGCGTGCATGAGGCAGCGCTCTGCGCTTGCCTGCAGCACCTCCAGCGAGCAGGACGGCACCCATGCTCGCGGCCTGCCCGATGCAGATGGTGCTCACGTCGGGGCGGATGTAGTTCATGGTGTCGTAGATCGCCATCCCTGCGGTGACGACGCCACCGGGGCTGTTGATGTACAGGAAGATGTCCTTCTCGGGGTCCTGAGACTCGAGGTAGAGCAGCTGCGCGATGATCAGGTTGGCCACCTGGTCGTTGATCTGGGTGCCCAGAAAGACGATTCGGTCCACCAGAAGACGGGACCAGATGTCGTGCCGAGTCTCTCCACGATGGGTCATCTCGGTGACCATCGGGACGTAAAGGTTGGTTGGGCCGTCGTTCATTGGGTCCTCGTAGGCGACGAGCGGAATGGCGCGCCAAGTTCTTACGAGGGTAACCACGGCCTCTGGGACCGGCGAGGTACGACCTCGTCTATGTAGGTCTGTAGACGGGGGACTCGAATCAGGAGAGCCCCAGCCAGCGGGTGCTGGCCGGGGCTCTTCGAGCGTTAAACCGACCTACTTAGACAGCAGCTCGATGAGCTCGGCCTTCTTCAGCTTGGAGTAGCCGGTGAGGTTGCGCTCGGCGGCCAGCGCCTTCAGCTCGGCGACCTTGAGCTTGGACAGGTCGACCGCGGGCTCGGCCGGGGCCGCCTTGGCCTTCTTGGCTGCCTTTGCGGGCGCCGCCTTGGCCTTGGCCTTGGCCTTGGCCTTCTTGGCGGGCTTTGCGGGCTCCGCTGCGGCCGTGGTGTCTGTATCGGCGTCCTGGCTTGCCTTTGCCTGGTTGGCGAGGCGGGCCTTGACCTGGTCCTCGATGAGCTCCTCGGCGAGTGCCGCGAGGCCCGTCTTGGGAGCATCCTGGGCGTCTTCGGCCGGCTCGACGAGGTTGCTGTTCTCGAGCAGCCAGTCGAGGGTCTTCTCCTCGAGGAGGCGATCACGAAGCTCGTCGACAGCGCCCTCCTTCATGAAGTAGCCACGGACGGCCTCGACCGTCTGACCGCGCTGCAGCGCCAGCTCGTTGTACTTGCGATCGAGATCGGCATCGACGACCTCGACGGACTCCTTGGCGGCGACGGACTCGAGGATGAGTCCAGCCTTCGCCGCGAACACGGCGCGGCCACGGAGGTCGGCCATCTGGGCGTCGGAGAAGGTGATGGTCCGCGGGTCCCGGCCCGAGCGGTATGCGGTCTGCAGCTTCAGCTCCTCGGTGAGCATCTGCAGCGACTGGTCGACCATGCCCGAGGGCACCTCAAAGGCGTTGGCCTCGATGAGGGCCTCGAGCGCGTTGGCTCGGGCCTGGTTGCGGGCCAGCTCGTTGCGACGCTCCTGGAGCTGGAGCTGGATGGCGCCGCGCATGCCCTCGGCGCCGCCCTCGAAGCCCATCTCGCCGGCGAGGTCGTCGTCGAGCTCGGGGATCTGTGTGGCCTGGACGGAGTGGATCTTGACCGTGGTGGAGAGCGTGCGTCCGGCCACACCGGCGGCCTTGGCATCGGCACCGAAGGTGACGTCGGCGGTCGTCTCATCACCGACGGACATTCCGATCAGGGTGTCTTCGATGCCCGCGTAGTAGCTGTCGCCATCGGTACGGATCATGGTGCCCGGCTCGCGGGCAACCTCGTCATCACCGTCGGTCGCCACGAGCTCGGTCAGGACGGTGTCGCCGGCGGCGATGGCCCGGTCCGTGATCTCGACGAGGCGGGCCTGACCGGCGAGTCGCTCGGCGACGGCTGCTTCCAGCTCGGCGTCAGACACCTCGACGCGCGGGTAGACGACATCGAGGCCGGTGTACGAGGTCAGCTCGACCTCGGGCCGCACGTCGACCGCGATGGTGAACTCAAAGTCGCTACTCCCGCCGAGGTCGCCGCTCTTCTCGAGTCTGGGCTGACCGACCGGCTCGATGGAGTGGTCAGCGAGCGCGCTGGTGTAGCTGCTCTGGATCAGGTTGTTCGCGACATCGCTGCGAACCTGTGGGCCGTAGCGCTGCTCGAGCAGCCTCCGCGGCGTCTTTCCGGGGCGGAAGCCACGCATCCGAACCTGCTTCCCCAGCGTGCGGAACGCGCGGTCGAGCTCGACCTTCACGTCCTTGGCGGGGATGCTGAAGTGGAGGTGGCGCTCGTAGGAGCCTACCGATGCAACGTCGACCTTCATCCGTAAACCTCAAGCATTCGGAGGACACAGGGGGTGCGAGAAGGGGGAGTCGAACCCCCACGGGTTACCCCACTGGATCCTAAGTCCAGCGCGTCTGCCAATTCCGCCATTCTCGCGGGGCGGTTCGTACAGAACTTATGTAGAGGAAGTGGGCCCACAAGGAATCGAACCTTGAACCTACGGATTAAGAGTCCGGTGCTCTGCCAATTGAGCTATAGGCCCGTTGAAGGGTGGGAGATGGGACTTGAACCCACGACTTCTGGAACCACAATCCAGCGCTCTAACCTAACTGAGCTACACCCACCGCACGCGGCGCCTTTTAGCGCTTTCCCGGAGAGCCGCAACCCCAGTGTTTCCGACAAGCACAAAAGTTGTCCTATTTTCATGCTTGATCCTTTGTTCTTGTGTTCGCGGGCGATTGCCCGTGTACTCCGTAGACGAGCAGGATCGTGTGCGGTCGGATGTCGAGGCCTTTCGGCGATACGCGCTGGAGCCAGCCTACATCGCTCCACCCGCTATCGAGCAACGCGAGGCTCGGGTGAAGAGCGGCGCCATGGAGGTGACGGCCCGCTTGGTTCGCGCGGAGAGCACCACGTGGAATGCTTGGCCTGACGGCACTGCGCGCCTGTTCAACAACCGCGTCGCGCATCTGTTCGACATCGAGATCGTCGGAGATGGCCCCGTAGGGTGGATGCCCAGTCACACCACGCTGGAGCTGAACGAGCCTGGAGCGGCCCTGCCTGCGGCGCCCGGGCCCGAGACTCTGCTGAGCGACCTTCTCGGGCTCGCGCTCAAGGCGGAGCGGCACCTGCTCGACAGTGAGCTGACCGAGCGTACACGCTCGGCCGGGGCATTTCGAGCGGCCTACCTGCCGCCTGCAGGAGCGGACCGCATCGCAGGGGTGATCGCCTTTCCGCTGTGGGCGACCGATCCGTCCATGCAGGGGCCGCTCGCGGAGAAGCACGTCGTCGCCATGAGGCTGACACTGACGCTGATGGACTCGGAGGGGCCGCGCAGCGTCGAGCTCGTCTTCGAGTAGGGTCCTCGGGTCAGCCCGGCCTGCCTCTGTGCCGCGGACGGCGTGGAGAGAGCTGTCAGCAGTACCAAGTGGCTACGGGACCAGCTGGAGGAAGCGTGGAGAAGCCGGGGCTGAACCGGGCCGAGGAGGCCGTCGGGAGCCTGCTGCGAGAGGCGGGAGCGATAGCACTGCGCGAGCTGGTTCACCTGCGGCCGGAGCGCAAGTCCGACGGCTCGGTCGTGACGGCGGCCGATCGCCTCTGCGAGGCCCATCTCGTCGAGGGGCTCTGTGCCCTCTTTCCGAACGACGCGGTGGTCGGGGAGGAGGGCGCGAGCACGTCAGGAAGCTCCGGGGCCACCTGGTATGTCGATCCCCTGGACGGCACAGCTGCCTATGTCGAGGGGCTCGCCTACTGGGGGCCGACCGTGTGCCGGGTGGTGGAGGGGCGCTACGACGCGGGATGGCTCTATCTGCCGCGGCTCGACGAGATGTACCTGGCCAAGCGCGGAGGTGGAGCGTGGCGTAATGGTGCGCGTCTGCGAGCGGGTGATGCTCCGGTGGACGGTGATGCCTCGATCTGTCTGCCGTCTCGTTTTCATCGACGCATGCCGCTTCCCTGGCCAGGGAGAGTTCGTGCGGTGGGATCCACCGCAGCGCACCTCGCGCTCGTCGCGAGCGGCAGCGCGATCGCCACCGTGATTCCCAGCTTCCAGCCATGGGATGTCGGCTGTGGCTTCCTGCTCGTCAGCGAGGCTGGTAGGCGAGTCGAGACCGCGGAAGGACAACTTGTGGAGGGGCCGGAGACGGGTTCCCACTTGCCGGTGCTCGCTGGCGCGCCTACGGCATTGCGCGTGCTGCGCGGCAGACTGCGTCGTAAGCCTGTGGCGGCGCAAGGCGAGCAGCAGACCACGGAGTGACCGAGAATGGCGGAAGATCCGGAATCCAAGGACAAGTTGTTCGACGAGGACCAGTCGGAGGCCCGCCCCGTACCGCGCAACCTGCCGATGTTGGGGACGGCGCCAAAGGGCGTGCGCTCCAAGGATCTGCTCTCGTTCTACTTGGCAGAGGTGCGGAAGTACCCGCTCCTGTCTGCCGAGGAGGAGAAGGAGGCGGCCACCAAGTTTCGCGAGTCGGGCGACCCCGAGTCTGCCGAGCGCCTGGTCACCGCGAACCTCCGTCTGGTGATCAAGATCGCCTTTCAGTACCACCGAAAGTGGGCCAATGTCCTGGACTTGATCCAAGAGGGCAACGTCGGTCTGGTCGAGGCACTCTCGCGCTACGACCCAACGCGCGAGATTCGCTTCAGCAGCTACGCCCAGTACTGGATCCGGGCGATGATCCTGCGGTTCCTTCTGGACAACTTCCGCCTCGTTCGCTTGGGCAGCACACGGGCCGGACGCAAGCTCTTCTTCCAGCTGCAGAAGGAGCGTGATCGCCTGCTCAAGGAGGGCGTCCGGCCATCCCCGAAGATGCTGGCCGAGCGGCTCGGGGTGTCCGAGAAAGAGGTCAACGCTGTCGATCAGCACATGCGGGCGCCCGCCCTGTCGCTGCACGCTCCGATGGGCGACGACGGTGACGGTCGCTCCCTGGCGGAGGTCGTGCCCGAGAACACTCCGAACGACCCCGAAGAGAATGCCGCGCGGTCCGAGCTGGGCTCGATCTTTGGGGAGCACCTCGCAGCCTTCGCACGCGACCATCTTCGCGACGACCGTGAGCGCACCATCTGGACTCAGCGACTCGTGGCGACCGACCCCGTCAGCTTGGCTCGTCTCGGTGAGACCTTCGGGGTCTCCAAAGAGCGTGTCCGGCAGGTGGAGGCTCGCATGAAGAAGCGCTTGAAGGCCTACCTCGAGGAGCGGATGGGCGACGAGATCGCCTTCGACTTCTCGTCGACGGACTGAGCGGGCTCAGCCAACGAGTGCGAGGTCGCTGAAGATCGGGGCACGCACGCGGAGCGCGTCGGTCCTGGGGTCCCTAAGGGCGAGTCCCGCGCGAATCAGTGTGGGGTCTGCGTCAGCGGTGTCGTGCTGTGGGCCGTCCCGGACGAGCAGCTCCAGGCGCCCCGCACAGGTGTCATCCCCAGTGACGATCTCGATCGCGCCTCGGATCTCGCTCGCTAGCTTGCCGAGGAGCCGCCAGATCGCGTCGCGATTCTGGATGATCTCGCGCACGACGGAGCGGCTCTCCTGTCCCACGGCGTCGAGGAGCGCGGGAACGCCTCCGATGAGATCGATCGCTTCCTGGAGTAGCGCAGGTTCGTCCGGTCCAAGGAGCTCGATAAGCGCACCAAGCGCCTCCTCCCTAGCGAAGTCCGTCAGCAGGATCTTCTCGGTCGCATCGAAGTCGATGAGTGAGGAGTCGACAGACCCGCAGAGCAGCAGGTTGAAGCATCGGCGGCTGCCGTTGCGCTCCCTGTGCTGCTCGAACACGTGGACGAGGTCGTTGACCGCTTCGAGGGGTGCATGCTCCAGTCCGTGCAGCATCAGGCAGCGCGGGCGACCATCCTCCAGGCGCTGCATGTGCTCGGCCATGACGTTCCTGAACCCGAGTGAGCTGACTGCTTGCCAAGCAGCGCTG